>JAIQGL010000020.1 GCA_020072585.1 Terriglobia bacterium | reverse complement strand
TCGATTGTCAGGGCGCTGGAACGCCGTCAAGGGTCGAGATAAACGCCCAACCGCAGGCGCCCTTGACTGCGTTTCCAGCGCGATGCCCCCGTCTGTCTTTTTTACCCTTGACACTGGCCGTTGTCGTCATAGACGGGATAACGATTTTTTTGTTCCAAATGTACCACTACCTTCCGCGAGGCACTGCGTGGCGCTAATGACCGATAAGAGATAATTTTTTGGCGGGATTTATTGTCTGGGCGATTTCGCCGCCGTCACGCGCCGTAGCAGGTCGGGCGCCTTCAGTCGCCGGCAGGTTTCCTCAAAATCAGCGCGCGGGCCCTGCCAGCGAAGCTCTTCGACGGTATCAAAAACCGGCGCATCCAGCCGCAGTGTTGCCAGGGTGCGAAACAGCAGAGCATCATCCCACGCGCCGAACAAAGATTCTGATAGACCGCGTGCTCTTTTAATGGACGGATGCCACTCTTTCAAGTCCTTCGGAATGTCTTCAAGATGAGAATACTGTGAGAAGACAAGGGCCGCCGCTTTTGCTCCCCAGCCCGCTACGCCGGGATAGCCATCGGCGCTGTCACCCACCACGGCGAGGTAGTCGGGGATCGATTGGGGCTTCACGCCGAACTTTTCCACCACGCCGGCTTCATCGCGCAGGATCTCGCGACGGCGGTCCAGTTGGACCACGCGAGTACCCACCACAGACTGGGCCAGATCTTTGTCCGGCGTGCAGATGAACACCTGCCGCACCTGAGCATCTTTTGCAGCGCTAGTGGCAGCGGAGGCAAGCGCATCATCGGCCTCAAAATAGACCTCAGGCCACACCAGCACTCCCATCGACTGTAGCGCTTCCTCAAGAACAGGAAATTGCGAAAGCAGCTCCGGAGCTACGCCTTCACTGGTCTTGTACCCGGGATACAGATCGTTGCGGAATGACTCCACCACGTGGTCCGTGGCAACGCCAAGATGGGTTGCGCCCTTTTCGATCATCGACACAACGGACGCCAGGACGCCACGCACCGCGCCAATTTCCTGCCCGCTTGCGTCCGCGATGGCGGGTACGGCAAAAAAGTGCCGGAACAGCTCATACGTTCCGTCAATCAGATGGACATCCATGCGGCTCCTATCGGCGTACCGCATGCGATGTTACACGATACAGCAATGCCTTCATCGGCGAAATCGATGCCGCCCGGGCGGGCAGGGTATAGTATTTTCGTGTTTTTTGCGGTTCTGTTTTGCTTACGGCAAACGACCGGGCGAGTCCTCATTTACCATGAGTACTGAGACTTCATTCAGACCCATGGTGACCCTAAAAGACATTCAACAGGCACGATCCCTGCTCCGCACCATTGCCGTGCGCACGCCGCTGGTGCTCTGCAAATTTCCTGACGACGGGCAGATCTTTATTAAACCGGAGAACCTGCAGCCCATTGGTTCATTCAAACTGCGCGGAGCTTATAACAAGATTTCATCGCTCACGCCGGAAGAGCGTGCCCGCGGCGTGGTGGCGCACTCCAGCGGCAATCACGCGCAGGGTGTGGCCTTTGCCGCACGCGCGCTGGGCGTGAAAGCCACCATCGTTATGCCCGGCACCGCGCCTAAGGTGAAGCTGGACGCGACGCGCGCGCTGGGAGCGGAGGTTGTGCTGGTGGGCCCGGCGAGCGAAGAGCGCATCCAAAAAGCAGAGGAGCTGGAGCGTGAGCGCGGGCTGATTGCCGTGCCTCCTTACAACGATGAAAAAATCATCGCCGGCCAGGGCACGATTGGGCTGGAGATTCTGGAAGACCTCAGTGATGTTGATCTGGTGCTGGCGCCGATCGGCGGTGGCGGGCTGATCAGCGGGATTGCGACGGCGATTAAGGAATCGAACCCGAAAGCCAAGGTCATCGGCGTGGAGCCGGAGTTTGCGGCAGACGCACAGGCAAGCCTGCGCTCGGGAAAGATACAATCCATCTCAGGCGAAAGCGCGATGCGCACCGCGGCTGACGGCCTTCGTTCACAGAGCATTGGCGAGATCAACTTTGAGCACATACGCAAATACGTGGATGACATTGTCACCGTGACAGAACACGAAATCCGGCGGGCGATGCGGCGTCTGCTGTTTTCGGCACGCGTCCTTGCCGAGCCCAGTGGCGCCGTAACCACGGCAGCGGCCATGTTCCACGCCGACGAGCTGCCGGTCTCCTCCAGGACCGTGGCGGTGCTGACTGGAGGCAACATTGAGCCCCAGCTTTTTTCTGACATGCTGTTGCAAACCGTGTAAGGTAAATAATGGTGAAGCGCTGGAAAATATTTAGATTGCCACTTCTGCTTGCTCTTGCGGCCTTGGGCCCATTTGCCGCCGGTTCTTTTGCCGCAGATAATGACCGCGGAACCCTGATTCGAGAAGAGACTCTGTACGCCTCAGCCGGCGCAAGTTCACAGAAGCTTTCCCAGGTAAGCCGGGGCACCGACCTCACGGTACTGGAGCGGACCAACGCAGACGGCCAGCCGTGGATTAAAGCATCGCTGGCGGCTGACCAGGCGCAGATCAGCAAGGAAGTTACGGGCTGGCTCCCGGCCAAAACATTGATCACCTCCTCCACCGCGAATGGCGACCAGATCATTTTTGGCCAGGCCGTGGATTCCGAGCGCCAGGCGGAAGAGCGCGGTGGACGCAAAGGCGCCGCCGAAGACGCGCTTCGGCTCTACGCCCGCGTGCCTGAGCTCTTTCCCGGATCTCCGCTGGCGGCAGAAGCCATGTGGCGAGCGGCGGACATCCGCTGGCAGCTGGCAAAGCCCGGCCTCCTCCGATCCGGAGCGCCGATGGAAGAAAAATATCTGAAAGAAGTCATCGCGAAATTTCCGCAGTCGAAACAGGCAGAGCTGGCCGCGTTTGATCTGCTGGAAGGCAAGCTTTGCGCGGAGTGGCGCGGACAGGCGGAGTGTCCGGAGAAAGAGTCTGTGTTGTTTGAGCAGTATGCGCATGAGCATCCGCAATCGCCCAAGGCGGCTGAAGCGCTGTTTCATGCGGCGTGGCGGCAGGCGGCGCTGGCGGACATCCATCGCATCAATAATGACCGCGAGAAGAGCGAAGCCGCACGCAAGAAGGCGCTGGCGCTGGCCCAGCAGATCAGCAGCCAGTACCCAGAAGGTGACTGGAAGCCGCGCGCGCTTGATCTTGTGTACAAACTGGAAAAAAAGATCACGCTGTACGGACCGGCAGAGGAGTGAAGCACCCCGTGTTGAAACATAGACTTTCCCTGCTTACGCTTTTGATCGCAATTTCCGCCGTGGCTTTTGCCGCGGACAAGGAACATGGCACCGTCATCAGCGAAGTCACGCTGTACGTAACACCCGATCCCGGCGCGCAAAAGCTGGGACGCGTCACGCGCGGCCGCGACATTTTTCTGATGGACCACACCACGGTCGATAACAAACCATGGTCGCATCTGCTGGCCGTGGTGGATGTTGACGTGGAACGGCAGACGATGCGCGAGATCAGCGGGTGGGTCCCGAGCAACGTGGTCATTACAACTTCCACGCCCAGCGGCGACCAGATTATTTACGGCGAGGCCGTGGACTCTGAAAATCAGGCGGAGCAGCGCGGCGGAAGGAAGAATGCGGCAGAAGATGCCATGCGGCTTTACTATCGGCTCTATGAATATTTCCCCGCCTCCCCGCTGGCTGGGGAAGCCTTGTGGCGCGCCGCTGACATCCGCTGGCAGCTGGAAAAAGCTGACGTGCGCCGGCGGCCTTCCTCGCGTGAGATGAACCCTGACATGCGGGTGCCCATGGACGATGAAAACCTGAAGCTGGTGATGAAGAAATTTCCGCACACCAAATGGTCAGACCTGGCCGCGTACAACCTGATCGACAACAAAGTCTGCGGCTCATGGAAAGGCGAGACCAAATGTCCGGAAAAAGAGACTGAGCTGTATGAGAAGTATGCGCGCGAGCATCCACAATCTCCCAAAGCCGCGGAAGCTCTCTTCAACGCCGCATGGCGGCAGGGCGCGCTGGTGGAGATGTACCGCGCACAGCGCGAGAATGACAAAAGCGAGAAGGCCCGCAAGAAAGCCATGGAGCTGGCCCAGGAAGTTGCCGCCAAGTCGCCTGATGCAGGCGCAAAGCAAGATGACTGGAAACCGCGCGCCCTGGAGCTGATGTATGCGCTGCAACAGGGCATCCCAACCTATAACGCGGAAGCTGACCGCAAATAATCCATGGAGGAGTTTTGCACGACTATCTGCTCTCTGTTTTTTTAGGCATCGTTGAAGGCCTTACGGAATTTCTGCCGGTCAGCTCCACGGCCCACCTGCGCATCACGGAAAAGCTGTTCAGCCTCCCGCTGGACGATCCTTACTGGAAGATGTACTCCATCGTGATCCAGTTGGGCGCCATTCTCTGCCTGCCCATTTATTTTCGCGCGCGCATCGCGCGGTTTCTCGCCACTTTTCCGCGCGGCGAGCGCCAGGACCGCACCGCGCTCACGCATCCGCTTACCCTGGTGATGATCGCGTTTCTCTGCACGGCTGTTCCGTCGTTCCTGCTGACCAAGCTGATCGGCAAGCATCTTGAGAGCCTGACCGTAATGGGACTCTCGCTGCTCGTGGGCGGCATCGTCATGTGGATCATCGACGCTTATTTCGGTTCGCCGCGCACCGTGGGCCGTCACATGACCGAGCGCACGGAAGACGTCTCCCTCATGCAGGCAATCTGGATTGGTATCTGCCAGGTGGCTTCAGCGGTGTTTCCCGGCACATCGCGCTCCATGGCGACCATCGCCGCCGGACAGGTAGCCGGCATGTCACGCACCGCGGCGCTCGAGTTTTCTTTTTTTCTCTCCATACCAACCATGGTCGCGGCGACAGGATACGACCTGCTGCGGACGTTTCATCCCAAACACGGCGCAGAAGCGCTGGGCCGCATGCCCATCAACGGCCATGAGTGGGCTGTGCTTCTCGTCGGCTTTGTGATTTCATTCATCGTGGCGCTGGCCGTAGTGGCGTGGTTCATGAACTGGGTCCGCCAGCGAGGGTTTATGCCGTTCGCGATTTACAGGATTGTGGTAGGAATCGCGGTGCTGGTGTGGGTGATGAAGGGATAAGTGACCTGGATAGGCATAAACCAAAGGCCTTGGGGACGAAATCGGCTAAAGGTGGATGCTTCGCCCCAATCCCACTTTCAGTTTTCGCAGTTACGTGGCGGGGGAGTTATCCCCATTTGCTCCAGAGCAAGGCGGATGCCTCCTGCGGAATTTTTTCCAAATTCGATGCACTCTGCTTCAGCAAGTAATTGTTTGAGTTTGGGAGCTGCCATTCTGGCACGGGGCCCAAAATTGCCCAGACTTCTGGCGACCCAATGGCGCACAGAGTCATCAGGTGCATCCAGGAGAGACACTATGGTGCGGATGGTGCGACCATCGATGTTTTGGTGTTGCTTGCGTGTCAGTTCAAAAAGATCCTGGGCAGCTTGTTCCTGAATCTGAAGACCTTTGCCCGTGTTTATCTTCGCTATCGTTTCCATGAGCCGTTTCGTTAACATCTTGTCACCCGCTTGTGCTGTACCAAGCAGAAATAAGACCAACACACATACAGCAACAACTATGTGAAAATCAAGTCTGCCCTTCACCATTATTTCATTCTCCTTTGCGCTTGCGGGCTACCGGAAGATCCAGGCAATTCGACACTTATATTCTCTGCTTCCTCAATTGACAAGTGTCAACTTAGTAAATTAACCATAAGATATATAGTTTTAGTTATCAGAAGCTATTTCTATCTTCAGGAAAATAGAAAAGCCCACCTTGCGGCGGGCTTAAATACTACAGCCAAGCTATCCTAAAACTATAGTTACTTCACAGCATTCCCATCAGCATCAATCTTATGGATCTCACCCAGATCTAGTTCACGGATGCCCTGTTCCACCTTGGTCATATCGCCCACCACCACCCAAACTATGTGATCGGGCTGGATGAGTTTTTTAGCGACGGCATTCGCGCTTTGGGGATCCAGCGCCAGCACTTTCTGGGTGAAGGTATTGAAGTAGTCATCCGGCAGCCCATACTGGATGATCTGGCCATAGGCGCCGGCGAGCTGCTGCACGGTTTCAAATGATCCGGGCAGGCCCAGGGTGGCGTTGCTCTGTTCGCGCCCCAGCTCTTTTTCATCAATGGGCTTGCCGCCGATGATGTCTCGATACTCCTTGACCAGTTCGGCAAGAGACTCTTTGGTCTTGTCCGTCTGCACGGGAGCAATGCTGAAGTAGGGCCGCTGGCCGCGCGCCGGGGGCATGGCGGCAAACGAACCATAGGACCAGTGTTTGTCTTCACGCAGGTTCATGTTGATGCGGGCGCTGAAGGTTCCGCCGAAGACATTGTTGACGAGCTGGATGGGAATTGAGTCAGGGTCGTTGCGCGGAGGCGCGAGCAGACCGCCGAAAATGGTGCTCTGCCCCGAGCCCGGACGGTCAATCAGGTAGACCTGAGCCTTGGACGCCGCCTGTACCGTAGTGACGTTCTTTTTAGGCACGTCGCCTGGCTTCCATCCGGCAAAGATCTTCTCCAGTTGGGGAGTGATCTCTTTGAGCGTGGTGTCACCCACGATGAGCAGCGTGGCGTTGTTGGGTTTGAACCAGGTGTCATGCCATTTGGCCAGATCGTCGCGCGTGAGCTTTTCCAGGCTGGCTTCCGTGCCGGTGCCGGTGAATGGAACGCCGTAAGCATGGCCTTTGCCATAGAGCAGCTGTGGAATCACGCGCAGGCCCATGGACTGGGGATCGACCTTCTCACGGCGGATGCCGGCAAGGCGCTCCTTCTTCAGGCGGTCGAATTCCTTCTGCGGATATGCAGGATGAAGAATCAGGTCGCCATAGATATTGAGCGCTTTGTCCATGGTGAGCTTGAGCGTGTTGAGGCTGACGATCGCCCAGTCAAGGTTGGAGCCGGCGCCGAAATTGGCGCTGAGCGATTCCAGCTCTTCACCGATCTTGAGCGAATCGCGCGTGGGCGTACCTTCTTCCAGCATGCGCTGAGCGAAGCTGGCAGTGCCGGGCGCGCTGGCGGGATCGGCGGCATAGCCGCTATCCACCATCAGCGTGAAATTGACCACCGGCGCGGTATGGCGCTCCGCCAGCACGATATTCAGGCCGTTGGAGAGCCTGGCTTTCTGCATCGGCGGCAGATTGAGTGACATGGCTTTGCCAAGTTCGGGCTCTTTGGAGCGATCTAGTTTCGCTTCAGCCTTGAGCGTGGCGGGGTAAGGATGAACTTCCAGAACGTAGTCACCATCGGTAAGCCAGTCATTGGCGGCTTTCTTAACCGATGCCGGCGTAGCGGCCTGGATGCGTTTGAGATAGTCCTTGTAGCAATCCGGGGTGCCGGTAAAGGTCTGGCAGCGGGCCAACAGATCACTCTTGCCGCCAAAGCCGCCGATGCGCTCGACAATCCGGGCGTAACCGCCAAAGATCTGCGTCTTGGCCAATTGCAACTCGGCTTCCGTGGGACCGTCTTTCAGGAATTTTTTGAGCTCTTCGTCCGCAGCTTTCTCAACCTTGCTGAGATCGACGTCGGGCTTGGCAGTGAGGGTGAAATCGAATTGACCGCCAATCTCGTTGGTATCGTTGGTCGCTGTGGCGCTGGTGGCAGTCTGGTCTGTATAGACCAGCCGCTTGTAGAGCCGCGAGGTCTTGCCGCGGCCCAGCACTTGCGCCACCAGATTCAGCTGCGCTTCTTCCGGCGATCCATATTGCGGCACGTTCCAGATGCGATACAACCGCGCCTGCGGCACACGGTCCTGCACCCAGCCGCGGTGCGTACCGGTGCGCTTTGCGATCCACGATTCCTGCTTGGCGATGGGCGGCCCGGCGGGAATTTCGCCGTAATACTTTTCCACTTTTTGCCGCGCCACTTCCGGCGTTATGTCACCGGCAATCACCACCGTGGTGTTGTTGGGGCCGTAGTAAGTCTTGAACCACTCCTGCACGTCGCTCATGGAGGCGGCATCCAGGTCCTGCATCTTGCCGATGACGGTCCAGGAATAAGGATGGCCCACGGGGTACGTGTTCTCAACCACCAGTTCTTCTGTCACGCCGTAAGGCTGGTTCTCGCCCTGGCGTTTTTCGTTCTGTACCACGCCGCGTTGCAGATCAAGCTTCTTCTGGTCAAGCACGCCAAGAAGGTGCCCCATGCGGTCGCTCTCGGCAAAGAGCGCGTAGTCCAGCATGGAAGTGGGCACGTTCTCAAAATAGTTTGTGCGATCGTTGTTGGTGGTGCCGTTCAGATTGGTTGCGCCAACGCCTTCCATGGCATTCAGATAGGTATGGTTGAAATTGTCACTACCGCTGAACATCAGGTGCTCAAACAGGTGCGCAAAGCCGGTCTTTCCTGGCTTCTCATTCTTGGAGCCCACGTGGTACCAAGTATTGACGGCCACAATGGGCGCTTTGTGGTCCTCATGCACCAGTACGGTCAGCCCGTTCTTCAGGACAAACTTGGTGTACTGGATATCAAGAATAGGAATGTTGACGCTGCCTGCCGCGGAGCGTGCGGGCTTTTGCGCTTTCGGCCCGGCTTTTGGCTGAGCATTCAGACGAAGAGATCCGGCGCTTACTACCGTAAGCGCGAGCAACAGGCGCGCGATTGTATGCATTAACTTGCTTCTCAAGGTACCTCCATGAATTTCGAGATCGAGCAATCTGGGGCCGGCGGCAAAAACCAGTCCGCTTGATACAGGTTTCCAATTCGTACGCAAAGGATTTGTCCCGCAGCTTCTGGCCTGCGTTCTCTCGGTACGCGCGTCAAAGAAGAAAGCAATAGGGGATCTTCTAGCTATCTGGGGACTGCGCTCATCATACCAGTGCAGCCACCGCGGGATGGCTGAAATATGGTTGAAATGAATACGTTTTCTTGAAAGAAATAAACGATCTAACGTTTCTCCGGGTAGCGCGTCTAAGGTCATTGTGAAAGTGTTTTCGGCAATGGAGGCCGACGACAAATTCCCTGAACTTGCCTCCGCCTTACGCAAGCACGCAGAAGAGGGCATGAAGATCGAGCAGCGTTAGCCCGGAGCGCAACTAATCAGTGCCGTCGAAAACAGCCCATTACTTCCAGTTCTTCTCCGCTCCTGCCAGTATCCCGGCAAATATCTCAATGCCGTCCCACAAGTTTTGCAGCCGCAGGTTTTCATTCGCGCCGTGCTGGTTGTTGTCATGATTCACAATCGGCAACCCGACCACCGGGGTCTTTAGCACATCAGTAAACAGGTACATGGGAATGCTTCCGCCGAGCAACGGCATCTTGATGACTGAAGTTCCCAGCGTCTGTTCCATCGTGGTGATGACCGGCCGCACTGCTGGATCGTCCATTGCTGTGCGCGCTGCTTTGTATCCCTGCCCCCAGATCACTTTGATGACCCTGGCATGTTGCCGCCGTGTTTCGATGTCCGGCGTCTGCCGCACAATGTAGAAACCCTGCTGCGTGATGAACTGCTCCACCAGCTGGTGGACTCTCTCCGGAGTCTGGTTCGGTACCAGCCTGAAATCGATAGACGCTTTGGCCGTGGTTGAAATGGCGTTCTGCGCCTTCTCCTCCACGTGTCCTGCCTCAATGCCGCGAATGTTCAGTGCCGGCTGTGTGATGGCCAGTGGCAACATGGCCCCGGCGCTTTCCGTCCACGCCAGGCCGAGCTCCTGCTTGAGTTGCGCATCAACTTCAGGGCTTTGCGCGATTGCCTGCTTTTCATCGGCGGTTAAAGCCCGTACATCGTCATAAAAACCGGGAATAAGGATGTGAGAATTCGCGTCGCGCATGTGGGCCAGCAGGTCCACCAGAACGGCCGCCGGGTTCGGCGCCCAGTTGCCATAATGGCCGTCATGTAAAACGCGTCCCGGTCCATACACGGTCAGTTCCAGATCAGTCACGCCCCGCGCGCCAAAATAAAGTTGTGGGCGCCGCGTCTGGTTGACTGGCCCGTCACTCAACACCCATATACCGCCCTTGAGCAGATCAGCGTTCTGGCGGAAAACTTCCCCCAGGTGCGGAGATCCGGCCTCTTCTTCGCCTTCAAAAAACACTTTCAGATTTACACCGATGGGAATCTTGGCCGCCTTCAGCGCGTCAATCGCAGTAAGCAGGGCCTGGATTGGAGCTTTATCGTCGCTGGCTGAGCGCGCATAGATTCGCCATTCAGGATTGAGCGGACCTTTCAACGTCTCAAGCGGGATACTCTTGCCGTCCACAGGCCCATCGCGAAGCACCGGCTGCCACGGCCCGCTCGACCACTGCGCTTTGTCCACCGGCTGGCCGTCATAATGCGCGTAAAGAAGGAGTGTATGTTTCGCGCCGGGCGTGCTGAGTTCGCCATAAACCACCGGCGGAGCGCCCGGAACATTGAGTTGCTGCGCGCGAAAACCGCGCAGTTCCAGCATCTTGCTGATCGCGTCGGCGTTGAGCTTGATGTTGGCGGTATCGCTGGCCACGTTCGGCAGTGACAGCAGATCCACATAGCTGCGGACGATCTCCACTTCATTCTGCTGCCGGTATTCGCGGACGGCCTTGCGCACCGACTGTGGTGAGCGCTCCTGCGCGGCAGCCAGCCCGGCGGCAACGCACAATATTCCCGCAATCACAAACCATCGATTTCGTTTGAGCATGGCTGTAATGATAAAGCAGGAAGAAAGCTTGAGACGATCTTGAGGACCAATCATCTTCCGCTATTTGCTGCAAAAACTCGAAAGAAGCTGCTGGCGGCGGTCCCGGGCAAAAATCGCGCGGCTCGCCTCAAAACTGCTACTTCTTCTTTCCTGCCTTCTTGGCTGGAGCAGGCTTTTTCTTGGGCGCTGCCTTTTTCGCTTCAGGCTTTTTGGCCGCGGCCTTAGCGGGTGCCTTGGCTGGAGCTTTTGCCGGAACGGCCTTTTTCGCCGCAACAGGAGCAGCTTTCTGCTTTGCTGCCGTTGATGGCTGTTTCGCGGGCGCTGCCGGAGGTGCACTCTTTGCGGCCTCAGCCGCGGGCGCTGCTGGCGCAGGTGCAGGCGCGCCGGCCAGAGCATTCTTCGGCTTGCGTCCGCGTTTTTTGGGGACTTGATCTCCCGGCGCTCCGGGGGCCGCTGCATCCTTTTCTTTCTTGCCTCGTCCGCGACGCGGCGGTGGAGGCGGTGGCGGTGGCTCCGGGGGAGAGTATGGCTCCAGGAACTTCACAATCTCAGTATGCGAGCGCAGCTTGCCATCCAGCAGCATCAGGAAAGCTTCATCCTGGATCTTCTTGTACTCCGGATGCTCCGGCGTAATGCGCATCTCCGCCATCTCCGGGAAAGGAAGCTTCTGCCGTACCAGTGGCCATTTGGTCAGGAAGTTCTTGATCTTCTGCTCCACGGCAGAAGCCCGCGGCGTGATCGCGTTGAACAGCAGCGCGTCAGGCCGGTTCGTCATCAGGAATTTCCACGTCTGCGATGGTAACGCCAGATCGCGCGCCATTAATTTCTTGGCAAAATCCTTGGCATCGTCTTCAAGGTGCTTCCAGCGTTCCACAAACCCTTTGTTGACGATCTGCTTCTGCATTGCCGAAATGTCTTTATCGGCCAGTTTGCGGGTGAGGAAGTGCATCACAATCGGGCTGGCGTCCGGGTTCAGGCCCACCTCTTGCAGCTGCTGCTTCACCTTGAACACCTGGGTCAGCCCCGCGGAATCCACCTTGGCCACGGAGAGATGCGGCGCCAGGACTTTCAGCCAGCCTTCTTTTTCCAGGGCTTTCAGCACATCGATTGGGTTATCTTCATGCGCCAGCTGCTCAATCTCATGTCCCAGGGCGCGATCGGACACATTCTCAATGTAGTTGTTTTCTTTGGCCGCGTCATACCGGGCCTGTGTGCGCTCTTCCAGCGTCCAATGGAACCTGGTGAGAAGACGGGTGGCGCGAATCAGCCGTGAAGGCTCTTCATAGAAGGCATAATTATGCAGGACGCGCAGCACCTTGGTTTCAATATCGGCCACGCCATTGAAAGGGTCGGTGAGAAGGCCGCGCGAACCGGGATTGAGTGAGAGCGCCATGGCGTTGACGGTAAAGTCGCGCCGGCGCATATCGTCATAAATTGTGCCCTGCGTGATCTCAGCCGGTTTGCCCGGCTTGTCATACTTTTCTGACCGCGTGCTGGTAACTTCAGCGCGAACATTGCCCGGAAGCAGCAACATAAGGGTCCGCGTGTTCTCGTCCGTGGCTTCCGTGACGGCTCCGGCCTTTTCAAAGTCCTTTTGCAGCTTGAGGGCGTTGCCCTGTACGGAGAAATCGAGGTCGCGAATGAGAAAGCCGCTGATAATGTCGCGGACCGCCCCTCCGGTAAGAAAAACATTCATTTCGTGGGCACGCACAACATCCGTCACCAGCGCCACGGCGCGCTGCTGGTCCGGCGAAAGCCGGGTTTCCATGAGGTAAATAAAGTCAGCCATCAGGTAAGGAACACACTTTCGCCCTTCCGGCTGCCGCCAGATGAGCTAACCAATTCTTCCAGGCTTTTTGTAACTTGCACTTTATACAAGAGTTAGATGGTCACCGCAGGGACTCGAACAAACTCGAAACATTATCATAAAGGTTAACCTTTTGGCTACCCCTCATGCCTGAAACCTGCGGTGACGTCTTTGATGCCCCCGGAATAGGTGCGAGAATCAGAGTGCCATGCCTTCAACGCACAAAAAGGTGATCGTGCGCAAGATGGGCCGCGACTCCATCAGCGGCTACGTTGCGCCAGCCCATTTTGTGGTGGAAGGCAAGCTTGAGCTGCTGAATCCATCCGGTAAAGTGGTTCTGATTGACCTGCCGGAAATCAAGAGCGTGGACTTTGTTCGCGACTTTAGCGACACTGCCACCGCCGGACGCAAGACTTTTACTACCCGCCCGCGCACGGAGGGGCTCTGGGTGCGGCTCAGGTTCATTGATAACGACGTTCTGGAAGGCCTGATGGCAAACGACCTTACGCAGGTCATTCCTGAGGGATATCTAATTACGCCTCCTGATACCCGCGGCAATACACAAAGGGTCTTTGTTCCCAGGACCTCCCTGCTGGAATTGAACGTATTGGCCGTGATCGGGCGTCCTGAATCACATAAGAAGACCGCGGAAGATATTCGCCAGGAAAAGTTGTTTGTGGAGCCGTAACGATTTTCCTCTCACCTTTTCCATCTTCCCGTTACAATCACGCCTTTAGGCAGGTTTTTCTCAGGACCCATTGGTATGAAGCTCAAAGAAATCGCGGACAAGCTGGGCGCCAGGCTTGATCCGCCGGATGCGGATGTTGAGATCAGCAGCGTTGGCGCGATTGAGTCAGCCCGGCCCGGCCAGATTACCTTTGCGGTTAGCTCCAAATACGCGCCCATGGCCCGGAATACGGGCGCCTCTGCGCTGATTGTGGAGGAAAAGTTTCCCGCCCTGGATAAGCCCGCATTGCGCACCAGGAACCCGCAGTTTGCTTACGCTCGCGCGGTAGAGCTGCTGCACTCTCAGCCACAGGAAAAGCGCGGTATCCATCCAACCGCTGTCATTGATCCCTCGGCGCGGATCGGCCCTAACTCATCCATTGGCGCTTGCGTGGTCATCGGCGCGGACGCCGAGATCGGCGAGGGCTGCACGCTGCTGCCGCATGTGGTGATCTATCGCGACGTAAAAATCGGCAAAAACTTTTTCGCGCATGCCCATGTCTCGGTCCGCGAAAACTGCGTGATCGGAAACAATGTGCTGCTGCACAACGGCGTCGTGATTGGTTCGGACGGATTCGGCTTCGCCAAAGATGACAGCGGAAGCTGGTACAAGATCCCGCAAGTTGGGCGGGTAGTGATTGAAGACAACGTGGAGATCCAGGCCAACTCATGCATTGATCGCGCCAGCCTGGGTGAAACCCGCATCGGACGCAACACAAAAATCGATAATCTGACCCACGTGGCCCACAATTGCGCTGTTGGGGAAAACTCCATGCTGTGCGCACAGGTGGGGCTTGCCGGGTCTACCGAGATCGGTAAAAACGTGATCCTGGCCGGACAGGTGGGCGTGGCGGGGCACTGCAAGATTGGTGACGGCGTAATTGTGACCGCACAGAGCGGAACGCACGGTGATATTCCGGCCGGAGCCATGATCAGCGGCTCGCCGGCGTTCGATCACAAGCAATGGCTGCGCAGCGTTACCGCGTTTACCAAACTGCCGGAACTGGCCCGGGCGCTGCGTGGAAAGACAAACAAGGAGTGAGCCACCCATTGGATGGGTAGGGTTGCCCTTTAGGGCCATATGGAGCAAGTTTGTGGAGCAAGTTTGTGGAGCAAGTTTGTGGAGCAAGTTTGTAGAGCAAGTTTTGAGCAAGGCCTAATCAGAGGGCTTTAGCCTCTGGAGGTATCAGGGCCCGGCTTCAGCCGTGCCGCCCACGTTCTTTTTTAATTGCGGGGCTTTAGCCCCCTGCTCATTGCTATCGATTTTCAATCGCCAATTTTGGCACTTTCGGCGATTTTGGCAATTTTTTATGACGGAAGTCCGCACAGAAAAAAACCCGATCAAGGTCCTCCTGCTCGACGACCGCCAGGACAACCTGATTCTGCGCTCTGCCATTTTGCGCAGCCACGGCTATGAGGCAGTCAGCTCGGCCTCCGTGGAAGAAGCAGAGACGCACCTGGGCGAGATCGACATAGCCGTGCTGGACTATCATCTTGGTGCGGGCAAATTTGGTACAGAGGTCGCGCAGTCACTGCGCGACAAGCGCCCTGAAGTTCCCATCATCATTCTCTCCGCCACGCTGGAAAGAAAGTTTGGCGGCGTGGAAGATATGCACCTGCTTAAGGGCTATAGCTCAGTGGATGATCTTCTCACGGCCTTGCGCTCCTTTGAAGCCAAGCGGCGCGGCAAACCTGTGGTGGTAGATGCGCGCGACTTTTTCTACTCCCGCATCGCCATGGCCATGGGCGACGATATCGTCCTGGAGATACTGGACCGCGATGGCGTCTGGCAGTACGTGAACGAATTTTTCGCCCGGCTCTATGAAAAAAAACGCACCTTCTTTGCCGGCAAAAACCGCTTTGAAGAATTTCCCGAACTCGGCGACGAGTGGAAAGACATCATCCGCACCGTGGCCGATACGCGGGAAACCTACGTGGACCGCAGCTTCCGCTGCCTGCCTCACCTGCCCAAGAAAAAAAGCCGTTGGAACTGGAACATCCTGATCTTCCCCCTGAAGCTGCATGACAATCGCAACGGCGCGGTGCTGGCTGCGCGGGTCATTGAGAAAAAATAAAGAGAAGAAACAAAAGAGAAGGAATGAACTCAAAAAAAACCCAACATTTCTGTTTCGTCGCGGTCCTTCTCTTGCCCATTCTGCTGGCCGGATGCCGCTCCCATGTGGTCAAGGTCAATCTGATCAACACCAGTACCGAGCCGGTCAAGGCCATCATCGTCGACTATCCGGCCGCCACTTTCGGCAAAGACGCTCTTGCGCCAGGTGCAACTTTTTCCTACGCCATCAAACCGCTGGAAACAGGCATGTTCAAAGTCCAATTCACAGACGCCAAAGGCGTCATCCACAGCTATACCGGCACAACCCTGCACAAGAATGACGATGGAGTTCTTGACGTGAATATCAATCAAAGCGGCGCTGTGGTAACAGCCAATTTGGGCCGCTAACAATCGCCGCGGAGTACGAAGATAGACGCTGATAAGACCAGGGCGGCAGGAGCATATCGAAATAGATGTTCGCAATCCTGATCAGCGTTCATCTGCGCTTATCTGCGGCGAGGGCTGCCGTTCTTTCGGCAGCGCGCTGTTGATCGCATCACGCACGGCCTGCACCAGCTCTTCACGCGAAGCAAACTGCTTGGGATCAATCGGCGGATGAAACACCAGCGTAACCGTGCCGCTTTTTACAATCGAGCTTCCTTTCGGCATCATCTCGTAGGTCCCCAGGATCGTAACCGGCACAATCGGAAAACCCGTTTCCGCCGCCAGATGAAATGGCCCTTTCTTGAACGGCATCAGCCGGCCATCCGGTGACCGCGTGCCTTCAGGAAAGATTGTCATATTGATGTGGTGCCGCATCACCTCGCCCGCGCGGCGGATGCTGCTGATCGCTGAATCGCGGTTGCTGCGCTCCACCGGCACAATTTCCGCCAGGTCCAGGGCCTTGCCCAGAATCGGGATCCGCCAGACCTCTTTTTTGGCCAGCACGGATGTGCGTCCGGGAATCAACGGGACAAGAATTGGCGGATCAAGGTTCGATGCGTGGTTGGACATGAAGATATATGTTCCCGTTGTATCGATCTTGTCCCGCCCCACCAGCTTGATTCTGGCGCCGGCAACCTTCGTACCCATGAGCGCCAGGCCCATGCCGATCCAGTAAAGAAATTCCACCTTGCCTGTAATCAGGGTCCAGGGAAAAGCGATCAACGCGGCCGGGGGTGCAAACACAATCCAGAAGAGCAGCGCTAGAAGGCTGCGGATGGTGCCAATCACGCTGGCCATCATGAACGATGCGCGCCGCGCAACTCCTCCAGCTTGCGCGGCAGCTTCTCATAAATACCGCCGAACCCGCCATTGGAGAGGATGGCCACCACGTCACCGCTGCGCAACTCCGGCGTCACGACCGCGACAATGGCATCGGCATCGGCGATTTCCCGCGCCGGCTTCCCTGCCTGGCGAACGCGCTCCACCACTGAGGCCGTCGTCAGGCGCTCTTGTTCCGGCACTGCTTCCGGCTTGAAGATGGGCGTGATGATGATTTCATCCGCCAGCGCCAGGCTGCTGACCAGCTCTCTTTCCAGAACTTTGCGGCGTAGCGTGTTCGAGCGCGGCTCAAAGATCGCCCACAGGCGCGCGCCAGGATAGCGCACGCGCAGCGCGCTCAGAGTGGCCGCGATCGCCGTAGGATGATGGGCGAAATCGTCAATGATGGTAATGCCGTCAATCTCCGCCTTGATTTCCAGCCGCCGCTTCACGCTCTTGAAGCTCTTGAGCGCTTCCACAATGATCTCCGGTTCTATGTCATGGTTGGCAGCCATGGCAGCCGCGGCCGTAGCGTTCAGCACGTTATACTCGCCGGCCAGCGCAAATTCAAAATCAACCGGCTCAACCCCGTCCCGCAGCACTGACCATTTTGTCCGGTCACCCTCAAACCGCAGGTTTGTAATTCGCCAAAACGAACCTTCCTTAAATCCGTATCTCTCTACCGGACAAAGAGCTTTGGCAATGCATTCACTCACGTTTTCATTAGCGTCATAGGCAATGATCCTGCCCTTGCGCGGCACCAGGTTTACCAGCCGCTTGAAGGCCAGCTTCACCGCGTCCAGATCGTCGTAAATATCGGCATGGTCAAATTCAACTGACGTAAGAATGACCGACTGAGGAAAGTAGTGCAGAAACTTGGGGCCTTTGTCAAAGAAGGCCGTATCGTATTCGTCGCCTTCAATGATGAAATGCTGGCCCTGGCGGATGGCAAAGCTGCTGCCAAAGTTTTCGGCAATCCCGCCAATCAGGAAAGACGGATCTTTCCCCGCCGACTGAAAAATCCAGGCCAGCATGGAGGTAGTCGTGGTTTTGCCGTGCGTGCCGGTGACAACCAGCGGCTGGCGTGTCCGCAGGAAAAGTTCATGCAGAATGTCCGGCATGGAGCGGAAGAAAATCCGCTCATCCAGAACGTATTCCAGTTCCGGATTGCCGCGGGAGATGGCGTTGCCCACAATCACCATGTCCGGGCGCGGCTTCAGATTGGCCTCTGAATACGGCTGCATAATGGATATGCCGATGGACGCCAGAAAATCCGACATCGGTGGATACGCCGCTGCGTCTGAGCCCGTGACCTTGAACCCGCGTTGTTTGAGCAGTCCGGCGAGCGAGGCCATGGCCGTCCCGCAAATTCCAATAATATGTACGTGCTGTTGTTCCACGATTCAAGATTAACGGATTTGCGCGTTTTCGTGAGCGGGAATTTTACGTAGCAGATTTCAAGGTGGAAGCCTCAAGGATTTTAAGGTGCACACCTGAGTCCGCCGCCTCAAGCTCCGCTTCCACGCCGATGGGCAACGTAGTATTGCCGCTGCTCACATGTCCGGACTTGAGTCCATAAACGATGGGCACCCTGTACGGCGCAAGCACCCGCAGGATGATCTGTTGCAGCGTGTAGGTTTCGCCTTTGGGCGGCAGGCAATCCAGCATTTCTCCAAAGACAAAGCCGCGCACGCCTTCCAGTTTTCCGGCCAGCCGCAGCTGCATCAGCATGCGATCAATACGAAATGGCTTCTCAGCTATATCTTCAATGAACAGAATTGTTCCTTCGGTCTGGACCTCAAAGGGCGTACCCAGCGAAGCCACCAGCATGGAGAGGCATCCGCCGTAGAGCTGGCCACGCACCTTCCCGGCGCGGAGCACCTCAACTCCGGGCGTCGCCACGGTCCAATTTGCGGCGCCATGCAAGGCGTTGATCCAGCTGGGAAGGTCCAGAGTGCCGTCAGCAATGTCTTTGGCCGCCATGGGCCCATGAAATGTGACCAGACCAGTGCGATCTGCAATGGCTGTAAGCAATGAAGTAATGTCACTACAGCCAACCAGGATTTTAGGACGTTCCGCGAGCGAATCGAAGTCGAGATTCTCCAGCAGGTAGTTGCTGCCGTAACCGCCGCGCACACAGACCAACGCGGCAAGATCATCGCGCTGCCAATAATTCTGGAGCTCGCGCGTGCGCCGTTCGGCCGTTCCCGCAAAATAAATATCGCGCTCAAAAATATCCTGCTCGTACACCGGCTCGTAGCCCATCTGCCGCAGACGGTCACAACCCTTGAGAAAGCCCTCGCGGCTGAAGCTGCTGGCCGGAGCAATCAGGCCGACCTTGTCCCCTTTGCGCAATGCCGGAGGCCGGACAATATTCGTGTCAGCCAAAGAATTTTCCCCCGCAGACGAGCTGCGCCGGCCCGCGCAGAAAGACGCTGCCGCCTGTCCAACGTACCACTTGCGTACCGCCCGGCGCGTGCACCTTCACCGGCGAATTCACGTGACCGGCTGCGATTGCTGCCACAGCAGACGCGCACGACCCCGTACCTGAAGACTGCGTTTCACCCACGCCGCGCTCATAGAAGCGTACTTCAATGTCATTCTGCCCGGTCACGCGAACAAACTCCACATTCACGCCTTGTTTGAAATCGTGATGGCGGCCAATCTCCGCGCCCTCGCTCTGCCAGTCAGACGAAAACTCTTTCACAAAAACAACATAGTGCGGATTGCCCATCGAGACCGGCGTTCCATGCGCCTGTCCAAATGCCACCTTGAGGGAAAAGGCATCGCCAACCTGTGGCTTGCCCATCTCCATCTCAAATTCAAAGCGGTGTTCTTCTCGCGCAATCAGTTCGCAATGCTTCACGCCTGCTCCGGTACGGATGGCGACCTTCCCGGCGTGCCCGTTGCTTACCAGATAAGCGGCGACGCAACGCGTACCATTGCCGGAAATCTCCGCTTCGCTGCCGTCGGCATTGATCAGGCGCGCATGTATGTCGGCGTCGGACGCGGGAAAGAGCCACTCCACGCCGTCTGCGCCAACACCATTGTGGCGGTCGCAGATGCGGCGGCTGAATTCAGCCAGGTCAGCGGGAGCATGCATGCCGTCAATGATCAGGAAATCATTCCCGCAGGCGGACGCTTTGGTAAAAGGGACCTTCATCTATTCGGTTTCAATGCCTTCAGTGGTTTCAAGATTGCGCAGATCGTCCGACTGGCGCAGCTTGCCCGAAAGCTCCTCGTGCTCGCTGCGTGTGCCATCCACGCTGAAGACAAGCCTCTCTTTTCCGTTGGTGCGGCTCAGGCGCATGCCCTGCATCTCTTTGCCCTGCTCTTCCAGGATCGAATTCACCTCGGTTACAAGGTCGTCTGCCGATTTGTCCGACACGATCATGTAGTTCATCATCAGCGGTTTCAGGTTGAACCGGCGTTCCAGGATGCCGAGCACATGCAGCGCGAGGTAAATCAGCATCGTAGCGAAGATCGCCAGCAGGTATTGGCCTCCGCCGCACGCCATGCCAATGGACGCAACCACAAAGATCGTGGCCGCCGTGGTAAGCCCGCTTACGCTGCCCTTGGCATGGAGGATGGAACCGGCGCCGATGAAGCCGATGCCCGGGATGATCTGCGCCGCGATGCGCGTGTGGTCGCCAATGCCCCACTCGGAAGCCAGTTCATTGGAGAGGATGGTGAACATGGCCGAACCGAAACAGATAAACATGTTGGTGCGCAGACCGGCAGGCCTGCGCTTGAGTGCACGCTCCAGGCCAATGATCCCGCCCAGAACAGCAGCCAGCGTAAGCCGGACCATAGTCTTGGAAAGCAGTTCGGCCAGCGATATGTGCGGCAAGATGGAAGCAAGCGTTTTCATGGGTAACTATGGGTTCGATCTATTGTTTGATCTTATGACAATTATCGGTGCGTTGCGCGATAGATCACAGCCTTTGCCTGCCCGGGAGTGCCGATTGTGGCAACCGCCTCAAGTCCCTGAGGGAAGAGATGGACGGCGCGGTCCACAGCGTCTCCGGAAAAAGCGATGATGTAATCGGCGGACTGCGCCGGCCGCGTCAACGCGATCTCCCAATAAGGCGGGTTGCTCTCCCGCAGCACGCGTCTGAATGGGATTCCCGCCATCTGGATCGCGCCCGGATGCGCCCCGCAATCCATCATCAGCGTTGCCGATGATGGAATGGCCTTCAGTCTGGCCGCAAGCTCCTGCTCCAGTGCCATGCGTTCCCTGCCGTTGGCCTGGGCCTCGCGCAGGCAAATCGGCGTCTTATACCAGACAGAAAAGTAGCTGGCGGCGATCAGCAGAACGGCAGCGCACGTGACAGCCCGTCGTGAAAAGAAGTTTGCAGCTAACTCGCAAGCCAACGTGAAGAAGACAGCCATTGCGGGCAGCAACTGCAATCCATAACGGACGTTGTAGTAGCTGAAAGGCCACCATTCCGGATGGTAGATCGGCACGCTGCCCCAGGCGATGCACAAGACATAAAACGGCACGGGCATCCATAAAACAGACCAGGAAAGATAACGCCGCGAAAAATAAATGGCCGCCAGCAGCGCGATGAATGCTCCAGCGAACAGCATGTACTCCGGGAGGCCCTCCGCCACGTTGAGCCTGGAAACCTTCAGAAACTGGAGCGTTGCGCCACGCAGAGAATTCTCTCCCGGATACGTGGGCATGCTGGCGGTCTTGCTGCGCTCCTGGATGGCGTGCGCCGAATAGGGTCCGTTGGCGAACTCCAGCGCATTGCCGTACGCAAGCTGGTTGAATACCAGAAATCCGCCGCCGCTCAACCCAGTGAGAAGAACAAACGCGATCAGCCCCCGACGTAGCGACCGTGCGGGCGGTCCCAACCGCCATAGGAACATGAGTGCCGCTGCGGCAATCACCGCCGCCAGGAACCACGCGTCATAGCGCACCAGCATCGCGGCGGAAACCGCAAGACCGCACTTCGCCAGCGACGTCCTTGCTCTTTGCGGCTCATCGCGGGCATCGCGCACAAACTCCGCAAAATAGACTGCCGACCAGACAAAGAGCGCCAGATATAGAGATTCGCCCATCGCAGTCGCCTGCATGTAGATAAGGTTGGGATTCAACGCATAGATCAGCGCCGCAATCCACGCCGACATGCGCGAAGCCAGGCCGCTCACCAGCCGAAATACGCCGAGCGCTCCAAACAGGTAAGCAATCATGGATGGAATCGAGGCGCCCAGCCCGGTCTGCCACATGGGGCCATTCACAACGAATGGGATATCCAGCAGGTGCGGCAGCGGCAGCCACACGGTACCCAGCTGAAATAGGCCTGGGGTTCGTGAATCAAAAACTCGGCGGGCGATGTTGAGGTGGGCCACGGCATCGCCATAAAGAAGGATGGCGCCCTGACGATAATAAAAGATCAGAGCGCCAACGGAGATGACGGCAGCAATCCGCGTGAGCCACAAAAAATCACGGCGCGCCTCGGCGTTCATGGAAGGGCCGGTTACGCCTTTGCCTCGCCGGCCTTGCCCAGATATTTATCCAGCAGCAGCGCTAGCTTCTGCCGCGTGGCAACGGGGATTTTGTCTTTGTCAGTCTGGATGGCAAACTTCATCGCTGAGCCGCAGGCGCATTTGCGTTCTTTCGGCATAATGGCAATGGCGCGCTTTACTACTTTCGCGGCGTTCTCCGCGTTGGCGTGCACCACTTTCAGCACCTGTTCCACGGTCACGTCTTCGTGACCCGCGCGCCAGCAGTCATAGTCGGTGACCATGGCGCATGTGGAATAGCAGATTTCGGCTTCGCGGCAGAGCTTGGCTTCCTGCAAGTTGGTCATGCCGATCACGTCCGCGCCCCAGCTGCGATACAGGTTGGATTCCGCGCGCGTGGAGAACTGCGGACCTTCCATGCAAATGTATGTTCCGCCTGCCTTCCCCACCACGCCAATGTCCTTGCATGACTGCGTGTAGGCAGCCGCGGCCTCCGGGCAGATGGGATCACCGAACGCCACATGCACCACAATGCCATGGCCAAAGAACGTGGAGATACGGTGAATGGTGCGATCAATGAACTGGTCGGGGATCACAAAGTCGGTGGGCTTGTGCTCTTCCTTGAGCGAACCAACGGCGGAAAGCGACAGGATGCGCTCCACGCCCAGGTCCTTCATACCGTAAATGTTGGCGCGAAAGTTGATCTCAGAAGGCAGGATACGGTGTCCGCGGCCGTGGCGGGCCAGAAACGCTACCTTGCGCCCTTCCAGCGTGCCCAGCACGTATGCGTCCGATGGTTCGCCGAACGGAGTTTGCACCGTGACTTCGCGGATGTCCGTAAGTCCGGGCATGGAGTACAGACCGCTGCCGCCCATGATGCCGATTTCTGCTTGTTGCAAAGGAATCTCCTTCAATAAGTTGGTCTTTGATTATAGCGAAAAAGAGGATTGTCTAAAGTGTATCCGCTCGACAGCTAAGTGACAAAATCGTGATTTAAGCAAGTGGTGCTCGTGCTGCGCGACATGGGGATGACTCAATCGACCGGCTGACAAATCCCTGGAACCTTACAACTCCAACTGCGAGGTTACCCCCAACTAGCCATAGCCACATCAGCGGCATGAAAATGAGCATTTGCCAGGCATGTGATAACCAGCTAAAAGCAAAAAGGAAAATAACCATCACAGTTCCCACTACCACGAGCTGACGAAAGCCCACCTTGTAACGAACCTGACGATTGACTGGATCAACTGTCAGTTCCCCATATCTGAACGGGACCAGGGGGTTCCAACTGCCTACCATGCGGAACATTCCCGCCGTATATGCTATCCGGTTACCATCCACGTTGACTTCATCGGCTCTTGCCTGATGAAGGCAATCGGCAAGATGCGACGCCAACTTATCCGGATCGGTGTCTTCACCGAAATAAATACTTCCTTCAAGCGTGAGTGACTTCCAGTTCATTAGATTGCTTAGAATACTGCGTTCCGAATCCTACCGCCAAAATATTGCGCCTTCAGAACACCGAATTATGGTTGACACAATTCCCATATCTGGCGAGGATAATGAACCTGAATGGCTGACAAGATCCAATGTAACACTCACGGTGAATGTCTTAAAACATTCGTCTGCATCCATCTCCTTGGAGAAAGTGCTGGACTCGGGTTCAATCGCAACGAACCTGACGAAGAGACTCCTTTCCCGGATGCCTGGTGTGATAACTGCGAAATCATACGTGTAGCTCATGATGGGTGGGATGAAGAGTCCGAGAAGCTGGCCGAGATCTCAATGATTTGCTCTGGCTGCTATGAGAGGGCCCAAATCCGCAATACTCGACCTACAGTCACGCTGAATGATCTGGCTGACCTTCGCTGGAAATGTGGTAGTTGCGATGAATGGCATACTGGCCCTTGCCTGGATTTTGGAGTGGATTCGCCATACTATTGGTCGAAAGAAGATGAAAAGGCGAGCAGGCATTTCAGGCTTTTGCCCAAATGGAGCCAGAAACGCAACAAGACTTTTCTGGATGAGGACTATTGTTCAATCGACGACAAGAGTTTCTTCGTTCGTGGCATCATCCATCTTCCCATCATCGGGGCTGCTGAAACTCTGCGCTGGGGCGTATGGGGATCGCTCAGCAGGGAGAATTTCACCAAATTGCGAGAGATGGATGGCAACGCAGAGCGAGTTAAACTCTCCCCCATGTTTTCCTGGTTGAGTTCGCAAATTCCAGAGTACCCCGATACATTAAGTTTGAAAATGTATGCTCACATCCAGGAGCCAGGGATGCGCCCACATTTTTTTCTAGAGCCAACGGACCATCCGCTCGCCCAGGAATATCACCTCGGCATCACGCCAGAGCGAGTGAAAGAAATCATGATGGGTCGCCTGAGCAGAAACGAATAGGCAGGGGCCTTTATCAGCGGGGGGGCTTGCGCCGCCCTACAGCAATCCCAGATGGTCAGGATACCTGGCCTGTAGAGAGCCCACCAGGAGTTCAAATTCGGGAAGCCCGTGCAGGCTCCGGAGACAATGGTCTTTCTGAAAGAACGGCCAGCATGCGAATCCACTGCTGACGCTCCGCTCCAGCCACTCAAAAGCGGTTTCACGCCGCCCTATCAGGGCGAGAATGCACGCGATCTGGTAATAGGTATGGTGTGCGTGCCCAAATGATTTTGGGCTGGCACACGCCCTGGCCATGCAGTCGAGCGCCTGTTCCGCTCTGCCCGTCAATGCATAAAAGACGCCCTGCAAGCTCACGATGAGCGGTTCTTCCGGCAAAAGTTGCAGCGCTTCATCCAGCAAAGCTTTCGCCTCTTTCCAGTCCTCTGTCATCATGGCCGGGTATGGAGCAAAATAGATGGCGTACTTGTTGCCTGGACTTTCCGCGCGCCACGCCGCGATGGCCTCGCGCGCCCTGTCGTATTCCTGGTTCCAGACGTAAACCTGCACAATGCTGGGACTGACCGCCTTTTGGGGATGGAAAAGCCGTCCTCTTTCGTACATTGCACGAGCGTGATCGAGCAGCCCGATATGCGCCAGGATGGTGCCAAGACGGTTATAAGCATGGGGCAGATTGTTCTGCAGAGCCAGGGCGCGCTTGAGACAGGCTATCGCTTCCAGGTGCTGGAAGTTTTTCGACGGTCCCCACAACAGAAAAGCGCGGGCCACATGTCCTTCCGGCAGGTCGGCATCTATTTCAAGCGCGCGCCGGCAGTGGAATTCTGCCTTTTCCAGCCACACGCTGGCCGGGTCATATTCAAAATGGCGAGTTGTACACGCAAGCGCCAGGGTGGCGTGGGCAAGCGCAAATGCAGAATCGCGGGTAACAGCGCTGGTCAGGTGCTGGATCGCTTTTTCCATCATGGCCGGATCACCGGAGGCGCTAAGCCGGTACCCGCGCATGAATCCGCATAAGCCAGCGGGTCCCGGCTATATCGCGGGCGTTGCTGCACCATCGCTGGCCCCAGCGGCCGGTTCAATGCGGCTGCTATCTGCTTTGCAATATCGCCCTCAAGATCAGACAGGCGGCCCATGTCGAGGTCACACTTCCTCGTAAGGCAAGGACCTTGCAAATGTGTGTCAAACATTTCCAGTGAGAGCCGCCATTGCCCTTTGGAAAATTGAATGGCGCCGTGAACCACAAAACGGATTCCCAGGCGCGACGCAATGTCTGAAGGCGATGCGTCCAGTGGCATATCCAGGACAGCGGAGGTTGGCAGCACGTCCAGATCACGAAGGTTTCCCAGACGAGCCACCAGCGCATCTGCAAACCCCAGGCACAGGCCGTGGTCGTCCGCAACCTTCCCCAACTGTAACAACGGGAGCACGGCAAGTGACGAGCGTTCGCTGCGCTCACTCGCAATCGTCTGGCTGACCGCCCCGGTGGAAGCTTGCCCATGATCAGAACGGGGATGTTGAGCGTCGATCACACGCACCGGACCGATGAATCGATAACCTTTTCCAACTACGGTTTCAAGAAAGCGCGGCTTGTCTGAGTCGTCACCCAGGGCCGTGCGTATTTTTCGTACGATGTTGTTGACGTTCCGCTCCGTATCAATAAACAGATTGGAGCGCCAGAGTTTTTTAACGATGTCTTCGCGGGACACCATCTGGTCTCGCCGCCCAACCAGGAAGATCAACAATTCCATGGGCTTTTTCTCAAGCTTCACGCGGCGGCCAGAACGGCGAAGTTCATAGCGCCCCAGGTCAAGCTCGACCTCGCCGATTAGTGATTTTGCAGCCCTCATGAGAAGCTCCTGGGAGATCATTATGCACTAAATTCAGCAACTTACAGCGATACATAAAAGATATAGAAAGGTTATCCGCCCTTCATTGAAACGCACCTGTCCGCAATAGATGATCAACCGCAGATCAACACTGAAAGAATTGGAGAAGAACAAATGAAACGAAGCCTCTACCTCATTATGGCGCTGGCAGCATTGGTTTGCTGGGCAGGGCAGCACAACACGGCTACCGCGCATGCAGGGGCCCACGGAAAAAACGCATTTACTCCGGACACCATTCCATGGGGCCCGGCACCGCCTTTCCTGGCGCCGGGCGCGCAACTGGCTGTGCTTGAGGGCGACCCAACCGCATCCAGCGGTGATTACACGGTGCGCGTGAAAATGCCTGATGGATACCGGATCGCGCCGCACTTCCACCCGCTGCGAGAAAACGTCACCGTCATCTCGGGAACGTTCAAGGTCGGGATGGGAGACACCTTCAATACGGAGAAAATGGCCGCTTTCCCTGCCGGCAGCTTTGCCTTTCTTGACCCGGATATGCACCACTACGCGATGGCCTGCGGTGAGGTCGTGGTACAGATTCACGGCAAAGCGCCGGTACAGTTTAACTACATCAATCCCCAGGACGACCCGAGCAGGAAATAAATAGTTCCAGAAGGAGCAGGCTGCAGATCGAGCCGGGACGGGCTATTTGTCCCGGCTGGTTTGCGTGCAAATGGGTTGCATTGGCATTCATGTAAAAATACAGCCTTATGGCAACCCAGCAACATTCTTCTCCTACCTTCCTTTACGGCACTGCCTGGAAGGAAGACCGCACCGCGGCGCTTACTGAACTTGCGATCCGGTCGGGCTTTCGCGGCATTGACACGGCCAACCAGCGCCGCCATTACTTTGAAGCTGGAGTGGGAGAGGCATTGGCTGCTGTCTATCGCGCGGGCATGGTCACGCGGGCCGATCTTTTCTTGCAGACGAAATTCACCTCTCAACCGGGCCAGGACCATCGACTGCCCTACGATCCCACGGCCACACTTTCCGATCAGGTCGCGCAATCCATGGCCAGTTCACTGGAACATCTTGGCACGGACTATGTGGATAGCTACGTGTTACACGGCCCATCCTCCCGCTACAACTGGACCACAGCCGACTTTGAAGTCTGGCAGGCGATGATCAAAGAGCGTGACGCCGGCCACACGCGCCTTCTGGGCGTAAGCAATGTAGGCCTGAGCCACCTTCAACAAATGGCCAGAGCACATGCTGAAGCGCCTGCATTTGTGCAAAACCGCTGCTACGCCCGGCTGGGCTGGGACCGCGAGGTGCGCGCCTTCTGCCGCGAACGGAACATCATTTACCAGGGCTTTTCTCTGCTCACAGCGAACGTTGAGGTACTGCGCCATCCCGTAGTCAGCGGCGCGGCCATGCGCGCCAACGCCACACCGGCCCAGATTGTGTTTGCCTTTGCCCGCGCGGTGGGAATGCTGCCGCTGACCGGCACATCCAATGCCGAGCACATGCAGCAAGACCTGGCCAGCCTTGACCTGCAACTACCACAGGAGACAGTGCAAGCCATTGAGTCACTGGCAGGCTGAGCCGTGAGCATTCTGAACTCAATCAGCTTTTAGGCAGGCCTGCAATAAATGTTCGCAGCTCGCGCAGCAAATCATCCGGATTGCTGAGAAACATGTAGTGGTTTGCCTTTGGTATATTGACGACGCGCACACCGCCCGGCGCGCTCTGCAGGTTCTTCTTCCATCGATTCACGTATGCGTCCGTTGCCGTGTCGAACTCAGCAATGGCGGCGCGCTCTTGAGCGTTCCTGGGCTGATACGGCTTACCACTGGAGACAGGAAAAAGCGCCAGCACCGGCACCCGGATTTTTGAATAATCGCGCTTCTCTGCCCCCTCTCCAATCGCCCGATGGATGTTCCCGTCAGTTTTGTGCCGCCCCATCGATCCGTCAGCATTGGTCGTATACACGCTGCGCAACTCAGACTCTGGAAATGCGACTTCACCGCTTCGGGTCTGCCACTCACGGTAGGCCTGAAAGGATTTCGTGTCTGAAGGCGAAGGCCCGGGATGGTCCCGCATCGGCGCCGGCAATTTGCTATAGAGCGCTATGTACTCAGGACTGCTACCCGGCCAGTCGGATGGATCACTTGCTGCGTCAATGTAGACCAGTCCCGCCAAACGGTCTGAATGTTCAGCGCCAAGTCTTGTTAGTTCTTCTCCGGCCATGGAGTGGCCCACCAGTACCGGTGCGGCAATTTTGAGTTGATCAAGGACCCCAAGGACGTCAGCAGCGAGGCGCTGCTCGGAGTAACCAGACTCAGGATGACTAGAAGCTCCGTACCCGCGCCGAGTTATTCCGTAAACATGGCTGAATGCAGCGAGCTTGGGGGCGAACTCGTCAAAGATGTGCGCGCTGTTTCCGGAACCAGCCAGAAGTACGACGTTTCTTCCCGTTCCACCCCAGTCGATTACTTCCAGCCGGATTTCCGGTTCCACGGTCACAAACTGCACTCGAGGAGTGGGGGCCTGGGGCGAAGCAGGCTTCTGCGTACATCCTGAAGCGCCAGCAGCCAAAAACAAAAGGAGAAAACGGATGTCGAATGATTTGCGCGGAGCAAGCTGATGATGGGTTCGTCGCGGAGACTCGCGCAGTTTCCATGCGCTGGTCATTCGATCTCCCTTCCTGACTGGCGGGTGACTATCTCAGCTTAGACAATTGATGAAAGAATTTTGTTCCATGCTTTTCCAATAACTATTATTCCTTCGCGCTTAGTCCCGCTGGTTTCAATCCAGCCTCGATCAGCTTCTTAGCCACATCTTCCTCAAAGCTTTCTACTGCAACCACCGTATTCCCGGTCTGCTGAATAAAAATTGGCCCGTCAGAGCTCATGAACTGGAGGCGCTCAGGTGCATCGCCATGAACGTGCCGCACTTCTTTATATCGCGTTGCCAGAGAATTGGCATATGTCTTGGCGAATTCCTGTGCAGCTTCCTCGCTCGCCCACTTGGATACATAGAAGAGACCTATGTGCGCCGAGGAATTTCGGTCCGGCGGCTTGGCGCCTTTTTTTTCCGCAGCATAGTACGATCCACCTCGCCACTCCGGCGTCAGGCGCTTGGCCAACTCTTCATCGGCGTAAATACGCAGCAGAATATTCACGTCAAGCTCACCGACAGCGCCGGCATCAAAAGGCTCGTAATCTTTTTTCAGAAAACCAAAGTCCGGAAGCAAGAGCGGCGGCTCACGGTGTCCGGCGAGATATTCCTTGGGCTCCATCACCTCGCGCGATGTCTGGGGCATACGGGCCAGCACTCCGGTGTACGCCAGCTTTTTACCGCCTGCGACCAGCAACTCTTTGATGAACTTCATCCCCTGGCGATAAGGGAAAGCGAGCTCTTCCTGCAGGATCAGTGGCGCGCTATCAAAGATGGGGCTGCCCCGGCTCTTGTCCATGGAGGCCTGCATCAGGTCCACAACCTGCGGCATCTTCTCCACGCTTTGGTCTGAGGGGGCCAGCACATAATCCAGCAGCACGATCATCGCCTGGCCCTCCAGCACGGCGCTGCGGCAGGTGGACTCCTCGTCATTCCGGATCAGTGCATCCAGGTCTTGCAGCCCGCGTTTCTCAATCTCTTCCTCCTGCTTGCTCATCTTCTCCAGGTCGTAGCTCTGGTCCTGGAGCGCATGCGTGAGTTCGTGCGCCATCACCGGGCGCTGCATGTCCGGCTCATTCCAGTCGAGCAGGTTCATGGTACGGGACTTCTCGTCGTAGTAGCCGGCCACCTGCTCGGTCAACAGCTTGACAAGAAAACCATGCAGATCGAATTGGCGGGGCAGCAGTCCAAACTTTTTCTGCACCAGCTCAGAGCGCTCAAAGCGGATGCGGTCCGCATCGTTCTTGAACTTTTGTCCAATGTACTTTTCCACCTGCGCCCGGCTGACGATCGTCCGTTTGATCTGTTTCTTGATTGGCAGGCCGGTATCTTTGCTGGCAAAGCGCAGAATCTCATCCACCGAGTTAAAAAGCTCTTTCGCCTCCGCCGGAGTGATCTTGTGGTCTTTCTGCTCTTTCTCAACCGGTTCAACTTCGAGGCGATGCGACGGCGTGGCTTGTGGCTGCGCAGGTTCGCCTGGTTGGGACACCCCTGGCGCCTGCGGCGCAGGTTTTGGGGCCAACGCGGGCGAAGGTGACGGCGGCTGCGGTGTTGGTTGAGCATTTTGCGCAAAACCGGACGATACGAAGAGAAGTAATGTTGCCAGTAATAAAGCTATAGAAGGCTTTCGCATTGGGAAGATCAAAAACGGCTCCAGCTTCAATGGTAACAATAAATCGTTCAATTCCCAGAATTGCCATGATCGCCAAAATCGCCGAAGCTCACGAATCCGTTTGAAATGAATTCCTCTGCTTCCTCCGTTCACCCGTGTTTCAAAGTTTTTTGGGGCGCCACAATAAAAACAGGCGACCCTCATTTCTGAAGGTCGCCTGGCTAGTGTGCGAGGATTTTACTCCAACGTCGGCTCGGCGGCGCGGATGTACTCGATCACTGAATCGCTCCAGCCATCGATGTGCACCCACTTGCCGTAGCCCACGCCGTTCTGGAAGCTGGCCACATTGATCACGTAACCACGCGCCTTAGGGTTCGGGACAGAGTCGTGCGACTGCTCGTCGGTGATCACGATCAAGTGGTCATACTTCTCCTCGATCTCACTCAGCGCCTTGCCCAGATACGTTCCGCTGTGCGGCTGGCTGGCGTTCAGCGCGTCGCGCAGGGCAAAACCCTGACGCGAAGGCACCCGCACCAGCTTGTCCGAAAAGCTATAGATACTCACCTGCTCGGCGATCTCTCGCAGCAACACCGCCAGCCCGTAGGCCGCGTCATTGCGGCGCATCTCCGCACGGCGCGAAAGCGGCGCGTCCATGGAACCGGAAACGTCAACCAGGAGCACAGTCTTGCCCGGCAGCCTGGCCTGTCCCTCAAGCGAACGGAGCATCGCCTTTTCCAGCTCCGGCTCCCACCGCGGCGCGTAACGCGCAGCGGCGATGAAGCGGAACGGCAGCACACGCTCGGTCTTCATGCGATACAGACCAGTACGGACCATCTGCTCATCCACCTTGGCCTCCGCCATGTTGCGCAGGTTACGCAACAGGGCCAGCGCTCCCAGCTTGTTCTCCGCGAGCAGCCGCTCCCATGCCTCGCGCTTATCGACGCCGGCGCCGGCGGAGAGAGCCACCTCCCAGGTATCGGGCGTGGCCAGCTCTCCGGCGACGAGACGCTTCCACAGCTCAGCCTGCGCGGCATCCACCGGCTTGGCGTGGCAGAGAAAGAGCACGTCACGCAGCTTCACCGGAGAAGCGCGGTTGTACTTGGCCAGCGCATACTCATCAAACTTGGTGAATGCAGCGGCCAGTCCCTTTTTTACCTGCGCGGAAAGAGGCTGCTTGCCCTCGCTCCAGTAGAGCGCCACGAACTCACTGAGCTCGTCGGCCCGCTGGACCACGCGGAGCAGCGTCTCCGCGACCAGCTGGCGGTGCGTGGCCAGACGCGCCATCTCACGCACCAGCAGCAGCGGCGCGTGACGCAGCTTCATCTTCTCGCGGGCCTCCACGGCCAGCGCAGCCACTTTCTCTGCGGAGACCTTGGGCACCAGTTCGCGGATGCGCCCGGCGATCGCCACGCCATCCTCATAAAACTGGTCCTCCCACAGCATGCAGGCCAGGACAGACCGGCGCAGTTCCTGCTCGGCGGAGATGTGCTTCGCCGGAGCGCCCTCGTGCGTGCGCTTCGCCTTCATCCACGGTAGTCCGCTCAGGTTCAGTACGTTCATGCGGGCCATGTTGTTACCCTCCGATCTTCAGATCTTGCAGTGCACAGGGACTAGCCTGTGCAGTTAGTCTTTCATTGCAGCCGGAACAATTACCGGATCTGCAGGAGCCTGCTCGTCTTGCGACTCGTTTTCTTCAGGCACGGTCACAAATCCAGCAACGCTGCCTGCGTTTTTGGTGCGGATCTGCCATGCGATCTCTTTCATGTCGTCAACGTCAGGCAGACGTTTGTCTTCATAAGCGCTGCACTGGCGTACGCTGAACGGTATCCGGATGGGGTCCCACAGGCTATTGCAGAAAACGATCTTCTCGCTCTCAGCATAGCCCTGGATGATACGCGCATGTGTGCACGTGTCACAGCGCGATTCGCTGCCCATCGGAGTGCCTCCATACACTTTTCGTAAGCTCATATTCTCGTTTTCTAAGCAGCGTTCGCTGCGGGGTTAAGCAGCCCTAATGGCTGCGGAAACCAGCGCCGGGGAACATCACGATGACAGTGTCTTATTCCTGGCGTCCTTCTTAGACGACGCCGGCTTCAGCTAACCCGAAGCGCGGCGGCAGGGATCGATACCTGCATCTCCAGGGTGGCGAAGTAACTCTCATCTTCACCACCGGCAAAGTGGATTTCATTTTGCCGAGACGCAGCATGCTACGTCTCTGTTAAACAAATACGGCGAGGCCGACTTGCGAGCCGAGCCGTCTGCAACAAGCGCTGGAAAAACAGCGGTCGAAATTTGCCATCCAGCGGTTTGGAGCAGAGCGACAATAAAGAAGCAGCCAACGCTGGAAACAAATTCCAAACGGGGAACAATCGACCCGGGTGTAGTGGTCCGTCGTTCTGGGTTGAAACTACGGCACTCGAGATGCCGGCGGGATTTGGCCAAAAGCACCATTGCGCCAAACTTGCGCACAACAGGTTGACCGGACCCGCACCTACGGACAGGCGATGTAACCCTGGTCTTCACCACCGATAAAACTTGTTCCAACGTCTAACTGCTGTTATGGGAGCAGGGTGTTAACAGATCCTGCCCACGTCCTTGGTGAACCTCTTCAGACGGTAAAACTCACGCTGAAAAAAGAAATTCTGACCTTTGCTCTCAAGCCGCAGTGCCCCAGGCTTGAAGGAGAAACTAAACGCCTAAGACACAGCGGTCCTCACCCCAGCACACGCAAAACCAGCGCGTGCCGGGACCCGGACCCGGCGATCAACAACTCGCCGCTCGGCAAAACCAGTCGGGGAACAAGCAACAGGAGCGTGCATCGCATGTGCCTGTCGCTTCGCTCCAAACCGCTCTGCATCAAGCTGGAAGGAGACAGCGTTTTGCGCTTGATGCATGCGGCTCGGCCTAATCAGGCCTAGCCGCGGTTTGGGTAAGCGATCAGTTCATCCGGCAGAGCTCCCACTCTGCGCTGCACTTATTCGTTGGAGGAAGTATCTCCCGTCATCCACCACCGACTGAAAGCATGGTCAGGGAACCGGCGACTGCGGCGTGGATTTGAACCACCACGGTCGCCTTGCGGCGATCGCCGACCGACGAAGTATCAGCAATCTACGCCACTGACCAAGATGTATGAACAAGGCGCGTCACCTTGGCATCAACTGGGGGAACAAGCAGCCACGGTATGCCACTTATCAAATGAAGTAACCGCGACCTTCGCCACCCAGTGGGTTCAAAGCCGTTGTATGAATACAAAGGTTAAGCTTGAAGGCTCAATAGCTTGCAGCGTTGCTCAAGTTTGGGTCGGTTTGCGTAGGACTGACGCGCCTGAGGTTAGCTAAGGGAATAATCAAACGCCCACAGGCTATCAGAACCAGCAACTGGTTCCATCAGCCTCCGCACCGAATTGTAGATAGTGCATTTCATTGGGCGTTACTCCTACGCATAAGCAGAATAGCAAACTATAGGTTAATGGCAAATATGAAAAATACGGAATTGCTGAAAAGAAATTGTGAAAAGAAAAATTCTTGCAACAAAGCGCTGAATATCAAATTGGTCCAAACTGATATTCAGCGCCTGCCGCAAAACTACCTACATTCCTGATACGGCCAAATGCCTACCATGTGTAGTGGGCGGTGTAGGTCACCACTTTTTCTCCGTCCGGCGGCACCTGCACCCGGAATTCAATTGTTTTGCTGTCCAGTTTGTTAAATGGGTCTGAGTTTTTGGAGATGTCCCAGTTGATCCACCGGTACAGATGCTCCACCACACGAACCTCCATGGGTTCTTTCTTGTGGTTGCGCAGCTTGATCTCAAAGCTTTCATCCACGCAGTGCGCATTGCGGTCAATTTTGTAGAAAGTGCGCTTGCGCTCGCCTACGGCATCAAACACATTGCCGGTATACAGGCGGATGGTTTCGTCGCTGGGCGTGTGGTCGATCAGGTTCTCGCCGGTGAATTCAAGCTGGCCATCCGTATCGCGACGGTAGAAACGCACGCGGCCTTTGGGCAGAGGCAGGCCGAGGTGGTTTTCCTTGCTATTCTTGAATTCCACCATCGACCAGATCTTGGGGTTCGACTGGATTCCAAAATTTTCCATATCGCGGATGTTTTCCATGGGATAACCGCGATAATTCTGATCAATCTTGACACCGTCATAAACATAGAGCCGCTGTGAAGGAACTCCTGCCGCCCGCACAAACTCAACCTGTTTGGTTTCGCGATCATAGAGGGTGGTCGCACGCTCCAGCGTGTAAAGATGGTATTCATCAAAGCTGCGCTCGGTAACAGCAGGCGCGGCTGCTTCCATGCGCAGGGCACCGAGCGTGCCGTTAGCATCCGCCATTCCCATCTCCGTTGGACGCAGCTTATTTACATCACCGGCCATCAGTTTGATGTGAGCGTTGGGGAAAGTCTTGCCGGTCTGGTTGTCAAGCGTCACCCAGCCGACAATATCCAGCAGGTTGCCGCTGACGGGGGCCACCACGTTGTAATCGGCGTGCCAGCTCATGCCCCCGGTCACATAGCTGAATTCCGCGTTGGTGTTGCCGGGGCGATCGCTCTGCAACAACCAGGAAAGAGTAGGTTTCAAAATCGTGTCATTGCTCAGCGCGGGGAAGACCGGCTGCCCGGGCAAACCAAACTGTAACTTGCCATCGATTTCAATGATCGGCTCACCATTGCCTGCGGCCACATAAGCCTGCTGCGCCTGGCGATATTGCTGATCGTATCCGCTGTAAGCTTCATAGTGCGGCGTATATCCGCTGCGAATGATCTTTCCCGGCATGAGCCGGCGGTTACCGTCTTTGTCCGTCACTAAAAATTCAATGGTCTTGCCTTCATACAGAGCCAGTAGGCGGCCCTGCGAAGCCACGTCACTGCGGTAGTTTTGCTCCAGAATGCGCAGGTCGCGGCCGCTCTTAAGGTCGCGCAGAATAACCGAATCCGGCTCCAAGTGGGACGTGATGTCCGTGATTTCCAACTGGTTGGTGCCGCTCTTCAGGTCCAGCGGAAGCGTTTGCCGCACCACTGCAAATGACTGGTTGTAAACAGTCAGGGCTGCGGAGTCATCATGGCTGTTGCTGGATTTATCGCCGGACTTGGTCTGGGCCAGCCCGGAAGCTGCACCGGCCAACAGAAGCAGAGAGAGCAGATATACGCGCATATTCGTGCACATCCTTTTTGTGGTCTATGGAGTGGCCGAACCGGGGGAGAGGAAAAACGAGATTCTATGCCAAATAGAAGAACGCGGTGCTGGGGTTTTCTTGCAGGGGAAAACTTGGGTAATGAAGGAACCCAAAGGCGGTTTGTTTGTGAAAGGCTGTGGCAACAATCGAAAATGGAGGCTCCCCAGAGATCGTCGTTGCAGAAGGGCTCCCTCGCTACGCTCGGGATACAGAAAGAGCTATCCATTCCGCAGCCTCTTTCGTACCCAGGCTCCCGCCGATGTCCGCCGTGGTCTTCTTCTGTTGTACTGCGGCCAGCACGGCCTGATTGATCCGCTCGGCTTCCTGCGTAAAGCCAAGATGATCCAGCATCATCGCAGCCGTGGAGATTGCGCCGATCGGGTTGGCAATGTTCTTTCCCGCAAACGGCGGCGCGGAGCCATGCACCGGCTCAAACATTGAGGTCTTGCCGGGATGGATGTTCCCGCTGGCAGCCATGCCCAGCCCGCCCTGGAGGGCAGCGGCCAGGTCCGTGATGATGTCGCCAAACATATTGTTGGTCACGATCACGTCAAACTGCTTGGGATCGCGCGCCATGTGCATGCAGAGCGCATCCACGTACATGTGCTGCGGCTGAATCTCCGGATACTCGGCGGCGACCAGCTTGAAGACCCGCTGCCACAGGCCGCCGGCAAAGGTCATCACGTTGGACTTGTCTGACATCAAAACTTTCTTGCGGCCCTGCTTGCGCGCCAGCTCAAACGCAAAACGAATCACCCGCTCCACGCCTTTGCGGGTGTTGAAATCTTCCTGTGTGGCGATCTCGTCGGCAGTTCCCTGCTTGAGCACGCCGCCTGCATCCACATACGGGCCTTCAGTGTTTTCGCGAATCACAACAAAGTCCACGTGCTCCGGCTTCACGCCTTTGAGTGGGCAGAGCGACTCATCCAGCAGCTTGACTGGACGCACGTTGGCGTAAAGGTCCATTTTGAAACGCATGCCCAGCAGGATTTCCTTGGCATGAATGTTGGAGGGCACGCGCGGGTCGCCCAGAGCGCCGACAAAGATGGCGTCAAAGTCACGCGCCAGCATGGTGAAGCCGTCCTGCGGGATAGCCGTGCCGTCTTTCAGGTAACGGTCTGCTGACCAGTCAAACGTGGTGAGCTCAACCGCGGCCCCGGTAGCTTCAACAACTCTCAAGGCTGCGGGAATTACTTCTTTGCCGATGCCATCACCGGGAACGGCGGCTATGCGCTTATTCATGTCGCTTCGCTCCACACCGCTCAACAGTCTCTTTTTCTATATAAATCATCCTGCTCCTGGATCAGGCTGCTCGCCGCGCAAGCCGGGCTCGCATCCATGGTCAACCCAAGGGAATATAGCAGAAGTCCACATGCCAATTTTGCACAATGGAGAGACCGCTGCCTGCGTGATACATGAGTATTTAGTCTCTGAAATCGGTCTTCGTCCGCAAACCCAATACGGCTGAGAGTCATCTCATTGCAGGGAGAGTTAACGATGATCAAGATTACGTGCGACGTCTGCGATAAAGTGCGGCCGCAATCAGACCGGCGGATTGGCGAAGATTCATGGGTCCTGGGCTATGACATTGAAGTAGAGAACGCGAATGCTCTGCAACGGTCACTGCGTTTCCTGAGCCGCTGGGATGACGCACGCGTGCTGGAGTTGGGCGCAATCCACCTCTGCTCAGAGAAGTGCAAGGACCGCTATATAAAGGAAGCCCGCGCGGTGGCGTGAGACACCAGAAGCGCGAGGTCCGAGGGCGTTTGTGAGCGATCATGATGGGCAGAACCAGTGCGGTACAGCATTAATAACAGCAATGTGGTGGCCAGCCATAAGAGGGCCACACCGAAAACGACTCTATTCAGCCGTGATGAACGCTGCGGCTTTATTTTGGTTTCCCTTTGTAATCTCATGTCTACTTAAATAGATGCATCAACTGAGGAATGGTTACCGCTTTCATCGGCAAAAAAAGATTTCTTTAAACTGAGTTGCTCCATCTTCTCATTCTCATTCTGCGGCTTTGCTTCTGCGCATTACTGGCGCGCAGCGCTGCCCAGATCCAGCACTACTTTCCATTGACCATTGATTCGGCGCCAGACAGTTGCATACATTCCGCGTGAGACTGACGTGCCGCGTAATGCTTCATAATCGCCAAAGGTATAGCCAAGCGTTCCGTCTTTGGCAGCTTCAGCTCTGGCAGGTGTCCAGCGCAGGCTGAAATCCTTGTTGGCAAAAACCGGTTCGTAGTACGCCCTGAGCGCCTGCTTGCCGGTAACGGTCTTGCCGTCATGGATGATGGAAGCATCGTCAGCGAAGGAATCCATCCAGCCGTCCAACCGGCGAGCAGCAGTCTGTTTGGCGAATTCCAGATCTGCATCCCGCAGTTCTTGTTCCCATATCGCCGCCCGGGCCGCAGGAGACAACGGCGCGGTAGTTGGCTTCTGCGCGGAGCCAGCAACGGCAACGAGTAACAGCAAGGCTATGCAGACAAAAAATCGGCGCATTCCGGCTCCAGGTGGAGAGAGTGCCGCCATCAACGTCCAAAATCACAACGGCCCATAAAGATTTTACGACCAAATTGGCGGTGAAAGGGAGCATTCAAAAATCTTAGGTAATGATGCAATTTTGCGCGAACAGCACATTCCCGGTCTATATGGATGAGCATGCCGCTACGCTCGAGATTGCAGAGAACTGCTTCTTTTTCCACACAATCCACAGTGCTGCACCATTCTGCGGCATTGACCCTTCGCTCCGCAGACGCGTAGATTCGAAATACGAGTTGTTGCCGCTTCGGTTCTGAAGATTTCCAACCAGCCCAAAAATTTCAATAGTGGATGTCCCTGCGGGGACTGTTCGCCCGCTTGTGGATAAACCTGGAGGAGCATCAAGGAAGAAACCACCCTAATTCCCGGACGCGTCCCGGTAAAAGACAGCAAACAGGATACTTGAGGCAATTGTCGATATATTGGGCACTAAGGTACAATAGATTGTATAAGCCTCTTGACAGGCACTATATACAGGCGTAATTTTCCAACACTAGGTTGTTGTCGTGGCCGGACCCAAGGCAAGCCAAAGCGGGGTCAAGCGACCTTCAAAAAAAGACACTCGGCGTCAGAGGTGGCGCCGGAAACAATAATCGCGGTGAATTTCATAGTTTTGTACACGCATCGCTGGGTCCCCCGGCGCTTGCTAACCATGCTTTGGAAAAAAGGATGTATAGAGATGAACTGGTCACGTTGGTTCCGTTGCGAATCAAGTTTTGGTCTGCTTTTGGTTCCGAGCCAGCCCGGAATCTTTGCTTTAGCGGAAGAAGTCATGCAGCCGGGGCCTCATTCGCGCCGCATGCTGGCAGTGTTCCAAGTGGAAGAAGCCGATGATCTTTCACGGGCGATGAGCCGGCTGTATGCCGCCGGAAGTCCGTGGCGGGAGAAGCTGGCGCAGGCAAATTGCTTTGTGCGTTATGCCATAACTTCCAGCCTCGCTGACCGGCAGGCTGCGGCAACGGCTCTTAAGAGCTGGCTGAACACGCAACGTGAAGTGGCGTCGCAGATCTTTGAAAAACCGTTGAGTGTACCGTCAGAGTTGGAGTTGGCGATTGCACCTGCTCAGATACTCGCAAGGCCGGAATCATTCAATGGCGAGACGAGCAAAGAATTAAAGACCGTCGCGGAGCGTGCAGTGGACCGCGTGACCCATGGTATGAGGCTATCGAAGGACTTTCCCGTCGAAATCTAAAGATCAGAAGAAATAAAAGCATGGCACAGGCACGTCTGTGCCAGAAAAAAGAGAAATCCCAGGCAGCCTTGAGAGAAAATTGGAGAAGAATGAAATGGCGGAAACAGGTACAAAGATCATGAAGGAAGAAACTCGCACATTGACGCAACATCCAACAGCCGGCCCGAACGCTGCTCCCGGACTGAAGTTCCCCCGCTATTTCACGCGCACCGGCGTCTCGCCGTATGACGAAGTGGAGTGGGAGCTGCGCACCGCCAGCATTACGGATGCCAAGGGCAACAGCATATTTGAGCAGCGCAATGTTGAATCGCCCAAAGACTGGTCGATGACCGCCATCAACATTGTGGCCAGCAAATATCTGCACGGCACGCTCGGCACTCCCGGACGCGAGACCGGCGTCCGCCAGCTCATCCAGCGCGTGGCTGAGACCATTCGCGACTGGGGCTGGCAGCAAGGCTACTTCTCGACGATTGAAGACCGTGACACGTTCCATGACGAACTGGTCCACATCCTGGTGCAGCAGAAAGCCGCGTTCAATTCGCCGGTATGGTTCAATGTTGGCTGTGACCGCCTTGAGCCGATGTCCGACGCACAAAACTGGCACTGGAACGCCGAAAAAGGCACCGTGGAATTTACGACCACCGGTTATAAAGCGCCGCAATGCTCGGCGTGCTTCATCAATTCGGTGAAGGATTCGCTTGATTCCATTCTGACGCTGGCCAAGACTGAAGGCATGTTGTTCAAGTGGGGCAGCGGCACAGGAACCAACCTCTCCGCGCTGCGCGGCAGCAAGGAAGAGCTTTCCGGCGGCGGACAGGCCTCCGGCCCCTTGAGCTTCATGAAGGGCTTTGACGCTTTTGCCGGCGTGATCAAGTCCGGCGGCAAGACGCGTCGCGCAGCCAAGATGGTGATCCTGAACGTCGATCATCCGGACATCGTGGACTTCATTGAGTGCAAAGCCAAGGAAGAAGCCAAGGCCTGGGCGCTGATTGAGATGGGCTATGACGGCTCCTCGCCCGACTCTGACGCCTACAGCTCCATCTTCTTCCAGAATGCCAACAACTCCGTGCGCGTGACAGACGAGTTCATGTCCGCCGTGGAACGCGATGGCGAATTTTCCACCCGCTCCGTCAAAGACAAGCACGTAATGCAAACCTACAAGGCGCGCGAGCTGATGAACAAGATCGCGCAAGCCACTTGGCAGTGCGGCGATCCGGGCATGCAATATGACACGACCATCAACAAGTGGCATACGTCAAAAAACACAGAGCGCATCAACGCCAGCAATCCGTGCAGCGAGTACATGTTCCTGGACGATTCGGCCTGCAACCTGGCGTCGCTCAACCTGATGAAGTTCTTGAAGTCCAACGGCGAGTTCGACGTGCCTGCTTACCGTCACGCCGTGGACGTGCTCATCACCGCGCAAGAAATTCTTGTCGACAACGCCGGCTATCCCACGGAGATGATCTCGCGCAACTCGCATGACTACCGTCCCCTTGGCCTGGGCTATGCCAACCTTGGCGCGCTGCTCATGGCCAGCGGTCTGCCGTATGATTCTGACGCCGGCCGCGACTACGCCGCTTGCGTCACCGCCATTATGTGCGGTGAGGCGTATTTGCAGTCAGCGCGCATTGCGGAGCAGTGCCCGCAGCTTGCTCCGGCAACTTCGCGCGTCTCACCGCAGGACGTTACCGGCGGCGCGTGCCCGGGCTGGTACATCAACCGCGTACCGTTCCTTGACGTGATCCGCATGCACCGCGCCTCCGTCAACAAGATCAACAAGGAAAACGTTCCCGCTGCGCTGCTCGAAGGCAGCCGCCAATCCTGGAACGAGGCCCTCGCCCTCGGCGAAAAACATGGCTATCGCAACGCGCAGGTAACCGTGCTGGCGCCCACCGGGACCATCGGCTTCATGATGGATTGCGACACCACCGGCGTTGAGCCTGACCTGGCGCTGGTGAAATACAAAAAGCTCGTTGGCGGCGGCATGATCAAGATCGTCAACCAGACCGTGCCTTCCGCTCTGTGGAAGCTCGGCTACACGCCGGAGCAGGTGAACTCCATCGTCGGCTACATTGATTCCACCGGAACCATTGAAGGCGCGCCCGGCATCCGTGACGAGCACCTTCCCGTCTTCGATTGCAGCTTCAAGCCGCAGAAAGGCACGCGCAGCATCCATTACATGGGTCACGTGATGATGATGGCCGCCACGCAGCCTTTCATCTCCGGCGCAATTTCCAAGACCGTGAACCTTCCGGAAGCCGCGACCATTGACGACATCACCGAAGCGTATCTGCAATCATGGAAGCTTGGCCTGAAGGCTGTGGCCATCTACCGTGACGGATCCAAGAAAGCGCAGCCGCTCATGGCCGCCAGCTCACGCGACGAAGCCGCCAAGAGAGGGACCCGCGGAGAAAAAGACATCACGGCCACGCAGCGTCCGCTCAGCGGTCCGGAGATGGACTTCCAGAAGCTTTCTCCGGAGCAGCAGAGCATGGCGCTGGCCGCCGTTCGTCCGCTCACCATGCAGGAGCAGGAGTCGGCTCCGCCACGCGCATTGCGTCACCGGCTGCCGGGAGAGCGCGCCTCCATCACGCACAAATTTGCCATCGCCGGCCATGAAGGCTACATCACCGTGGGCCTCTATAAAGACGGCACCCCCGGCGAACTCTTCATCCGCATGGCCAAGGAAGGCTCCACCATCTCCGGCCTGATGGACTCATTTGCCATGGCGGTTTCTCTGGCCATGCAGCACGGCGTTCCCATCAAGCTGCTGTGCGACAAGTTCCAGCACACGCGCTTTGATCCGGCGGGCTTCACCGGCAATCCGGAGATCCCCATCGCCAAGTCCGTGATGGATTACATCTTCCGCTGGCTGGAGCTGCGCTTCGTCACCGGACGCCAGTATCCGCTGTTCAAGGACATGGTGCTGGCCGGACCACAGGCGTCCTCGCCTGCGAGCGAGCTTGCCGCCCTGAACCCAGGCAGCGCCGACCGTGGCGCGCAATCCTCGGCTGCGTTTGAGACGACGCCTCCCCAGGGAGGTTTAGCCAATAGCCAGGAGCTAACGGCCAAGGGCTCGCCCGCGATCATCGATCGCGGTGTTTACCACTCGGCTGACGCGCTCAAAGAGTTCGTCGACCTGGGCGACGCCCCCAGCTGCCACGTCTGCGGCTCCATCATGACCAGAAACGGGAGTTGTTACCGGTGTATGAGCTGTGGGAGTACGTCAGGCTGCTCTTAGCAAGCCGCTTTTCCAACAAAGACTCACCGATAAGGTGAGTCTTTTTATTTGACTAAACAACATTTAACTTGACAAAAGCAGCAACTTGCCTTATTTTCAAATTACGCCATCGTTACTGATGGTTCGTGGGTCTTTGACAATTTGTTGCTCCCCAGCAGCTTTATGGTTCCCAGAGCAGTACCTGCTCGGCGCGTTTGCGTCGAGTGCTAATGGGGGAAGTTAATCTTCTCCCGGCGGGAAATTTCCGCCATACCTGAAGAGGGCTTGCGCGTAACGTACATGCGTATGTCATACCTCAGGAATGTGTCGTATGCGGCACAGTGAACTTGGGTTCTTCGGCTGAGTGCGTTCCTTTTCGGGAGTCCGCTAGAGCGGCACGGCGTATCTACGTCGAAAAGGAGCAACAATGAAATGCGTTAAAGACGCAAACGCGTGCATGGCAATACTGCAAGCTATGTTACGCGGAAACGACACTCGACCAGAACAGAGGCAGGATATTGAAGCGGCTATAAAGAGTCTTAAGATTCTGAAAAGGCTCAGTCAACCGACGAAAGCTCAGATGTTTCGCGAAATTCGCGAGATTGTCGATAGAATTTTGAAAGCGCTCTTAAAGTAACCGATTAGATAAATCTGTTGAGAGGACCCAATTTCCAGAATTTTTGCTTATGAATTACGGTCGTGCAATCAGAATTGTAAGGGCAATGGCTGGTCTTGAACAACGAGAATTGGCCCATTTAGCAAAGTTGGATGCTAGTCATATTTCTCTAATTGAACGCGGCAAGAGAAATCCAACTGTTTCGACATTGGAGAAGCTTTCTAAGGCGTTGGAAGTGCCGTATCACTTATTGACCCTTTTAGCAACCGAATCCAAGGACTTAAAAAATGTTGGAGCTACTGAAACCAGGCAACTCGGGGAACATATAGCGAGAATTCTCTTGACGGAAAAACATGACGGTAGACCTGCCGGAAAAAAACATCGATCTCGCGGCCGCGCCAAAGCTTGACCTTCTCTCTATCAGGGAGCTTGAATTTAAGCTTGGGCTAGAGCGGGGATACTTACGCACACTGGCAGCGCACGCCGGCGGGCACTACAATCCATTCGTCAAGCCCGAGAAAGTCTTTCCATTCCAAAGACGCTTCAAAAATAAGAAAAAGAGAATCATTGACAATCCTGACGAACAACTCAGGGATGTTCAGAAGAGAATCTATCGAAGACTTCTCCGTCCAGAATCGCTGCCCGACTATATTTATGGAGGAGTTACTAATAAATGCATTCAAGATAACGTTAATCGTCATCTTGGCGCCAGGATGCTTGTAACCGTCGACATAGCAAATTTCTTTCCTTCTGTTACGAACGAATACATTTATTGGCTTTGGAATCACGTTCTACGCTGTTCATCGGAAATTTCTATATTGCTGACAAAACTCACCAGCTTTGAACGGCACCTTCCCCAAGGAGCAGCCACTAGCACCCCTTTGGCCAACATACTCATATGCACAATTGATAAGCAGATTCGATCGGAATGCGAGCGGATGGGCATCACATATTCCACGTGGGTCGATGATCTTGCTTTTTCCGGTGATGACCCGCGGCGGATAATACCAGTAGTAATCGGAGCGCTGCGTAAATCTGGCCTCCGCCTATCCCGCAAAAAAATTACAATTATGGGACCGGCAACGCGGAAAGTGCTGAATGGCATTGTCCTCGGGAAAAAACTCGGCGTAACGCGTGAGGTCCGTTCAAGAATCAGAGCTGGTATTCATAGACTCAAAACTGGCGCAGTTCCCATTCAGGATCAACCCAAATACATGAGAAGTCTTATCGCCCGTATACGTCAAGCTGAGACAATCAATTCAAGCCAGATCCAGAAACTCCGGTCACAATTGGCGGCGGTACTACGGGACAGGTCAATTGCCTTGACTGAAAGGCAACAGTTTTTGAAACAACTGGGTTGCGCCTAGCTTTAACTCCGCTTCGACGATCTCCTTTCATCCTCAGCTATACTTCCCTGTTCCAACTGGCAAACCGAGGGCAGCTTGGGTCTTGATATCTATGTTGGCTCGTATACGCGCTACTATTCCGGCGACTGGGAGCTGGTGGCGGCACGCGTCGCGCGGGAGCTTGGGGCGACGTTTGAAGTAGTTCGCCAGCACAATCCGTCCGACGCGATTCGCGATCCTGAAGAAATCCGTTCCATCGTCCTGGAGTGGCGCAGTGGGCTTGCTGAATCGCTGGCTTCCCATCTGCCTGAACCGCTGGATTGGGACGAGAGTCCTGACGCGCCGTACTTTACCGACAAGCCATGCTGGGACGGATATCAGGGGCTGCTGCTCAAGGCCGCGTATCAGGAACATCCGGGTTTGACGATTCCCCGGGAAATCCCAAAAGACTTTGACAAGGACCCGGCGATCCAGCGCAGCATGGGCGCAGACTCGCAAACTAGCTATCCATCTTTGCTATCAAACGCGCAGTTCTGGCTTCCGGCGCGCTTTCCGTTTGTCTTTGAAGCGCCGGATGCTTCTGGAAAGGAAGTCAGGATGGCTTCCAGCGTGTCGCTGGCACAGGAATTGAGTGAGCTGAATCGCAAGACCTGGAACATGAACGAAGCCGAACTCGATCAGTGTGCTATGGACGGCTGCGAGGAGGGCTCGCCGCTGGAAGTCGCCGCTCGGTTCGGATACGCGTTGTTCCGTCGTCATGCGCTTTTGTCCGTAAGGCACCATCTGCCGATGTTGCTGGATTGGTAGATTAATGTCGCCCCTGCGGGGCTTGTGATGTTTCTCTACCTTTCCCAGGCCTTACGGCCTGGGCTCAATAATCTCGCCCGGCAGGATGCCGGGCTTCATTACTTGGGCCTGCTTTACTTCGGCTTGTTCTACTTGGGCTTGCTTTCGTTCCCGTGGTTCTTATGATCGTTTTCTTCCGATAGGGCCGGATTAATGCCGCCCCTGCGGGGCTTGGTGAGGTTCTCTAGCTTTCCCAGGCCTTACGGCCTGGGCTCAATAATCTCGCCCGGCAGGATGCCGGGCTTACATTAGCTCGGGCTGCTTTCGCTCCGGTGGTCCTTACCAGTAGTTTCTCTTCCCGCGATTCGGAGAGGTCCTTCCCTGCAGTTCTTCTTAGAGTCTGTGCTCCGGTCTCATCGGCAGGTGCGAAGCCGCAATTGCGCAATCCAATCCAGCCCGAAGGGCGGAATTATTGAGCCCAGCGCGTGCCGGGGTCCCCGGCAAACCCGCTTTTGGTTTGCTGGGGTGGGTAAGCGCTGGGTAGGCGTAAGAAAAAAGCAAAGCCCCGCTTCAGCGGGGCGACATATCATCAAGACCCATCCGGATCGATCCCATGCTTTTTCAGCAAGGCCGCATATTCCTGCGCAAACGTCATCTTGCGATGGTGCTTTTCCTGGTCACGAATGTATTTGGCCACCACGGCGGTATTGGAAACGCTTACGCTGAAAGCGCTGTAACCTTCCTGCCAGGCGAAGCGCCGTCCGTGTTCGTTCATCCATTTGGATGAGTTGGTTTTGAGAAGCTGGACAGCCTTGGCCAGCGCGATAGTCGGCGGCAGATGAAATAGAAGATGCGCGTGGTCTTCCATGCCATTGATGGCAATCGCGGCCATTCCATGGTTGCGGCAGATGCCGGCCAAGTATGACCACATTTCAGGTTGAATGGTTTTGGCGATGGTTGCTGTCCGGTCTTTTGTAGCAAAGACCAGATGGATGTGATTTTTGACGAAGGAATGGGACACGGCTTTATGTCGCCCTTTCAGGGCTCTGATTCTATATCCAGCCTTCCCAGGCCTCACGGCCTGGGCTCAATAATCTCGCCCCTGCGGGGCTGAATTTGTTTGGCCGGAAAACGAATGTTGCAGAAGGATTCGGTAAACCAAGACATGGCTTTATGTCGCCCTTTCAGGGCTCTGATTCTACATCCAGCCTTCCCAGGCCTTACGGCCTGGGCTCAATAATCTCGCCCCTGCGGGGCTGAATTTTTGCCGCATCTGCATATTTGCCAACCTACATATTGATAATCACCTTCGCGTACTCGGCGGAGATTTCAAAGCAGGTGCGGAAGCGGCAGCCCTCGGGGAGATGGATCGCGGCGGCGAGGCTCGGATTGACCTGCATGAGCCGGATGAGTTCCCTGTCCTCTTCCTGCACTTCCACGACGATAAAGAAGAACCGGCTCACGGAACACCTACCACGGAGGCAACCACCCCAGCAAGCCAACATCGGGCTTGCCGGGGGCCCCGGACACCGAGGCACGGAGAACAGCTGGAATTGAGGACCAGGATGGCGAGGTGCGGAGGGCGGGAATCGTGCGGTTTCATCGTGCTTGCTTTCATACCCATTCGCGCCAGCAGCAGTTCTGAATGGTTACGCTTAATAATCATATCCACTATATCGGAAAGCATAATACAGGGTCAATGGCCGATGATCCAGACGTGGCCGGCAAAGTCCCGAAGAAACTAAAACGCAAATACGACACGCCTGAGCGGGCTTTTGGGGCGGTGATCACAGAGCTGCGGCTCAAGCAAGGCCTGAGTTCCGCGACGGTGGCCCACCAAGTCGGGTGCAATCCGGGATACATGAGCGAGATGGAGCACGGAAAAAGGAACCCCACGTTCAAAGTGCTCAAGGCCATCGCCGACGTTCACAAGATCAAACTCTCCGTGATCATGGCCCGCGCCGAGCGCAAACACGAGAACTGCAAGAAGAAGAAATCCTAAGGGCCGCAGGGGCTAAAAGCCCACGCTATTGAGAGTCTGTACGGCACGGCTGGAAGCCGTGCCCTGATACCTTCAGGGGCTGAAGCCAAGGAACAGGATAGAACCCAGCGGGTGGCCCGGGCTTTCAGCCTTGAGGGGTGATCGCCGACATCGCGCGTGATCGGAAGAGCAAAATCTTACCACGAATAAACACGGATCAACGCTGATTAGAAGAGATCAAAAGAGCCAGGCACCCATCCTTCGCGCATTTGGTTCTTTGCGAAGGATGGGATAAGGCACTGATCGCGACCCGGCTTTTTCCCCATGCCCCCAGGTGGACGTTCTGCTTGAAAACCTTACTTATGAGACATCATTTATGAACATCATTTGTGAGACATTGGCTTCACATCGCCGCAGCTTGCACCCAGCCACTTCCCGCTGAAGTTCATCTTCACGGTCATGGCTCCGCCCGTGTCGGACATCTGCATGTCCATGGCGCCGCTCACGCTCTCAGAGTTATTCGCGATAAAATGCATGGTCCCGCTGCTTTTATGCGTCCCGCTCGTGCAATCCACCCGGATATCCTGCTCTCTGGAAGTCGATTTGAGGATGGTCTTCTTGCACTCCTTGTCATCGCCCATGTCCAGGGGCTTGCTCAGGTCTTCTTTGGTAACGCAGCTTTTGTGGACGTGGGGCCTGGCCGCTCCACCTTGCGCCGCCTTCATGGCCGCTTCCATCTTGGCGCGACGGTCCGGCGGCATGTTGGCCATGGCTTTTTCCATTTCGGCTTTTTCCTGCGCGGAAATGGGCGGGGCACCCTTGCTCTGTGTGGTGGACGTGAACTCCCACAGGCCGGGTTTGATGTTGAGGTTGTCAGTCATTACCGGCGCGGCGAACATAAACAGCACCAGCGTAGGCAAGAAGAGTTGGTTAAGCATCATTATGTCCGCAGTATAGCACCGGCAACGCCCCTGCCTCTGCGATGAAAAAGCGCAGGGAAAGGGCCGCTTTTCCACCCCTCAGATCCGTTCATCCGCCTGCATTTTCCCTTGTGCTACTTCCTTGTGCTACTTCAAAGATAAGTCCGTCAGGTATGGCTGGTAAGAGAGCAGCCGGGGGATGTGAGGCTTGCCGGGGGCGCCATCCTGCTCCAGAAAGAATGACTGGCTGGGATGAGAAGGGTTGTAGCGCACAACGATGGTCTTGCCGGCCCAGGCTTTTTTCGCCTGGAAAGCAAGATCTCCGTCAGAATAGGTGGCGGGAAGAAAGTAAGTGCCGGAGTAAAACTCTCCTGCTGCCTCATAGCCATACTGTAGAGCTACAGCCCACCGGGGATAGTACTTGTTGCCTTCAGTCTCCTCTTCACCCCAGCCATTGCGGGAAAAGGGGACTTCATTTTCATCGAGCTCATAGCTGCCACGGACGGTTGCGTCGGCTGCCGGCCAGTTCAGTGCACGGCCTGCAACATACCACCTTCGAATACGCCTGCCTAGATAAACCAGGAAATAGAAGACCGCCGCCGGAATCATGTAGATGAACCGGACCACTACTCTGGCAAAAAAGCGGGCGATGCGATCTTCATAAACAGCCATGGTCCGAACATATCATGTGGCGGGGATTACTCTACGGCAATAAATCAGCACCCATTTGTGGTCGGCTTAGCTGGCGGCCACCCGGCTGGATCTTCTTTAGCGCCGCGAAGCATGGCAACAGGCCGGGACAATATTACGCTCGTCTCAACACGTAGATCACCCAGGGAGCGATCCAGGTTTCATTGACCCACGCGTACGGTTCGTCGCCCTTGGCCAGCGGCTCCAGGACCTGAATGACCTTCAGGTCCGCTTCCCGGTACACCGCCTGATACGACTCACCGGTGCAGACGATGTCTTCCACCGGCCTGCGGTCTTCATGGTCAGTCACCACGATCCGCACCAGATCGCCGCTCTGGGCCGCGGCATTTTCAGGAAAATCCCGGGTGGAAAACGAGGCCCATTCGTGCGTGTAAATCTCCGGCGACGAAACAATAGTGACGATGGTCCCGCCCGGCGCCAGCAGCTTTGCCAAGTCGCGAAAGATACGGGCCTTGTCCGCGGCAGGAATGTTGTCAAAGGTAAATGCGCAGAGCACCAGATGGAAAGCGCCGGCATCGAGCTCCGCGAAGTTGTCGCCAGGCACCAGGCGGTAATCGCCGGAAGGGTCCACGCCGCGGGCGATCCGCAGCATGTCCTCTGAGACATCCACTCCGGTCACATTGAAGCCAAGCGTCCGCAGGAGCCGTGTTGACCGGCCAGTGCCGCAACCGAAATCAAGCGCCCTGGTCCCGGTTACATGCGCGGCCAGAATCGCCGACAGGTCGCGGTAGGCCAGATAGTAAGTGTTGGCGAACTCGAGCCTGGCGTACGCGCCGGCGCGGCTGGCGTCCGCATAGCAGTTAACAAATTCCATCTTCAAGACTCTCAGGGGGAAATTTTTTGTGGCTTTCAGCAACGCTGTTAATGAGTATACTGCCGCGCCAGACGAACGAATCAGCGAGCACCTCCAAAGCGGCAATCCTGCTAAAAAATTGCGGCCCCGATTGTGATGAACCGGAGCCGCAGAAATAAGGCAGGGAGAGATTGAAAGGAGAAACGAAACTTATTTGAGCGGCAGAACGACTTTCTTGTCGCCCATCATGTACACCAGTTCGTAGCCGTTCTTGCTCTTCTTGGGAACAGAGAAATAGAGATAGCCGGCGACCGGCTCCCAGGCGCTCACTTCCGGCAGGCCTTTTTCCTGTAGCTCAGCCTGGATGGCGCGGCGGTTGCCCTCTGCCGGGCCTTCAGGGCCACGCTGTTTTCCCCCGATAGGAACGCCGACGCCTACGCTTTCCCGCTGATAAATGCCGCCGCGGTTGGTTCTCTGCGTTGGGTCCTGATTGCCGCCGGTGCTTCCAGCGCGCTCATAGCCGATCTCTGAACCGCCGGTCACGCCGGGAGTATGTTCACGATCAGGCCGCACGGGCCGGATTTCAAGCCGCGCAGCCAGCACCTCAGCCGAGGAAGGCCTGGTTCCCACGTCCATGCCGGTCTCACGCAGCATAAAGTCATCGAGTGAGAGCTTTACGAAATTGTCTTTCGGAGGATAGAACGCCACTTCCACCACCAGGCAGCACTGGTTCACGTCCGTGGCAAAAATTTTCTTGAGGTCCTTGTGTGTCAGAAGCGATGCGCCGACCTGAACGCCATCCTGCCCAGCATGGGCGGAATAAGAACCTGCGTCCGGATGGGGCGCGATGCCGTGAGGGGCTTGGGCGATTGAGAACGATCCAAACATCAGGGCAATGATGAGGCACTTTCTTGCGTTCATCGTTACGGCCTCCAAGTCAGGGATTCTGACAATACGGAGCAAGTTAAAGGCCACATGGAAAAAGGCTTGCCGCGGATCTGTGCAGAGAGTCGCAGATCAGAATTGGTTTTTACCTGAGGACGGCCTCTTTATATATTGTCCCTGGATCAGCAGGGCCTTGAACAGGACAAAATAAGGGTTCTGAACCCAACGATCCAAGAGCAAATTGCCAATGGCCAAGCGCCAATTGTTTTATCAAATAAGGAACCCTCTCACCTTCGGCAAGCTCAGGATCGAGACTTCAGAAAGCCAACTGGTGGTTTTCAGCCAGGGGAGGGTGGCTGATTTCGGCCATCCGGATGACTGGGGCGCTAGACTTGCATCCTTATTTATCTGTTATATACTTGCCGCCCGAAAGCAGTAACCAAGGCAAAGACCCCCTTGCACCGGAGCCATGCTCTCATGAATGACCTTCCTTCGCTGTTGAACGCCGCCCCTGGGAATTCCACTGCTGTCATCATTCCTGAGACTGGGACCGCAATCACTTACGAGTCACTCCGCCGGCAGGTGAATGGCATGGCGGAAGACTTGGCGGGAATAGGTATCCGCCGGGGCGACCGGGTGGCCAATGTGCTGCCCAACGGCCTGCCGACGATTGTGGCCTTTTTGGCCGGATCGATTGCCGGGACGGCGGCGCCGCTGAATCCGGCGTACCGCTTTGACGAATTCTGCTTCTACCTTGAAGATACTTCCGCCAAAGTGCTGCTCGTCCCACCAGAAGGCGCGGAAGAGGCGCGCCGCGCAGCCGAGCATTTAAAAGTTCCGATCTACGCGGTGCAGATGGATGATAAAGGTTACGTGAGCATTGTGGGCGCTCCGAAACGCGTTCCTTTCGATCCGCCCAGCGGCGACGATGTCGCCTTGGTGCTTCATACCAGCGGAAGTACCGGCCGGCCCAAGCGCGTCCCGCTGAAGCACAAGAACCTTGTGGTCTCATGTGCAAATGTGGCCAAGACCTATGAACTCACGGCGAAGGACGTTTCACTCTGCGTGATGCCGCTGTTCCACATCCATGGCCTGGTAGCTTCAACGCTCTCCACATTCATGACCGGAGGCACCGTGGTGGTGCCAAACAAGTTCAATCCTATGAGCTTCTGGCGGACGGTGCGCGAGCAGGGCGTGACCTGGTACTCATGCGTGCCGACGATCCATCAGCTATCCGTGGCGCGGTTGAATGAAAAGCCTGAAGGGCTGGACAAGCTGCGCTTTGTGCGCTCCTGTAGCTCTGCGCTTTCACCAGTATTGATGGAAAAGCTGGAGAAGATAATCCAGGTGCCGGTGCTGGAAGCGTACGGCATGACCGAGGCTTCACACCAGATGTGCTCTAACCCGCTGCCTCCGCGTGCGCGCAAGGCCTCTTCCGTCGGGCCGGGCACGGGAGTCAAGGTCGGAATCATGGATGAAGAAGGCAATCTTCTGCCCAGCGGCGAGCTTGGTGAAGTGGTCATCCAGGGGCCGAACGTGATTGAAGGTTATGAGAACAATCCTGAGGCCAATGAAAAATCATTTACCAAGGGCTGGTTCCGTACCGGCGACCAGGGCACGATTGACGCCGAGGGATATCTGCACCTTACGGCGCGAATCAAAGAGCTGATCAATCGCGGCGGAGAAAAAATTGCTCCACTGGAAATCGACGAGGTCATGCTCACGCACCCTTGTGTGGCGGAAGCGGTGGCGTTTGGCATGCCGCATCCTACCTGGGGAGAAGAAGTGGCCATCGCCGTGGTGCTGAAAGAACCGCAGACCGAAGCTGTGCTGATTGAGCACTGCAAGCATCATCTGGCGGACTTTAAAGTGCCCAAGAAAATACATATCGTGGAAAAAATTCCGCGCACCGCGACTGGAAAGATACAGCGGCGGGCGCTGGCATCAGCATTTGCGGACGGGCAGAAGTGAAATTTTTGATGGTCGGCGCAGGGGCAGTTGGGGCCTACATGGGCGCACTGATGGCACGCGCCGGGTATGACGTGACCATGCATGCCCGGGGGCCGCATCTGCGCGCCATGCAGGAAAAAGGCGTGCGCGTGATCAGCAGCGATGATGATTTCGTGGCGCACCCCCGGCTCGTGGCTGACCTCAGTGATGCCGGGCCCATGGACGTGGTATTTCTCTGCGTGAAAGCGCATGGTCTTCCGCCTCTGGTGGGACAGTTGGCGCCAGTGCTGGGACCGGACACCGCGGTGGTAAGCACGCAGAATGGAATCCCTTGGTGGTACTTCCAGAGCGATGGCGGTCCGCTGGCAGGAACAAGATTGGAACGCGTGGATCCGGGGGGAGTGGTGTCACAAGCCATTGAGGCGCGACGGGTGATCGGATCACTGATTTATTTCTCCACGGAAATCAGCGAACCGGGCGTGGTGCGGCACAATGAAGGCAATCGCATATCGCTGGGCGAACCGGATGGAACGAGGACAGAGCGTATCAAGAAGATAGCTGAGGCGCTGATTGCTTCAGGGTTGCGCGCGCCGGTGACGACACACTTGCGCAATGAGATATGGGTGAAGATTCTGGGCAACGTGGCATTTAATCCTATCAGTGCTTTGACCGGAGCTACGCTGGCACAGATGTTAACTAATCAGGAAACTACAGCTTTGGTCCGCAACATCATGCAGGAAACGGAAGCGCTGACCGAGAAACTAGGCGTGAAGATGCAGGTCTCAATCGAACAGCGCATGGCAGGGGCGGCAAAAGTTGGTGAGCACAAAACGTCAATGCTTCAAGACCTGGAAGCAGGACGGCCGTTGGAATTGGAAGCAATTGTAGGCGCGGTGCTGGAGGTGGGAGAACGGATCGGCCTGCCCATGCCGCATACGCGCACTGTGTACGCTTGTACCAAATTACTGGCCGAGCGCCGTAGCGCGGCGGCGCAAAAAACCTAAAATCTGGAGATGACAATATGAGCAAGCGGTGGATTCAATTTGGCAGCGCTCTAGTCTGCATGATTATGATCGCCAACCTCCAATATGCCTGGGCGCTATTCGTAAAGCCACTCCAGGCGGCCCACAAGGATTGGGGCCTCGTCGGCATTCAATTGGCGGCAACTTTATTTTTGGTTTTTGAAACCTGGATCACGCCCGTGGAGGGCTGGCTGATTGACCGGCTCGGGCCGCGCCTTTTTCTCACCGCCGGCGGCGTGCTGGTTGGCGTCGGCTGGACCGGCATGGCTTACGCCGATACCCTCACACAGCTGAAGGTGCTCTATTCCATTGCCGGCGTGGGCGCGGCTTTCATCTACAGCGGCTCCGTCGCCACCGCATTGAAGTGGTTCCCCGACAAACGTGGCACGGTCTCCGGCTTTATCACCGCTGGATTCGGCGCGGGTGCTGCTCTCTTCATTCCGATGATCAGCTTTGTGATTCGCACATCTGACTACCACAAAGCTTTTCTCTATACCGGCATAGCCCAGGGCGTGCTGATCGTGATCGCGGCGCAGCTTCTACACAATCCCGGGCCGGACTTTCACGTCTCGCCTGCGGCCAAGAAGCCGGTTTCGCCGCGTGTCCGGCGCAACACGCAACAATTCAACAGCCTGCAAATGATGGCGACTCCTCACTTCTATCTCCTGTTCTTCTCTTTTGTGATGATCAACACGGGCGGATCCATGGTCACCATCCAGACCGCGGTTGTGGCCGATTTCTTCAAGATCAGCGCCGCAGCCGTCACCGCAGCTCTCGCCCTGGGACGCCTCTCCAACGGTGCAGGCCGCATCTTTTGGGGCTGGCTCTCTGACCGCGTGGGCCGTGAAATGGCCATGTTTGTTCCTTACATTCTTCAGTCTGTCGGCCTGGTTGCCGTTCTGCTGGTCGGCCGCACCTCTGGGACCGCGTTCACTATCTCCTTGATCGCACTGTATTTCATCTGGGGCAGCATGTTCTCGCTTTTCCCCGCAATCATTGGAGACTACTATGGCTCCAACTATGCCACTTCCAATTACGGCTTCCTTTATATGGCTAAGGGCGTGGCTGCCATTTTCGCCGGATGGGTTGCCGCCCTGTTCTTCAAGAAGTTTGGTAACTGGAACGCCGTGTTCTACTGCGCGGCGGGAATGGCCTTCCTTTCCGCGATGTTGATCCTGATATTGCGTACCCTGCCGCTTCCTGCGCTAAACCGCCAGCAAGAGCCATCCATGGTTGTAGCAAAAGTAAGCTAAACTAGATTGATAGATACGTTATTGAAGGCCGTGGCACTAGCTGCGGCCTTTTGTTTTTGATTTTTTTTTGATCTGTGCAAAATGTCCGAAATGGGAAGCAGTTGTATTTTTTGCTATGTCACATTGTAGATGTGAACCAGCATAAAAATTTGTTTGTTTTTCTAAGCTAGATTGTGTTATTTTTTTACTCTATTTCAGAGTAGCTGCTTCTGAGTTGCCAAGTCCCGCCGGGCAACCGCTAATCTTGGACATTTGAACTTTGTCCGATCACCTGGGAGAGCACTGACGTGAAAACCCCTTCTACAGTCGCACGAAAGGTATGTTTCTTATTCGCCATAATCTTCGCGATTTCGCTTCCTTCACTTGCTCAGGATCCAAGCGCCGGGAACAGCGGCGGAACACCGCACAATGGGGTTTTCCAAGGGTCAGATATTGACAATGTTCAACTGAATAACGGAAACCTGATGATCAAGATTCCGTTATCGGCGACTCCCGGCCGCGGTATCTCCACGGGACAGTTCCTGATTTACAACTCGAAAGGCTATTACCTCAGCGAATTGTGCACGGGGTCAACTTGCAATTATCTGGTCAAAGAATCGAGAAATAATCAATTAGTCCCCAAAATCATTGGAAGTTCGAGCATAAGCTCAGGCAGCTCTACCTTTCAAACGTCGTGCGATGGCGGCCAAACCAACGTTTTTATCTCAAATGGTTTTACGGTTACAGAACCTGATGGCACTTCTCACCATATGGTTCCAGATCCCCAAGGAGCTTGGGGGTGCCAGATTCCTTTCAACACAACCCGGTATGCGGACGACGGATCGGGCTGGATTTTATATCCAGGTACTCCCAACAAGGCATACCGGAAGGACGGGTCGCTGAATGGCACCCAGGACGGCAATGGCAATATCGTCACTGCCACAACTGATACCCTTGGAAGAACCATACCGAATGGTTATTATGATGCGAACGGGACTTTGCAAACGCCCGCCGTTACCTACGTCTCCATCTCCGCAAATACCCACCTATGCCTGGTTCCCACGCCGCCAAGCCAGTGCGGGGAAGACACAACCCTTCTGGGTAACGCGCCTTCGCAGATAACTTTACCGAATGGGCTCAGTTATTCTTTCCAGTACAGCGGATCTGACGTTACTTCTCTCACGCTTCCCACTGGGGCGGTGATTTCTTACACGTACACAACTTTCACCGGTGATTACAGCGGCTCACGGGTAGCCTCGCGAACGGTCACAGCAAATGGCCAGTCCGCGCACTGGACTTATACCTATGCCGAGCCATCGCCTGACGTATTCACCACCACGGTACTCGACCCTTACAATAACCAGACAGTTTATACCTGTGTGCCCATCGGCGCTGGCTCTATACCGCCTCCGAATGTTGTTCAAGGCAAACTCCCCTGCCAGATTACCGATGTCAGTTTTTATAGTGGAACGTCAGTGTTGTTGAAAACTGTTCATACTGATTATTGGAGCGGCCTTGCTTCAGTTCCCAGGGCCGTTACCACCACGGTCTACAGTGCGATCCCGGGTGATTCATCAGTCATGAAAACCCGTGTCGAAACGGACTATGACGGCCAGACTCTGACTTTTCCGGGTGAGCAGGACCTGTTCACGCGTGGCGATGTGATTGAGCAGCGCGAATTCATTTATGACAGCACGGGCAACAATCCCCAACTCGTTCGCAAAACCGATTACACGTATCTGCATCAGGCAGATAGCCGTTATGACGCGCTCAACATAGCGAACCGAGTTACCGATAAGATCGTTTATGACTGTACCGGCGGCCAGTGCACGGCTCCGGGAACGGTTGGGGTGTTTGGCACGCCTTATACAGGTGGCACACGCATTGCCGAGACGCAATCTTCCTACGATACAACCCCGCTGTTAAACGCAAACGGCTCCCCGACGCCGGTCTCTGTTCCGGGCCATGATGATGCCAATTTCGACACCTCCAACACTCTGCGCGGCAATCTCACCCAGACTCGCGTCTGGCTGAACACCAGCAACTCATGGCTCGCCACGACCAACAATTATGACCTGCTTGGAAACCTGATCAGCACTACCGATCCTGGCAATCACACTACGATTTTTAATTATTCTGACGATTGGAATGGCTGGAGCACGAACGCTGCCTGTCTACCACCTTCAAACAGTTTCGCCTTCCTCACGGACACAACCAATGCCAAAAGCCAGCATGCGCATAGCACATACTTTCCTTGTACTGCGCAGGTACAGTCAGCCAAGGACCAGAATGATATCAACAATGGACGCGTTGGAACCACGTTTAGTTATGACGCGATAAAGCGCACACTCAGCAAAACGGCTTCTGATGGCGGGCAGGCCAGTTATACCTACAACGACAGCCTCAGCGATCTCAACTCCACCGAGACCACAAAGATCACTTCGACTCTCAACCACATAGTCAAAACCAGTTATGACGGCCTGGGACGCACAACGCGCACCGCTCTGCTTTCGGACCCTGATGGTGTGACATATAGCGACATCACCTATGATCTGATGGGCCGCAAAGCCACGCTAAGCAATCCCTACCGCTCCACCAGTGATGCAACGTACGGGTTCACATCGTATGTCTACGATGCTCTGGGCCGCAACACAATGGTGATTCCTCCTGACGGCAGCGTTTACTTTAATAACAGCACAGTCGCATTCGGCGGAAACTACACGGTTACAACCGACCAGGCCGGCAACCAGCGCAAGCGCTACATGGACTCACTCGGCCGCGTGACGGAAGTTGACGAGCCGGGAGTTGCAAGCACCGGAGGAAGCTTCGCCACCGGCAGTTTCACCATAGGCGCGCCCTTCGGCGGCGACCAGAGCCATCAACAAGGTGGGGCTTATGCCACCGGCACCGTGCAGATAGGCGGCTCGGTCGTGCAGGTCAGAAAATGTAGCGGTCACCCGACCCAATGCAACTTCATCACGGATGCAGGATCAGTGATGATTAATGTTGCGGGCGCCGGGTCTTCATCCGCCGGCTATAACGGTACTTCCAATACCGCAATTACAATTGCGAGCCAACTCGCCAGCGGCTTCAATGCCAACCCTAACATCTCTGCAAGCACCGGGGGTACCTCCACTGTTACGTTGACCGCCCGGACGCCGGGGCCGAATTATACGTTCACGACTTCCCAGACCTGGGACACGGCCGACTTCACCAGTCCACAGATCACCATAGGCCCCGCGAGCGGCACTTTGAGCGGTGGGGTCTTCCCTTCATTCTCGTACGATGCAGGTCAGGTTAGCATCTCGGTGGCGGGATATCCGGTTACAGTCAACTACGATCAGAACAGCACTGTGGCGTCTCTGGCTACTGCCATCGCGAACGTTCTGAATTCTGACTTGAAATCTCCTGTCACCGCCACGACCTCGGGCGGCACCATCAATTTGACCAGCAAGGCCCTGGGTGTTGCCGGCAACTATGCTCTTTCAGGCAGCAGCGTCACGACCCAGTTCTCGTTCTCCTCGCCATCATTCACTGTCTCACCCTCTGGCTCCGCCATGACGAATGGAATTGATCCTTCAAGCCCGTTCGCAACCACCTACGCAACGCTCTACAGCTATGACATGCTCAACAACCTTACCCAGGTGGAGCAGCATGGCGGCACCACGGACACCAGCCAGTGGCGTGTCCGCACTTTCCAGTATGACTCGCTCTCTCACCTGACTCAGTCAAACAATCCGGAATCGGGGACCATCAATTTCGCCTATGACGGTGAGGGCAAGCTGGCCAGCAAAACTTCGCCTGCGCCCAACCAGACCGGTTCGGCAATTCTCACCATCAATTACGCATATGACGAGTTGCACCGCCACACCGGACGGACCTACTCCAACAGCGAGCCCGCTATTTCCTACGTTTACGATGCAGCGGAAGGCTCAGTTGTGAACGGCCTCACGATTCACAACGGCATTGGGCGCCAGACCAGCATGACCGATGCCTCCGGCTCCTCTGCCTGGGCCTATGATCAGGAAGGCAGGCTCAACGCGGAGCTCAAAACGATTGGCTCGGTAGCCAAAAACATCAGCTACTCATATAACCTCGATGGCTCAGTAGCCAGCATCATTTATCCCAGCGGTAATACCATCACGTATACCCCAGCTCAGAATGGCGCAAACAGCGCAGGCAGGGCTGGAGCCGTGCAGGACCTTGCCAACAATATCAACTATGTGACTGGTTCCAGCGGCCCGGGCACATATGCCATCTATGCTCCGGATGGAGCCATCTCCAGCTTTAAGAGCGGGTATGCCACGGGCTTCACCGGCATCGCGAACACGTTTAGTTACAACGACCGCCTGCAGCCACTCGCAATCCAAGCTTCCAGCCCCAGCGCCACCGTTTTCAATGTCAGCTATGACTTCCATCTGACCAATGGCGACAACGGCAACGTTTACCAACTGACAAACAACAAAGACAATACCCGGTCCCAAGTCTTTACGTACGACCAGCTCAATCGCCTCACCAGCGGAAAAACTTCAGCCTCCAGCGCGTGGGGGACCAATTACACCATTGACCCGTGGGGCAATCTCACGCAAAAAACCATCATGCCCGGAATGCTCACTGGTGAGAATTTCTCCCAGGTAGCGTTTTCCAACAACCGGCTGACCGGCTTCAGCTATGATGCCGCCGGAAATACCACCAATGACGGCATCAATTCCTATACCTACAATGCTGAGAACCAGATCGCCGTTGCAGCAGGGGTGACTTACACCTATGACGGAGCCGGCGAGCGGGTGAAGAAGTCCTCGGGCCGGTTGTACTGGTCTGGTGCTGCCGGCATCGTCGCAGAGAGTGACCTCAGCGGCAACATTAGTGCTGAATATATGTTCTTCGACGGAGAACGGGTGGCTCGCCGTGATCTCCCCTCGGGCACTGTGCATTACTACTTCTCTGACCGTTTGAAATCAGTCAGCGTTGTTACCAGCGCCAGCGGCACGATCGAGGAAGAGTCCGATTACCGCCCCTGGGGTGAAGAGAAGCTCGTCACTCACACCCTCTCCGACCAGCATTACAAGTTCAACGGTAAAGAGCGTGATCCGGAAACAGGGTTCGATGAATTTGGTGCACGCCTTTATTCCTCTGCCTGGAGCCGTTGGCTCACGCCGGACTGGTCCGCAGATCCAACGCCTGTGCCCTATGGCAGCATGGATAACCCACAGTCGCTCAATCTCTATGCATACGTTCTGAACAACCCCGTCACATTGCCGGATATAGATGGGCATTTAACCCCGCTCGGTGGTGCCGGGAGTTCCTCCAATGGATCTAGCGATGATGATGACCCCTTCCAGAAGTGGTTAGCAGAGACCAGGGCCTGGTTGAGTAGCGAAATGTCGAGCGCGAAAAATGGACAGACCGCACCTCAAACTAACGCGCTCGGCTTTGATAACAATGCTGTAGTGGCAGACAGCATGAAACAAACCGGAGAGGCCCTTCAATTTGTTGGCGAAACCGCTGCCGTTTTGGATCCGAGTGGAATTATCTCGGCTACTCAGAGTGTTTCCAAAGGCAAGAACGGCGAAGCCATTCTGATGATCGGATTAGCATTGATCCCAGGTGGCAAAAAGGCAGAGGAGGCAGTTCACGTTTATCAAATTGTAAAAGATGGCAAGGTGATATACGTTGGAATTACCAATGATTTGCTCCGACGGGAAGTAGAGCACGGCACGGCGCTCCGACATATATTAACTATGGGATCGAGGTTGGATGCAAGAGCCGTTGAGCAAGCGCTGATTCAGCACCATGGTCTGGAGAAAAATGGAGGCACTTTAATGAATAAAATCAACAGCATATCTCCCAGAAACCTGAGGTTTGCAGACTACGTAAAAATGGGCTTTGACGCGCTAAGGAGCATAGGTTATCCGTTGTAGATTTAGAGATTCATGAGCAAAAGAAAAATGTTTCGAATTAAAAAACCGAAAATTGGTGATATTTACGAAATCAATGTGCCCAGCGGGTTGGCGTACTTTCAGTTCACGCATGAAAGCAGTGTAATGGGGCAGCTTGTGCGGGTGCTTCCCGGAGTTTACCTGAATCGCCCAGTTGATTTTGGCCTGCTCGCTGTGCAGAAGGAACTATATTTCATTTTCTTGACTCTTGTTCATGCATTGCGCAAAAAAGAAGTCGAACTGGTTTCTAATCAACCGATTCCCGAACGAGTAAAACCATTTCCCATAATGCGCAAGGAAGCAGGACGAGAAAGAGGGGGGAAAATCACCGGCTGGGTCATCGGTCATGGCTTAAGAATCTACACTGTTCAGGAAATACAACAAGCGCAACACGTGCGGGATCTGACTCCAGAGCAAAAGAAACTTTCGATTGCCTCGATATGGCCAGCTTCAACACTTGCTGCGGAAATTGAGAGGGGTTGGTTGCCTGAACGCAACGAGGAGATTGAGGAAGCAGACCGGCAAAAAGCGGCGGAGCGTGAGGCGCAAGCCGGAAAAGTTCAGCAGCCGGAAGCCAGGTTCATCGACCACTATCTGTACTTCCCTAAACGGCACAACGCCGAACAAGCAGCCGACCAGTTGCGAACCCAAGGGTGGATAGTAGAGCTAAGGATGGGAGCCGACGGAAAAAACTGGCTGGTTTTAGCGAAGCAGCCTGCTCCCATAGAGGAGAGTATCGGAGACATCCGCGACAAATTAGAGGATTTGGCAGAAGAATTGGGAGGAGAGTACGACGGCTGGGGTTCGGCTGTCTAGCGAAGGTGGCTTGAGCTCTTCGATTTTTCTCTGGTTAGCCGATTATTCTTGGCCAGAGAAACATAAGAACCGAAGACAAGGCGTGACGTTTTGATATTTTGACGGTCGATCGCTCGTTTAGCTCGTGTGGTAGCAATTGTTGAGTAAAGGAGCATGCGTCGAAGAAACAACTCACTCCGTCTGCTGACTGATATTCAGCAAGACGCCCACGCTTGCCAGCATCACGAAGAGGCTTGACCCACCATACGAGATAAAGGGCAGCGGGATTCCCTTGGTCGGAAGCAGCGCCAGGACGACGCTGATGTTGAAGAAGGCCTGCACTACGATCATCGTCGTAACGCCGATGGCGATGTAGCGGCCAAAGTTATCGCGAGCGCGCAGGGCCGTGCGCAGGCCGCGCCAGGCAAAAACGGAAAACAGGACGGCGATCAGCACCGCGCCAATCAGCCCCAGCTCTTCTGAAATCACGCCAAAGATAAAATCGGTATGCGGCTCAGGCAGGTAGAAAAGTTTTTGCTTGCCTTCCATCAGGCCCAGGCCAGTCAAACCGCCGGTGCCCACAGCGATAAGCGACTGGTTAATGTGGAAGCCGATTCCCTGCGGGTCGCGCTCAGGATGAAGAAAGACCTCCATGCGCGCCAGCCGCCATGGAACAAAGATCAGCATGTACGCAATTACCGGCACAATTGGGACCAGGCCAGCGGCAAAATACCTGAGCCGCATGCCGGCCGCATAGAGAATGGCCGCGGTCACGCCCAGGCAGACCAGCGCCGTGCCCAGGTCAGGTTGTTTCATGATCAGCGCGGCAAAAAGAAAGACCGGAAGCACGGCAGGCAGCAGCGTATGCCGCCAGTCGTCCATGGACTTGCTGCGCGCTTCCAGAAAGAACGCCAGAAAAAGAATGAGCGCGGGCTTGGCCAGCTCAGAGGGCTGGAATGACATGAAGCTGCCCAGCTTGATCCAGCGGTGCGTGTTGTGCGAGCGATCGAGAAAGAAGACTGCCACCAGCAGCACAGCCGTCACGCCCAGCAAGCTAAATACGATGGCCGGCTTTTTCCAGCGGCGGTAGTCGATCTTCATGGCCACGGCCATGGCCGCAAGTCCGGCAACGGCCCAGCCCAGTTGGCGAAAGAGAAAATGATACGGCGAACCAAAGCGCTCGCTGGCCATGACCGCTGACGCGCTGAAGACCATCAGAACGCCAGCCACAACCAGCAGCACCGTTGAGCCGAACATCCATTTATCAATGCCAACTCTCTTTGCCACTAGCTTCTGTCTCCTGTGGTAACAGGTGCAAGCGCACGTACAAGTTCTTTGAAGACGCGTCCACGGTGCTCATAGTTTTCAAACTGGTCAAAGCTGGCGCAGGCCGGCGCCAGCAGCACCACGTCACCGGACTTTGCCGCCTCAAAGGCCTGGCGCACCGCGCGCTCCAGCGTGCCGGAGCGCACCACCGCGGTGGAGTTCTGTATCTGCGAAGCAATCTTGTCTGAAGCCGCGCCAATCAGGTACACGCGTTTGGCGCGCTCGCGCAGCAGCGGGTTCAGCACGGAGTAGTCGCTGCCTTTGTCTTTGCCGCCAAGAATAATGTGGATGTTGCCGGGGAATGACTCCAGCGCTTTCATCGTGGCATCAACGTTGGTGGCTTTGGAATCGTTATAAAAAGTAACTCCGTTGATGGCGGCCACCTGTTCCAGCCTGTGCTCCACGGCGCGAAATTCCTGCACTGCCTGGCGCACCTGCTGCGGCGTGCAGCCCGCAACCATGGTCATGGCCACGGCGGCCAGCACGTTCTCCAGATTGTGTTCACCTTTGAGCGGAATATCGGAGCGATCCAGCACTGTCTGCTCTTGTCCATTCTGGCGGAAGATGATCTGTCCATCTTTGACAAACGCGCCGTTCTCGACGCTTTGCTTCCGGCTGAACCAAAGCAGCGAACCTTTGACCTTGTCTTTCAGGGCAACGCAAGCCGGATCATCGGCGTTCAGCACGGCAAAATCACCCGTCTGCTGATTTCCACCGGCATGCGCCGCATGCTGATTCTCAAAGATTCGCGCTTTCGCGTCAGCATACGCCTGAAAAGTATGATGGCGGTCCAGATGATCCGGCGTGATATTCAGGATTGCCGCGACCCATGGGCAGAACTGTTCGATGCTCTCCAGTTGGAAGCTCGAAACCTCCAGCACCACCATTGTGTCCGGCGTCGATTGCCCCGCCAGCGAGATCACCGGTGTGCCGATGTTACCGCCCACCAGCGTCTTCTTCCCGCTCTTGGCCAGAATCTCTCCCACGAGCGTGGTAGTAGTGGTCTTGCCGTTTGAGCCGGTAATCGCCAGGACCTTGCCTTGCAGGAAGCGGAACGCCAGCTCAACTTCACCGATCACTGGAATTCCCAGCGTGCGCGCGTGCTGCAACTGCGGCTGGTCAGAAGGTACGCCAGGGCTTACGACGATCAGGTCCTGGTCGCGAAAAGTGCGTTCGCCGTGACGGCCCGTCTCAATGGAGATGCCGCGATCGAGCAGCGCGGGTACTTCTTTCTGCAGCTGGGCTTCTGCCTTGGAGTCAGAAACGATGACCTTGGCGCCATGCTCCTGTAAAAAAAATGCGGAAGCCACGCCGGAGCGCCCCAGTCCGACCACCAGCACGCGTTTATTCTTCAACTCCATCCCATCCCATTGTGCCACGAATTTGCGCTCAGGGTCCTCCGGATTGCTCCAGATGTGTTGCGTTTGCTGAGGCAGGCTATGCGGTTCCTCGCGACAACCCCGGGCATCACCCGGGCCAGCAGAAAGCACGGGCTGGCCCCCTTTTATAGATAGCTCAGCCACGCTTCGCGACGACGATCTTTCACGCTTGCGAACCATCGGCAAGCGGGATAAAGGATTACCACCACACCAAGCCAGATGGCGTACAGCGTTGCCAGGCTGTAGCCGTAGCCTGCCGGAAAAGGAAGCACCGCCGAGCTGACCGGCAAAGGAGGGAGCTTGAACATCCATGTAGCCTGTCCATATTTTGCGTAGGCGAAGGCAACGGCTAACGCATGTATCAATGTGAGGTGGAGCAAATAATAGAATAGCGGCACTCGACCCAGTGTTAATAAGGGGCGGTTTACCAAATTTGGTATTCGTTCAAACAAAGCCAGGGCAGTGATGGCGGGCCCTAATGTCATGAGCAGATAGAGAAGTGACGGCGGGTATTTTTCGCAGTTAATGAACGAGAAGAACGTAAACAAGGCGGTTTTCTGCACAGACCACGTGTGCGGATCGCCATAAAGGTTCGTGGCGCGAATAACGACGAAAGCCAGCGTGAGTCCGATACCGAGAACCAACAGCTCCTTTCGCCGCTTGTCTTGGGGGCGAAGCATCAGCTTACCAAACCCATAACCCGCAGCCATTACACCAATCCAGGGCACAAGCGGGTATCCGGGAACAAAGTGGACTCCGGAGAACGGTTCCAACATGTCGCCGCTATGAAGAATCGCCCAGAGCCAGCGGAAAGAACCGAAGCTATCGGCGGACACAGCGTCAAAAATGTTATGCAGTGCCACCATTGCAACACCGATAGCCGTAATCGACCAAACAGGGAGAAAAACCAAACCCGACATCGCTACCATGGACCAGCCCAAAGCCCAAAGTACGTCACCATAAAGCAAGTGGTAATCGAAATTGAACCACCAGCCAAAGGTGTGAACGACAAAGAGATCAAGAAAAACCAGCCACAGACCACGCGACAGCAAAAAGCCAGAGAGGTCCTTTTTTGTTTTCCCTCGTGAAGCAGACAGAAAAGAACCAGTTCCTGCAAGGAATACAAAGACAGGAGCGCAAAAATGTGTGATCCAACGAGTGAAAAACAGGGCTGCGTTGGTCTGGGTCAAATCGGTAGGTTCGAAGAAGTAAGCATTCGAGAAGTAATCGCGGACATGGTCAAGAGCCATGACGACCATCACCAGGCCGCGAAGCATATCGACGGAATACAGACGCGACCTTACGCTTAAAGCCTCGCCTGACAAGTTCGGGCCGGCGGCTGGTGCATTCACTTAGTTCCTCTTTGCTCCTTCCATTCCAGCCATCTGCAGCTGGCCTTCGGTTAACGCAACTTCAGAGTCGTGAGCGCGAAGAGAGCAAAGATCAGCGCCAGAATCCAGAACCGGATAATGATCTTGGACTCCGACCATCCGGCCAGCTCAAAGTGATGATGGATGGGCGCCATCTTGAAGACACGCTTCTTGCGCAACTTATAAGAAACCACCTGGATGATCACCGAAAGCGCTTCCAGCACAAAGATTCCGCCAATGAACGGCAGCAGCAGCTCCTGCTTGATGATGACGGCCACGGTCCCAATAGCTCCGCCCAGCGCAAGCGAGCCTACGTCGCCCATAAAAATTTCCGCCGGATGCGCGTTATACCAGAGGAACCCGATACTCGACCCCACCATGGCCCCGCAAAAGACAGTCAACTCCGCCACCTGCGGCATCTTTTGCAGCTCCAGGTACTCGGAGAACACCGCATGCCCGCTTAGATACGTCAGGACGGTGAGCGCGCCGGCGGCAATCACCGTGCAACCGATGGCCAGACCGTCAAGCCCGTCCGTGAGGTTCACGGCGTTGCTTGAGCCCACCAGAACCAGCATGACAAAAAGCACAAACGGAATGAAAGCCAGCCACCACAGATGCGGATAATGGCGAAAGCTCTCAATCACCAGGTCTGGCCGGAACTGCTTGAAGAAAGGAACCATCAGGTGGGTGGAATACTGGCGCGTGGCCGTCAGGGTAACCAGCGCCACGGCTACAAATCCGGCGGCCAGAAACTGAAGCACCAGCTTGGTCCTCCCGGTCAACCCAAGGTTTCTTTTACGCACCACCTTGATGTAGTCGTCAGCAAATCCAATGGCGCCGAATGCGATGGTGGAAAATACTGCCAACCATATATATGTATTGGAAAGGTCGGCCCAGAGCAGCGTAGGCACAATCATGGCAATGGTGATCAGCACACCGCCCATGGTGGGCGTGCCGGCCTTTTTCTGGTGGCCCTTGGGACCTTCTTCGCGGATGTACTGGCCAATCTGGAAGTCGCGCAGCTGGCGGATAATGGCCGGGCCGATGATCAAACCCATGAACAACGCCGTGAGGCTGGCGAAAGCCGTTCGAAACGTGACGTACTTAAAAATGCGGAAAGGAGGAAAGTGGGCGAACAGCTGTTGATAGAGAAGCCAGTAAAGCAATATTCCTCCGGTACGTCAGCGCACAAGCAGGCAGTCTAGTATCCCACCTTACAATAATCAGTACAGACCCGAATAGTGAGGAAAAACTATTTCGCGGGAACCTTATCCTGCAACATCTCCAGCGCGCGCTCCAGCTTCACGCCGCGCGAAGCCTTGAGCAGCACGGCGTCTCCGGGACGAAGATTGCGCGCCATCCACTCTCCCGCCTGTTCCGGCGTCTCTACAAACTGCGCCTGGATGCCGGCGCCGCAAGCCGCTTCCGCCAGCGCCTGGGCCAGACCGCGAACGCCGATCACCAGGTCAATCTTCTTTTCCGCCGCGTGGCGTCCGGATTCACGGTGCAGCGCTTCCGCCGTGGCCCCAAGCTCCAGCATCTCGCCGACGATAAGAATATGCCGCTCCGCTTTCATGCTGGCCAGGGTGTCGATCATCGCCGCCAAAGCCCGGGGGTTGGAGTTGTAACAATCATTAATAATGGTTGCGCCGCCCATGTGCAGCACCTGTCCGCGCTTGTCCGGAGGACGGATACTGGAAAGCGCCGCTGCCGCCTGCGATGGTGTTATGCCCCGCTGCATGGCTGCCGCAGCCGCAGCCAGCGCGTTATAAATGTTGTGCTCGCCCACCAACGGGAAAGTCACCGGCTCGCCTACGCTTCCAGCCACCAGCTCAAACGTGGAGCCTTCCGCACCATTCAGCTTTACCTTCTGCGCGCTCACGTCCGCCGCGCGCCGGATGCCGAACGTTATCACTTTGCCTTTAAAGTCGCGGCCAAACTGGCAAACATATTCGTCATCAGCGTTCAGCACGGCCACGCCGCCGGAGTGCAGCGTCTCAATAATCTCGTATTTTGCGCGGGCAATTTCAGCCAGCGAGCCAAAGAACTCCAGATGGACCGGAGCAACCGTAGTAACCACCGCCAGGTCATGGTGCGCCAGCGCACCCAGCGCGCGGATCTCGCCCGCATGGTTCATGCCCATTTCCACTACGGCAAGATCATGCTCGGCTTCAAGCTTCAGCAACTGCAACGGCAGCCCGATGTGATTGTTGAGGTTGCCGGAGCTCTTCATTACGCGGAACCGGGTAGCCAGAATGTCCGCCAGAATTTCCTTGGTTGTGGTCTTCCCGGCTGATCCGGTCACGGCCAGCAGCGGCTTGCCCCACAGCCTTCGCGCCGCCGCGCCCAGCGATTGCAGCGCCTTGACCGTATCTTCAACCCGAAGCACCCGTCGCGCATCAGCGGCGTATGTTTTATCTGAATGAACAATGGCGCCCACCGCGCCTTTTTCCAGCGCCGCCTCTACATAGTCATGGCCGTCAAAGCGTTCCCCGGCGATGGCGATAAACAGGTCACCAGGATTGAGCGTGCGCGAATCAATGGAATACCCCATGGCGACCGATTCCTGGTCACACTCGCCTTTGGCCCCAACAAACTCGGCGATTCGCCATAACGGCAACTTCATTGTGCTCCTCCTCCCCTGGCGTAGCTCATCTGTTGTAACGCGTCCCGCGCCACCTGCACATCATCGAAAGGGAATGTACCTTCGCGCGTGATTTGAACCTTCTCATGTCCCTTTCCCGCGATCAAAACCATATCGCCGGGCATGGCTTCAATCATAGCCAGGCGGATGGCTTTTTTACGGTCTGGCTCCACTTCAAACCGCTTGCCGGCCTTGCGCAGTCCGGGGACCGCGTCACCAATGATCTGCAAAGGATCTTCACTGCGCGGGTTGTCAGAAGTCAGGATCACAAAGTCGCTGCCCTGACCTGCCGCCTCTGCCATCAAAGGGCGTTTGCTCCGATCGCGGTCACCTCCGCAGCCAAAGACCGTAATCACGCGCCCCAAGCCCAGGCCGCGCTGAACAAAATCCCGGGTAATGGCCGTGAGGTTGCGCAGCGCATCATCCGTGTGCGCGTAGTCCACAATCACCGTGAACGGCTGGCCGCAATCCACCTTCTCAAACCGTCCCGGCACCTGCTTGAAACGGCCGATGGCTTCAGCAATCTGCTGGAGTGAGCATCCACAGGCAAATGTTGCCGCGGCCGCAGCCAGGATGTTATAGACGTTAATGCCGCCGATGAGCGCGGTTTCGACCTTCGTCGTCCCGCTGGGCGTGATCAGGTCAAAGGTTGTACCGTCTGTTTTCAGGTCGATGTTGGTGGCGCGGAAGTCACCGTTCTGGATTCCATAAAGAATGATCTGCTCGCTTCCAGTGGCCTTGGTCTGGGCCAGGCTTTGCCCGTATTCATCATCGGCATTGATCACGGCAGCCCGAGGCGGCCGCGAGCCGCAACCGGTAAACAAGACGCTCTTGGCCTCATAGTAGCTATCCATGTCTTTGTGGAAATCCAGATGGTCGCGGGTGAGATTGGAAAAGACCGCCACTTCATACGGCACGCTCCACACACGCTCCTGCGCCAGGGCGTGGGATGAAACTTCCATCACAGCATGGGTGGCGCCCGCGGCAAAGGCCTCCGCGAAAACCTGGTTCAGCTCCAGCGCTTCCGGCGTGGTATGCGGCGATGGCAGGACCCGAAACGAAGGGGCCGCTCCCGGCTGCGCTGGTTTTACGGGAACGTGATATTCAATGGTCCCAATCAACGCGGAAGATTTGCCGCAGTAACGGAGAATTGATTCGCACAAGAAGCTTGTTGTGGTTTTGCCGTTGGTGCCGGTGATGCCGATGACCTTCAGCTTCTCCGCCGGATGGCCGTAAAAATTGGCACTCATGCGGGCAAGAGCGCGCCGCCCGCTCGCGACCACGGCCCAGGGAACATGCGGCCGCCGGTGCTCTAATTTGGAGTCCGTTACTACGGCCACGGCGCCATGCTTCAACGCGGTGTCAATGTATTTGTTGCCATCACTGCTCTCGCCCCGCATGGCCACAAACACCCATCCGGGCTGCACGCGGCGGGAGTTGTAGTCCAGACCGGAGATTTCAGGATCGCCACCGCTGTGCGAGACACCCAGGCCCCACAACAGTTCAGAGAAGTTCATTGTCTTTAGATTATATTCAACAACTCTGGCAGGTGTATGGACAGAGCTTTTTCTGCAATCCCGACCCTGAGCCAGCCGAAGGGGAGGGAACCCTATAGCAACGTAAAACTCAGGGAAAGACTAGACCCGCCAACGCCAACTGCAGAACGGTCCACGATAGCCCCGATCATTCATCTTAGCGATAGTGATCCCTCGCTCCGCTCGGGATTTCAGAAGGAAGCTTTTCCGGCAAGGCCTTCAACCGCCGGCACGCCTCGGCCAACTCTGCATCTGTTTTGGCGAAACAGAACCTGATCAGGTTTTCACCACCATTGCCATGGTAGAAAGCTGATCCTGCGACCGTGGCCACGCCCGTCTCATTGAGCAGGCACATGGCTTTTTCGCGGCTGGTTGTGCCGGAAAGAATCGAGGCATCAGCCAGAACATAATATGCGCCGTTCGGCACTGAAGGCGTCAATCCAATCTCATGCAACGTGTTGCAAAGCAGGTCGCGCTTCTGGATAAACTCTTTGCCGATCTCTTCATAAAAGCTCTCCGGCAACTGCCGGATCCCTTCCGCCACGCCGATCTGCAATGGCGCCGGTGCGCACACATAGATAAGGTCGTGAAAATACGAGATGCCCTGCGCCCAGCGGCGGTCACAGACCGTATACCCAATGCGCCAGCCGGTAATACTGAAAGTCTTGGAATATCCGGACATGGTGATCGTCCGCTCACGCATGCCCGGAAGCGTGGCCATGCTGATATGCCGGCCTTCAAAGATGAAGTATTCGTAAATCTCGTCAGTAAAGACGAACAGGTCATGGCGCTTGGCGAAGTTGGCAATCCACTCCAGCTCTTCACGCGTAAAAACTTTTCCCGAGGGGTTCGACGGCGAGTTCAGCATAATGGCCCGGGTGCGCAGCGTGACGGTGCGCTCCAGGTCTTCACGGTTGAACGTCCAGTCCGGCGCGCGTAACGTCACGTAAAGCGGCACAGCCTCCACGGCAACCAGCGTGTTCAGGTGGTATCCATAATAAGGTTCAAAAAGGATGACCTCGTCGCCGGGATTCAGCAGCGCCAGACACACCGCATAAAACGCGCCCGTGGAGCCGGAGTTCACAATGACTTCCGTCTCATGATCGCATTCAACTCCGTTGAACCGCCGCATCTTTTCCGCGATGGCCTGGCGGATGGGCGCAAGTCCTTCCGCGCGCGTATAGCTGTTGATGCCGTGGTCGATCGCCTGCTTGGCTCCTTCACGCACCGGCGCGGGGACCTCGGTATCACAGACGCCCTGGGCCAGATTGATACCCTTTACCTTCTCGCAGGCAATAGACATGGCACGGATCTCGGATTGCACGGTGCGCGCTGCGCGGCGGCTCAGGGATAGAGGCATTGGGACTCCTTGCGGTGCTTGGGGGTATTGTAAATCCGGGCACAACAAGACAAAACCTTGACCGGATCAAAAAATTGCCAGCAATGCCCAAATTGGCAAAGATCGCCGAAAGTGGAATTTACCGGCGATGATTTTCACTTTTGGCATTCTTTGGCAGTGTCGGCGATTCTGGCAATTCTTCCTGATCCGTGTTTTATCCGTGGTGATGTTTTGGCTGTCGATGGGCTACAGATATCTTCTGTTCGTAAACTCCACCAGCGCACCCAGCTTCGCCTTTGCGCCACCGGAATCAATGGATGCTATTGCCACGGGCATGGCATCGGCCAGGGAGTCTGCGCGGCCGGCGGCCACCAGTGCGGCAGCGGCGTTCATAAGAACAATGTCGCGCCGTGCGGACTTTTCTCCATCCAGAATCTTCCAGATGATGTCGGCGTTGGTCTTCAGATCGCCGCCAACAATCGCGCTCATGGGCGCACGCTCCAGGCCAAACTGCTCCGGAGTGACCTCATAAACCCTGACCCATTCGCCGCGCACCTCGCCGATCTTGGTCGGCCCGCCGATGGAGATCTCGTCCAGACCGTCCTGGCCGTGAACGACCAATGCCCGCCGCAGTCCCAGCAACTTGAGCGCCTGGGCCAGCTTCTCCACCAGGTCCTCTGAATAAACGCCCACCACCTGCGCTGAAGCGTGCGCGGGGTTGGTCAGCGGCCCGAGAAGATTGAATACAGACCGCAATGGGCGCAGGTCCTTGCGCGCCGGCTGCACGTGCCTGGTAGCAGAGTGCATGGCCGGAGCAAACATGAACGCGATACCAACCTCGCGCAGGCAGTCAGCGATGCGCGGCGGAGGAATGGTGATGTTCACACCCAGCGCCTCCATCACGTCAGCCGAGCCGCAACGTGAAGTAATGCCACGATTGCCGTGCTTGGCCACGCGCACACCCGCGCCCGCAATGGTGAGCGCCGTGGCCGTGGAGATGTTGAAAGTGTCGCTGGCATCGCCGCCGGTGCCGCAGGTATCCACAAGGGCATCGCGCTCCGTGCCGCTCACGTCAAGCGCTGTGCCGTCAGCGTTGGAGATTGGTTGTGCGGCAGCGCGGATGGCTTCCGCAAAGCCCACAATTTCGTCCACGGTCTCGCCCTTCATGTGCAGCGCGACAAGCAGCGCGGCCACCTGCGCGTCCGTGGCCTTGCCGGCCAGCAGTTCACCCATCACGGCGCGAGACTCTTCCCGGCTCAGCGAGGCACGATGGTTCGCGATTTTGCACAATGATTCAGTAATCATTCGATAAGGGTGGTTCTATTATCAGGCAGCGCGAGCGATTAAGGAATTCAAATCTGTATGCAAATTCAGACATTGCCAGAATGACAACGGAAATCTAATGGATATGTACTAGTAGGCGAGGCCCGAAATCAGGCCCCGCCCATGCCAATTCAGAAATTGAAAGGGGCACCGCGGATAAGTGGCCATACAAATCCTCTACTGCTGAGGGCTCACCAGGAATTGCTCAATTTTCCCGTCGGGCAAAGCGTAGACGGAAATCGCCACGGCCTTGCCAGAATAGCGGGCCGTGTAATCCCAGAACGTCATGCCGCCGCGCTTGCCGGTGGACGTCTGGCGCACGTTCTCCACTGCGCCCAACGGCGACAGGCTTGCGGCATAGTCTTTCAACGCAACGTCAGAGAAATAAGCATTTCCGTTGTCGCTGAACAACGCGCGATCAATCTGCCCGTGGGCCAGGCCTTCCAAAATTTTCTTCACGCGCTCATCGCGCTCAGGCTCAGGCGGAGGATTGATCGCCACCAGCTTGGCCACAATCGCCCGGATAATCACGGACGCAGCATCCACCGCGTCCTGATTGACCAGCACCACCACGGCCACGCCGTCGTCAGGCAGTACAACGCTGGCGCCGGTGAAGCCGGAAACTTCTCCCGTATGCTGAAGGATCAAATGTCCGTTGAGGTGGTTCACGCGTATGCCCAGACTGTAATTCGTGCCGCTGCCGTCTTTGAGGTGCGTTTCGGTTTCCAGCTCTTTGTATGACGACGGTTTGAGCAGGCCCTTCTGAAGCAGTGCGATGTTCCACTTCTGCAAGTCTGCGGCGGTCATGGCCAGCTCGCCGGCGGCAAACAGCCAGCCTTTGCCTTCCTTGGGCGCCACGCGCGGCGGGCCCAGGGCGTAGCGGAAGTAGCCGGTGGCGTCCGTTGCGGCCAGCGTGTTCTGGTCAATGTCAGCCACGCTCTCCATGTGCAGCGGCTTGAAGATGCGCTGGCGCAGGAAGTCGAGAAACGGCATGTGGCTGGCTTTGTCCACGATCATTCCGGCAATAACGAAGTTGGTGTTGCTGTACTGCCACCTGGCGCCGGGTTCAAAGTCCAGCGGCTTGCGCGCCCACCGCTCAACGATCTTTTGCGGAGTAACGGTGGCCAGCATGAAGGGCGGGACGTAATCCTGCGGCCAGTAATCCTGATAGCCGGAGGTGTGCGAGAGCAACTGGCGCACGGTGATTTCATTGCCGCGCGTCAGCCCGGGGACGAACTTCTCCACATGGTCGTCAAGCGAGAGCTTGCCTTCTTCCGCCAGCATGAGAATGGCCGCGGCGGTGAACTGCTTGCTGATGGAGCCGATGGAATAGCGCATGTCCGTCCGCGCGGGCAGCGGAGGATCAAGCCGCGCCTGCCCATAGGCCTTGACGTAGGTCAGCTTGCCGCCTTCCACGATGGCCACCGACACGCTGGGGACCCCGCTGGCCGCCAGGGCCTTGGTGACGATGTCGTCGATGTCCGGACGGGCCGTGACGGGCGGCGCTTGGGGAGAGGCGGCGGTGACGGTGCAGAAGAGAAAGCAGAAAAGCAAAGAGAGCTTTTTGACGAATGAATGAACGCGCATGAAGGCTCCGTTAGTAACCGGCGAGGAGTTTACATGATGGGCATGGGAGTCGCCAATTTCAGGCACGGAACGCGAAACGGAGAAGCGTTCCGGCCGCGCCATTGATTTTGTCACGCTCATCGAACAGCTGGGCCAGAATCTAGTTGATTACATGGAGGTCGGCGCAGAGAGCGAGCTTCGCAAACTCGGGTTTTCAATTTGCGTATTCAAGCCGAATTTCCCGATTGTGACGCGCTGCGATACGTGGGCGAACACAAATGGCAGCGCGTAAGGATTGAATTCGAATATGAGAGCCGCAATTTTCTGACGCACATGCACCCGGTCTCCAGGTGTGACTTGATCGTGTGCTGGAGACACAATTGGCCGGAGTGTCCGCTGGAGGTAATCGAGTTGCAAAGCCTGGCGGAAATCTGGAAGAACGCGGTGGTAGTGCCGTGATTGCATGTCATCGCCGTTATCGCGCGAAAACCGCGTGGCGCCGAGGAGAAGCCGCATTTACTGATCGACGTGCGAAACGCTCAGTGGGAATGAAGCAATCAAATATTTGGCCTGGTCGCTATCGATGGGATCAAAATCGAAGAGCCACTGAGCGTCCCCACTAAAGGCGCGCGTGCGAAAGTAGTAGGTCTTCCCGGCTTCCGCCGTGAAATGCGCGAATGCCGTCATTGGTCCCGGGGTAGCGCAGAGATGACGCTCGCCGGGCTCCACCGACACTGAGAAATAGGAATTGTGCTTGTTGGCGCCAACCCAGGTCCCATCGAGCCCGATTTTTGTCTTCACACAAGTGCCAATGCAGCTTATCTTGCCGATGTCCTGGATGAAGTAAACCCGCGCCTTTCCCGCTTCAGGTTGCGAGATTATGTGCTGGGATTTGTCCAGCTTCACGTCAACGTCGGTGTCCTTGGGGCCGCAGGCAGATGGAACAACGGCGGACTGGTTCTGGGCAAATGCGGCTGTTGCTAAAAGCACAATGATGATGGCGACTCTCATGGCCTTCCTCCGGCTGTACATTGCGGAATTCCAAAGCTTACAGTCATATAGATGATAGGACGGCAGCGGCGCCGGCCAGAATAAAGTTTTACGAAGTATCCCAAAGATTGGTTAATGAGGAAATCTCCGTGATCGAGCGGGATTCACAGCGGGACGCGGAGAGAGCCGCGGTTTGCCGAACCTGTCATTCGTCCTATAAAATCACAGGTTCCTTTGCGTGTGTTCGAGTCTCCAGTAGAACACTTCGTTATAGAACCCCAACATGAAAATTCACGAGTACCAGGCAAAAACAATTCTTGCGAAGTATGGCGTGGCCGTGCCCCGTGGCGAGATGGCCCTTACCCGAGCTGAAGCGGAAAAAGCCGCGCACCGCCTGTTTGAGGAAGGCGCAAAAGGCGTGGTGGTCAAGGCGCAGATCCATGCCGGAGGCCGCGGCAAAGGCGGCGGCGTGAAAGTGGCCAGGAACCTGGAAGAAGCCAAGCATTGGGCCGACAAAATCCTGGGCATGCGCCTGGTGACGCACCAGACCGGACCGGAAGGCAAGATCGTGCAGCGTCTGCTGGTTGAAGAGACGCTCCCGATTGAGCGCGAACTTTATCTGGGCATTGTGGTGGACCGCGCCACGGCGAAGCCCGTCTTCATGGCGTCAGCCTCCGGCGGCATGGAGATTGAAGAGGTCGCCGCGAAAGATCCGAAAGCCATTATCAAGGAAGCCATTGATCCCACCATCGGCTTTCAGGCGTTTCATGCGCGCAAGCTGGCGTTTGGGCTTGGCCTGAAGCCGGAGCAGATCAATGAGGCCGTAAAGCTGATGACTGGCCTGTATCGCGCGTTTGTCGATACGGACGCTTCTCTGTGCGAGATCAATCCGTTCATCACCACCACGGACGGCCGGGTGTTTGCCCTGGACGCCAAGTTTGGTTTTGACGACAACGCGCTTTATCGGCACAAAGACCTGAAAGAGCTGCGCGACATCAGCGAGGAAGACCCGCTAGAAGTGGAAGCCTCAAAGTACAACCTGAATTACATCAAACTGGATGGCAACATCGCCTGCCTGGTCAACGGCGCGGGCCTGGCCATGGCGACGATGGACATTATTAAGTATGCAGGCGGCTCGCCGGCCAACTTTCTGGACGTGGGCGGCGGCGCCAACGCAGAGCAGATTGGGCATGCGTTTGAGATCCTGCTGAGCGACAAGCATGTGAAGGCGATCCTGATCAATATTTTTGGCGGCATTCTGCGCGTGGATACGCTGGCGGACGGCGTGGTGCAGGCAGCCAAAGCGACAAACCTGAAGCTGCCGCTGGTGCTGCGGCTGGAAGGCACCAACGTGGAGCAGGGCCGCGAGATCCTGAAGAACTCCGGGTTGAATTTCCAGGTGGCGGAAACGATGAAGGACGCAGCGGAAAAAGTAGTGGCTGCCGCGGGGAAATAAGCACAAGGTCCTTCGGGCCGGCTCACAAGCTGATCTGCCCATTCCCGCCAAAACCGGCGCGAATAGGGCCCGAAAGCGCTTGTTCGCTCTCGGCCCTCAGGATGACGAATCGTACGAATGATGGGATATAAGAAGAAAACTACATGGCTATTCTTGTTGATAAATCCACGCGGCTGATGATCCAGGGCATTACCGGGCGCGAAGGCACATTCCATGCCAAGACCTGCGCGGCCTACGGCACCAACATTGTTGGCGGCGTCACGCCGGGCAAGGGCGGCACCACGCATGAAGGCTGGCCCATCTTTAACACCGTGGCTGAAGCGAAAGAAAAGACCGGCGCCAATGCCACGATTATTTTTGTCCCGCCGATGTTTGCCGCTGACGCGCTGCTGGAAGCCATCGACGCTGAGGTCCCGCTTATCATCAGCATCACCGAAGGAATTCCGGTGCTGGACATGGTGCGGGCTTATGAGTTCCTGAAGATCAAAGGAAAATCGCGGCTGATTGGGCCGAACTGTCCCGGCATTATTTCTCCGGGCAAGGCCAAGGTCGGTATCATGCCCGGCCACATCCATAAGGAAGGAAACGTCGGCATAGTTTCGCGCTCCGGCACGCTGACCTATGAAGCGGTGTTCCAGTTGACGCAGCGCGGCATCGGCCAGTCGACGGCGATCGGCATTGGCGGCGACCCGATTATCGGCACAAATTTTGTCGACGCGCTGAAGCTGTTTAACGAAGATCCGGAGACGCACGCCATCATCATGATCGGCGAAATCGGCGGCAACGCGGAAGAGACCGCGGCTGAGTACGTGAAGCAGCACGTGAAGAAGCCGGTGGTTTCTTTTATCGCCGGACAGACCGCGCCTCCGGGACGCCGCATGGGACATGCCGGCGCGATCATCTCCGGCGGGCACGGCACCGCATCAGAAAAAATCAAGGCGCTGGAAGCGGCAGGGATCGCGGTGGCAAAGTCACCGGCCATGATGGCGCAGACGCTGCTGGACCGGATCGGTACGGCGAAGGTCTAGCAAGCGCGCCGACATGTACCGCGAAAATCAAAGATTTCATCATTGAGGAGCAGGTAAAAGGAATGCAAACACTGCAACGCACATTTTCCATCGTAAAACCAGACGCTGTTGAGAAAGGCGCGACCGGCGACATTCTCCACATGATCCAGGAGAAGGGTTTTCGCATCATTGGCTTAAAAATGTTGGAAATAAACAAGCAACAAGCGGAGGGCTTTTACGCGGTCCACGCGAGCCGGCCGTTCTTTGATTCGCTCACCACCTTCATGTCCAGCGGTCCCATTGTTGTGATGGCCCTTGAAAAAGATAACGCTATCGCCGATCTGCGCAAGCTGATGGGAGCAACCAATCCGGCCAATGCGGAAGAAGGCACCATCCGCAAAAAATGGGCGTCCAGCATTGAGCACAACGCGATCCACGGCTCTGACGCGGACGAAACCGCCCGCTTTGAGCTAAGCTACTTCTTTGCCGGATACGAGTTTTGTAAATAAGAGCGCCTTACGCGCGCGCACCCACGTAAACGGGCTGCGGAAAGCGCCGTAGAGAGGACCCATCGATGCCAGTGATTCAAGTCACAATGCTGAAGGGGCGTACCGTGGAGCAGAAACGGAAGCTCGCGGAACGCCTTACGCAGGCGATGGTGGAAGAAGCAAAAGCCACAAAAGAGGCCGTGACCATCACGTTTATTGAGGTCAGCCGGGAAGATTATGCCAGCGCTGGCGTGCTGATGGAAGACAGGAAATAGCGCTCGAACTAAAAAATCACCTGCTAATCCACCACGCGGTACAAATCCCTGCTCCGATGTTCCATGATGGTATCCAGGCCGCCGATCACGTACTGCTTGAAGTGCGGAGAGTCACGGTGGGCCTGGAGCGCCGCTTCATCTTTATATTGTTCGTAAAAAAGAAATTGGCGCGGGTCTTCCGTGGACTGGTGGCCAATGTACAGCAGGCAGCCCGGTTCCTGGCGCGAATGCTCCTGCAAAATGTGAATATATTCACGGCACTGCTGCTCGGCGCCGGGCTTCACCAGCATGTCAACTTTGAGAACAATCATTTCGCTTTCGCACTTTTCTGCGGCGCAGATTTTTCCATGTTAATAACTTCCGCCGCAAATTCCGGAAGCAGCATGGTCTGGTCGCGTTCAGGGCCGGTGGAGACCATTCCGATCTTCGCCCCGCTCTCACGTTCAATAAAGCGCAGATATTCCTGCGCTTTCTTGGGCAGATCGTCAAAGCCGGCCGCGCCTTCAGTGGATTTCTTCCACCCCGGCATATTTTCATAGACAGGCTCTATCTGTTCAAAGCCCGTGGCCAGCGCGGGAATAGAATCGTATTTCCTGCCTTTGATCTTGTAGCCGATGCATACCGGAACCTGGTCCAGCACGTCGAGCACATCGAGTTTGGTAATCACCCACCAGTTCACGCCGTTGATCATTTGCGCGTAGCGCAGCAGCGGCATATCGATCCAGCCACAGCGGCGGGACCTTCCGGTAACCGCGCCATACTCATTGCCGCGCGCGCGAAGTTGCTCGGCCAGTGGGCCTTCCACTTCGCTGGGGAATGGGCCGCCGCCCACGCGGGTGCAATACGCCTTGGTCACGCCAATCACATTCTGGATTGCGTTGGGTGGAACACCTGTGCCGGTGGCCGCGCCGCCCGCGGTGCAGCTTGAAGATGTAACAAACGGATAGGTGCCATGGTCGATATCGAGCATGGTGGCCTGCGCGCCTTCAAACATCACGGATTCGCCTGCGGCGAGCGCCTGATTGAGCAGCATGGCGGTATCGGCGACGAACGGCGCAATCTGTTCCGCGGCCCGCGCATACTCGGCATACATGCTATCGGCGTCCAGCGGGTCAGAGTTAAAGAGCGTGTGCGCGATCATGTTTTTTTCGCGGCAGGCATTTTCAATCGTGGTCCTGAGCAGGCTGGAGTCAAGCAGATCAGCCACGCGCAAGCCGCGGCGTCCCATCTTGTCCTCATAGGCCGGGCCGATACCGCGCGAGGTGGTGCCGATCTTCACCCGTCCGGGGGCGTTCTCCGCGCCCATCTCAATCATGCGGTGATACGGCAGAATCACGTGCGCGCGATTGGAGACAAAAAGATTGCCATCCACCTGCACGCCGGCGTCACGCAGCATGCTCACTTCTTTGAGGAAAGCCAGCGGATCAAGGACCACGCCATTGCCGATCACGGAACGGCAGCCTTTGCGCAGCACGCCGCAGGGCACAAGCTGTAACACAAACTTTTTTCCCTTGATGATGACCGTATGCCCGGCATTATGGCCTCCGGCATAGCGGGCCACGACGGAAAAGTTGTGTGAGAGAACATCAACAATCTTGCCTTTGCCTTCGTCGCCCCACTGGGCGCCCACAATCACAGCTGTTTTGCCGCGCTTCACTTGGAATGCACACTCCTCGCTCGTAACTATTGCGTAAACTGAAAAATAATCCTGGGAAATCCAGATGGGAAAGTTTCTGTTACTTATAGATTTTAACAAAGTTGAAGGGGTTTGCGGGGGCAACCTTGTATGGGCACAGCGTAATTCACGATATACTCAAAGGGCGGAGACTGAAAGCCATGCTCCCATCGCAACTGCGTTCGCGCACTCTCCAGCCTGCCCGATGGTTGATCTTCCGCCAACTGCTTACGCTGGCGATTGTTTTGCTGCTGAATGGATGCGGCATGGGTGGCAAAAACGCGCCGCAAATGGCCACCATTGGCTTTGCCTTCGTGAGCAATTCAGGGTCCGGCACGGTATCTGCATTTGCCGTGGATAGCTCCGGCTCTTTATCGCTCATCTCCGGCGCTCCGTTTCCGGCCGGCGCCGGCGCGGAGTTCCTGGCATTTGATTCAGTGCATAAATTTCTCTTCGTCAGCAATCAGAATGCGAACACCGTCTCGGCGTTTTCCGTAAATACCGGCACTGGAGGGCTCACAGCTGTTCCCGGCTCTCCGTTTGCCACCGGAGCACGACCCACCGGGATTGCCGTAGATCCGCTGGGAAGATTTGTTTTCGTGGCCAACCAGGCGGCGGACAGCATTTCCGTTTTCAGCATCGGTGCGAACGGTTCGCTCTCGCCCGCTGCCGGGTCACCCTTCACCGCCAGCAACCCTTTCGGATTGGCCGTGAATGCCGCGGGGACGGTATTGTTTGCCAACAATTTTCCTGATTCTTCAATCTCCGACCTCAATAGCGTTTCATCTTTCCAGATTGGAGCCAACGGTACTTTGAGCCCGATTGCAGGCTCGCCATTCCCAACTTCCAGCACGGCGGGCTTTGCGTCCTCCATCGGACTCGCCATCGATCCGGCGGGAAAGTTTCTCTTGGTAGGCGATCACATGTCCCAGGCCATTGTCCCATTCAACATCGCGTCTACAGGCGCATTGACACCGGTATCGGCACTGCCCGCTCCGGCGCCGGCTTGCTCTGTTTCCTGCCACAATAATCCATTGCGGCTTGCGGTGCATCCGAATGACCAGTTTGTTTACGCCACCAATGTGCAGGCCGGCACCGTGTCCATATTCAAAATGACGAATGGCGTGCTCTCCTCGATTGCAGACGTTCCCACCGGGCAGCACCCGTTTGGCGTGGCGCTTGACCCTGCGGCCGGGTTTCTGTTTGTGGTCAACAAAGTTGATAACACCATCTCCGGCTACTCCGTGAATTCATCGACCGGAACGCTTTCTCCACTCCGCGGGTCGCCTTTTTCCGGAAGCTTGAACGCGCCCACGGACATTGTAGTGATAGCCCGGCAGTAAATGGCAGGAATGGCGTTTTGCATTTGCTGGATTTGCATTTGTTGATTCGCGCGGGCGTTTGTGGTGCACACCCAAGATTAAATCCCGGGCTGGGCCAGCGATTCGCAGCCGAATCACTAGACGCTGATATCCGATAGTGGGCAGCTTTTAAGCTTTAGATTTGGTGCAGAAATTTTGCGATGACCGTCTGTCTTAAGATCGTCTGTCTAAAGACACGCGCCCCGGCTCGCCGGGACACTAGACGCTGATACCCGGTAGCGGGGCAGCTAAGCTGCTCCGCTACCGAATCTCTCCGCGGCGCGCGCCTTGGCTTTGGCTGCCTCTTCTTCGCGGTTCTTGGGCGGAGCCGTCGTTTCAAGCGAACGCAGAAGCCGCTTGGAGATGCCGGCGATCTCATCAATCGCGGCCTCAAATGCTTCTTCATTGGCTTTGGATGGCTTATTAAAGCCCATGATCTTTCTTACGAACTGGAGCGAGGCCGCATGGACTTCGTCGTCAGTGACCGGCGGATCAAAGTTGAACAGGGTTTTAATATTTCTGCACATCCTTAAAGTCCCTCATGCATATTGTCTTTCGTGGCACGGCTGGAGCGCAAGCGCAAGCTGCATCTAAACAATCGCGCGCCTCACAAGGCTCGCTTCCTTAAGCTCAGGCTGCCGCCGCCGGATGAAACTTTTTTACTGCTTGAATGCCGGCCACGATGAACAGTACCAGCAATATGCCCTGCACAATCGCAAACGGCGGCTCATTCCCTTTTGGAGCCATGGCGTGCAAAGCGGGCACTTTTAGAAAGCCCTGCACCACCAGGACAAAGCAATTCAGATAAAGGGCCATTACAGCGGTAACAACGTAGATCGCGCGCCACTTTCCGGCAAGGCGAAAGGGATAGCGCACGACGATGGCAATCGCCAGCACCACCAGCGATATTGCCCCGACAATATGCGCGGGCAAAAGATGTTCAAAGGGAAAGCCGTAGCCGGTCACGCTGGTCAGCACCGTGGTCACAAGAAAGGCAGCGGTCATGCCGTCCAGCCTCTTTCCGCCGAACATGCCAAGTAAAACAATCAGGCCAGAGACGATGCCTGCCAGGCTAATGATGACGTGGATCAAGGTATATGTGGCGAGTGACATGCCAAAGACCACGGTGTATCTCCCTCAACAAACGATCTGGAATGGTACGACTGTGCGCCATAAATTGCCACTCGAGCGGGTTAAAATTCTGCGTCCGATTTTGGCGGCGCACTTCCACGTACGATCGGCTAAGAAGTGACGGTCTCCACAATTTCATTCGCACTCTTCGTGCTTCCGGCAATGCCGGCCAACAACTCATAAGAGCGCAGCCTGTCAGCCGGTTCATAGGTGTTGGTGACAACCATCAATTCGTTGACCTGTGTTTGCCGCAGAAAGTCTTCCATCTTTTCCCGCACCGTCTCAGGGCTGCCGATGATGGCGGCCCGAAACTTGGAGGCAACGGCCGCTTCCTCAAACGCATTCCAGTCCAGACGCTCCACAGGCGGCATGAGCCCAACCGGCCGATTGCGGATGAGGTTCAGGAACATCTGTTGCGCCGTAGTGGCCAGGTACATTGCCTGCGCGTCGGTTTCAGCCACCAGAACCGGCACGCCAGCCATGCTGTATGGGCGATCCAGAACTTCTGACGGACGAAAGTTGTTGTGGTAGAGCTCAAAAGCCTCCAGCATGCCTTCCGGCTGGAAGTGAGCTGCAAAGGCAAATGGCAAACCGAGCGCACCCGCCAGCTGTGCGCTGTAGCCGCTTGAACCAAGCAACCAGATGGGAACCTTTGTACCGGCTCCCGGAAAAGCGCGCGGCGACTGGCCTGGCTTGGGATCGCCAAGAAATCCGCGCAACTCAGCCAGGAGTTCCGGAAAATCTTCACCGCTGGTGTGGAGATCGCGACGCAGCGCGCGCACCACGGCAAAATCGCCGCCAGGGGCGCGGCCCAGGCCAAGATCGATACGCCCGGGAAAGAGCGTTTCCAGTGTCCCGAATTGTTCGGCGATCACAAGAGGAGCGTGATTCGGCAGCATGATGCCGCCGGAGCCCACGCGAATTTTGGAGGTACCGGCAGCGACGTGGCCAATCAACACGGAGGTCGCGGAGCAGGCGACGCCGGGGATGTTGTGATGCTCCGCCAGCCAGAAACGCTTGTAGCCCCACTGCTCAGCATGGCGGGCGAGGTCGAGCGTATTGCGAAATGCATCAGCAGCGGTCCCACCCTGCCGCATGTGCGCCAGATCCAGGATTGAAAGAGGCGTCTGGGGAAGCTTTGAAGCTCTCTGCATACGGTTCTCCGTGATTCTAGTTCAATTGGATGTTCGAGCGGGTGGTTTGTATTCAGAGATCATTTTTCAAGCTCAGATTGGCTTTGCGGGAGCAGCGACTCCACTGATACCCTTATCGAGAGATGCTTCCCTTCAAACTCGTCTATAGCGACGACTATTACCTGCCCATCGGCGCGCATGTTTTCCCGGCCCAGAAATACCGGTTGATCCACAAGCGGTTGCTGGAAAGCGGGCTGGCCGAGCCCGAGGATTTCATCACGCCAAAGCCGGCACAGGACGAAGATATTCTGCTGGTGCATACGCGCGAATACGTGCAGAAACTAAAGACAGGAACGCTCTCAGCCGAGGAAGAACAGCAGATGGAAGTGCCATATTCGCCGGAGCTGGTGAAGGCATTCTGGCTGGCGGCGGGCGGATCCATTCTGGCCGCGGACTTGGCGCTGCGTGAGCGCGTGGCATGCAACATTGGCGGAGGCTTCCATCATGCGTTCCCGGATCACGGCGAGGGCTTCTGCGTGATTCACGATGTTGCGGTGGCGATCAAGCGCATGCACCAGGAAGGAAAGATTACGCGCGCCATGACCGTGGATTGTGACGTGCACAACGGCAACGGCACTGCGGTGATCTTTCCGCCGAAGATCAGGCCCGGGCACCCGCTGCCCAGCGCCAGCGCGAGCCTGCGCGACGTCCACGCAACCCATGAAGACCACCTGCTGCATGAGGCGGGCAAGCTTGAGGTATTCACCATCTCGTTGCACCAGGCGCACAACTATCCCATGTATAAGCCGCCGTCATCGATTGACATTAACCTGCCTGACGGAACCAACGATGACGAATATCTCGGCTGGCTGGAGCAGTCACTGAGTTCGGCCTTCCGCCATTTTGAACCGGAGTTGCTCTGCTACATCGCCGGAGCCGACCCCTATAAAGAAGACCAACTGGGCGGATTGGCGCTGACGATTGAAGGTTTGAAGAAGCGCGACGAACTGGTGCTGAATGTGGCAAAGACGCGAAATATCCCGGTCATGATCACTTATGCCGGCGGATACGCGCGGCGCGTGGAAGACACGGTAACGATCCATTGCAATACCGTGCTGGCGGCGAAAGAGGTCTTCTCATGAAGCTGCAACTTGTCCGCCACGCAACTCTGTTGCTGGACTATGCAGGAATGAAGTTGCTGGTTGATCCCATGCTGAGCGATACGGGAGCGATGGCAGCCATCCAGAATTCGCCGCGTCCGCGCCCGAACCCGCTGGTGCCGCTTCCCTTTCCGGTGGAGCAGGTGCTGGATGGTGTGCAACTGGTGCTGGTCACACATACGCATCGCGACCACTGGGACGACGCCGCAATCCAGCTTGTGCCCAAAGACCTGCCGCTGCTGTGCCAGCCGGAAGACCTGCAAAAGATGGAAGCAGTGCATTTTGTGAATGCCTCAGCGGTGCATGACAAGAAACACTGGAGTCACATCTGCGTCACGCGCACCCCAGCGCAGCACGGCTCAGGAGAGATTGCACGCGCCATGGCTCCTTCGAGCGGCTACATCCTCAGCAGTGAGGGCGAGCCGACCATCTACATCACCGGCGACACAATCTGGTATGACCAGGTAGCAAAGACCATCAAAGAACATAGTCCGAATGTAATTGTGGTGAACGCAGGAGCAGCCCAGTTCCTGCACGGCGATCCCATCACCATGACGGCGGGAGATGTGGTGCGGGTATGCCGCGCAGCACCGAACGCGAAGGTGATCGCCGTCCACATGGAGGCGATTAACCACTGCCTGCTCACGCGAGAGGAGTTGGCAGAGCAGGCCCGCTCAGCCGGCACGCTGGTGGCTATCCCCGAAGACGGAGAGACGGTGGAGCTGAGCGATGAGCAGTGACTCTGTAGAGGGAAACTCCGGTCTTATTTTCAGATCAGTGTGATCAGTGAAATCAGTGGTGAGGTTTTTTGAGCGCAGCCGGACTAAGGTCCCGCGAACGGGTTCGTGTAACTTTTTGTGAAGGAGGGAATCTTTAAGTAAAGACAGGCAGGAAAGATCCAGAGCTGCACAACTCTTTTGCCGCTTAAGGGTTCCTACCTAGTGAGCATACAGCCATGAAATGCGAAATCTGCAAAACGATTGAGAAACTGGGACTGGATCCGGCAACGCATGACCGGTGGATGTGCGCGGATTCCCACTCACCGAGGCTCGTGTTGAGGAAAGCCCAGATCGCAGTGCATCGTTTTTGCGTCAAAGGGAGCGTCTTTTTCCAGGCCAAATGGCAGTACGCAGGCCATGCGCTCCATCGGCGCACGCAGTATGTAACGCTGGGCTTGTAAAGCCTATCGCGCCTCCTATTGCTTCTTAACTAGCAGACTTCTGCGCTTCGCCACCCAGCAACCCCAGCACAATACCGCTAAAGGACGTAAAGGAAGTCATCAAAGCCTTCGAAATTTCCTTGTGCTGATCGTCCGCCCAGATTGCGACGGCCAACAGGACCGCCGAGATGATCAATGCAAGTACAAAGTTCCTCAGGTTGAACTGAGGTGCGGTTGTTTGCGCCAGCGCGTGGGCCCTGGCGGCGGCCTCAGTTTTTAGCGGCGCGGCAAGCGCTTTTGGGTCCTGTGTCAATGCAGACTCGAGCGCCTCCTGGATAGCTGGCGCCGCGGGCTTTGGCGAAGTAAAAAATATACCCATCTCAAATCCTCCGTTTCGGGCGAGAAGCCCCCTTTTTCGTAACACTAGCAATAACGTTAAGCGCCATGGGTTCCCTTTCAGCCGCAGAGATGGCAATGCCTGGAGGGACAATCATTCCATTCTGGCGATTTCCGCCTGAAGGTTTACAATTTAGGCAATCAGGCAAAGCTCGAATTTCAGGAACACACAGAAGGCGCAAGAGGCTGACAATCCATGGACTCCTCGATTCTTCGCCAACTCAAAAAAATTGCAGGCAAAGACGCAGTACTGGACCGCCCGGAAGAGCTCATGCTCTATGAGTATGACGCGGGCGTGGATAAGCACCGTCCCGGCGCGGTGGTATTTGCCCAGAACACGCAGCAGGTTTCGCAGATCATGCGGCTGGCCAGCGAGAAAAAGATTCCTGTTGTGCCGCGCGGAGCAGGCACGGGGCTGAGCGGCGGGGCCATCGCACGGCGGGAGGCAATCGTGCTTTCACTGGCGCGCATGAACAAGATCCTGGAAATTGACGTCCCCAACCAGAGGGCCGTGGTGGAACCGGGGGTGGTGAATCTTGAGCTGAGCAATGCCACAGTCAAGCATGGCTACTACTATGCACCCGATCCATCCAGCCAGAAGGCCTGCACCATCGGCGGGAATGTTGCCGAAAATTCCGGCGGACCACATACACTCGCGCTGGGCGTAACAGTGAACCATGTCACCGGACTTGAAGTTGTGCTGCCGGACGGGAAAGTGATTGAACTGGGCGGCAAAGCGCAGGATTCCACCGGCCTGGACCTGACCGGCTTCTTTGTGGGATCGGAAGGCACCATGGGCGTGGTGACGCGAATCACCGTGAAACTAACCAAGCTGCCGGAGCATGTAGCCACGTTGCTGGCGATCTACAACACCGTGGAAGATGCCGCGAATACCGTGGTGGCAATCACACAGAGCGGCGTAACACCGGCGGCCCTGGAAATGCTGGACGGCTGGATGGTCCGTTGCGTGGAAGCCAATGTACACGCAGGTTATCCGGAAGATGCGGCGGCAGTGCTGTTGATTGAGCTTGAGGGCATGCGGGAAGTTGTGGAGGAGCAGGCCAAAGCGGTGAGCGAGGTCTGCCTGCAACAGAAGGCGCGGGAAGTTCGCCATGCCAAGGACGAAAAGCAGCGCCAGCTTTTGTGGCTGGGCCGTAAAACCGCCTTCGGCTCCGTGGGGCGGGTTTCTCCTTCTTATTACACGCAGGATGGCGTGATTCCCCGCACCAAAGTCCCGTACACGCTGGCGGAGATCGAGCGCATCAGCAAAAAATACAATCTGATTATCGGCAACGTCTTCCATGCCGGCGATGGCAACCTTCATCCGCTGATTCTTTTTGATAGCCGCGATCCCAAGCAGACGGAAAACAGCCGCAAAGCAGCGAAAGAAATCATGGCGTGCTGCCTGAAGTTTGGCGGATCGATCACGGGCGAACACGGCGTAGGCCTGGAAAAAATGGGGCTGATGACCGCCATGTTCACTGAGGACGATCTGGAGGTGATGGTGCGGCTGCGCAACGCCTTCAATCCCGAGTCCATTCTTAATCCGCAGAAGATGATTCCTGATCTGCACTTCTGCCGCGAGATCACCGGCCCTCTGCCCAAAGCCAGGATTGAGCCCGTGGAGGGAGTGCAGGCATGAACACGGTAAGTAGTCCGGCTTCGCTTGATCGCGATCTGGCCGCGATTGTCGGCGCAAGCCACGTGAGCAGCACTGCGTTCGATATCAACGGCATAGTTCCCGCGGTGGTGGTCCATCCTGGCTCAGCGGAAGAAGTGGGCGCGGTTTTGCGGCTGGCGAATGAGCGTGCCCTGGTGGTGGCGCCCGCGGGCGGCCTGACCCGGCAGCAGATTGGCGGAGTGCCGGAGCGCATTGACATTCTGCTCAGTACCGCGCGTTTGAACAAGATTGAAGAGTACGATCCGGGCGATTTGACAATTGCCGTGGCGGCAGGCATGCCGTTTGCCGAGATGCAGCGCCGGCTTGGAGAACACCAGCAGTGGGTGCCGTGCGATGCCGCTAATCTGGAGCGGTCCACCATCGGCGGGTTGCTGGCAACGGGCGCGGCCGGGCCGCTCAAATCCACCTTCGGCCACATGCGGGACTTTCTGATCGGCATTCAGTTCGTCACCACCGACGGCAAAGTGGTGAAGGGCGGCGGACGCGTGGTAAAGAACGTTGCCGGCTACGATCTGATGAAGCTGCTCACGGGCAGTTATGGATCACTGGCCGTGATGACGCGGGCCAACTTCAAGGTCTTTCCCCGCCCCAGGCAGACGCGAACGTTTATCTGCTCATTTCACTCGCTTGAAGAGACGCTGCAATTCAGGACACGCCTCTTTCAGTCGCCGCTTACTCCCATGTGCATGGAGATCATCTCGCCGCGAGCGATGGAGTATCTGCGCAATCCCGGTCCGGTGCATGATCCTGACGACTACGTCCCGGAACAACCTTTGTCACTGCCCGCCGAGGAGTGGCAAGTTGTTCTGCGCGCCGCCGGCAGCGACAACGTGCTGGCCCGCTATGCCCGCGAACTGGGCACTGCGGTAACGCGCACGCTGGAAGGAGTGCGGGAAGAACAATTCTGGCGATGGATTTCCCACTTTGAACAAAGCGTGCTGGCCCGGCACCAGAATGCGATGGTGATGTACACGCATCTGGCCATCCAGAGCGTGGGCCCCGCGTTGCAGGCGATGGAGCGCGCAGCGCCGGATTACAATTTGATTCCTGCCGCCGTGGGGCGAGCGGCCACGGGCAATCTGGTGCTGGCATTCCTGCCTCTGTCGGTCGATCCGCCTTCCGCCATGCAATATGCCAACTGTGTTTCCGCATTTCGTGGAATGCTGCCGCCGGGCTCCTCCGCCGAGGTGGCCCACTGCCCCATGGAGGCCAAGCACCACTTTGACGTCTGGGGCACCACGCCCACCGATGTGAATATGATGCGCGCAGTGAAGCGGGCCATTGATCCCAAAAATATTCTGAACAGGGGAAGATTCATTGTCTGAGACAACCGCGCCTGAACCTCATGTGCATGACTCGCTGAAGCCAGTGGTCGCGGTACACGACCGGCCAAGCTGGGAGCTGCTCTCCACCTGTGTGCACTGCGGACTCTGCCTGAACCACTGCCCTACCTACAAACTGCTGGGCAATGAGATGGATTCACCCCGCGGACGCATCTACCAGATGCTACAGGTGAATGAAGGCAGGATGCCGCTGGGCGATACGTTCGTGACGCATATTGACCGCTGCCTGGGCTGCGTGGCATGTGAAATTGCCTGCCCTTCCGGCGTAAAGTACGGACGCATTGTGGAGCGGGCGCGGGCCCAGATTGAGCAAGGCTATAAGCGGCCATTCATCCAGCGGACGCTGCGAAACTTCTTCTATAACAGGGTAATTCCTAATTTCGACACGCTGCGTTTTGTGGCTGGGACCATGCGTTTCTATCAGCGATCCGGCTTACAAACCCTGGTACGGAAGTCCGGGTTGCTGAAGCTGATGGGCGTGGCGGACCTGGATAGACTCTCGCCGCAGATCGACCGGGAGTTTTTCTTCGGCGAGATCGGCAAGGTCTTCCCCGCCGTGGGCGAGAAGAGAGGCACAGTCGCCTTTGTTGCCGGATGCATTAATAATGTCGCGTTCTCACACCTGAACCGGGCCACGCTAAATGTGCTCACGCAGAACGGGATTGAGGTCCACATTCCCCAGGGCCAGGGCTGCTGCGGCGCTCTGCACGCCCATGCCGGCCTGCGTGATGAAGCCCGCGAACTGGCGCGGCACAACATAAACATATTTCTTGGCGGCAGCTATGACGCCTTTGTGACCAACGCCGCTGGCTGCGGATCGAACATGAAAGAGTATGACGACCTGCTGGAAAACGATCCGGCGTACTTAAGCCGGGCCAAAGAATTTACGGCCAAGATGAAAGACGTGACCGAGTACCTGGCTGGCATTGGCCTGAGAACGCCGAAGAGGAAGATCGGCCAGAAAGTTGCGTACCAGGACCCGTGCCATCTGGCCAACGCCCAGCGCATCCGCACGCAGCCGCGCGAGTTGCTGACGGCCATCGGGTGCGAGCTGGTGGAGTTGCCGCACTCTGACCAGTGTTGCGGCAGCGCGGGAGTTTATAACGTGGCGCAAAACGAGCTCTCCATGAAGATCCTGGAAAAAAAGATGGAAGACGTAACTTCTGTCTCCTATGACATGCTGGCCACGGCCAACGTGGGTTGCATGATCCAGTTGCGTGCGGGTATGGAGCAGCACGGCCTGAAGACCCCAGTAAAACATGTGATCGAGCTGCTGGATGAGGCGTACGCGAGCAGTTAGCAATTGGCAATTGGCCGTTAGCAAAAGCAGGTTGCGTGTGCGGCTTCGGCTAAAGGCTAAACCTGAAACAGCGGGACGGAAATCCCAACCGTCCGTTTATGAGGATTCATCATGCCAACACAGACAAAGATCGAAGTGAACGTTCAACAGGCGGTGCCGTTCTTTATGGTTTCCAGCATGGAGGCGTCTCTGCGTTTTTACGTGGACGGGCTCGGCTTTGAGATGACGAAAAAATGGACACCCGATGGTGATGGCAAGGTGCGCTGGTGCTGGCTGGAGCTAGGCGAGGCGGCCCTGATGCTGCAGGAATTTCGCAAAGATCACCATCCAAATTCGGGAAGTCCAGAGGGAAAACTGGGCGCCGGCGTTTCAATCTGCTTCATTTGCAGAGATGCACTGGCGATCTATCGGCAGGTGATTGCCCGGGGCATTGAAGCGCAGAAGCCTTTTGTGGGAAATAGCATGTGGGTCACATCGCTGCGCGATCCGGACGGCTACAGAGTTGATTTTGAGAGCTACACGGACGCTCCGGAAGAATCAGTCTACTCAGAAGAGCCGGCATAAAAGGTTCAGCTGCAGCATGGGAAAGATAAGATGATTCTCAGTTTTTGATTTTGTTCTGCTTCAGTGCTGTCCGGCATCGGCAACGGCTGTGATTCATCTCACAGAAAATTGTCCGGGCCAGGACGCAAACTGCTTCTGCACCGTGCAAGTAACGTTATGCAGGTAACGTTACTTTGCTAGTGGATACTAAGCAGAGTTCTAAGGTCTTTGAGCGATTCGCGGTTGCGCTCACAGCCAGAACAATGGTGAAACTATGAATAAAGTCGTTAATAAATTCGTGCAGGCCCATGACCGGTATCTGGAACTTGACCGCATTCGTACCGAATGCACCAGTGCAGCCCAACGTGAGTCGATTCATATTGCGATTATGACGGCTTATCTGGAAGTGCAGCATCACGCAAAGCAGATCGCCGGCCTGCAGTATGCCGACGGTATGGATTTTGCCGAAGTGAACTAATAGTCACCTTCCGGACACCCCTCGCCCGGCAATTTGCGTCTAAATTATCACGCCACTGCTGTACTATTAACTCGTGTGGCCGGAGTTGGTCCGGCACCCAAGTTACAAATTTCTGGGAGGTGGCTCCTCCATGCCACTGGCTCGCATATTTACGCGCAATCCCGAACGTACCACGGACCTTTCCAGTCAATTGCAGCAACAAGGCTATACGGTTGAGGTGGTCAGCCCGGACCAGGCACACCTTGCTCCCGCCGATCTGGAAATTGAGTTTGAAGTCTGCGAACGGACGGACGTGCTGGCACGCGCGGCCGACCTGGCAACGGAACTGGAAGCTGACGTGGCGGTTGCACCGGGGGTCTTGCAACCCAGTGTTGTGCAACCCACTGTCTTGCAACCCGGTATTTCGCGATCCGGCGCTTTGCAACCCGAAACTTTGAAAAACCAGCCAAGCCCCACAGCCCCGGTGAATGCACAATCCATGGCCGGACATACAGAGGAGCTGACCGCCGAAGCCTCAGAGCAGCGCGATCCTGAACGCGAATTTGAAGCCGCATTTGCTCCCGTGATTGAAATGCCGGCCGCGGTCATTGATATACCAGTAATGGAGCAGGAGCCACTTCCGCCGGTGGCTTTCCTGGATGAACCCGCTGCATTTTCAGAACCATCCAGGGCCGCTGATCCCATGCCATACCTGGCGCAGCTGACGCCGTTCAGCGCACCAGGAACTCGCGCGCAACAGACACAGGCCAGCGATCTTCACAACAACAAGTCCGGAAATGACGACCCTCGAAATAACGTGCTGGAGAGTGGCGCGAAAATAGCGGCAAGGACCTGGGCAGACGCACTGGCCTTGACCTCATCCACGGCGGCATCAGTCCGCGACCACTTTCAGGAATACAAGAAGCGGGCGCAGGTCCGTTCAGCAGAAGCGCGGGCCGCACATGCGGCGCGCCTGCTTGATCTTGAACAACGCAGAGCAGACGCCCAACAGCGCGCGGCGGAACTGGAAGCCGCACGCGAGCTGGCAGCAGCCCGCCTGATGGAATTGGTCCGTCAACGGGAGCCAGGTTTGCATGAACCGAGCCAGTCAGAGCAAAGTTTGCACGAAGAAAGGCTGTCTGACCGGAGCATGGATGCACGGAGCACTCTTTGGGAAGACTCCAGGGAAGCCCCCCGGGAAAACTCCAGGAACCGCGAACGCGAAATGGCACCCGTTGTTTCTTCAGTGCCTGCGCCAGCAGCCATGAGGCAAGGTCGCGCAGACGTTCCACCGGTTCCGGTCCATCTCTGGCAGCGGATTAACCCGCCCTTGCGCGCCATTCTTACAGGCGCCGTGGCTGTGAGCGCACTGTTTATCATGGGAATCGCCCTGGGGTTGTTTCATTCGCGAACGCCGCTGGCCAGCCCGGCAAACCATGCCTCGAATGGCGAAGCCACACAGAGCGGAGGCGTTACCGTGCAGACCGGCGGTGTAACCGTGCAGACTGGTGGTGTAACCGTGCAGACTGGTTCGGCTAAACCACAGCCTCCGGCAGGCGTGCAGACAGCGTCAAAACCAACGCCGTTAAAACCAGCACAACCTGGGGCAACCACACAGGCGCAGGCCAACCCGCAAACACCGGCAAAGCCTTCACCGCGCATTCAGCAGGCACAACACCTGGTTGCGCAGCAGTTTGAAAACGCGATTGGCGATGACGTTGTGATCCGGCACTTCTCACGCCCTGTGCCCACACAAAAGCCGAAGCAGGCAGGGCAGCAGGCAGGATTGAAACACTTTTCTGATTTAGAAAACTAGAAAGATCCGGCAGACAAGAAAAGCCGGCGCCTTTTGCGCCGGCTTTCTTTTTACTGAACCTTGTTCTCAGCCGGTCAGCGGCGAATCTGCCGGCTGGACACCAGCCTGATATTCACCCATTCATGCAGCGAGGTCAGCGGAAAATCAAGCCGCTGAATCGTATCGGCAAAACCAGGGCTTTGCACTTTAAGAAGATGCGTCTTGCGCGACAGGTGTGGAACCACATACCTGCCGTAAGACGCCGGCGTCAGCTCCTTGTCATCCAGAAAGACCGTGACATCCGGCGGACTGCAAACAATGACAGTCTCCACACCCAGGAAATACCAGCCTCCGCAAGCGCCAACTACGATCACAAGCAGAAGGACCAGCACAACGGCACGAAATTTTCCGCCGCCTGGCTGAGGCGGTTGGTAATCGCTCGGTGCAGCATACGATTGCGCAGCAAGTTGTGGCGTGGCCGCCGCTTCAGCGGAAGGTTGAACAGGCGTTGGGTGGAAGGCCGTCTCAGCCGGTGTTGGCGCTGCCGCCACGGATGAAGTTGCCGCCGGAGCAACTGCCGCTGCGGTTGCTTCAGCCGGAACAGCTTGCGCAGCAACAATGGGAGAGTCTGCCGCCATTCGTTTGCCACAGCCAGTACAGAACAATGATGCGGCATCCACTTTGGCGCCGCATGCTGAACAAACTACCATGGTGTCAACAGCGGCAGGCTGTGCACTGGCTACACTGGCTGCGCTGGCAGTCATCCGCTGGCCGCAGGACGTACAGAAGCTTGCAGAGTCGGCTACTTCACTACCGCATGATGTGCAAAAGGCCATGGCAACACTCCAGACAGGTCAGCAATGCACTGCCTACTTCGCTACCGCAATCTTCTCCACCAACTGTGAATAATCAGTCTTCTCGATCCCGTAGACCTGCTTGTTGAACTCGTCAACCTTCTGCGAGTAATTCATGGAGCAGAATTTTGGTCCGCACATGGAGCAAAATTTGGCTTCCTTGTAGTAGTCGTCAGCCAGCGTCTCATCATGCATGGAGCGGGCGGTTTGGGGATCGAGCGAGAGGGCAAACTGTTTTTCCCAATCGAAGGTGTAGCGCGCGTAGCTGAGCGCGTCATCGCGGTCCTGCGCTCCGGGGCGGTGCCGCGCGATATCGGCGGCGTGCGCGGCAATCTTGTAGGCGATGATGCCGTCCTTTACATCTTTTTCGTTGGGCAAACCAAGGTGCTCTTTCGGCGTGACGTAGCAGAGCATGGACGCGCCATGCCAGCCAATCATGGCTGCGCCGATCGCGGAAGTGATGTGGTCGTAGCCGGGAGCAATATCCGTGACCAGTGGGCCCAGCGTGTAAAAAGGAGCGGCGTGGCACCACTCCACTTCTTTGTCCACCTGCTCTTTGATCTTGTCCAGCGGAACGTGCCCCGGCCCTTCGATCATCACTTGCACGTCATGCTCCCAGGCCTTGCTGGTCAGCTCACCCAGCGTGCGGAGCTCGGCGAACTGCGCTTCATCGCTGGCATCGGCGATGCAACCGGGGCGCAGGCCATCGCCCAGCGAGTAAGAGACGTCATACTTTTTCAGGACCTTGGTGATGTCGTCAAAGCGCTCGTAAAGAAAGTTCTGTTTATGGTGATGGGCCATCCACTGCGCCAGGATCGCGCCGCCCCGGCTCACGATTCCGGTAATGCGTTTTGAGATCAGCGGGAGATACTGCACCAGAACTCCGGCATGGATCGTCATGTAATCCACGCCCTGCTGCGCCTGCTCTTCGATCACTTCCAGCATCAGGTCCGCGTTGAGGTCTTCAATGCGCTTCACGCGAGAAACCGCTTCGTAGATCGGGACGGTCCCAATCGGCACGGGCGAGTGCCGCAGGATGGCTTCGCGAATCTCATGGATGCCGCCGCCGGTGGAGAGGTCCATCACCGTGTCAGCGCCAAAATGGACCGCCGTATGCAGCTTTTTCAGTTCTTCGTCCACGTTGGACGTGATGGCGGAATTTCCAATGTTGGCGTTGATCTTGCACAGCGATTCCACGCCAATCGCCATGGGCTCAAGCTCGGGATGGTTGATATTGGCGGGAATAATCATGCGCCCCGCGGCTACTTCGTCACGGACCACCTCCGGCTTGAGCTTTTCCCGGTCGGCTACATACAGCATCTCCTCTGTAATCAGCCCTTTGCGGGCATAGTGCATCTGGGAGACGTTGTTGTCGCCAGTGCGGGCTGCGTGCTCGCGGCGGCGGACAATCCACTCTTCCCTGGGTTTGATTTGCGATTGAGTGCCAGTTTGCGGGGTGCTGTGCGTTGTGCTCATAAAAAATCCACCTTATGACCGGAAACCCTTTATTATACGCGCCATAGAAAGCCTATGTGATCATTGTCACGCATCTTCATAAGCCTCTTGACCCGCGCGGCAAGCGGGGATAACCTTTGAGATGCCATGTCACTAGCAACCAGCAAATATCTCAAGTTTGGGTCCGCGATTGCCGTGATCGTACTGACCCTGGCTTACCTGGCCTATCTGGGCGCGCAGGAAAGCAAAAGCTATTACGTCACCATTAAAGAACTGCATGGAATGGGCGACGATGTGTACAAGAGAAACCTGCGCGTGGCCGGCAGTGTGCAGCCGGGATCCATCAAGCTGGACGGTCCTCATGCTGACTTCCTGCTGGTAGAAAACGGCGAGACGCTGCACGTGGTGTACAAAGGCAGTGAGCCGCCGCCAGATACCTTTAAAGACAACTCGCAGGCGCTGGCCATGGGCATTTACAAACATGATGGCGTTTTCTACGCCAATGAGCTACAGGCGAAATGCGCCTCAAAATATGCTCCTCAGCCGGGACAGCCTGGGGCCCCGGGAGCCCCCGCGGCCCAACCTCAGTCAAATAAAGGATACTGAGGTCCGCCGCTGACGAATCTCGACGCCTCTCCTGTCCGGACGGAAAACGTTTCCAAGATCTATGGCCGCACAGCCGCGGTACGAAGAATTTCGCTTGAACTGCGGCCAGGGCGGTTCTACGTGCTGCGCGGTGAAAATGGCGCCGGCAAGTCCACGCTGTTGCGCATGATTGCCGGACTCAATGAGCCCACGGAAGGCAACATCCTTATTTACGGTATTCCCAACAAGCAGGCGCTGGATCGCATGGGCTACATGGCACACGCTCCTCTGCTCTATGACGAACTTTCCGGCATGGAGAACCTGCGCTTTTTCGCCCAGCTATACGGCATGGACTCTGACGTGCCGCTCACGAAAGCCATGGAGCGCGTTGGACTTGATCCTGCGCTGGAACGTCGCGTGGGGCAGTACTCCCAGGGGATGCGCCAGCGGCTTTCACTGGCCCGCGCTATTTTTCACGAGCCCAAGCTGCTGCTGCTGGATGAACCGTTTTCCAATGTCGACCCTGACTCGGCGCTACAGATTGCCACGCTGCTGGCCGGGATGCGTTCCAGCGGCGCCACCATTTTGCTGGTCACGCACCAGGTAGGACTGCTGGCCAATCTGGCGGACGAATATCTCATGCTCTCGCACGGGCAGCTCGTGGACCATGGGCCTATGACGCGGAGTCAAACATGAAGGTCCATGAAGGGCCAGGCATGACTGGGTCGTTCGCAAAACTCGCCTGGATCAACGTATCCAAGGACCTTCGTCTGGAGTGGCGCTCGCGCGACGTTTTTAACTCCATGATGTTTTTTGCCCTGATCGTGGTGGTGGTCTTCAGCTTTGCTTTTGAGCGCGAAGATTCGCGTCCGGTGATGGGCGGGCTGATCTGGATCGCGTTCCTTTTTTCCACCACCATGGCGCTGAACCAGTCCTGGGCGCGCGAGCTGCGCAACGGCGTTTTGGACGCCTATCGCGTCTCTCCGGCGCCTGCCGAGGCGCTCTTTCTGGGCAAGGTCATAGGCAACTTCATCCTGATTACCCTGCTGGAATGCCTGATGGCCCCTTTGTTCGTGGTCTTTTACAATCTTAGTTCAGTGGGGCCGCTCTGGCAGCTGGTGGTGGTGACCCTGCTGGGGACCTGGGCGCTGGTGGTAAACGGCACGTTTTTTGCCGCCATGTCCATACGCACGCGCAACCGCGAGCTCATGCTGCCGTTGCTGCTGCTGCCGATTTCCATTCCGGCGGTGCTCAGCATGGTAACCGGCACAACGCAGGTGCTGAGCGGTGATGGCTCCCCGAATGTGCAGTTAAAATTTCTGGCGGGATTTTGCGTGATCTTTACCACGGCATGCTTCCTGCTATTTGAAACGGTGTTAAACGCAGAATGAAAACCAAACTATTTTTCGCTTTCGCCGCCTTTTGCTGCCTGTTCCTGGCCTACGGGACCTACCAGGGCCTGGTCGTGGCGCCCACGGAAGAAACCATGGGCGATGTGCAGAGAATTTTTTACGTCCACGTGCCGGCCGCGACGGTCGCTTTCACGCTGTTCTTCGTCAACTTTCTCGCCTCCATCTATTACCTGTGGAAGCGTAGCCCACAGGCAGACGCGCTGGCCGCGACTACGGCTGAAGTGGGCGTGGTCTTCTGCTCCGTGGTGCTGATTACCGGCCCCATCTGGGCGCGCTATGCCTGGGGCGTTTGGTGGTCGCCGTGGGACATGCGGCTGAACACCACCCTCATGCTCTGGCTGCTCTACGTGAGCTACCTGGTGATGCGCCGGTCGTCAACAGGCGGCTCAACTTCCGTGCTGGCTTCCGCCCTGGCCATCTTCGCGTTTCTTGATGTGCCGATTGTCTATATGGCGAACCGCTGGTTCCGCACCCACCATCCCCCGCCAATGCTGTTCACCCCTCGTATTGATCCCCGAATGGGGCACATCATGTCCATCAATATGCTGGCATTCCTGTGCTTCAGCGTGTTGATTTGCTGGTTCCGCTATGAGATGGAGCGCACCGCGCAGAAAATCAATGCCGGCCACATCCAGAGGGCCGCGGGCGGCGCAGTCGGCATGATGCTTTTGCCGGCGGTTTTCTTTGCCACGCCCGGCCATGTTGCTCCAATCAGCTATCTCTGGGCAGGCTACCTGGCGGCGTGGGGAATCTACGTGGGCTATCTGCTTTTCCTGATGAGCAAGCTGGCAAAGCTGAAGAAGGAAGCGGCGGAAGTGGGAGCGGGGTAAGGTGATATCACGATCTCTTTGAAGAAAGTCATGAGCTTTGAGCAATATGAAAAAAATATTTGCAGGTTGGTAGGTGAAGGCGAGCTCTTCAAGCACAAGGTCCCTCCGACCTACTCGCACGCTGAAGGATGCGCGTGCTCGTTGACGGCCGTCGGGATGACGTTGCTAAGGGGAGAGGACTGACTATGTTCGTCGTTGTTTTTTCAATCAGTGCCGGACCGCATGGCAACCGCTAAAGGTCACCTCCACGTGGAACGGCGAGCCGCCATAGGCACCCTTCAAATCCAGCTTTTGTGGTAACTGCAGTTCGTCCACTGTTTGATAATCGATTGCGATCTGTAACTCAGTCGTATCGGCGGCTGATTTGCCCGTATAAGTCGCACTATAGCCGGTCATTAATAAGCCTTGGGCAGTCTTCTTAAACTGGGGCCTGATTGTGCTGTCAAATTCCGGCGTCGTGGTCTTGAGATAGCTCATGACAAAATCCCGATCCAGGAGGGTCACGACGTCAGCCGTTCCGTCTTTGTAGGAGAGGCGGTATTCGGTCCCCGTCTTCTCCAGTTGATAATCCCCTCCAATTTCGGGCAAAGCAGGCGACATGGAGAACGCCGACCAGGTCTGGAAGAAACCAGTGGTCATCTGCTCCATTCCGCTGTAAATCTGGCTCAGCCCCTTGGCCACCTCTTCATTCTCGGCGAAGACCTCGTTGTGGGTCACCCTGGCCTCGCCTCCGGCTACCAGCGAGACCGAGAACTGGATTTTGTTCAGCAGTTGCACTGCCCGGCTGACCTGGTCCGCGTCTAATTTCTGCTCGGTAAGCAACAGCTGCCAGTTGGGCACGGTGATGCACTGGAACTCTGCCAACCCCTGGTCTTTCAGGGAGTAGTAGGACTGCCTTGCCTGCTTTACGATTTCTTTTCTGCCGGCGGTTTGGGCAGACATCACCGCAGAGAACAAGGCAACGCTGAACAAGCCAACCCAGAAGCGCACCGGAACCGGCTTGAAACTTCTTGAGCGAATGAAATTCACAGTTTCCCCCATCTAGCCCTAAGCAGAATGGAGTCATTATGCAGCAGTTTGGTGTGACCCCTCGCGTTACTTTGGTTTGCCAGAAAGACAAGGCCGCGGCGAGCGGACAAGAGGCACAGGCGGTGCGTGCACCATGGCGGTTTTACGGCTTGAGGGACTATCCATTCTCTTCCGGCGGCGGCACGTAGCTTCCGCGGCGCCGGGTTTCCGCGATCCATTCCTTGAGCGGATAACTAGAGGACAACAGGCGTGCGGCTTCCTTCTCCACGTCATATTCCACGCGACGGATTGCCGATACACCATCGTCGATTAGAAGATACGAAGCGCGAGGATCGCCATCATACGGTGCGCCCACGCTGCCGGTATTGCAAACGGTCATGGTTCCAACTTTGCGGATGAATGGCCGGTGGATGTGGCAGTAGACGACAATCGCGGCGTTCAGCTTCCCATAGGTCGCTTCCAGTTCAGTGTTGTCAGCCGTGTCCATGGGAGCACGCCACAGGTTGCCGGGACTGGCGTGGAGAAGCAGCAGATTCTCATGCCGAAGTTCGGTGGGCAATTCATGCAGCCATGCAAGTCGCGATTTGCCGATCATCTGCGTTGTCGCCGGACCACACAAATCGAACAGCGCTCGGAACAGCGGCTTCAGCTTGGGCGCCGAGGCTTCCAGAGCGGCGCGGGCTTGCTGGTCCCAGAGCATTTCGTCTGTATTGCCCAGAACGCCCTGCCAGCCTTCCTGCGTGATGCAGTCAATCACCTCGGCCGGGTTGCATCCGCCGAACACGAGGTCGCCGCCATGGAAAACCACATCCGGCTTTTGCTGACGGAGATCGGCCAGAACGGCGTCAAGCGCCGTCAGGTTGCCGTGAATGTCGGAGATGATGGCGATGCGCATATGGCTGGCTCCTGTTGAGCTGTGAGTTCAAGCGCCTTTAGAAAAGCCAAACACAAGGTCCCTCACCCCTATTTCCACCCCAATCGCGCAAAAACGGCGCGCTTGGGGGCCCCAGACTCGGGCGCTAGTGCAAACGCGCCCTCATTTACGGGGTTCGGGATGACGAAATTAGTGAGTGTGTTCACCTTCGTTGCTATTCACACTGTCCGATTACATCACTGCCAGATAAAACGATAAACTAAACACATGTCCGAAGTCGCTCCCAACTCTCTTGCTCAGGCCTCCTCTTCTTACCTGCGCTCCGCCATGCACCAGCCGATCCACTGGCATGAGTGGGGAGCGGAGGTATTTGCCACGGCGCAGCGGGAGAACAAGCCGATCCTGCTGGACATTGGCGCGGTGTGGTGCCACTGGTGCCATGTGATGGACCGCGAATCGTATGAGAGCCCGGAGATTGCAGCGATCATTAATGAGCATTTCATCGCCATTAAAGTTGACCGCGACGAGCGCCCTGATGTGGACAGCCGGTACCAGAGCGCGGTGCAGGCCATCAGCGGACAGGGCGGCTGGCCGCTTACGGCGTTTCTTACGCCTGAGGGCAAGCCGTTTTATGCGGGAACCTATTTTCCGCCGCAGGATTATCAGGGGCGGCCGAGCTTTAGGCGGGTGCTGCTGACGCTGGCGCAGGCCTACCGCGAGAAGCACGGCGATGTGATGGAATCAGCGGAGAGCGTGATGGGCGCGATCAGCCAGGCCGAGGGGTTCGCCGGCAAATCAGGCTCGCTCAAGCCGGAGCTGATTGACGCCATGGTGGAATCGGCGGTGAAGCTGTTTGACCCCGAGCATGGCGGCTTTGGCTCATCACCAAAATTCCCTCATCCCAGCGGCATGGACTTGCTGATGCAACGCTCAGCCCATTCACGCGCAAAACCGGCGCGCGAATGGGGGCCCGAAAACGGCGACGAGCAACTGTTGAACGTGATTACCACGTCGCTGGAAAAGATGGCGCGCGGCGGCGTGTATGACCAGCTTGCCGGCGGCTTCCATCGCTACTCAGTGGATGAGCATTGGATCGTTCCGCATTTTGAAAAAATGTCGTATGACAATTCTGAGCTGCTGAAGAATTACGTGCATGGTTATCAGCTCACCGGCAATGAGTTTTTTGCATTTGTGGCAAAAGATATTGTGCGCTGGATGGATGAAGTGCTCACGGACCGGGAGCACGGCGGCTTTTATGCGTCGCAGGACGCGGATGTCACGCTTGAGGACGATGGCGACTACTTCACCTGGACGCTGGACGAAGCCGAAGCCGTGCTCAGCAGCGATGAGCTGCAGGTGGCGATGCTGCACTATGACATTGGCGAAGTGGGCGAGATGCACCACAATCCCGCCAAGAACGTGCTCTACCTTCGCGCCAGCATTGAAGAAGTGGCGGAGCGCGTGAAGAAGACGCCGCAGGAAGTACAGGTGGTTCTTGATTCAGCAAAAAAGAAAATGCATGCCGCGCGGCTCCAACGCACTACCCCTTTTGTGGACAAGACGGTCTATGTAGGCTGGAATGCGCTGTGTGTCTCCGCATACCTGAAGACGGCCCGCGTGCTCAAGCTGGATGGCGCGCGCAGATTTGCCCTGCGCTCGCTGGACCGCATTCTCTCCCACGGGTGGAGCGCAAAACAGGGATTGCAGCATGTGATCGCATATTCCGACCCGCAGGCCGCCAAACGCCACGTTCCCGGCGTGCTGGATGACTATGCTTTTACCGTGATCGCCTGCCTGGACGCCTATGAGGCCAGCACCGATCTGAGCTATTTCCATTTTGCAGAGAAGATTGCCGACGCCATGGTGGCACGCTTCCATGATCCGCGTGAGGGTGGTTTTTTTGATATGGCAAGCGGGCCAGATGTTGGCGATGGACTGATTCTGGGCGCGCTCGCGGCGCGACGCAAGCCATTGCAGGATTCGCCGACGCCGGCCGGTAATCCTGCCGCTGCGATTGCCCTGTTGCGGCTCCACGCTTATACAAACGCCGCGCGGCACCGCGATGTGGCCGAAGGCACGCTCAAGGCCTTTGCCGGCATTGCCGCGCACTATGGCTTGTTTGCCGCCACCTACGGAATCGCGCTGGGCATGTATCTGCAACCGCATACGCAGGTGGTAATCACCGGCGGCGGAGAGAGAGGCGCACAACTGGAAGCCGCAGCACTTAGACCCCTGGGGTTAAATCAGTCCGTTCTGCATCTGCTGGAAGGGAAGGTGGCGGCGCACATGTTGCCGCCAGCACTGGCGGAAACCATTCCCAATTTGCCGGCGGTGAAGAAAGGACACACCGTTGCCGTGGTCTGCAGCGGCTTTACCTGCCAGCCACCCATCGCCGAACCTGCGGAGCTTGAAGAGTCTCTGGCAAGAGCTTTACGGCTTCATTGATATCCTTCGAGCACGGCGGCAGCATGGTTGAGAGCGTCCGTTAATACCTGTAGCTGTGCCGCTGTGAGTTGCGCGTCCTTTGCGTCGATGGACTCATTCACGCCGGGAATCACCACGGCCGCGTATCCGGTGTACTGTCCCGGCGCATATATCACGTGCCTGAACCATGGCCGGTTTGGTAGTCCCTGCGGAGAGAGCAACGCGCGCTCCGCACCAATGAGCGCCTGGTTCAGCCTGGCGGAATCCTGCGGCGGACTTTTCTGGATGGCCAGAATCTTTGCGCCGGCATTCATAAAGCGCCTGGCTGCATCGGAGGCCTTGCTGAAATCGGGTGCGCTGCCGCCCAGCACGCGCGCGGCTTTGTCACGAGAGTTATCAATGTAAGCGCCAATCTCTTTGCCATACAGCTCGTAGTCATACGGCAAAACGTCAGCCGCGGCCATGTGCAGCGCTTCCACGCCGAACACACGCGCCATTTCCTGCTCGTAAACGAATGTGGGATCGCCAAATTTCTTGAACCAGTTGAAGTTGTCAAAGGCCGAGTGATACACGCCGTAAGAGCCGCTTGACGTCATGTCAGTGGATGGAATGCCCAGATGCTGGATGAAAACGCTGTAGTCGGAGCCGCTGCCGAGGTCGCCCACGGGAACATCATTTTCCACGCGCGCGTTCGGTCCGCGGTTCTGGCCTGAGTCAGGACGGCGGTCAGCGCGATTTGCCCTTTCGTCCTTCCATACGTTGTATAGCATTCCGCCCTTGGGGCTGGGCACAACTTTGGTCACGTCACGCACAAAGCCTTTCAAACTTGGCACCGCTGACGCGCCAAAGTTTGTGCCGGAGACCGCGACATCCAGATTGAAGTAAGCGACGGCATGGGCCAGATCTTTTTCATGCTCCTCGCCCCATTCAGTGGAGCCGATCAAACCTTGCTCCTCGGCATCCCAGCTGCCGAAGACTATCGTTCGCTCCGGCTTCCAGCCGTGCTTCAGCAATTCCGCGAGCCCATGCACTGTTTCCAGCATGGCCGCGGTTCCGCTGTTGGGATCGACCGCGCCGTAGACCCATGCGTCACGATGGTTCCCCAGCACGACCCACTCATCAGGATATTTCGTCCCCGGAATTTTTCCGATCACGTTCCAGATCGTCCAGTAGCGATAATCCTGCTTGAGGTGCATCTTTACTTTCACCGGGCCAGGGCCCACGTGATAGGTAAACGGCAGAGCGCCTTGCCAGTCGCGCGGCGTCTCCGGCCCAGCCAGGTTTTCCAGGATGGGACGCGCGTCACCATACGAAAGCGGCGTGGTGGGAATTTTCGCCAGGTCCACGGCTTTCTCCGGCGGCACGCGCTGCGACTCCGGCAGCGACGTCACCGACGCAACTCCCGGCGTCGTCGGGTCGCCCGGATATTTGAACATGTACTGGATCGACCCGCGCTGCACACCGCTCTCCGGACGCCACGGCCCCTTGGGATACGCATCGCCTTTGAAATAGCCATCATCGATCGGATCCGAATAGATGATCACTCCGGCGGCGCCATGTTCTTCTGCGACAAAACTTTTCACGCCGCGAAAATTATCGCCATAGCGCACAATCACGATCTTCCCTTTTACATCGACCTTCATCTCCTCAAGCTTTTTAAAATCTTCCGGACGGCCATAGTTCGCGTACACCACCTCGGCCTCCGCATCGCCTGAAGGCGACGACCCGTTAAACGGCATCACCACGCGCGCGCTGTCCGCCATGGGATCGCCGTCCACATGTTCGCGTGTGGGGCCATTCATCTTCACGTTCGCGGGCGCGGTCACGGCCACGCTGATTTCCGCCGGCCGGTTCATCCACACTGAATACTTCACTACCTCAGTCTCCAGACCGGCAACCGTGAATTGCTTGGCCACATAATCAGCCGTCGCTTTATCTTCCGGCGATCCCGCGATGTGCGGCAGCGCCGTCAGTATCTTCAAGTGCTGCTCCGCGCGCGCCGGGCTGGGGACAGCCAGAAATTCCTGGTCCACCTGATATTGCTTGCTGAAATCGCGAAAACCGAAAATTCGCTGGGGGGCACTTGCTGACGGTGCGGCTTGTGGCGCTGCGCCCTGCGCAGGCTGGGCCGAGCCCGCCGGGTTCGGCATAGCAAAGCTGGAAATCACAAAGACGGATAAGACGACGATGAGTTTGGCGCGTTTCAATTCTTGGCTCCTGATTTTCCCCATATCTGGGTTTCCCACATCGGGTTTTCCCACATTAGGGTTTTTCCATCCGGGTTTTCAGCTACTGCGTGCCGCTGCGGTGGGAACGAAAAAGCTTACACTATAGAGTGGCATTTATTCGAATCCGCCACTTACAGGGTCAGGATCAATTGAGTACGGATGCGGAGATCAATGGCGGTAGCGCGGCTGAGCCGCCCCCGGTCGCGGATGCGAACGGACAAACAAAAGTCGAGGAAGCGACCGACCAAGCAAAGATCGCGGCAGCGATCTGCGAACCCAAGCCCGGCGAACTAAAGCCCGTCAAATCAAAGCCCGTCGAAATAAAGCTCGATGAGCCCAGCCTGCCGCGCGCTGACGCCGTGGACGGTCTCGCCCATGGCGCGGTGACGGACGCCGCCGAAACCACCGTCATCGAGATTCCGCGCATCGCCCGCGCCCTGCGCCATCGCAACTTCCGCCTCTTCTGGACCGGCAACTTCCTCTCCAATATCGGCACCTGGATGCAGAACATCGCCCAGGGCTGGCTCGTGCTTCAGCTCACCAACTCCGCTTTCTGGCTGGGCGTGGTCGGCTTCTCTTCGTCCATTCCCATTCTGCTGTTTGCTCTCATCGGCGGCGTGATTGCTGACCATATGAACAAGCGCAAGCTGCTCATGATCACGCAATCGGCCATGATGCTTTTTGCTTTCACCATGGCGGCGCTGGCGTACATCAAAGTCAACGGCCACCCGCTCATCAACGTAAAGGAGATCGTGCTGCTGGCGCTGGGCACCGGCATCGCCATGTCATTGAACACGCCCAGCTACCAGGCGCTGATGCCGCAGCTTGTTCCCCGAGAAGACCTCACCAACGCCATCGCCATCAACTCCGCGCAGTTCAACATGTCGCGCGTGCTTGGTCCCACGCTCGGCGGCTTTGCCATGGCCCTGGTCGGCGTGGCCGGAAATTTCTTCCTCAACGGACTGAGCTTCCTGGCCGTGCTGGTGGCCTTAACCCGCATCCGCTACGTTGAGCCCGCGCATCATCAGGAAGGCCGCCTCTGGGAGAAGCTGCAACAGGGATTCGCTTATCTCTTCAAGCACGCGGCCATGTCGTCACTGGTGTTGCAGGTGGCTATCGGCAGCCTGCTGGCCATTCCTTATCTCACTTTTGTTCCTTACTTCGCCCGCGACGTCCTCCACAGCAATGAGTCCGGCCTGGGCGTGCTCATGGCCTGCTCCGGCGCCGGAGCGTTTCTCGGCGCCATCACCATTGCGTCTCTTATGTATATCCGCCGCCGCGGGCTCTTCGTGGTCCGCGCTTCCGTGGGATTTTATGCCGCCATCATCGCCTTTACCTTCTCGCGCAACTTCTATCTCTCCGGATTCCTGCTCATGGTGGCCGGATACTGCATGATCATCTCCGTGGCGACGATCAACTCGACGCTCCAGCATCTGGCGGAAGACCCGATGCGCGGCCGCGTAATGAGCATCTACTCCACGGCCTTCCTCGGACTGCCTCCGATCGGCTGCCTCGTCGCCGGTTCTATGGCGCACCTGGTCGGCGCTCCGCACGCGATTGCAGGCATGTCAGCGCTGGCACTGCTGGGAAGTTTGGGTGTGTATCTGGGGAGGAGAGGGTTGAGGGAGTTGGATTGAGAAACCCTGTTCGCCTGCTCGCCAGATTTGCGCCTTGCACCATTTGGTAGTACTCGGAAATAATAGTGTGATTGAGCGGTGAAACATCTTGAACAACTTTTCGGTACTGAATGGGTCGAGCGATTGATCAAACCGGCCGATTCGCAACACCCCCTGGCTCTTTGGAATAGGCAGGCTAACAATTTAGTGGGGCGCTACGCTGACGATCTCGCCGATTTTATTCTCAATAGTGGATTGATCAAGTGTGATTCGATTCGATTAGCGAGCAAACTGAAAGCCGACTTCGCAGAAACTTTGGGCGAGATGGGATATGCTGTCTTTCTAGGAAGACAGGGATTTCATGTAGCTATGGAGCCCTTTGCTCCTAAGGCTGGGCCTGATCTTTGTGTCGCACGCGACAAGGATTACTTTGTTGAGATCCGAAAGGTTGGTCTCGACGAAGCCCGTGCCAGCGCAGACTCCGCCACCGAAGAAATATTCGCTCGACTATGCAAGGTACCGTCACGCTTCTCGATCCTGATTTCCATGACCGAAGATTTTGGTGCCTATTCTTCGCAATTGAAGCGTGCCACGAAACGAGTTGGGCAGATGCTGAAGGATCTCACTGAAAGGAACGTAAAGAAAGCGACGCTATATCATTACGGACCTGAAGACAACAGTATCGTCGTGGAGGGTGCGGCGGCAGAACCCACTTTTGACTACACTGACAGCGAGAAGCTGAAAGCGCAGATCAAGCAAGCCGACCTAGTAGAGAGAGCACCATTTGTTGCTCGATTCGATGACACCGGTTCAGAGAACGACCACACTGCCGTTGCCGTACACCCACTTGGCTCAGACCCAAAGCTTCTGAAACCAGACAAAACACATCTCAGATTGCGTGGAATTCTCCACCAGAAGCGTGAGCAACTCCCAAAGGCTGGCCCGGGGATTATCGTGCTTGATCTTTCGGATCTCGAAAAACTAGGGATTGGTCAGGAAGCGCTGATGTCCGCGCTTTATGGTGACATGCAAATCACATTCCGTGTGGGAAATGAACGCCAACACTTCGAATCCGAGGTCGGTCATCGGCGAAATGGCTTCTTTGGCCAAACCACGAGGGTTTCAGCTGTTGTCATGGAAAAGACGAAAATCAGTGCGGAGATTGAGATCACAAGAGACGTTTACCCCACAAACAATTCAAACGCGGTGCTTCTTGCTCAATCTGAACTCGAATGCTTCGGTAATCTTGCTTCAGATTTTGTGCATTTGTGCGGGCCGGCCCCGCATACAGAAGCTAGCGGGGAAACGCCTCAATGACGAAAACTGGCCCCGTTCCCGCCGATGAGGAAAAGGTCTGGCGCTACATGAGTTTCGCGCGGTTCGTCTGGTTGCTTCAAAAGAAGCAGCTTTGGCTATCGCGAGCGGATGTTCTCGGCGATCCGTGGGAAATCACCCTCACTGGTGACCAGCTCGCCCACGTGATTTCCCGCCACCCGCCCATCACGCTCCCTTCACCTGACATGATGCCAGAAGCCGCGATGCAACGATCCGAGAGGATCATCAAAATGTGGCGTCGGCAGACGTTTGTTAATTGCTGGAGCGCCTCAGACCACGAGTCGCATGCTTTGTGGCGCATCTACTGCCGCTCCATTGAAGGAGTCGCAATCCAAACGACGTTTGCTAAGCTACGAGAGTCCATTGGCAGTTTACCTCTGTATCCAGTGACCTACGGAATTCCTGGCAGTAACAAGCAAACTCCTACGCTTTCCGATCTCGTAACAAAGAAGCGACCGATGTTCGCATACGAACGGGAGGTTCGCGTGGTTCTCTTTACAGAAGGAATGGATGGAACGGATCCCGAACAGGAGCCTCTCGGCCGTGGTGTCGATTGGGATCCCGAAAAGCGTCTGGAATTGATCCGAGTTCACCCCGAGGCCGACAGCTCGTTCATGGAAACCGTAACCGCTGTGGTAAGGCATTACGCACCTGCGTTGAAAGACTGCGTCCTATGGTCTGCAATGAATGCAAGGCCTCCCTTCTAAATTAGCCGCATTACTCAAGATGGTTCTCTTCACCACAGAAGCTATCGTTTGCTCAGACTCTCAAATCCCATGAAGCATTCAGCGGTAATCTACGCTCAGCGCCGATAGGCGCGTCGCGAAGATAGCCCAGTACGTCCCCGAAGCGCGCAGCGCGCGTTGACGGGGGTAAGTGCTCGGTTAGCTGAGCAAAAGAACCTTTCCTTGCGCCGCAGGCTTGCGCGCAGCAAAGTGGAGCGCGAATAAAATTTTGTGCCGCCCCTACGGGGCTTGCCTCTCTTAATTTCAGCTTACCCAGCGCTTACGAGGCCGTTACGAAACTCTTGACGTTGCACAAAAGAATGAGAAGATTCGGGCAGGAGCGAGTAGCAAGGCATGGCTTATATCCAAGGAGTGGGAAGGAAGCAGGGCACGCTGTTTCCAGTGACGCTGGAGGAACTGATTCCGGCAAATCATGTGTGCCGAGTGATCGATGCCTTTGTCGGCAGGTTGGATATGGAGAGGTTGGGATTCGCGCGCGCCGAAGCTGCCGAGACGGGGCGGCCGGGATATGATCCACGCGATTTGCTGAGGCTCTATCTGTACGGATACCTGCATCAGATCCGTTCGTCGCGAAGGCTGGAAGGCGAGTGCCAGCGCAACATTGAGGTGATGTGGTTGCTGGGGCGGCTAGCGCCGGACCATAAGTCGATTGCCGAGTTCCGGCGGTTGCATGGTGCGGCGGTAACGGATGCGGGAGCGGAACTGATTCGGTTTGCCCGTTCTGTCGGGTTGGTGAGGGGCGAGTGGGTGGCCATCGATGGATCAAAATTTCGCGCCGTGAGCAGCAGCCAAAGCGTGCATGAGCGCAGGGCGCTGGAGCGGTATCTGGAGGGGATGGAGCAGGCCGATGCTGAGGAAGAAGTGGAGATTGATTCAGCAGCGGTAGCGGCAGCGCTGGAGAAACTAAAGCAGCATCCCGAGCCGGAAGCCCGCTTTATGCGCACCCCCGCTGGCAAGGTTCCGGCCTACAACGTGCAAACCGCGGTGGATGCCGAACATGCTCTGATTGTGGCGCAGCAGGTAAGCACGGAAGCCACGGATAATCGCAGTCTGGAGCCGATGGCGGAAGCAGCGCAAGCTGCGGTGAGCGAGCCGGGACAAAAGCTGAACGTGGTGGCAGATGCGGGCTATTCAAATGGAGAACAGGCGGAAAGATGCGAGAGCAAGGGAATCGTTCCGCACGTGCCGGCGAACCGAGGAGTGAACAATCGTGGAGACGGGACCCTGTTTCAGCGCAGCCAGTTTCTTTATGAGGAGGCCAGCGACACATTTTTATGTCCAGCAGGACAGCGTCTGAATCGGCGTCAGCGCAAGGACCGCTACATGGTCTACGCGGCTCCGCCGGAGGTCTGCGGGGCGTGTCCTCTGAAGTCGCGTTGTACTGTAGGTAAACGTCGGTTACTGAAGAAGCACCAGCAGGATGGAGCGCTGGAGCGCATGCAGCAACGAGCCACGGCGAAAGCGATGCGGCTGCGGCGATCGATTGCAGAACACCCATTTGCTGCGCTGAAATATCAGATCTTCGGACATCCGCGATTCCTGTTGCGCGGGACTAGGGGAGCACAAACAGAAATCAGTTTGGGAGTCATGGCTTACAACTTGAAACGCATGATCAACATTCTGGGCGGTTCATTGCTGGCGGCAAAGTTTGCGCTAGCCTGAAGATCTTTAAACATCTTCGCGTTCTGTTGCAGCGGTCACTCTAAGATTCAGCAATTTGCCAACAGTGGTTGCAATGTGTTTCGTAACACCCTCTTACGCGCTGGGCTAACCTCTTTCGCGCCTCCGGCGCTCTGACGTTTGTGCTTGCAAAGAACTTTGTTGATTCAACTTAGATCGGATTTTCAAAATCAAAGTAATTTCAATTTGACAGTCCCAATAGTTATCTGTATGATTCATACAGAATGCGGACATTTTCAACACAGGAGGTTGCAAAGAAGCTCGGCATAGCAGGAGCCACACTAAGCCGCTATATCTCTTCCGGCAAGGTGCCAACACCGAAAATGCTGAGCAGCGGCGGGATGACAATCCACGCCTGGACTGAAGAGGAAATCGAAAACGTCCGCAAGCTTCTGCCGAAGATCGCCAACGGCAGGAAAACACGTTACTCAAAACTCCGGGAGAAACAAAAGGCACAGCCCAAAAAGGCCGTGCCTCGCAAAACCAAAAAGAAGTAAAACCCAAACCCAACGGGCAGCGCCCGGTGCTAGTAACACCGAACGCGCCCTGACCAACATCACCTGTTAAGGAGGCAACGATGGCTGTTCTTAAAGCTAAACGCTCCAATCCTTTGGCGCAACATCAACCCCCGCGCCGCCGCCCCAACCCGCTGGCCACACCCCAGTTATATGAGATCCTGAACCAGCTCAACCGTGGATACGGCACAGCCCTGATCAGCCTTGACAATCTGGAGCTGATGAACACCGCGACCAGGCCGGAGGTCCTTCCGGGGGAATGCCTGCGCGATATCCGCAACCGGACGGAAGAGCTCCGCGCCCAGGCCAACCGCGAACTGCTTGCGGTTCTGGCCGGAAAGGGAGAACAGAAAAGGGCTTCTCCCAAATAGTATTTTCAGGGGCTAAAAGCCCCTGAATTTAATACTCCGCGACGGCACGACTGAAGCTCGTGCCCTGATACGAACCAAAAAGTATGTGTTCGGACAGCACCTTTCGCTTCGCTCACCCCCGCTTGAAAGCGAGGGCTGGGCTCGTGCCCTGATACGAACCAAAAAGTATGTGTTCGGACGGCACCTTTCGCTTCGCTCACCCCCGCTTGAAAGCGAGGGCTGGGCTGGTGCCCTGATACGAACCAAGTCCCCCTTTCAACCCAGCACGCGCAAGCATCAGCGCGTGCCGGGGCGGGGACTATTTCTGAGTCCATCGATTCGAGGGCTTCCGCGCCTGGGCCAGGCTCTTCCGCTCCCTTCTGGGAGCTGGCGCATCAAGGCGGGACTGCATTCCACAGGGGTGCGCGAAAACGAACAGCGCCGCAGGAGCGTTTTGTCAAGATGTACCAATTCGTGCTTTGTTCGTAACCAAAAATCGGCTAGGATGAAGCTGCGCGAACGTGCGCAAGATCATTGAAAACCAGGGCCAAACCTTACCGCTGATCAACGCTGATAACACTGATCCAGAAAGAGAGCCGGAAAAGGGTAAACCTACGTCCAATCTCTGGGATTGGGTCTGGGATTGGGATTGGGTGACCCAAGGGTCACGCAAGGGCCACGCAAGGGCCACCCAAGGGTCTCCCAAGCGTGGCGCAAGGATCGAATTGCGGAAGTCTTTTATCTGCAACGCGCCTGCAAAATGACGGGGTGGGGTGGCGTACTCTGGGGTTCAAGCCTGGGGTGAAAGTGGGGTGACATGGGGTGCGAGTCGGGTGAAATGGCGTGGAATGCCAGGTGGGGGAGGGGGGCGAAGGAATTGCCAGAATTGCCAAAATCGGGTCATTGCCAAAATTGACAATTTTGGGTAGAGGTACAGTTTGAGTTGCAGTCACAACGCAAGGTCCCTCACCCCTACTCACGCGCTGGTAAAAGCGCGCGCTCGTTGACGGGGATTCGGGATGACGATCAGTGGAAGAGAACACGATTGCTGCGAGCAAAGATCACCGACTTGTGCAGACACTGCAACAAGGCGGAATATTCAAACTGCACCACTATCCAAAAGCTCCCCTCCACCCTGGGTTCTGCTATCCTCGCTCCATCCTTGATATTGATATTGAGAGGTCCACTGCTTTGATGAAGCTGATAACTGTGTCCGCGTTTTTTCTCTGCTCCCTGAACGTGACGGCGCAACCCGTTGCGCACGCGAAAGGCGTGGCCCACACCGACCAGGTCGATATCGCCTATGAAACTTTTGGCCCGGCGGGAACTCCGGGAGCGGCTGCCACGGCGCTTCCTGTGATCGCCGTAAATGGCGGGCCCGGACTTTCCCATGCCTACATGGTGCAGAATGACGTTTGGGAGCGCGTGGCCAAAAATCGCATGGTGGTGCTGTATGACCAGCGTGGCACCGGCGCATCGAAGCGGCTTCAATCAGGAGCGGCCCAGGCGACACTCTCTCAAACAATGGACGCGCAGGTGGCTGATCTGGACGCAGTCCGGCAGGCGCTTGGCCTGGAGAAAGTTGCGCTGCTGGGCGACTCTTACGGCGGTCTGCTGGTGATGGCGTATGCGGCGGCCCATCCTGAGCACGTGGCCAAGTTGGTGCTCTCCGATTCACCGGGCCCTTCATGGAAGAGCATTGTGCACGTGCTGCCGGAGGTCTTTCCTGACATTGAAGAAGAGAATGCGCAGGAGGAGAAAAAGCTTGGTCCCGCAACCGACGCGGCGGCCCGCGCCAGCCTGCGCAACCACTTCCGCATGATCTTTTATTCGCCGGAAAAGCGTGACGCCTACATGGGCCGCATGGGCGATCTGGGATACGAGCCCGCAGTGGCCGAAGCAGTGGCAAAAGCAACCACCGATCTGGACCTGACGCAAAAGCTTGCCGGTTTCAAGTTCCCTGCGCTGGTCATTACCGGCCGGTATGACATGAACGTTGCGCCGCTTACGGCGTGGCGGCTGGCACATGCGATTCCGGGAGCAAAGATCGTCTTTTTTGAGAAGAGCGGCCATCTGCCCGCATATGAAGAGCTGGAAAAATACGTTACCGTGCTGGAAGATTTTCTGAACGGGCGCTGATTACCGTGGCTTTCGGGCTGGGCTCGACGCAAGCCGGCAACGTTGTGGCTCAGCGTGCCGTACGGAGAGGTAAATACTTTTAGTCGAATAGGCGCTTGGCTTTGCCCTATTCCGCCATCAATTCGTGGATGATGGCGGCACAGAGTTGTCCACCGCTGACCTGATCGAACCGCGCAAACATCGGCGAGGTATTCAACTCCAGAAAGACGAGGTGACCGGTATCTGGATCAGTCTTGAAATCGGCTGCGCCGAAGTCGAGGCCCAACTGTGACATCAATTGCCGCAGCATGGATAGCTCCTGCGGTACTTCCGGCAACAGGATGAGCTCGGCGTCCTGGTTCACGCGATAGTCCAGTGAGCTGCTGCGCACTTCAAAGGCAAAGGCGGACTGCCCGATCACGTAGATACGCACCTCTGGAGACGCCAGGCGTTTCTGCACGATGGCCGGACTCGCCGCCAGTCCGCTGCGCAGATCTGTTTTGGCTAACGCGTCTGCCAGAGAGTAACAGTAATCACCGCCGCCCACCGGCTTGGCGATCATGGACTCCAATTGCTGGCCGTGGAAGTTGCCCGCTTGATTGGTGATCATGGTCGGCGGTATGCGCAGGCCGGCCTTCCGGGCGAGCACCAACGAGGCCGGCTTATTGGTTGCAACCGGTGACATCCGGCGATTGAAGATCCGGATCTGCGGCTCAGATAGAAGCCAGCCCATCACCGTCTGGTACCAGGCATAGGCTCGAGCGGAAACTTCGGGCCTGGGATCATTCATCCCGCCGAACACGTCGTGACGAATGAACCCGGCAGTGGCCTTGAGTTCTCTGCCGGCAAACCGCGCCGCACCTTCATCGGGATTCCAGCAGAATGCATGGCTCCCTGAAACAGGCAGCCGCACGTCCAGCAACTCCACATTCGTTCTTTGCGCGGCATGCGCCAGAACGGTTAGATTGGGGTCCTCATGACCGCCGGCCAGCAGGAACGCCATGGATTCAGATTTCCGGGACAGGAATATTTAGTAGGCGCCGAACGGCCCGCCTTTTCGGCCGTCAGTGTGAAGTTTGCGTTCTGTTTCGGCGTGCGCCGAAAAGTCTTCTTCGCCTATGATCGACGTCGTATGACCCTCTTCGCCCAGAGCCAGAGTTGAGAAATTGTTCAGCGTATTTTTTGTCATGGCAGAACCTCGTTCAATCGATCCAAAAACCTTCGTTAGTATATGCGCGGCCAATCACAACGGCAGAAGAAATTTTCAAATTAAAACGATGTCGTGTTCTATTTTGGGAAGTTGTAACTCCGGCCTTTATGTCCGGCTTTTCCGCTTCAGCACGGCCTTCACTGCCTTCACGATAAATGGCGCTGTCAGCCCGTACTTCTCCATCAACTGCTCTGGCGTAGCGGATTCAGCGTATGTGTTCTGGATTCCCACAAACTCCATTGGCACCGGACGCGATTTGCCCACCGCGCGCGCTACCTGTGATCCCAGTCCTCCATCCAGCAGATGCTCTTCCGCGCAGACGATTGCGCCGCACTCTTCCGCGGCTTTGGCGATTGCAGCTTCATCCACGGGCTTGATGGTGTGCATGTCGATCACGCGGGCGTCAATGCCTTCACCGGCAAGCAGCGCCTGCGCCTCCAGCGAGTAGTTCACTTCCAGCCCGCACGCGATAATCGCCACATCGCGCCCATCGCCGTGCTGCTTGGCTTTGCCAATCTCAAACGTGTCATCCGGGCCATAGATGATTGCCGTCTTGGGGCGTCCGGTGCGCATGTACGCCGGACCTTCATGCTCCGCCATGCGGCGCACCAGGGCGCGCGCGCAGAACTCATCAGAAGGGCTGAGCACGATAAAGCCGGGCAGTGCGCACATGAGCGCGTAATCTTCTACTGACTGCTGGCTCGGGCCGTCCTCGCCGATTGAGATGCCGCCGTGCGAGCCAACATATTTGGCGTTCGCACGTGAATAGGCCGCACCCACGCGGAGCTGGTCGTAACCTTTGTCGCAGAGAAAGACCGCGAACGACGAAGCAAACGGCAGCTTTCCCGCCAGCGCCAGTCCTGCGGCAATGGAAACCATGTTGGCCTCAGCAATGCCCACAGTAAAGAACCGCTCGGGATATACCTTCTGAAATTTGGCGCTGAACGTTGACTTGGCCAGATCAGCGTCAAGCACCACGACGTTAGGATTGATCGTGCCCAGCTCAACCAGCGCTTGCCCGTAGGCCTCGCGCGTGGCCACACCCATCTTGGGTTCATATTTAGGCTTGGTATTGGGAATGGTTGCTGAGCTCAAGTAACTCTCCTTTGTTCTATTTTCAATCCATCTATGCTTAGCTTGGATCAATCTATCTATGCTTGTCCCTGATCACTCTCTAACTAAAACGAAACCCTTAAACCCTGTCATCCTGAGCAAGCACCGGCGACGTAGGAGTTGGTGCGCGCCGAAGGATCCCGACAAAGCTTCTACCCTCGTTTACTGCCTCAGGGAGTTCTCACCAAATGCCCTGCTTCAGTTCATTCGCGTTTTTCGCGTTCATTCGCGGCTAATCCTGATCTGCGTTTACAGCTTCTTCGCCGCCGCTTCCAGCTCAGCCACTGCCGCCGCCACCTGGTCCGGCTTGGGAGCCACACCGTGCCATTCCGGATTGTTCTCCATGAATGAAACGCCCTTGCCCTTGACCGTGTTGGCCACAATGCAGGTCGGCTTGCCGTCTTTTGCGGCGCGCGCTGTTTCCAGCGCCGGGATCACCTGGTTGAAATCATGTCCATCAATTTCCAGCGTCCGCCAGCCAAACGCCTCAAATTTCTGCGCCAGCGGAGACACATCCAGAATGTCTTTCAGGAAGCCATCCAGCTGTATATGGTTGTAGTCCACAATCACTGTCAGGTTCTCAAGCTTGTGGTAAGCGGCAAACATGGCGGCTTCCCAGTTCTGGCCTTCCTGTATCTCGCCATCGCCCGACATCACAAACGTGTGCCAGTCTTTTTTGTCCAGCCGCGAAGCCAGTGCCATGCCACAGCCAATGGAGATCCCCTGCCCCAGTGATCCGGTATTGGCTTCAAGCGCGGGGAAAAAGCGCTTGTCCGGGTGCCCCTGCAAAGGCGAACCCATCTTGCGCAGCGTGCTCAGCACGGAATGGTCAATGTAGCCGGCCTCGGCCATCACGGCATAAAGCGCCGGGCAGCCGTGGCCTTTGGAGAGAATAAAACGGTCGCGGTCCGGCCACTGCGGATCTTTGGGATTGTGCCGAAGCACGCGGAAGTAGAGCGCGCTCAGCAACTCAACCTCGGAGAGCGACCCTCCGGGGTGTCCGCTGCCGGCAGTGCCGATCATCTTAATGATCTCAATGCGCAATCGGTTTGCCAGGCGTTTCAGTTCGGCAATGGATTCAATTCTGTTGGCTGTGGTCACGTCGGCAGTTGTACTCATCGGGTAACTCGGCTCCGGCTGTTGCCCCTGCGCATGGCTGGGCGGTTGGTTGAGGGCCTTTCGTTTGATTTTTGAATCCCGTTCCAGCGGCGAAGAAACTTGCCTTTCAGTTTAAATGCCGCATACGGCAGGGTCAACGAAAGACGAGCAATGGTAGTGGTACATTTTGGAACAAAAAAATCGTCATCCCGTCTATGACGACAACGGCCGGTGTCAAGTCTAAAAAAGACAGACGGGGGCATCGCGCTGGAAACGCAGTCAAGGGCGCCCGCTTTCGGCGTTCATCTTGACCCTTGATGGCGTTTCCAGCGCCCCAGAATCGAGCCGGGTTGGAAGCGAAGCGTCTTTGCTTTTGAGCTGAGCTTCCAACCTTAGCGGCAAG
>JAIQGL010000019.1 GCA_020072585.1 Terriglobia bacterium | reverse complement strand
CTCTGGCAAGAAAGCTGGTCAAAATCGTCTACGATACTCTGAAAAACCAGTGGGTCTTCGAAGATTTTCCCAGCTTTACCCTGGCTGCCTAAAACCAGCCAAAACAACTTTTGAGTGGACATTATTCATGGGAGACACGGAGACGCGGAGAAAAGCGAAACAACAACTTGCCGCAGATTTACGCTGATGCAACGCAGATTAGGAGCAATACGGCATTGAATTTAATACAGGAGGGTGCGATATGAACGAAAACGAGATGAGAATGCAAAGGCGTCAATCGCCCATACATCTTCTATAATTTCCTGCGGCATCTTACATAGTATCTGTTCCGCACAGTAAAACGGCCCTGGCCCTGCGTCAGCCTGAACAATAACAATGAGGATGTATATGAGATCACCTAAGTTTTCCGCTCCAACCCTGGCGCTGTTGGCCCTGTTGCTGGCACAGCCCTTTGCCCTGATGGCGCAGAGTTCTTCTCCGCAACTGCCTGATCCGGGTACTGCCAGCATGAACAAACAGCAGCAGCAACAACTGGGACTACAGGCCACAGGGGAAGTCTATAAGCAGATGCCGGTGCTGCCGGATTCGAGCCCGGAGACGCGCTACATTCAGGAGCTGGGCAGAAAGCTGCAAACGGTGATTCCTGCCGACAAGTCATGGCCTTACCAGTTCCACGTGATCCCTGCGGCGGACATCAACGCGTTTGCGCTGCCGGGCGGGCCGATCTTTGTGAACCTGGGCACCATTCAGGCCGCGGACAATGAAGCTGAACTTGCCGGCGTGCTGGCGCATGAGATGTCACACGTGTACATGCAGCATTCCGCCAAGCAGGCGCCCAAGGCCTCGGTAGCGCAGATCATCGCCGGGCTGGCTGGCGCGGTGCTGCCGCAAAGCGGGATCGGCAACCTGGGACGCATGGGCATCCAGATTGGCGCGGGCAGTCTGCTGATGAAGTATTCGCGCAAAGATGAAGCCCAGGCTGACTCCGTGGGCGCGGTGATTATGTACCGCGCGGGCTACAATCCGAAATCGATGTCCGATTTTTTTCTGAAGCTGGAACAGAAATACGGCAACGGCGGACCGCAGTTCCTGAGTGACCATCCGAATCCCGGCAACCGCCAGGCGTCTATCCAGAAACAAATCCAGAGCTGGCCGCCTAAAAATTATGCCGGCAGCAGCGGCACCTTTGCCCGCGCCAAGCAGGACGCTAGCCGCCTAAAGGCCTACAGCGCGCAGGAGATTGCCGCGGGCGCAAAATCCGGCACGTGGGCGGAGCAGAACAGGAAGAACGGCGTAATGCCGGCCAACATTTCTTCGGGCCAGTCCGGTACAGGGAGCGGAACGGAAAACGCCACCGGAGGGAATGCCGAGGATGTCTCCTTCAGGCAGGTAAAGCCCAGCGGCAATTTCACGCAACTCAAGGGCGAAAACTTTAGCCTGGCCTATCCTGACAACTGGAAGGTTGCCGGCGACCAGAACACAACGATTATTGCTCCGCCAGCGGATGCAATACAGAACGGTATCGCCTACGGAATTCTCATAGGGAACGACGCGAGCGGCGGATCTTCGTCTCTGGACGAAGCCACAAAGAAACTGGCGGAGGGTCTGGTACAGCAAAACCCGGGAATGCGCGTCTCCGGCGAGATGAAACCACTGGAGCACAAAGGCACACAGGGCCGGTCCGTTGAACTTATGGGCAATTCTCCTTTGCAGCTCAACGGCCAACCACTGCCGGAACGAGACTGGCTGGTGGCCCTGCCACGCGCTCAAGGCGGCCTGCTTTACCTGGTGTTTGTCTCGCCGGCTCGTGATTTTAATCAGCTCAATCCGACCTACCAGAAGGTATTGGAGAGCCTGGAACTGCGTTGAAGACCGTAAGCCAGACGCGGTGCTTTAGAGATTTTGGTTCGCCGCACAGACTTCCCTCTCCGCTGCCGGTGCATCGTATTGGAAGTCGGGTGATGGCGCGGGTTTTTATCGTTTCCCTGCTTGAGTTGTGCTGAAGTCCAACGATGCCAGGTACAGCTACATCGCCCAACAAGCTCCGCAACGGCCCCGGCCGGATACTTAGCCTTGCTTTCCTTCCAGATCAGCCCACCGGGCATATAGCTCGTCGACCGTTTTTTGTGCCTGCTCCATCTCGGCATGGGCCTGGAGCAGTTTGTGCGCGTCCGTTGCGATGTTTGGATCTTCAGCCGCCGCGCGCTTTTCCTGTAGCACATTTTCTGCCTGCGCAATCCGCTCCTCGATCGTCGCAAACTCGCGGGCTTCCATGTAAGACAGTTTCTTTTTCACTGCCGCATCAGCCGCTCGTGCAGGCTTTGCCGTCGTCGCTTCACCACCCGCAGCTCGCGCAGGCTGTTTGCTTTCACTCTGCCATGCTTCCCACTGCATGTAGTCAGCAAAACTTTCGGCGCCGCCGCGGCCGTCCAGGCCAAGCACCACGGTTGAGACGCGGTCCAGCATGTAGCGGTCATGCGTCACCAGCACCAGCGCGCCAGGATATTCAAGCAGCGTTTCTTCCAGAATTTCCAGCGTGGGAATATCCAGATCGTTGGTTGGTTCGTCCAGCAGCAGCAGATCGGCAGGCTGAAGCATCAACTGGGCGATCAGGACTCGGGCACGCTCCCCACCGGAAAGCCGGCCCACGGGCTGATTGAGCTGCTCTCCGGTAAATAAGAATCGCGAAGCCCAGGAAGCCACATGAACTACCCGGTCTTGATAAATCACGGCATCGCTGTCCGGGGCCAGAGCGCGGCGCAAAGTAACGTCAGGATCAAGCACGCGATTCTGGTCAAAGTAAACCACGCGTAGAAAATCAGCGCGGCGAATTTCTCCGCCGGTTGGCTGCATTTCTCCGCGCAGCAGGCGCAGCAACGTAGTCTTGCCGCTGCCGTTCGGTCCCACCAGTCCCACGCGCTTCCCCGCCGTAATAATGAAATCCAGACCAGCAAAAAGTGTGCGATCGCCGAATGCGTAGCTGACGTGGTCAAGCTCCACCAGGCGCTTGGTCTTGCGATCGGTGGCGGAAAAATCGATCCTTGCGCTGGCCGTGCGTGTACGCGAGTTCAGGTCAGCCAGGTCCGCGATCAACTGGTTGGCTGTGTTGATGCGCGCCTTGGCTTTTGTAGTGCGCGCTTTAGGACCACGGCGCAGCCACTCAATCTCATTGCGCACGCGGTTCTCCAGCGACTCCTGGTGCTTCTCCTGCATCAGCAGAAATTCTTCCTTCTTCTCCAGAAACGAACTGTAGTTTCCCGGAACGCGCAACAGCCCGTCGGGATAAGCGCGGCTCAGCTCCACCGTCTGCGTGGCCACGTTCTCCAGAAAGTAGCGGTCATGGCTGACCACGACGCAGGCAAAAGATTCCGCGCGCAAAAGCGCTTCCAGCCACTCAATGCCTTCAAGGTCCAGATGGTTGGTAGGCTCGTCCAGCAGCAGCACATCCGGCTGTTGCACCAGTGCTTCAGCAATTGCCAGCCGTTTGCGCCAGCCGCCGGAGAGCGCAGCGGCCTCAAGGTCAAAATCTTCAAAGCCGGCGCGGCCCAGCGTCTCAAACAGCCGGCCGGAGCGTTCTGCTTGCGGCACGGCGCTGCGCTCCAGGGCTTTCGTCACCACGGACCGCACTGTTTCACCGGGCTGAAACTGTGATTCCTGGATCACATAGCTGAGCCTGGTGTGCCTGCGTACCGCAACCTCGCCGCTGTCCGGCTCAATGCTGCCGGAGAGGATGCCGAGCAGCGTTGACTTGCCCGAACCGTTCGGCCCGATCAGCCCAATGCGATCACCTTCAGAGATGGTGAACGATATGTCTTGAAAGAGCGGTGAAGCGCCATAAGCCTTCCCAATTCTTTGTGCGTTGATGATGGGCGGCAAAGATTTACGCGGCTCCTGTCAGCTTACTTCCCCACATAGAGCTCGGGCAGCGTTTGCTTCAGATGGTCAAGCTTGGGCAGATCGTTGATGGCGATGTACGGCTCGTTCGGATGATGCTCAGCGTAATCCTGGTGATAAGCCTCAGCGGGATAGAACGCCTGCAAGGCCACGATCTGGGTGACAATCGGCTCCGGAAAAAGCTTGGCGCGGTTCAGTTGTTCGATGTATGCCTGCGCGACGCGCTTCTGCTCCTCACTTGAATAAAAGACCACTGACCGGTACTGCGTGCCTTCATCCGGCCCTTGCCGGTTCAGCTCCGTGGGATCATGAGCGACGGAGAAAAACACTTTCAATATTTGTCCGAAAGAAACCTGTGACGGATCGTAAACCACGCGGACAGACTCCGCATGCCCTGTCCGTCCCGTGCTCACGGTTTCATACTGGGCAGTATTGGCTGCGCCGCCCGAGTATCCGGCAGTTGCGCTGCTTACGCCTTTCACATGCTCAAACACCGCCTGAATGCCCCAGAAACATCCACCGGCCAGGACCACCGTCTGCGTGCCCTTGGTCTTGCTCAACGGCGCGTCGGCGGCTGGATCAGGTAGTTTTACGGCACGGCTGGATGCATGGCAGGCGATGGTGCTGGCTAAGCAGAGGAGAATAAGGAGTCGTGTAAATGACTGAATCATGCAAACTTTCTTCTTCCACATTGGTGCACGTTTTTATGAAAGAGCGGGCCCTTTAGGCCGCGTTAAATGCGATAAATATTTTTGGGGCTTTAGCCTAAGTAAAGATAGCTATGCCTTCTTCACAAACTTCAAGGAAGCGCTGTTCATACAATAGCGCTGGCCCGTGGGCCGCGGACCGTCACTGAATACATGCCCAAGATGGGCGTCACAACGGGTGCATGCCACCGCCGTACGGCGCATGCCAAAGGTCATGTCGTCAATTGACTCCACATTTTCTTCGGCGATAGGCTGATAAAAGCTGGGCCAGCCAGTGCCCGATTCAAACTTTGTGTCCGAACTGAACAGCGCCGTACCGCAACAAATGCAGCGATAGATGCCCTGCTCGTGATTGTTCCAGTATTGCCCGCTGAACGCCATCTCCGTATCGTCATGCCGTGTGATGTTGTACGCGTTTGGGGGAAGCTCTTTCTGCCACTCCGCATCGCTCTTCACCATCTTGGGGACATGGACGGTTTCTTTGCGCTCGCCGGCATCAGTAAACTCCACAATCGTCACCTCACCCAGCGCTTCGTTGGTCTTGGGTTTAATGCCTGCTTCTGCTGTCTCTGTCTTCTTAGAAAATATTCCCATATTCAAAAAGTATACGCCCGCACCCAGTACCGCGGCAGAGAGAAGAAACGTGCGGCGTGAGGTCTTACGGGAAGAGGGATCGGTGGTTAGATCTGAGTCGAACACAGTCAATCACGTATAAACTAATTTTACACTTGCTGCTAATACTAACCAGGTGATCTTTACCTGGAATGTCCGAAAAGGCAAGCTACCCGGCGCGAACAGAATTTCTATGAAGAAACCCAACCCGAATAATGGCATACGGGACGAATACGACTTTGCAGCAATGAAGGTCGGCGTCAGGGGGAAGTATGTGAAGCGTTATCGCAAGGGGACCAATCTCGTACTGCTTGAGCCGGACATCGCAGAGGCTTTCCCGAATGATAAAGCAGTGAACCAGGCCCTTCGCGGCCTCTTGAATACCACACGTGACACGCGCGAGGGCAAATTGCCAAACAGCGTACGTCGGGCCAGCCAGCGCCGATCACGGTCCAGGCGCGGTTAGCGTCCGAAAACCTCTACGCTGCTCCGCCCACTCTTTCCGTCTGGGGTTCACGGGGCAGGAACACAATAAAAACAGCTCCATGGAAGCCGTCCTCGTTCCCTGAAGTTACATCGATGCTGCCGCCGCGGCGCTCGGCAATCTCTTTACTCACCCACAATCCCAAACCGGTGCCAACATCTTTCTTGGTGGTAAAGAAAGGTTCAAAGATATGGGCGCGATTCTCCGCTGAGACACCGGGTCCATCATCAGCTACTCTTACCTCCACCCCGCTGACCTGGGCGCGCAGCGCTGGCGCCACGGAGACCCTGATTTTTCCACCTATGCCAACTGCGTCCGCCGCGTTTGAAACCAGGTTCGCCACAAGCTGCTTCATCTCGCCCTGCAAGCCGTGCACCGCCGGACACTCGCCCAAGTCCAGCTCCAGTGAAACGCCTTTGCTACTGATCTTGTTATCGTAAAGTTTCAACACTGACTCAATCACCGCACGCATTATCACAGGTCCGGGCTCTGAGGAATCACGATAGAAGCCAAGCGTCTGGCGAGTAATATGGGAGACCCGTTCCAACTCCTGCTCCGCCATGCTCAGGTACCCCTGCACCTCTTCCGGCAGGCTGGGAGTGCGCCGGACGATGTAAATCAAATTGCCCACCGCTTCCAGTGGGTTGTTGATTTCATGCGCCATGGTCGCGGCCAGGCGTCCGGCGGCCGCCAGCTTTTCCGCCTTGCGCATTACGCTTTGCGCCTGTTTTTCCAGCGTAACGTCGCGGAAGACCATAACCACGCCGCGCAGCGTTTTCTGGTCGTCATAAATCGGCGCTGCGCTGTCTTCAATTGGAATCAGTTTGCCGTCAGCGCGCTGTAACACCGTGTGGTTGGCCAGCCCCATGATGAGTCCCGATTCCAGCACCTTGGCCACCGGGTTATCCACCGGCTTGCGCGTCTGTTCATTAAAGATAGGAAATACCTGGTGGATCAGCCGGCCTCTGGCTTCCTGCAGCTTGATTCCGGTCAGATCTTCCGCCACCTGATTCACATAGGTGACCATACCGTGCTCGTCGGTTGCGATCACGGCATCACCAATGCTTCCCAGCGTTACGCGGAACCACTCTTCACGTTCGCGGAGTTCCGCCGCATGCTTCTCCCGCTCCGCCATCTCACGCAGGATATAAAACGCCAGTAACGCCAGCCCGATGACCGCCAGAATCGTGGTCAGATACAGCGTACGGACCAGTGACCGGGTGCTAGTGCCCACGGCCTGGAGCCGCGCCGCTTCCAGCGACCTTTCTTCACGCATCATCTCCGTCACGAGCGCGCGGATTTCTTTCATAATGTCCCGGCCCCGGTCAGAAAGCACCATGGACCTTGCCTGGTCCTTTTTGCCTTCCTTAAAAAGCGCGATCGTCTGCGCCAGATCCTCCAGTTTCTGCTGCTTCAGCGTACGTAATCTGTCTACTCGCTCAACCTGCCGCGGATTGTCCGCGACAAGCTCAGCCAGTTTGCTTATGTGCGGGTACCCTTGCGCCACGGAATTGTTGTAGGGCTCCAGATACCTGGTTTCGCCGGTATAGAGATATCCGCGCTGGCCTGTCTCTGCATCTTTCAGCAGAGACTCATATGCGGTCAGCTCCAGCATGACGTTTTGGGCATGCTCCACCCAGGCCTGATTGCTGTCCTGCACGGCAAGCTGTCGGCGCGTGACCGCCGTGTTGATTACCAGCACCGCCAGCAAAACGGCAAATCCTGTAATGACGCTAAAGCGTTTGTAAATCAGTCGCATTAGAAAAAGTGGGCCGAGAGGGCGCAAGTACCCAATAGAAACTATTTTAACTGATTGGATTCGAGCGATTCGAGCGAGTGGACGTGCCGAATAACGAACGCGCACCCGTTAAAGCACAAATAGCACTTGCCGCCGCCGGGAGGGAAAAAGTTTTCCGGGCAAACCAGGGGAAACGATTTTCCCCAAAACTCCCATCCACCCCATTCCGTGCCGCATCCTGTGGACCTTCCACAGCGCCAGGCCCGACTGTAACTAACAGATAGTAAGACATTTCTCTCCACAACTCCATTTCAGCTGGCCAACTTTCCGCAAGCGCCCTGACATGGCAGAGAGCATGCAATCACAGTAAGCACTCAACCGTTAAATGGGATGTCGCGACGGACGTTGTCCAGGGCGGTGACCAGAGGGGTGTCTGGGTTTTCCCGGTCCTCAAAACGAGCATTGATGCTGTGCGGCATGGAAGGACAGTCGTGTCTTCCCAGCGGCGCAGTTCCAGATTTTAGGAGAAAAACCATGAGACCCTCTTCCGGAAGCCGGGGTTTTCTGCGCATCCTCGCTGCCATTACTTGTATCGCGCTTGCCCTTGGGTACTTCGGCCGTGTCCGTGCCCAGGAAGGCAATAACCCCAACACCATGAAGGTTCCTCTTCATCCCATGGCGCCTCTTTCCAGCGTTGCGGTTCCGCCCGTTTTCGGGATGGAAGGCATTTTGGCTGACAGGACCGCCGCCATCCAGTTAGGCAAGGCCCTCTTTTGGGACATGCAAGCCGGTAGCGATGACACGCAGGCTTGCGCCAGCTGCCACTTCAATGCGGGTGCGGACAGCAGGCCGGTGAACATCATCAATCCGGGCCAACCTGGGGGTGACAACACATTCCAGCTGGGACGCCAGGTAAATGGTGTCACCGGCCCCAACTACCTGCCTGATCCAGGAACACCCGGCGCGGGTTTTGGCGGCTATCATGACGGTGATTTCCCTTTTCACAAGCTGGCTGACGTCAATAACCGTAGCAGCATTATCTCTGACATGAATGACGTCAGCGGCTCGCAGGGTGTATTTGCCACAACGCAAGACAGAGTAGTTGCCACAACGCACGTGGATCCCACAGCCATCGTGAGAGAGATCGGAAATTCCGGCAATGCGCCGAGCGATGGCAGCGGCGGTGACTCTGATGCCGGAATAACCCGCACTCCAAGCGGTATTGGTGGTGTTCGCAACCCTCCACAGCACAGCATCCGTCCCCCAAAAATGCAGGACGGAAGCCAGAACGTGCCGGGCGGAACCACTTCCACGAACAGCGTGGAGACCTCTACCTCAGTTCCTGATCCGGTCTTCTCATTTCCCGATCCGGACAAGGCAGGCACTCGTGTCAATACGCGCCGGACCACCGGACGCAACACTCCCAGCGTGGTGAATGCGGTCTTCAACTTCCGCAACTTCTGGGATGGCCGCGCGCAAAACGTCTGCAATGGCAACAATCCGTTTGGCGCCCGCGACAAGAACGCGCACCTGCTCATTATTGACAGCAGCAACCCGGACAAGCTGACGCCCGCCTTTGTCGCCATGAAGAACTCGGCGTTGTGCTCGCAGAGCCTGGGACCGATTCTCAGCTCGGTGGAAATGTCGGCCGACGATCGCGACTTCCATCAGGTAGGCAAGAAGATGCTGGCGCGGATGCCGCTCGGCAAGCAGCTCGTCGACCCGACGGACAGCGTTTTGGGCGGCCTCTCCCGTTCGCCGGGGAAAGGGCTTAAGACGACTTACTCGGCGCTGGTTCAGAAGGCATTTTTGCCGGAGTGGTGGAGTTACGCGCAGCACGTTTGCGTGGCGCCGGATGGCACCAACAGAAGCACTGCAAATCCGGCGCGTTTTGAAACCTGCCCTGCCAACACGCAGGACTATAGCCAGATGGAATACAACTTCCCGCTGTTCTGGGGCGTGGCCATACAGATGTATGAAAGCACGCTGATCGCGGACCAGACGCCGCTGGACAAGTTTCTGGAGCAGCAGAAAGTTTACACGCTGATTGGAGACACAAAGAAGCAACAGTTCACGATCCAGCTTGGGCGGAATATTGTTCCGTTCACTCTCTCAGCGATTGAGTTGAATCCGCACAACGATTTCAGTGACGCGGATATTTATGCCTTTGATAACGGATATGGCGCAGTTCAGGGCGAAGGCATTACTGAAGCCACCATTGACTACGCGTCCGGGACGTTGCAGGTCTACTTTGACGTGCCGCCCAAGGCCGAGTTCCCCGTAAAAATCAGCTACTCCACCGGTGCCACGCCGCTTACCGCGGCGCAGCTTCGCGGCCTGCTCATCTTTGAGACCAAGGGGAGATGCGTGGCCTGCCATGGCGGCCCAGAGCTCTCCAATGCCGCTGTGCAGACCGTGAGTGACAACCCGTACGAGCGCATGGTGATGGGTGATTTCAACGTCAAGGTGTATGACAACGGCTTCTACCACATTGGCGTGCGGCCCGGTAATGAAGATCCCGGACTTGGCGGGACTGACCCGCTCACTGGACAATCGCTCTCCGCTTCTGAAATTGCGCGTCAACTCGTTTGCAACGATTCCTCGCAGGTCTTCATGGTTCCCGGACGTCCCGGAGACGGAATCGCGCAAGCGCCACTGAGCTGTGACGATACCATCTCCCGGCAGGCCCTCTTCAAAGCGCCGCAGCTGCGCAACATCGCTCTGACCGCGCCGTATTTTCACAACGGCAGCCAGCTCACGCTGGAGCAGGTAGTGGAGTTTTACAACCGCGGCGGCGATTTCAACTCCGTGGCTGACCTGAACGTCATGGATACAGACATCGGTCTGCTGGGCCTCACGTTGCAGGAAAAACAGGACCTCGTGGATTTCCTGCGCAACGGCCTTACCGATCCGCGCACCGTGGCGCAAGCTGCGCCGTTTGACCATCCGGAGCTAACGGCGCCGAACGGACAAACGGTCTCTGCCAATGGATATCCGGTACAGAAAGATCCAAAGCACACCGGCCAGGCTCTTGATAACTACATGCACATTCCAGCTACGGGAAAGAATGGCGGTCCCCCGCTGCCAACCTTCCTGGAAAATCTGTTGAGCGGAAAGGCGGCCCACTAACATGTCCGCACTTTTCTCCAACGCGACCACAACCAAAACAACAACACATGAACCAGGCCTCAGCAGCCAAGGGGAAGGAGCTTCCAACATGAGGGTGTGCAAATCAAGAACCAGGTATTCAAAACTCAGGGCATCTGTACTGCTGCTGATGTTGGTCTCAGTCTCTTCTGCGTGGGCGCAGTTTACGGCCCCTGCTTCCTTGCCGCCGTCGCCGGCCAAGATGCCCGCTTACCAGTCCATCCCCCCGGGCTATGACGCCACCGGCTTTATTGAGTACGCCTCGGTTGACCAGATGTGTCTGCCTAACCCCAATCCCACGCCGGACAATCCGCCCAAGCCTGATGGCTGCAAGACCTCAGGCGGCTGGCTGCGCGTGAACAACCAGACGATTCGTGTGCCGGCGAACGCGGTGATTCAGTTCCCCGCGAACACCATTACCTGGGAAGAGGTTTTTGAGAACAATCCCACCGGCGTTCCCGGAGAAACCGGCATGGCCCTGGCCGATACGGTGCGCCTGCCCGGGACCTATGAAGCCACGATCCAGGGCAACATCGTCAATGGACAGCCCATCGCCGGCCTCATCTTTCTCTCGCAGCAATCGGCCATGGCGGCAATGGGTTTCATTGAGGGCTTTGATTACAAAAACGGAATCCTGATTGTTGACGGCACCAGAGTGCAGATCAACGATCCTGCCGGCAAGTTCAGCGCCGGCTATGCCAGCTGGGACCCGATCTACCTTCAGGATTCCCGGTTCTCCATCGACGAAAACAATCCCACCATTAAAACTGAAACCGCCTACCCGGTCTGTGTTCCGCGCGTCGACCCGCTGGTGGACGATGATCCTCTCTGCCCGCGCAAGAACCGCCCCAGAAATTCAACCGGCACGGATTTTCTGCGTATCTTCACCATGGATCCGGTGCTGGATCCCGTGACCAACCAGCCCCCCACGGCATTCAACGGAGATCGCAACCAGCCAGCCACGGATCCGCGCGTTTTTGCGCCGCTGAAAGTCGGCGACAAGGTCGACTATGCCGGCGAAGTCTTCCTCGACGGCAACGGTGAGCCTTATGTTCTGGCGCATACCATCTCCGCCAACCTGGGAATCTTCACCTTCCCGGGAACTGATCCAGCCTACATTGCGATTGATACGTTGCTGCAGGGCACCGGCGGCGTGGGCAACCCTACATTCCCCCAGGAAGCCGGCGTCCGCACGCGCGTGGAAGGTTTCAGCACGGACCCCTCGCGCAACGTAGATGTTTACGCCATCGATATTGATTGCAACGGCGTGGATACGCAGAGGCTGCCCTTCTGGATTTCCAATTTCCCGGTTGATCCCGGCCCTCCCACCGGCGCAGTGAAAGGACGTTGGCGTTTCCGTCCAACAGGCGGAAACTTCCTGCCCCCGGCCATGGTGATTGGTGCGGAAATCTCCGGCGGACTCAAGGCCATCGCCAATCCCACGCTCAATATCCTCACGGACCAGTACCAGGCGCCGAACTTCGAGTTCATCTTCGCGGAGAACCTCGGCATCGGCAATCCTCCGGTCACCTATAACTTCCGTGATATTCCCTTCCTGGTATATGGAATCGGCCCGTGGCCGCCCGCGGACAACATTCTTCAGGGCTCCGTCACCAACCCGAACGGCTTCACCAACCAGAACATCGGACAGCTGAATCCATTCCCTGACGCCAACGCTCCGGCAACCGCATGCCTGAACACCGTAGGCACGGCCAATGCAAAAGCTGTTGCGGCCTTCACTCCTGGTCCTGGCCCGATTGCTACAGGCACCGTCATTACATTAAGCGCCGCGGGCAGCCTTCCGGCGAACGGCCCGTTCACGTGGCAACAGATCGTGAATCCTGGCGATCCTCTGGTCACGATCACGAATGCGAACGCCTCCGATGCGACAGTTGTCGCGCCCGTGGTGGCTGCTCCCACTACACTGGCTTTCCAGCTCATTGTGGGCGGAAACAACACCACCAATCCCGCCACGGCCAACGTGCTGGTCCCGATTGCCCAGGCCCATGCCAACACTCCTCCGGTGATTACGGCTGTTTCCGCGCCGGCAAATAATGTCGCCAGCGCGGCCCTGGTTACGCTTACGGCCACGGCCATTGACCCTGCCGGCGGCCCGATGACCTTCACCTGGACAGCTCCTGCGGGAATCACTCTTCATTCCGCTGCGGCAGATGGATCGGTGCAGACGTTTACCGCGCCCATCGTCCCCACGCTCACAGCTCCGCGGGCCTTTACCTTCACCGCTCAGGGCAAGAGCGGCGCATCCGGACTGACCGGCACTACGACGGTCACTGTGATCGTAAATCCGCAGAATGACGTCATCACCATCACCGGCGTGACCTACCGCCAGGCAAAAGCGCGGCTGGTCATCACCGCCACGGACAGGACTCCAGGCGTCTCCCTGACCGCCACGCTGGACATCATCAACCAGGCCACGGGACTGCCGTGGACCGGCGTAATGGGCCCTGACGTTCCGCCTGTACCCGGGAACTTCGCCATCACATTCTCCAACATCAGTCCGCCAACACTGGTGACCATCACCTCGAGTGGCGGAGGCTCAGCCACTTCGGGCATCACGTTGCTACGGCCATGATCCCCCTGGGCTGCCGGGTACAGCACCGGCAGCCTTTCCTTCGCTTCCGCTGGGAAGATGAACATCATGGCTGTAGCGACGGATCAGCATTTGTCCGTGGCAGAGCAAGAAAGAAAAAGAAAGAAATTTGGAGCACGTATGCCAGCAAGCGCGGAAGTCAGCAAATCCAGTGTGAAGCGGAGGCCTCGGACACCAGCGGCTTCAAAGCAAGGCCTTCGCAAGAATGAGTTCGCACCGTGCCTTGCCGCCAACTATCCCGCGGTAATGCCCGTGGCCGCTGCCGTATCTGGCCCTCCCCCCAGCTTTCCGCGCGACGCGATCCCCGCATTGCGCCTTCATTTCCAGACCTCTCGCGCTGAATATTTTGAGCGCCACCAGAGCCCGGAGAATCCAGGGTTCATTGAACTCTATTGCAAGCTTTGCACGCATCTGGTCGTCGCCAGCCGTGACGAGTTTGTTCTCCCTATCGCCGTAAAGGCCCACAAATGCGGCGGACGTACTCCAACGATCTAATAAAGTGAAGGGCCGCCGGCGCGGCCCAATGAATGCGGAGATATTGCCTCGTTGCTCAGGGCATCCGCATGCCCGCGCTGATGATGGGTGGCCAGCTCTTAAGGCTCTTGCCGTCTCCATCTTTCCAGTCGCGTAAATTGGCTTTCAGCGTAAAGCCGGGATCAATCACCAAATGAAGCGTCGTCTTCTCCTGAAAGCGGATGCTCACGGCGTGATAGTCACCAGAGGTAATCAGTTCAATCTTCTCCACCCTGTGGCCCCGCATGCCGGGAAACTCCAGTGATTTTCCTCCGGGATAGGCCCTTTCAACCAGCGCAAGGCGGGATCTCTTGCGAGAGGGTCGGGACTTTGTTTTGGCCTTCGCTGTGGGGCGACTCATTGGCAGTCTCCCTTTTCATCGCGGAGGCGCTGAGGCGCGGCGGTTTGGCCGGTTGCTAGGTGCCAATTGCTGTTTGCTGAAATGCTGGTGAGGGCAGGGATGCAGAGGTGAGAATGTTGCACCCAGGAAAAATTCAATTTACCGTTGAGAACAGCCATCTTTGCCTCCAGTGGGCAACTTTGGTTAGGGCGCGTTCGGTGCTAATGACACCGGACGCTGCCCGTTAAGGGTTGGGTTACTTTTTCTCTTTCTTAGCTTTAGCCGACTGCCGAGAGCTTTTTGGTGACTGCTTCTTCTTGTGTCTTGTCTTTCTGCCATTGGCAATTTTGGGCAGCAGTTCGCGAAGCCGCTCGACATCTTCTTCTTTCCACGAGTGCACCCGAAGCTGACCAATATCAACCATCTCTGGCTGAAATACTTTTCCGCGCGTGACATAACGGCTTAGTGCTGCGGCGCTTATTCCTAACCTTTTGGCAACATCGCGGGTTGTCAGGAGCTTTGGCATTTCGTATCTCAGTGTTACCGATATCTAGGAAGAATGTCAAGAGATTTTGCTGCATGGAGAGAAGCTGGGATTTTGGAGGGACAATCGGTCCTAGATTACGGACCGGTGGGGAGTGTCTTCCTATATCGAATAGAATGTTTGACAAATGCCTAAAAGAGCCAAAGGACGACAGTATCCACTGGAGATTTCAGCAGTTGCGTGGGTAGACCTTCTAGGATATGGCACAATGCTTCGGAGTGTTGGGTTCAATCCAGGCCATAAAACTGCACAAGCTGCAGTAGATCGCTTGCAGGCGTTTCAACAGGCCGCAGCCTCACACACAATGCGACACCTACGAGCAATGATTGTGAATGACGGTGCTGCCTATGTTCGTGAGCTTTCGCCGCGTTCACGAAGCGTAACTTTCGATTTCATCCAAAGGGTCTTCGAAGTGCTAAAACACATCAACTTGCTCGATGAGGGTGCAGGATATCCTGGGGCACGGATGGTAGTTGCAGTGGGTCCGCGATTGCGCATGCCTGGGTCCACTCGCTTCAACGAAGAACACTTAAAAAGTTTGCTCAACCGAGTAAAGACGAAAACAATCTCGGTGCAACAGGCTATGTTAGAAGCATTTCACAGTAGCCCGCTGGCAGGATCAGCAGTACCTCTCCAGGCAAATTTCGCTTTTACAAAGGCCTATCTTGCTGACCAAGCGGGTCGTAAGGCGGGCTTAGCTGGGCCAAAATTTTTCATTGAACGAACGTTTTTCAAGGAAATTCCACTGTGGCTCTCACATCGAAAGTCAATCGATTGGTCGACTGAGGGTTTAAGCGCATCATTCTTGGAAGTAGAGAGCATCGACGGAGCCAAAGCAGGCAAGGAGCAATATCGTGAGCTGCGAGATGCTGAGGAGATTGCCGTTGCTATGGGCATCGATTATCCAGCCAAAATAAAAATGTCGTATAGGGCCCGGGCGGCGGCCGTGAAAAAGACCTCTCGATCGAGACGGTGAAACCAGTAGTATACAAAAGCTAACTACGATGCTGCAGGTGGTTATTATCGCTCCAAGTCCTCCGTCCCAATCCCCTAAGTGCGACAAGTGCCGGCGCACGCGTGTTACGCGTAACGTGCCGATCTAATCGATTGAGAGTAGTGCACGCTCCTGCATTCAGCCGCTAAACTGCCCGCTGTGAGCCATCGTCTACCGCAAGATCAGGAGATTGGCAGCCAGACCGGCGATTTCACCTTGTCCGGCGTGAACCATGACGGCCGGCACAGCCTCTCCGCTCTGCTCAACGGGAAAAAAGGCGCCGTCATTATCTTCTGGTCAGGAGTCTGTTCGCACTGCCGCCGCTATGACCGCTATCTGAACAGCTTCGCCAAACGCCATCCGGAGCTGGCGCTGGCGGTGATTGCGTCGCGCCACGGAGAGACACCAGCGCAGCTGCAGCAGACGATCTCCGAACGCGGCCTCGGCTTTCTGGTTCTCCACGATCCCGGAAGGGCCGTGGCGTTGCAATGGGCAACGGAGCAGACCCCGCGTGCATTTTTAGTGGATGTCCACCGCACTCTCGTTTATCGCGGGGCCATCGACAATTTCAAATACCCTGCCGACCCCGATTACGCCGGCTATCTGGAGTCGGCGATTGCGGAGTTTCTGGCCGGCAAGCCCCTGCGGCGCGCGGAGACGCCGAGCTTCGGTTGCGCGATTCAGTCTGTGTATTACACCCTGCCCAAACATCTATGAGCTCACCCTGGGCAGAACTACTGAGAATTCCCGCAGGCATGGTTGAGCTTGGCCTCACCGTGCTGAATGCCGGGACAAAGACGGTGCGCAAGGGCCTGGACACAATCATCCCGCCAAAGCCACGGGCCAAGCTGGCCCCGCACGCGCCTCCTGTCCACGGCCCGCAGGACATGGACACGGCGCTGGCTGACTTTGCCAACCAGTTGGTGCGGATCGGATGGGTCACGATTCCGCAAGGCGTGCCTCTGCGCAAAGTGGCGGATGATGTATTGAACTCCGCCCGGCGCGCGTTTGGTTATCTTGACTTCACTGATCCGCGCACACTGATCGTGCCCCTGGAGATGCCGCTTTCCGCCGGCGGAATCGCCGCGGAAACGCTGTTGCGGATGATGGCAATCTACTCGGTAGTAGGCCCGAAAAAGCTGCGGGTCTTTCTGGCGAATGCCGCCGAGGTGTATTGCGAGACCGCCGTCTTCATCGGTCTGGAATATAAGGAGGTGATTGAGCGCTATCAGCGGCACCTTGAGAAAAATCCCGGCGACCACAAGACGCGCCTGGAACTCGGGCGCATGTACCTGAAATGTGGTCTGCACGACGAGGCAATGCGGGAGCTCGACCTGGCAGCACACGCCCCAGCCATGCGAGCGCGTGCAAAACATGAGTCGGCCATTGCGCGCTACCGCGCCGGCATGTTCGCGGAAGCGGTGAAGGACGGCGTAGCGGCCATGAAGGCTGATCCCGGCAATGAGCGCGCACGCGCCGCACTGTGGCTGGCTTCGCGCTCTCTGGGCGGCTATCCGAAAAATGTCCCGTCGGCGTACCGGATGAAACTGAAAGCCGGGTACGAGCTGGCACGCGTGCAGTTTGAGGACATCGCGGCAAGGATCGGCATGGACAAGATCTGCGCGGGGCGCGGCACCGCGGTCTTCGATTACAACAATGACGGCCTGCTCGATATCGTGGTCTCTGCGGCGCACGCGGGCTGCACGCTCTACCGCAATAACGGCGATGGAACCTTTACTGACGTCTCCGTCAAATCGGGGCTGGATAAATGCATCAACGCCTTCGTCATCATTGCCGGTGATTATGACAATGACGGTTTTCCTGATCTCTTTGTCACGCGTCAGGGTTTTTATTACGGCGATTGCGGGCTCTACCACAATAATGGAGACGGCACTTTCACCAACGTCACCGCGCAGGCTGGCGTGCAAAGCTGGGGCCCGGCTTACACCGCCTCCTGGGTGGACTATGACTGCGATGGCCGGCTCGACCTGTTTATTGGTTACAACCTGGGAGGCATGTTTGACCGCCGCATTCAGAACCGACTCTTTCACAACAACGGCGACGGCACATTCACTGACATAACGGAACAAGCCGGCCTGCAGAGCGTTTTCACCACCATCGGTTCCTGCTGGGGCGACTATAACAATGATGGCTATCCGGACCTCTTCCTCTCCAGTGGGCTGGGCCGTCCGCAGCTTTTTCGCAATAACGGTGACGGCACATTCACTGACGTGAGCCTGCAGGCCGGAATCACCGATTTTGTCGTCGGGACCACCTGCCTCTTTGCCGACTATAACAATGACGGCCTGCTGGACATTGTGCAATACAGCTGGTCTGACCATGAAGATGCGATCTATACGATGAAGACGGGGCGCGGGCCAGCCGATGGTTCTCCGCTGGTGGTCTACCACAACAACGGCGACGGAACATTCACCGCGAAGACGCGCGAGATCGGCCTCAACGGATGCTGGGGCACCATGAGCGGCAACTTTGGTGACGTGAACAATGACGGCTACATCGATCTGCTGCTGGGAAACGGCAGCCCACGGATGGAGCGCCTTGAACCGTTCATCCTGCTGGAAAACGATTGCGGCACGTTCCACAACACAACTTTTTCCGCGGGACTGCCTTTCTCCGGCAAAAGCCACGGCACAAACTGCGCCGACCTCTTCGGCGATGGCCGCATGTCGATCATTATTGCCGCCGGCGGAGGTTATCCCGGCGATCTGCTCAGCACGGCCGTTCACTGCCCCAGGGAATTACCCGGCAACTATCTCAATGTGCGGCTGGCCGGGACCAGAAGCAATCGCGATGGCAATGGCTCGCGCATCACGCTTCTGCGCGGCGGGGAAAAACAAATTCGTGAAGTCACGCACGGCAGCAGCTTCGGATGCCTGCCTCTGGAACAGCATTTTGGCCTGGGAAAGGCCACGCAGATTGACGCGCTTGAAATTCGCTGGCCCAGCGGATTGGTACAGAGGGTGGTGAATCCGCCGGTGAATCAAACCATCCGTGTGATTGAGGGAAAAGCTGAGTGGGAGTATGTCTACAGCAGGCCAGACCAGAGCGCGGGCAAGATCTAGCGGAGCGCGCATCGGCCAAAAATCAATTGGCAGTTTTTCTAAAGCGCGTTGTCCTTGATCCAGGCAGCAAACACCTTCGAGCTTCCTTCCATCAACGCCTGGTGCACCTGAGAATGCAGCGTGGCCATCTCCAGATCCATGAAGTCATGCACCTTCTGTGCCGGAAAGAGCCCCAGCGTAAAGAATTTCAGTACTGCGGCTGCCCCATAGATCGGATCGGGAATCAATTCGCCAAAATTAAAAACTTTTTTGGGCCGCGCGCCGGCAACAAAATCCATGTTGCAGCAGACTTCATTGTTGTCCCGCAGCAGGAAGGAATACGTTTTGACCGCCCAATTGAATTTGCCCGGACCAAAGCCGAAATAGTTGGGAATTGGCGCGTAGTCAATGAACGGATAGCCGATCGCCACTTCCAGCTTGTAGCCCGGATACGGATTCTCCACAATGTGAATAAAATCCGGATGCTGCACCACGGCGACCGCTTCCTTGAAATTCTTTTTCAGCGGGCCAAGCCGGACCGCAAAATCATGCAGATAGCCGGTAAAGAGTGACCACCGGTATTTTGGGCCGATCACGTTCCAGTCCTGCACATTGGTCAGCTGGTCGTCAGGATAGCGGCCATACTCCCCGTCAGCGGTGCAATAGAGCATCTGCTTAAAGGTAAAGCCGCCGGGGTCGCCATTCGGATAGACCCAGTTGGAGGTATTCAGGAAGAGACGCAACACATAGTCCTTCAGCCGCTGCTTCGCGTTTCGTCCGGGGATCTTTCCGAACTCTACTTCCTGCAGCGCACCCAGCGCCGTCAGAGTCTGGCCGTTGATCAGAACATTGGCGAAATAGCCGTATGCCTGGTTCTGCAGATTGTATTGGCGGTTCAGGTTGAGCGGGTGTAGCTCAATCTTGCGGTCAGGATCGCGGCTCCATCGCTCCAGTTGCAGCCCCTCCACCAATGCCAGCTCTGTCTTTTCGACCAAAGACCGCTCAAAGTCAGAAAAATCCGCTGGAATCGGCAGCTGAACAGGTTGCGTAGTCATCCTGTTGTAGAGACGTAACAGGATTCATAGTTTGCGGAAAAATCAGATGAAGAAGAAGCGTCCCCCGGCCGGCGCCAACGGTCCAATTAAGTCTGCAGGGCCGGGAGACGAGTTCCAATGCATTTTGCTAAAGGCTATTTGCCAACTGCCAATTGCTGGCTTGCCGCCTGGTAGGCTTCGTAGGTCCCTTTGAAATCCTCAATCTTATGGTCGTCAAAGTGCCAGATGCGTGTGGCCACTTCATCGATCAAGTCGTGGTCGTGCGTCACCAGCAGCACCGTTCCCTGGTAGCGCTGCAGCGCAATGTTCAGCGCGTTAATGGATTCAAGATCAAGGTGGTTGGTGGGCTCGTCCAGCACCAGCACGTTCGGCTTCTGCAGCATGAGCTTGCAGAAGAGGATACGCGCTGCCTCGCCGCCGGAAAGCACGTCAGTCTTTTTGGTGGCTTCATCGCGGACAAAGAGCATCTGCCCCAGCAGTCCACGGATCTCTTCATTGGAAACCGAGGGATCCCACTGAAAAATCCAGTCCAGAATGCTCATGCCGGGCTCAATCAGGCTGCGATGGTCCTGCGGGAAATAGCCGACAGCGGCTTCGTGTCCCCAGGTAACCTTACCGTCGCTCAGGAATGGGCCCGCGTAGCCTGAAGTTTTGCGCAGCTCAGTCTCTGGCGTCGTGGGCGAGTTGGCCAGCAACGCGTTGAGCAGCGTGGTTTTGCCAACGCCGTTGCGTCCCATCAGGGCAATCTTTTCTCCGCGCAGCACGCTGGCGGTAAAACTCTGAATAATGTCGACCTCGGCGTCGTATGACTTGGTGACGCCTTCCAGCTCAAGAATATGTTTGCCCGAAGGCCGCTTCATTTCAAACTTGAGGAAAGGGCGCGCGATGTTGGAGCGCGCGAGCTCGGTAACCTGAAGGCGCTCCACTTCCTTGCGCCGCGACTGCACCTGGCTGGAGCGGGTGCCGGCCGAAAAGCGCGCAATAAACTCCTGAAGCTGCGCGATCTTTTTCTCGCGCTGCGCATTCTGCCCTTCAATCTGCGAGCGGACCTGCGTCTTGGCCATCACCATATCGTCATACCCGCCGGTATAGGTGATGATGGTTTCGTAGTCGATGTCTGCAATGTGCGTGCAGATGCTGTTCAGAAAGTGGCGGTCGTGCGATATGGTGATCAGCACGCCGTCATAGCGATTGAGAAAATCCTGGAGCCAGTGAATGGAGTCCAGATCAAGATGGTTCGTAGGCTCGTCCAGCAGCAACGCCTGCGGATGCCCAAATAGCGCCTGCGCCAGCAGCACGCGCATCTTCTGTCCGCCCTGGATCTCACTCATCTTGCGTTCATGCAGCGCGTCCGGAATGTCGAGGCCCTGAAGCAGAATGGCCGCGTCGGTCTCCGCCGAATATCCATCTTCTTCACCCACGATTCCTTCGAGCTCACCCAGCCGCATGCCGTCTTCATTGCTCATCTCCGGCTTTTCGTAGATGTGGTTGCGCTCTTCCATTGCCGCCCACAGGCGCTTGTTGCCCATGATGACCGTATCGATCACGCGATAAGCGTCAAACGCGAACTGGTCCTGGCGCAGCACGCTGAGCTTTTTAGGGCGCACCACGCTGCCCTTCTGCGGCTCAAGATCGCCGGAAAGAAGGTTCATGAACGTGGTCTTGCCCGCGCCATTCGGGCCGGTGAGGCCATAGCGCTTCCCCGGCGTAAATGCCGTGCTGACCTCTTCAAACAAAATTTTTGCGCCGTAGCGCATGGAAACGTTACTGACTGAAATCATTAGTTTTTCGGGAACTGCGAAGGGGATTCCGGCTTACGCGGCGGGAACGCAGCTGTCTTCAGTATTTTAGCACGCTTCGCGTACCGAAACCGCTCTGCAAAATGGCCTGAACTATCATGGACCCGCGCCTGTTGCAGCGCCGCTCAGCGCAAGCCGGCTTCGCGGCTGAACCTTGTAGGCCCCTCCTGCAACACGTATCAGGACACGCGTCGACTTGCTGGAACCGCCCGGCAATCTCTGCCGATTTGTTACTCTTTTTGGAGCGTCTGCCCATGGTCAGCTTTTGCATCGACTTGGGCGGGCTCCTCGAAATGAAGGTTATCTCGTGCAGATACCACAAATTCCGTTGACTAAAGACTCCGTTATTCTGGAGCCGCTTGAGGAGCGGCATTTCGATGGCATACTCGCGTCGGTCCGGGATCCCTCGATCTGGAAGTATATGGGCTTCGCAGACCTGAGCGACGAGCGGGCCGTTAGAACGTGGTTCGACGCAGCACTCGAAGAGCCCTCCAGAGGAACCGGTGCGCCGTTTGCAATCGTTGACCGGAATTCAGGGGCCGTGCTCGGAAGCACGAGCCTGTATGAAATCCATTTACGGCACAAGCGTTGCGAACTAGGGCGGTCCTGGTTAGTACCGTCTGTGCGGCGTACTGGAGTGAACACCCGAACAAAACTGCTCCTCCTCATGCATGCGTTTGAAACCATGGAAATGCAAAGAGTTCAGCTGAAAGCTAGCGCTGGAAACAGGATCTCGCGGACTGCAATTGAATCTCTGGGCGCCGGGTTCGAAGGAATTTTGCGGAACTTTTCTGTACTTCCTGGCGGCATCCGCACTGACACGGCCCTCTATAGCATCATCCTGAAGGAATGGCCTCAAGTGAAGCAAACATTGCTGTCTCGCCTCCAGCGGCCGTTCCCTGGTGGCGACCCTTCAGGTTGACCCCATCCCACGTGCCCTCTATAGTCTAGGATTACTCATTCGCGAGCTTGAGATACCGTTGACAAACCCGATACAGACCATCAAAGACCTTACGCAATCGGCCCTGGGCAATATCAACGCCGCAGCGTCGCTGGCTGACCTGGAAAAGGTCCGCGTCGCCGTGCTGGGACGCAAAGGTGAACTCGCCGGCATCAGCAAAACTTTTGGCGCCATGGCGCCGGAAGATCGCGCCAAGGCAGGTCAGCTTTTGAATGAAGCGAAAGCCACGCTGGAAAAATCATTCGAAGACCGCAAGGCATCGCTCGAAGGTTCCGAGTCCGATCAGCGCTTCAAGGCCGAGTGGATAGACCTGACCGTTCCGCCGCAGGGCATCGCGCCCGGCCACATTCATCCGGTCACGCAGGTGCAGGACGAAATTGAGCAACTGTTCATCTCCATGGGCTTCCGCGTGCTCGATGGCCCCGAAGTCGAGACTGATTACTACAACTTTGACGCGCTGAATATTCCGTCCGACCATCCTGCGCGCGACATGCAGGACACCTTCTGGATGACTGACGGTCATCTGCTGCGCACGCATACTTCGCCGGTGCAGGTACGCGCGCTGCAAAAATATGGAGCACCCATGCGGATGATCGCTCCCGGCCGTGTCTTTCGCAATGAGGAAGTGGATGCCTCGCACGAGCACACGTTCTATCAGGTAGAGGGAATGATGGTGGACCGCGACGTCTCCGTCAGCCACCTGATTTATTTCATGCAGACGCTACTCAGCTCCGTGTTTGGCCGCAAAGTCACAGTGCGCCTGCGCCCCGGCTACTTCCCTTTTGTGGAACCCGGATTTGAGCTCGATATCCAATGCTTAATCTGCGGCGGCAACGGCTGCGCCGTCTGCAAGCAGAGCGGATGGGTGGAGCTGCTGCCGTGCGGTCTGGTGCATCCCAACGTGATCGCCAATTGCGGGCTCGATCCGCAGGAGTGGAACGGATTTGCTTTTGGGCTCGGCCTTACCCGCTTGGCCATGATGCGTTATGCGATTGACGATATACGCCTGCTGCAAAGCGGCGATCTGCGTTTCCTGAACCAGTTTTAGACTATGAAGTTTTCTTATACATGGCTTCGCGAGCTTGTCCCCGGCCTGAAAATGGACGTGACCACGCTCGCCCAGCAGATCACCATGAAGACCGCCGAATGCGAAGGCGTGCACGATCCCGGCGCGTTCCCCGGCGCCAGCGTAGCCGCCGTGGCGCACGCGGAAAACTCAGATCCTGACTCGATTATTGAGATCGACAATAAATCGCTGACGAATCGGCCTGACTTGTGGGGACACCTGGGCATGGCGCGTGAAGTAGCCGCCATCGCGGGCCTGAGCGTTGCCGATCCCGTGGGCGATCTCTACCCATTCACGCCAAAAGCGGGCGCGAATGGGGCCCCGCTGCCCAGAGCCACAAGCAAGGGCGACCTCTCCATCACGATTGGAGATGCGTCTCTCTGCGCGCGCTTCAGCGGACAGCGCGTGGAAAACGTGAAGGTCGCGCCTTCACCGCTGTGGATGCAGTACCGCCTCAACTCGCTCGGCGTAAATCCAATCAACAATCTCGTCGACGTGACGAATTATGTTTTGTGCGAGCTCGGCCAGCCCATGCACGCCTATGACGCCGATCTCCTGGGCGATACGATCGTTGTCCGCGCGGCGCGCAAAGGCGAGCCGATTCTGGCCTTAAACGGAGAAAAATACTCTCTTGGCCCGGAAGACATCGTCATCGCCGATGCGGAGAAACCCGTCGGCATTGCCGGAATCATCGGCGGCAATGACACCGCGATCCGTGCCACTACAAGACGTATTGTTCTTGAAGCGGCTTCGTTTCCCGCGGCAAACGTCCGCAAGTCATCTTCGCGGCTCAAGCTGCGCACGGACGCCTCCATGCGCTTTGAAAAAGGCCAGGACCCGGAGAACACCGTCCGCGCTCTGGCCCGCGCCGTTGAGCTTTTGAAACAAATTTCACCGGGATCACAGGCCGCGCAGCCGATTGATGTTTACGCGCGCAAATCTGCACCGCCCAAAATCCAGCTCGATATCGATTGGGCCGAGCGCAAGCTTGGGCGAAAGCTCTCTACGGAAGAAGTCATCAACATCTTCCGCTCGCTGGTCTTCGGCGTGGAGCAACTGAACGGGCGCAAACTGCTGCTCACCGTGCCAAGCTGGCGCGCCACCAAGGACATTTCCATCCCAGAAGATCTGGTGGAAGAGATCGGCCGCATGGTCGGCTACGCTTCCATCGTCCCGCAGGCGCCAGCGGTTCTGGCAGCGCCAACCGCGCGCAATCTTGAGCATGAGCAGCATCGCGCCGTGCGCGACGCGCTCACCGGCCAGGGCTTCACTGAGGTTTCAAATTACTCTTTTATCTCTGACGCTGATGCGGCAATGTTTGGTTACGCCCCGGAGAAACTGCTGCAAGTCGCCAACCCGATCATTGCCGAGCAGAAATACATGCGCCCCACCCTGCTGCCCGGGATTCGCCGCAATCTGGCCGATAATAGCCGCTTCTTCTCCGATTTCCGCCTCTTCGAAATCGGACGCGAATATTGCAAAGGCAAAGACGGCGCTCCGGTCGAGCGAACGCACCTGGCCGCTGCCATCTATGGCCGCGAGACGAACGGCGCGAACCTGTTGGAGATGAAGCGAGTGGCCCAATATCTCGCCCTGGATTGCAAGGTTGTGCCCGCAAAGGCCCACGGCAAAACCATGCACCCTGAGCGGTCAGCCCATGTTGAAATCGCTGGCCAGCAAGTTGGGAATCTCTATGAGCTGCACCCCAGCCTGCTGGACCGTGGCCGCGCCGCCATTCTTCAGCTTGACCTTGACGCTCTACAGGCACTGCCCGCACAGCGCCAGGCTTATCGCCCATTGCGCCGCTTCCCCTCCAGCAGCTTTGATCTCTCGATTGTTGCCGGATCGCATGAACTCGTCGGCAATCTGGAAACCAGGCTGCGGCAGCTGGCCGGCGAAGGACTGATCGGACTGCAATTCCTGTTGATCTTCCCCTTGCCGCCAGATAAAAAGAGTGTCTCTTTCCGTCTGACCCTGGGCGCTGACGACCGCACGATGACCGCGGACGAAGTCACGCACACCCGTGAACGCGTGGTGGAAGGAATCAAGTCGGCAGGCTACGAGTTGCGCGAATAAGCGCGCTTTGACGCAGCTCGCAATCTCCTATCGTTTCGGGGTCTTGGACACAAGCGTCAGGCCTGACTTTAGTTGGCCCTAATGCGTCAAACTGCTGGGCATGTCGGGGCCCCGGGTTCGTCACGCGCGGCGATGGAACGGTGAATCTCTCCTGCTCTCCCGGTGCTCTGCATCGGTGGTGGTTGTGATGGGTATCACATCTTGTCGATGCCCTGGCCTCTATGATTTCATACTGATATGCTCCGCGAGGTTTCCCAACAACGGGATTCTCTGCTAATGTTCTGGCAGTAAAGGATTTATGGCTTCACCGACCGATTGGCCCAGGCGCTTTGCGCTAATCACCGGAACGGCATCGTGTCTGCTGGGCCTGGCCGTGCTGGTGGGCTGGTGGGTGCATTATGTCCCCATCATTCAGATTTCTCCCGCGCTCGCCCCCATGCAGCGCATGACCGCTTTGGGCTTTCTACTCTGCGGGCTTGCACTCATCCTCATGAGTACCGGACGACGCCGGTTGGGAGTGATTTGCGCTGCTCTTTCTTTGCTCATTGCCGCACTTACCTGCCTTGAATATGTGCTCAATGCTGACTTTGGCATAGATGAGTTGCTGGGAAAAGGATATGCAACTGCGCTGGCTCCTCTGCCAGGCCGCATGTCTCCGGTTACTGCGGTGTGCTTCTTGCTCATCAGTTCAGCGCTGGTCACTGTTGCTTTCCGGCCTGTAGCTCGGTACGTTTCGTCGATCCTGGGGATGGTGGGCTCGGTGGTCTTGACGGTAGGGACCGTCAGTGGCGTGAGTTATCTCATCGCGCAAAAGGATGTATATGTCTGGGGCCACATTGCCCGTGTTGCACTCCATACCAGGGCCGGGTTCCTGCTGCTTGGTGCTGGACTTTTGGCAATTGGATGGAAGGAAAAACCTCGTTCTTCCTATTTGCCGAACTGGCTTCCCCTAAGTGTAGGGCTCGCTGTGGCCGTTGGTGTTCTAGGGCTGTGGCAGGCATTCATCGTGCATGAAGAAAGCAATTTCGCGCTGCTCTCCTGGAGCTTTCTGGCGGGTGGCTTCATTGTAGCCTTGATTTTTGGACTTACTGTCTATCTTGCTCAATCCGCCTGGAGCCGTAGCCAGGAACTGCTCATTTACCGCATGGCATTTGAGAACAGCTTTGATGGTTTCATGCTCACCAGTCCTGATGGCGCCATCCACGCAGCCAACCCCAGCGCCTGCCGTATTTTTGGCCGTACAGAACAGGAAATTTGTCAGGCAGGACGCTCAGGACTCATAGACACGAGCGACCCCCGTTTGCAAATCTTAGTGGAGGAGCGGGCGCGTACTGGAAAGGCCCATGGTGAACTCAGTGCCAGACGCACGGACGGCACTTTCTTTCCCTTGGAGATTTCCACTGTCGCTTTCAAAGATACCAATGGCGAGATCAGGACGTCCCTGGCCCTCCGCGACATCAGTGCGCGCAAACAGGCAGAAGCCGAATTACGGGAGAGCGAGGAACGCTTCCGCCGGGTTTTCGAAGAAGGTCCAATCGGACTTGCTCTGATAGCAACCGATTACCGCTTTCTGAAAGTCAACAATGCGCTTTGCGAGATGGTGGGGTACACGGAGTCTGAATTCCTCGGACTGACCTTCGCCGATGTCACGCATCCTGATGACCTGCAGGCGGACATCAAACTGGCCGAACAGCTCTTCACCAATCAGATCCCTTACTACCAGATGGAGAAGCGCTCCATCAAAAAAAGTGGCGAAATCATCTGGGTTCGCCTGACCCGCTCAGTTATCCGCGGCCACCAGGGCAATATTCTCTACGCTCTTGCCATGGTTGAGGACATCACCGCGCGCAAGCACGCCGAGTCCGAACTCAAGATCCAGACCGAACGCCTCTCCCTGGCCACTCGTGCAGCCTCAATCGGTGTCTGGGACCTGGATCTGCGCACCCAACAAACGGTCTGGGACGATACTTTGTTCGAAATGTTCGGAATCCCCAAGATGGTTCCCATGCCTTATGCAAGCTGGGCGCGGCTCGTCCATCCCGACGATCTCCCCAACGCCGAAGCTTCGCTGGAGAGGACGGTCCGTCTGAAGACCCAGAACTACGTGGAATTCCGAATCATCCGGCCGGACGGATCTTTACGTCATATTTCTTCCGCTCAGGGGTTGGTCCTGGATGGGCATGGAAACCCGACTCGCATTGTTGGCGTCGGCATGGATATCACCGAACGTAAACGCATGGAAGCGCAACTGGCAGCAACAGCGCGTCTTTCCGCGCTTGGCATGATGGCCGGGGGCGTAGCCCACGAGATCAACAATCCTCTGGCCATTATTCACGCTTCGGCCAGTGATCTCCTGGACACAGCCAAAGAGGAGGGCGAGGTGCCGGTGGAGGTGCTTGTACGGACCGCGACCCGTATCCGGCAGACCGCCGACCGCATCGCCAGGATCGTGAAGAGTATGCGTCGTATCGCTCGCGACGGATCGCAAGATCCGTTCCTCTCCGTTCATGTGAGCAAGATTGTCGAGCAGACGCTGGAAGTCTGCCAGGCAAAGTTCAAAGATCAATCTGTGACTCTGCGCTTGCCCGCTCTTGATCCTGACCTGCAGATTGCCTGCCGCGAAGTACAGATTTCCCAGGTGTTGCTCAACCTGCTCACAAACGCACTCGACGCCGTAGCCGATCAACCGGGAGAGAAATGGGTCCGGATGAATGTCGAACGCCGTGACAAATCAATCGTCCTCTCTGTCGTTGATAGCGGCCTCGGCGTGGCGCCAGAACTCAAAGGACGAATTATGGAACCATTTTTCACCACCAAGGAAGTCGGCAAGGGCACGGGACTAGGATTGAGCCTGTCCAGAGCCATTGCTGAAGAGCATGGCGGCAGACTTGAGGTCACGGAAGACCACGGTCACACCTGCTTTTCCTTGACCCTTCCTGTTTCAGAAAGGCGGAAAAGCCATGCAGCTTAAAGACGCAACTGTTCTGATCGTTGATGACGAACCCGTCCTGTGCGAGATCAAGTCTGCGTGGCTTACCCGTTTAGTCGGCCGGGTTTTGGTAGCCAACAACGGCGCGGAAGCCCTGGAAGTCCTGGCAGCCAACCCTGTGGACCTCGTGATAACCGATATTCGGATGCCCGTGATGGACGGCGTAACTCTACTGAAGAAAATCACAGCTTCAGGCAAGCCTCAGCCCAGGGTCATCTTTATCACCGGCTTTAGCGATTTTGACCCGCGCGATGCCTACGACTTAGGTGCAGATGCGATTCTGGAAAAGCCCATGGAACGGGACGGGCTCTTGCAAGTCGTGAAGCGGAGCCTCATGACCCGCCATGAATTATGGCGGACTCCGGTGGACGTTATGCCGGCTGCTGTTCTCCATTCAAGCTTTCCCAGCTTGGCCATAGCGCTACAGGAGCAAAAAATAGCTTTTGGCCGCGGCGGGTTCTGTATCGCAGCGTCCCAGGACCTGCACGAAGGGCCCATCGGAATTCTGCTGGAGTTCCATGACGATAGAAGCGTTTTGCAGGGACAAGGAATCGTACGCTGGATCTCTCCGGTAGAAGGACTAGCGGGCATCGAATTGCTTTATGTCGCCCCCACAAGCAGCGAATGGGTGGCCGAACTCGCTCAACATAATGAAATCGTTGCGTATATTCCACGCTCACCCTCGGCACAACGTACATTGAGCGCCAAAACGGCTTGAATACTCTAGCGCAGGCCGCAGATTTGTCCGTTACAAGGGAAATCGCCCCTAAAGACAAGTGTCAGGGCACGTTCACTCGTGCCGTTCACCCGCGCACGTCATCACATTCTTCTCACGATCGCAATCGCGAATCTTTCCGCTGCACCGTCGCCCAGCCCCAGGAACAATTCCGGCTCAATCAACTCAACTTCCATCAGAACGAGTTTGCCGTCTTTTTCCACTGCGTCAATTCTGCAATAGAGCGAATCGCCAACATGCTTAACTGCCGCCGCGATCGCTTGTGCCTGTTCGATCTGTGCAGCGGACGGAACGAACGACTCTGCGCTGCCGCCAAAGTCTTTCTGCACGCGAAAGTCGCCCGCCGCAGGACGCTTCAGCACCGCATGGCTGTACGCGCCATCAATATAGATAAATGAGATTTCTCCCTGAGTCTCGATTTCCGGGATGAACTGCTGGACCAGGAACGGCTCGCCCTGCATCTTGTTCTTCAGTTCATCGCCACTGGGCAATGTTGCGCTCTCAAAAGGCCAGGTCTTGTGTGCGGTGGCGGAAACTGCCGGCTTCACCACGATTTTCTTCCAGCTCCGGATTTGCCGCCACTCTTCCGCCTGAATGGCCTCGCTTCCGCGGACAAATACCGTTGGCGCGATCCGGATTCCCAGAGCTTGCAGTTCCCGAAGATAGAATTTGTTGCGGTTCCACAGCACGGTCTCAACATCGTTGAGCATGGGGACCGTCTGCGCCGTACGCTGCAGCCACCCGGTAAACTCTGTGCCGCGCAAGTGATAATCCCAGCATGTGCGCAGGATAACAAGATTGAATTGCGTAAAATCGCAGGCCGCGCTCCAATCCACAATGCTTGCCTCAACACCGGCGGCAGCCAGATACGGCAGCACAAGACGTTCACTCTCCCCGCCATCCAGCAGGCCGGCGTATGTAATCAGCGCGACTCTTTTCATTTTGCGGGATGGATCACCGGCACATGCACCATCCATCACAGCCTTTCAAGGGTTGCTACCGTGCGTTCATTTTGTAAATTGCCCGTGTTGAGCGTCGTCGCGGGCTCAAACAGAACCACATGCGTCTCCTCCAGCGTATAAGGCATGTGCTCAGTGCCGTGAGGAACAATAATAAATTCGCCCGGCCGGATCGACTCGTCATGCTCCTGGCCATCAGCGTCGCGCCATTTCATATGCAACTCGCCCTTTGTCACCAGGAACATCTCATCTTCCGCGTCATGATGGTGCCAAACAAACTCGCCCTGCACCTTCACCAGCTTGACCTGGAAGTTATTTAATTCGCCTACAATCTTGGGGCTGAAATGGTCCTGGAATGTTGAGAATTTTTGCGCCACATTGACGACCTGCATGATTTTTTGACTCCTCGCGGGACAGCCACTGATGATACACACCGCAATGATTTTATGTTCCTTGGATCGCTTTGATCTGCGAACGGATTCACCAAATAGAGGTCCTGGCTTACAACCCTGCGCGAGCGTTTGATACTGGCGGTACATGCACCCTCGATTGTTTACTTTCAGTGTCGCCAAACGCAAGATTGTGTTCAGCGAACCGCGCAGATGCAATGGCAATCCGCAGATCGCAATCCGACGGGCGAATTGCCCGGGCAGCCGCGAACTTAGGGATCACGTTTGGGGCTTTTTCAGCCTCGCTGTGGCCATGCTGGCGCATGTGACGGTCTTGTTATACAACAACAGAGATCGCATGGCTGCGCTGGTGTTGCGCCAGCCCACTCCGGCGCCTCCGCAGGAAGAATCTGCCAACGCCGAAGATTCAAAGACCGCTTTGGCCGGCCGTTAAGAGAAGCGGGCAGCAGCAAAAAAATGGCATCCTCGACCCACACTACGATCACCAGGCCGAAAGAAAAGCTTGCCGACGCGCCTGCAACCACCGGGCGGCTGCGGCTCGAATCGCTGGATGTCTTCCGCGGGCTGACGATCGCAGGCATGATCCTAGTGAACAATCCTGGTTCAGACGCTTCTTACTGGCCAATGAATCACGCCGACGAATTGATAAGCGCACACCCGGCGGGCTGGTATCCGGGAAAATGGTGGGCGGACGCGAACGGGTGGACCCCCACGGACCTGATTTTCCCGTTCTTCCTGTTTATCGTCGGGACATCCATGGTGCTGTCATTTGCGGCGCGGTGCGCGCGTGGCGATTCCCGGCGGGTGCTCATGAAGCATGTGGCGCGGCGGACCGCGCTGATCCTGCTGATCGGCTATGCGATCCGCATCGTGCCATATTTCAACCTTTCCCACATGCGATATCCGGGAGTATTGCAGCGGATCGCCGTTGTGTATCTTTGCGCGTCAGTGATCACGCTGTGGACGTCAGCCCGCGGGCGGGTCATGTGGATTGCCGCACTGCTCGCCGGCTACTATGCGGTGATGCGGTTCGTCCCCGTGCCGGGATGCGAGCACGCCGCGTGGATGACGCAGCATTGCAGCCTGGCCGGATGGATTGACCGCACGATCATGCTCGGCCACCTCTATCGCCCGAACTTCGATCCAGAAGGATTGCTGAGCACGTTTCCGGCGATCGCAACCACGCTGCTGGGTACGCTGATTGGAGAATTTCTGCGCGGCGCCTCACCCCAGCGAGCCAAAAGCGGACTCGCCGGGGGCCCCACCGCAAGCCTGCGGTACAAAGCGCGCGGTCTTGCCATTGCAGGAGTGGCGGGCGTGGCTGCCGGCTACGCCTGGCATCCATGGTTTCCCATCTCCAAGCCGCTGTGGACCAGTTCATACGTACTCTTTACCGCCGGGGCCGCATGCCTGCTGCTGGCGTTCTGCTGGTGGCTGATCGACATGCGCGGCTGGCGCCTCTGGTCGAGGCCGTTCCTCTGGCTGGGATCGAACGCCATCCTGGCCTATGCGCTCTCCACATTCATCGCCAAACTGGGCTCGATTATCAAGGTGCCTGACGGCAGCCACACGACGGAAGTCCAGACCTGGATCTACAACCATTGGTTCGCGCCGCTGGCCCAACCGAAGAATGCATCGCTGGCCTTCGCACTCTGCTACGTAGCGCTCTGGACGCTGCTGGCATGGGGCTTGTACCGAAAGAAGATCTTTATCAAGGTGTAGCGGGTGGCGCATCCGCTCTCCACTCCCATGAATGGCGCGAATGATGGAGCAACAATCCACCCGCCGAACGAGCTTGGCGATTACGCTTTTTCCAGCAACGAAGCTGTCCGTCTCCACCCACGCCGACTTAAATTACGGCCGAGCTTCATAGACGATGTTAAACGGAGTTTCCGTAGCGCGCCGGAAGCGATTAAACCCGGCTGAGGTCACAACATCCCGAATGCGCCCCTCGCCCGCCTGCGCACCTAAACACAGCCCGACCTCTTGTGATCGAGAGCAAGGCGTACATAGCAGCGTAGAAAAAGAGTAGTAAACGCGGCCGACAGGATTCAGGTTGTCCTTCAACTGGTCATTGGCAAAGGGCTCAACGATCATCCATGTGCCATCCTTGGCCAGGGACTGCCGGACGTGCGCAGCCGCCCCGATCGGATCGCCCATGTCATGCAGGCAGTCGAAGACCGCGACGAAGTCGTAGCCTTTGCCTGGAAACTCCTTTGCTTTCGCTACATCAAACGTAACGCGATCGGCGACACCATGAAGCCGGGCAGACTCGCGGGCCGCCTCAATCGACTTGTCATGGTAGTCGAACCCGAAGAATCGGGACCTGGGGAATGCTTTTGCCATCAATAGAGTGGAAGCGCCCTTCCCGCATCCAACGTCGGCCACTCGCGCCCCTGCCTCCAGTTTTTCCTTGACGTCATGTAACGCGGGAATCCATGAGCTTACAAGATTAGCGGCATAGCCTGGACGGAAGAACTTCTCGCAGCCATGAAAGACGCCGTCAACGTGTTCATGCCAACCCATACCGTCGCCGGTGCGGAAGGATTCCGCGATCCGTGGGACCGCAGCGAGCGAGCCCAGGGCGAGTTCAAAAGCTCCAGGCAGATATGCAGGGCTTTCTTCGTTCGCCAGAGCAAAGGCTTGTTCCTCACTCAGGCTGAACTCGCCTGTCTTTTCATCGTAGGTGATGTAGCCGCCCGCTGCTTGTGAGGCTAGCCACTCGCGCAAATAGCGCTCATCCGTCTTCGTCTTGGCGGCAAGTTGTGCAGAAGTCATTGGGTTGCCGGCAAGGGCTTTGTAAAGCCCCAGCTTCTCCCCAATAACGACCATACCGGTATGGACGGCAGCGCCAAGATCGGTCACGAATTGCCCGATAAAGGCATTCAGTTTGTTCATATCAATGGCAGGAGCTAATGTAGTACTCATTTTTGACCTTCCCCTTGTCTTAAATTGGTGTTCATCCTCCTTTTGTTGTAGCTCCGCCACCCAAGTTCCGTCATGATGACAAAATGAAAAATGCGTGAAAACCATCTGGAATGGCTTTTAATATCTGGCAACCGTCTTTCACGCGCCTTGCCGGAATCTCTCATCCAGGCGGTGGCAAACCCTGTATCCACTCCCATGATGGAGCGAAAAAGTGTCTAGCGCCCCAACGCGGCAACGCTCGTTGGCCTCGTTACCGCCGCCTGTTTCACCGTTTCGCCCGGCTTCGATCCAACCAGTTTCATGTACTCAGTCAGCGTCACAAAGCGGTAGCCCCGCGCTTTGAGATCGCTGATCAGCCGCGGCATGATCGCCGCGGTGGTCGAAAGTTCATGGAAGGCCAGTATGTGCGTGAAGGTTCCTTTTTTCTCGCGCTGTTCCACCTGCTGTAATACTGCGTCCGGCAAAGACGGCTTGGGACACCCCACAGCCTTGCCCGCGCACAGATAGTCAAGCGAGTTCACGTCGCGCAGCGCCGTGGGGTTTTCCGAAGAAATGGTCAACACGCGATAGCCTTGCTGTTCGAGGTCCCGCCGCGCGTCACTGGTGATGATCCAGTCCGGAGGCCGGACATACTGAGGCTGCGAGCCGGTAATTGCCTTGATGGCCTGCGCTCCGCGGTCCACGTCACGCATAACCCACTGCTCGCCGTTTTTCTTCTCCGCGCTGCGCAGTTCCAGATGGCTGTAGGTGTGGTCTTCCAGTTCGTGGCCGCGCCTGATCAATTGCTCCGCTGCGTCAATGCAGGTAACGCCGATGTCTTCTTCGTGCCTGGGTTCGCCCCATGTCTTGGGCGTAAGCCTCCAGCCGACGACAAAAAATGTCGCCTTCACGCCATTCTGGTCGAGGATATCGATCAAGCCTGGAGCAGGACGGACCGCCTTGCTGCCGAATAAGACATACGGCCGGGGGCCGTCGTCGAATGTAAGCGCGATAAGCCTGTCAGCCGGGGAAGCAGAAGTCGTCTGTGTGACCGCACGGATGGTGAACAACGGAGTTTTTTTCGACATCACGCTGCTGGCAACAGTGTGGCTGCTACCAGTAGAGGAGTTGTTCGGATTGATGCCGGCCCCAAGATTGTTGGAACCAAGATTATTGGAACCAAGACGGTTGGGACCAGAACATGCGCTAAGCAAGCAGAGACCGGCGATTGACAACAACAACCTGATATAGCCCATTACACTCTCACCCCGATTGACCGGTCCATTCCGGCAAAATGGTTCAACTCCAGCAGATGTCCGGGGAGAGGAATGAAACAAGAAGCAGCGGCAACGGCAAATCGTTAGGCAATTTTTATCACGGGCAAGCTCTGCTGGTTAGAGCCCAAAGGTCATTAACGAAGGTAATTACGCGCACTCTGGACGGGCATGCTGGGAACATGAACCATAGCCTTTCCTGCGGAAGGGGTAGGGCGCCTGTTGCCATTTCCGGTCAGGGGATCAACGGTCGGATACAGCAGGCTGCTGACTGAGCGCGATTGGCATGCAAGTTCGCACAATGGTGCTATGCTCAACTGCACCAATGCCCCTCAGGGAATACAGGACTGATATTGCCATCGTGGGCGGCGGGCTGGCGGGCGTGGTCACTGCTCACGAACTGCTGGCTTCCGGCTGTCGGGTCTTGCTGATCGACAAAGATAAGCGGGAGAACTTCGGCGGCCTGGCCAGACAATCCTTCGGTGGCGTGCACATGATCGACACGCCTCACCAGCGCCGCCTGAAGATAAAGGACTCACCGGAACTGGCCTGGCGCGACTGGCAGAGCGTGGCCGATTACGAGGCCGGCGACGAATGGCCCCGCCGCTGGGCCAAGTTCTACTGCGAGAATTCACAGGAATACATCTTTGAGTTTCTCAACAGCAAGCAAGTTAAATTTCTGCCCCTGGTGAATTGGGCCGAGCGCGGCATTTACGGTCCGGGCAACACCGTTCCGCGATGGCACATTGCCTGGGGGACAGGCTATGAGATCATCGATCGCCTGCTGCATGCGCTGGAGGCCCACGCAAAGCGCAAGAACCTGGAATTACTCTTTGATACCGAGATTTCGGCAATTGAAACTGGCAATGGCCGCGTGACCGGCGTGCGCGGCCGTGCCATGGATTCTGGCGACGAGGTCAAGGTCTCTGCCGAGCACGTTGTGATTGCCTCTGGCGGCGTCTGCGGCGGGGATCTCAGCCGTCTGCGCGCCAGTTGGTACAAACCCTGGGGCGAACCGCCGCGGAAACTATTGAACGGCGCACACAATTTTGGTGACGGCATGCTGCACGACCGCGTGAGTTCGATCGGCGGCGCCCTCACACATCTCGATCTGCACTGGCACTACGCCGCCGGAGTGCATCATCCCGCGAAGCGCCGGCCCGATGACGGTCTGAGCCTGGTGCCGCCGCGCTCAGCCCTCTGGTTCAACGCCCGCGGCGAACGCATCATGAGCCCCGGCCCCATGCCTGTCTATGGTGACACGCGCCATCTTGTGGAGAGCGTGCTCCGGCAACCTGGCCAGTATTCATGGCAGGTGATGAACTGGAAAATTGCCATTCGTGAATTGGCGGTCTCCGGCTGCGATTACATGACCGCCTTCCGTTTCAAAGACCGTTTCGCACTTTTGAAAAGCGTGCTGTTCGGCAATAAAGAATTGGTCCAGCGGCTGATTCGAGAGTGCCCTGATGACATCGTGGTAGCTGACACGCTGGACCAACTCATGGAGCGGATGGACGAAAAAAATCTTTACGGCCACCGCCTCGACCGGCCGCGCATGGAAGCGACTATCCGCGCCTGGGATGAGATGATGGCCCGCGGACCGGCCTTCCATAATGACGACCAACTGCGCCGCATCGCCAACTTTCGCGCCTATCGTGGCGACCGGATCCGCACCTGCAACTTCCAACCGATCCTTGACGCCAAAGCACGTCCGCTGATCGCCATTCGGGAATTTATTCTCGCCCGGAAAAGCCTGGGAGGGATTCAGACCGATCTGCAATGCCGAGTCCTGCGTGCCGCTGACGGCCAGCCCATTCCCGGTCTCTACGCCGTGGGCGAGGCCGCAGGCTTCGGCGGTGGCGGAATTCACGGCAAAGGTTCTCTGGAAGGGACGTTTCTTGGCGGTTGCATACTCACGGGGCGCGTTGCAGGCCGCAGCATAGGAAAGTAGGATGGAAGGAAGCATGGCGAGCGAAACACAGAGTGAACCACGGGTCGTTATAGGCGGGCATAAGACCGGCGCATGGCTGGCACGTTACGCGCTGGAGCAGTTGCCCATTTCGCACACCTTCGGTATTCCCGGCGTTCACACCACCGAGCTTTATGACCAGTTGAGCCAGTCGTGGAAGATTACGCCGGTCCTGCCCACGCATGAGTGCTGCGGCGCCTTCGCCGCCGACGCCATCAGCCGCACCAGCGGCGGAGGAACCCAGATTGGCTGCCTGGTGATTGTGCCCGCCGCCGGCGTCACCCACGCCATGAGCGGTATTGGCGAGTGCTATCTTGATGGCATCCCGCTGCTGGTGATCACCGGCGGCCCGCGCACCGATCTCAAGTTTGCCTACCAGCTCCACGGCATCGATCAGCAGCGGCTGGTGGACGGTATCGTAAAGCGCTCCTGGAAAGTCACGGAGCACAGCCAGATTATTCCGGTGATCTTTGAGGCGTATCGCACCGCAGTGAGCGGCGTGCCTGGGCCGGTGCTGGTGGAAATTCCGGTGAATCTCCAGTTGTTCAGCCAGGCGGTAGATGAAGTGCCGGTGTTTGCCCCGCCTGCGCCTGAGCCAGTACAGCTTGAGCGCGAACTCGATGACGCGGTCCGCCTCTTGTGCGCAGCTCGCGCGCCCGGAATTTTCACCGGCTGGGGCGCGGTGGATGTTGTCGATCCCGTCGTGAAGATCGCCGAGCTGCTGGGCGCGCCGGTTTCCACCACGCTGCAAGGGCTCTCCGCCTTTCCCGGCAACCACCCGCTGCATGCCGGCATGGGATTCAGCCGCGCCGCGGTTCCGGCTGCGGAAAATGCGTTTTCCGGTTGCGACTGTCTGCTGGCCATCGGCGTCAGCTTCAGTGAGATACCCACCGGCAGTTTCGGCTGTCGGGTTCCAGAAAATCTTATCCACATTGACATTTCACCCAAAACGATCGGGCGCAACTTTCCTGCCAAAATCGGGCTGGTTGGTGATTCACGCCTGATTGTCCCGCAGCTTCTGGCCCGCCTTGAGGCACGGGCCATCGACCACAGGTCGCGCCGGCTCGATGTCGAAGCCCGCATTGCTCGCGACAAAAATAGTTATCGCGCTGAGTGGCGTGCTCACGTTAATGATCGGGTGAACCCGGCACTGTTCTTTGAAGAACTGCGCCGGCAGCTCAGTGACGACGCCATCATGACAGTGGACGACGGCAATCATACGTTTCTAGCGGCTGAACTCTATGAAGTGCGCGATCCACGCACGTTCGTTTCGCCTACGGACTTCAACTCCATGGGTTACGCAGTGCCTGCGGCGATCGGCGCAAAACTTGCCAACCCACAACGCCAGGTGGTCAGCATTGTCGGCGATGGAGCATTCCTGATGACAGGACTTGAAACCATCACCGCTGTCACGCTTGGGCTTGAGATTGCCTACTTTGTTTTTGATGATGGCGAACTTAGCCAGATCTCCCAGGGACAGGAGATACCTTACAACCGGAAATCGTGCACCAAGCTCGGCACCCTTCGTCTCAAAGGGATCGCTGATGCTGTAGGCGCGCGTTTCGTCACCATCGAAAACAACGCGCAGATCGCCATCATGATACGTGACGCGCTTGCTCCTGGCCAGAAACAACCGGTGATCATCGATGTGCACATCGACTATTCCAAGCGAACGCGTTTTACCGAGGGCGTGGTGAAGACCGCGCTAAGGAGCTTTCCTCTCCGCGACAAGGTCCGCTTCGCGGTGCGCGCACTTGTGAGAAAAGTCACCGGGTGACTCTTAACTCGTGTATTCATAAAGAGTACTTTGATATCGTTGCTCAGAACGCTGCGCGGCTCATGCGCCATGCCGACATCAAGAACGACAATGAATCAATAGGGCAATGCGCTCTCGGCGGATATGCAGCAGGCACAAGGGAAAGTAATTCAACTTGTGTTCAAGTCGGCCTGACAAGATCGCAAGCGGATTGCGGGAGTTCGTAACCTATTGAAGAATTGGCTCCTCAGGTAGGACTCGAACCTACAACCCTTCGGTTAACAGCCGAATGCTCTGCCATTGAGCTACTGAGGAGTGGGCAAAAGGCCGCCACGAGGGAAGAGCAGCCAATTGAATTGTCACCTTAAAAATAACACGCATTTGGCGCGTTTAGCAATCATGAAATCCGGCCAGCGACCTTAAGAATAAGACAACGAATCGGAATCCGTAAGCAACGGATTCCAGAAGCCGTTAATATAGCGAACGGATTTGCAGGAATCTCGCGAACCGACGATCAGCAGTCCCTGAAACGTGTGAAAGCCACAAATGAGCTACGAATCTAAATCTCCAGTAAAAACACTCGCACCGCCCCAGGCCCGAGTCGCAAACGTGATCGATGACTACCATGGCCGGCAAATCAGCGATCCGTACCGCTGGCTTGAGGATGGTGCGTCCGAAGAAACGCGGCGGTTTATTGAAGAAGAGAATGCCTACACCCGCAGTGTGCTGGAAAATATTTCCGGACGAGACAAACTGCGCCAGCACATTGAACGCCTGCTTACAATCGGCCGCGTAGCGTCGCCTCAGACCGGCGGCGGCAGGTATTTTTATGAACGCAGGGATGGCCGGCAGAACCAGGCCGTGGTCAATGTGCGCGATGGCCGGAAAGGCACAGACCGCGCGCTGATTGATGTAAATGCGCTTTCGCCTGACGGCACAATTGCCCTGGACTGGTGGTATCCCTCTGACGACGGCATGTATGTGGCGTTCGGAACTTCTCCCAACGGTTCAGAGCTCAGCACACTCCAGGTAATTGAAGTAGCAAGCGGGCAACTGCTTCCGGAAAAAATTGAGCGCACTCGCGCTGCCAGTGTGGCCTGGCTGCCGGACAGCTCAGGCTTTTACTACACACGCTATCCGCAGCCGGGTGACGTGCCTGCCGGCGAGGAGATGTACAACCGGCGCGTGTTTTTCCACCAACTCAACCAGGGTAATGCCGGTGGTTTGCGCGATCCGCTCATCTTTCCCGCTGAAGGAGAACGGCTGGCTCCGCAACACTGGCCCAACGTTTCCATCTCCAATGACGGGCGCTGGCTGCTGGTGGACGTGAGCAAGGGCTGGACCAGGACTGATCTTTACTTAAAAGACCTGTCGGCCCAAAACAGCGCATTCCAGCGCATCACCGCTGACCGCAACTTTCTCTACCACGGTGAGATACTCGACGGGCAGATCTACATTACCACCAATGAGGATGCTCCACGGTTTCGCGTATTCAAGGCTGAGTGCGCCGCGCCAGAGCGCGCCAATTGGAAAGAAATCGTCGCGCAATCGGATGGAGTCATAGAAGGCCGGGCTGTCATCATTGGCAAAAGACTCTTTGTTCACTACATCAGGAATGCCAGTTCGCAGCTCACGCTTTTTGATCTTGAGGGCAAGCCCAATGCGGAAATTCCCATGCCCGCCCTGGGCAGCATCTTTGATCTGGGCGGCCACTGGAACAGTGAATCGGGTTTCTTCGGATTTGTCTCTTACGCAATTCCGCCGACGGTCTATGAAGTTAATTTTGACGAAGTCCATTTCGATGGCGCCGCGCAGGAATGGGAGCGCGTGGAATCAGGCATTGATCCCGCGAGATATCAGACGGAGCAGCTCTGGTGCAACTCCAAAGACGGAACGCGCGTACCTATGTTTGTCGTCAGCAAGAAAGGGCTGATCAGAAATGGCCACAATCCAACGCTGCTTTCCGGCTATGGCGGATTCAATCTGGGGCGCACGCCATTCTTCAACCGCAACGTGATGCTGCTGCTTCTGGAACAGGGCGGAGTATATGTTGACGTGCAGTTGCGCGGTGGAAACGAATTTGGTGAAGACTGGCATCGCGCCGGCATGCTCGACCAGAAGCAAAATGTATTTGACGACCTTGCCGCCGCCGCGGAGCACCTGATCGCACAGAAATATACCAGCGCTGAGCATCTGGCGATTCAGGGCGGCAGCAATGGCGGGCTGTTGATGGGCGCCGCGCTCACGCAGCGGCCAGAGTTGTTCCGCGCCGTGGTGTGCCAGGTCCCCCTGCTGGACATGCTGCGCTACCAAAACTTTCAAATCGCCAAACTCTGGATTCCAGAATACGGATCGTCGGACGATCCGAAACAATTTGAATATCTCTACGCGTACTCGCCCTATCACCATGTAAAACCGGGCACTGTCTATCCAGCGGTTTTGTTTATGACGGCGGAAAGCGATACACGCGTTGATCCCATGCACGCGGTCAAGATGGCGGCATTGCTTCAGGCACAGGCAAGCAATGGGCCGGAGCGTCCAATCCTGCTGCGCGTGGATACCAAAGCCGGCCATGGTGTCGGCAAGCCGATCACAAAACTGGTGGATGATGCGCTGGACGTGTGGAGCTTTTTATTCTGGCAGCTGGGCATCAAGGCCTAAGCGCCGTAACAAGAAAGGAGCCGTAGAACACGGCTCCTTCTTTACCTTTACCCAATCAAAAAATCCCAACCAAAATCTAAGATATGTTGAGCGGCTGTGTCAGCCGGAAACCGAGCCGGCGCTCAGCCACAAATCCCACTTCTTTTTTCCCGGTCGCGTAAGCCGCGGTTGTGCCTCCGGCTCCGCCCACGACGGAACCAATGGCCGCACCTTTGCCTCCGTCAACCAGAGCGCCTAAAAGCGCGCCTCCACCTGCTCCTCCGCCAATAAAAGCAAGGTTGCGTTTCTTGTAACTGCCGCCGCTCACGAACACGCTGTTGGTTTGCAAAGGAACGGCCTTGCCGTTCAGAGTGATGGATGACAACGTAATGCGTAAATAACCCGCGTTATGCAGACGTCCTGACTCGCGGACCGCCACCACCCTGCCTGTGACCGCTGCCCCGGAGGGCGCAAGAGTCTGGCCTTCAACCACCAGCGGTTCATCCAGGACGGCGGAAAAATTCTGGCCGGACTGCGCGGTGGCGCTGGAGATGGATTGCTGCAAGCGCACATAGATGGCTGTATTCGCCGGAACCACCAGCGCTTTGCCGTCAGTAAATGGCAGTTGTTGAGTTCCAGGAGTGTCTGCGGCCATGCTCGGGGGTTGCGCGCCCACGCCGCAACCAGCTGCCAGTCCCGCTAAAACCAGCAACCCTAATCCCAACAAAGAAGTCTTTTTGAAATGCTTACCGCTCATAACCACATACCCCGGCAGTGGGGGAGCACTGCCAGCTGGGTAGAAGTGCAAGGCTACTGCCCATTGGAAGGCCTTTATTTTCTTTGCTTTGGATTTTGGAGGCTTCTCTAAGCTGTGTAGTTTTTACCACTAGGAGAGTAGCTGTTTCGCTCGCGGCGCAAGTTAACGGGTGCCGCTTCCTGAGACATTTTCAGCCGTGGCAGTACCTTCAGGCTGGACTACAACGCCGTCAAAGGCTGTCGTCCCCAGCAGTCGTCCCCGGGTCAGATGTAGATTGCGCACGCGCCAGCCTGTACTGATGGCGCTCCATGTTCGCCCATTGTCGCTGGATTCGAACACATTTGTGGAACTTCCACTGGTAGCCAGCACACGATGATTTTCCTCGTCAAACTGCACCGTGAGGATATCGGCCAGCTTAAGATTGGAAACCCGCTTCCATGAATCTCCAGCGTCAGTGCTGCGGAACAGCCCTGCTCGAGCGGCCAGCCAGACATCTCCGCTGTTGTCCACCGCAACGGCATTGATTGCGAATTCTGGACCAAGGGGTTTTGAAGGCAGCCAACTTTCGCCACCATTTACGGAAACAGCAACCGCGTTTCGGCCCGCGATCGCCACAACCTTGCCGGCAACACTGATGCTCACAGGAACACCGATAGCCGGCAGCGTTTCCTGCCGCCAGCTTGCGCTGGAATCTGAACTGACGAACAATCCCGTTGCGGTCGCGGCAAACCACCGGTCTCCCGCCAACTCCAGGACGCTGACGCGCGCAGTCAATTCATTCGGGACCTTTAGAACCGTGGCGCGCCCCGGATTCTTTTTAGGTGCAGCAGCGGCCTCGGCGCCGCCAGACGCCAGCACGTTACGTGGCGCCCATCGTGGCGCGTTGGGTTTCAGAACAAAAATGCCGTGGTCAGTACCGGCGATCAATGCATTGTCATCTGCCTGACGAAGAACAAAAACATCGCGTCCATCCAGACCGTCGCTGGCTTGTTTCCACGTCTGGCCCGCATCGCGGGAAACAAAGACGCCGCCAAATTCCTTGTCATTCAAGACGCCCGCATAAAGAATGGCGCTATCACTGCGGTCCACCAGCAACGCCGCCACCTGACGGTGGGTAAAGCCACGGTTGGAAGCGGTAAAGCTCACGCCTCCGTCGTTACTGGCCAGCACGCCGCTGCGATCAGTGGCCAGTAAAACATGAGACGGGCGGCGCGGATCGATCAGGACATCATTAATAATGATGTTGGACCCGGTCATGTGTTTCCATGTAGCGCCCGCATCCGTTGTCTTCCAAAGACCCTCGGTAGTACCGGCATACACAACGTTGTGGTCGGTGGGATCCATTTGCAACATGCGCGTGCGCCGCGCGGAATATGGGATGCCTTGCAGTTTGCGGAACAATTCTCCCGCCGATTCGCTGCGGTAAATGCCCGAGCAGGCGCTGATAAACAGATTGGAAGGCTGGGACGAATCGATCACGATGGAAAAAACGTCAGAATCGTCAATCACGCCCTTCTTGATGTTGCGCCAGGTTTTTCCGCCATCCTCAGTTTTCCATGGCAGGTGCCAGGTTCCGGCGTAGATCACATCGGGATTCGCAGGATCGATGGCAATGGATTCCACGTTCTTCAGCTCGGCGTGATTTTCCGGCGATATGCGTTCCCATGTACCGCCGCCATCGCGACTGCGGTAAATTCCGTCCAGCGCGCCCGCTACCATGATCTTCGGGTTCGTAACGGCAATGCTCAATGCGCGTAGAGATTTGCCGTGGAGGTCAGCCACGATCTCCCAGCTCTTGCCTCCATCCTTGCTGCGGAAGAGATCACCATCGCTGTTGGGCAATTGCGCGTTCCATGCGGCAACAAAGATCTTGCGTGGGTCCGTGGGATCAATGGCAATGTGGTCCAGGACCATCTCCGCGGAACTCCCTGGCCGGGCAAAACGCGACCAGCTTGCGCCATTGTCAGAAGAGAGATACAGATTGCCTGCGCTGGTGCCGAGGAAGATCCGGTCGGGGTCCCTGGGATCCATGGCGAGGCTGCGGACCGTGCCGCCGTCAGGCCCCACCGGCTGCCATGACGATTGCGCGGGAAGCGCGGCAGCCATCAGCAGCAAGCTGATCAGGACGAGAATCGTTCGTGCCACCTGACGCATGAAGACCGTACGCATGAAGTTGGACTGTCTTTTCCCCTGCAAGGAATGCGATGAGCTTGCCACGATGATTTTCCCTCAACAAGTTACCGAAGGGCAATTGATTAAGAAAGAACAATCATGCGGATGCAAGGGGGCTTACAAGCAAGCGCCCATCGCGCGGACATGGGGCAGGCAGCACGCGGATGTTGTCCTGCGCGGCTTGTGCTGGAAAGCCGCGCCTGGGCAGCTTATTTCTGCGGCTCGCCTTGTTGCGCCTCTACGCTCAACACATGCAGAAGAATCTGAGTGCCGGACTCAAGTTTTACATTGTCAGTGTTAGAAACGATCACTGGACCCGGAGTATGGGCGCTCGAAGTCGAACTAAGACTCAAGCCTTTGATTCCAGTAACACCTTGGGGCATGCCAATGCTCAGTGGCTTGCCACCAGGGCCTGAATCCAGCTGTACAGCAGCAGTTCCGCTGGCTGCATGGGTCGTGGGTGATTGCTTGACCGTCAATGGAGTCTGATAGTTTGAGAGTGTGCCGGCTGTGGACATGCTCGCTGTACCACTTGGGGTGGCCTGACCACGGTTCGCCAGCGGGTTGGCGGAACTGCCGGGGGGTGCAATACTTGTGCTGCGTGGTCCCCCGCCCATCATGGAAGGTGGCAACATTTGTGAGGGCTGGTCGACGCGTGATCTCCTTACCACGGCTGGGGCCACAGCCTGGACCACAGCCTGAAAATTAATGTCGTGATAGTGTTTCAGCAAAATTTTGTCAAACACAATCCCCAGACGGGATTCGGGATTCCCGCCATCACGCACGCTGACCTCGGTGACATGCCCAACCAACTCGGTCTCAACGGGGATGATGACTTTGCCGTGTGCAACAACATCCTGTGCGACTTCCGCCTTCACCTTGTCACCGGGTTTGAGTTTTTTGGCTTTCAGAGTCTTGCTCAACTCCACCAGCAGATAGGAACCTCTGCTCTGTGTGTTCGCATCGGCCGCGGCCTGTGGGGTGGCCGTGGGTTTTGCCGCTTCCGGCTGCGCTGGAGCAGGGCTTTGAGCAGTCGCAGAAGGATTGGAGGAAGATTGAGCTTGCTGGACCTGATCTGCCTTGGATTGGTCCGCGCTATACGCTTTCGAGCATGAAGGCCATGCGGTCAAAAAAACAACCGTGGCTGCGATCCAGTAGCTTTTCATTCTTCACCTCGCGATGGAAAGAAGCACCGGGAGCCCGTCAACTTGGTCTACTATTGTGCACTAAGTAAACACGAAGTCCAACAAATATTGCAGATGGCATGCATCCGAGACGGGTTGTCATGACTTTACAACCCTGGCAGGTTCACCGCTGTATCAAAAGAAACAGCGGCCAGGTTTGGAACCTGACCGCTGATAAGCCCAGCAATTTTATTGAGCTGCCGCAGAACCCGCTACTTGCAAAATAAGTTGCGTGCCACTGTCCAACTTAATGGTGTGGTTGGGCGAACTGAGCACTGATCCCTGCGCGCTGCCTGCCGCAGCCGTATTCAACGCTACACCTTGCATTCCGATCACGCCACGGCTGGCGGCATTGAAGGTCCCATTGGCGGCTGTAGCCACCCCTCTCGTGGCTCCTACAGAGTTTGTCACAGAACCTGCGGCGCCCCCCACAGCCCCCACTGTAGAACCTGCGGCACTGGTTGCCGCACCAATAGGAGCAATTCCTCCGCCGCCGTTATGTCCGCCGCCCATGGAGCCGCCGCCACCGCTCCCCATTCCTGATCCCAGGCTGCTGCTCTCGTCGCCGGCAACGGAAACCGCGCTTTCTACCGGAGGGGCCAGGGCCTGAATCACACCGCTAAAAGCCACTTCCTGTCCGCCCTTCAAGACGGCCTTGTCAAACACCATGCCCAGCCTGGATTCCGCGTTCTGCTTATTTTTTTCCTGGGCTTCTGTCACGTGTCCCACCAGCTTTGAACCTTTGTGCAGGACTACCTTGCCATCCGCTTTTACGTCTTGGGTAAGCTTGGCGGTAACTTCGTCGCCGGGCTTGGCTTTTTTCGCGTCGATCGACTTGGAGAGCTCTGCCTGCAACGTGGCGCCGCTGCTGAGTGCGCCGTGCGACCCCTCTGGCCCGGCCACCGCCGAGCCAACGCCGCTGGCGTTAGTCTTTGATCCGGAATTCTTTTCCTTCTTATTGCTCTCCTGCTCGTGCGACGCCTTTGCGCTTGCGGACGCATCTGCATTGGCTGAGGCGCCAGAAGTCTGTACGCTCTGGCTCGCATTGGCCCCGGCGCTGGCCTGGCCAGGAGTGACTGAAGCATTGCCGGATGCCGAACCACTGGCTGAGGTCTGCGCAACTGCTCCTACCGCCAGAAGGCATGCGGCAGTCGAGGCAATCCAAAACTTATTCATTGATTCGTTTCCTTTCGTTTTCTCTCTCAAGTATCGAAAAACTGGCTTACAAACTGGGACCTATCTGGATTTCAGATGCAATCTTTGCGGGAAGCGTCTACTCTCGATTTAACCTAATTATATTCAATGAGTTAAATGGCATATAGACTTTTTTCCAGAGTTGCTCATCCAAAGCTATATTGCTTCGCTCCCTGGAATTTCCAGACTGGTGTTAATCTCTTAAAAAAGGGGAATATTTGTTGAGTACACAGGAAAAAGTCCTGATTGTGGAAGACGAAGAAAATGAACGCTCTGGCTTGGCCGAGCTCGTCTCAGCGTGGGGCTACAGGACTGAGACCGCCAAAGACGGACTGGATGGGCTGGAAAAAGTGGCAACCTGGTCACCTGGCATCGTGATCACCGATTTCAAAATGCCACGCATGGACGGTATGGAATTGTTGCAACGCCTAGCTGACCAGCCGCAGCAGATCGCCGTTGTGCTGCTCACGGCCCAGGGCAGCATTGATGTTGCTGTAGACGCAATGAAAGCCGGGGCCTATGACTTTATTCAGAAGCCGGTTGATCCCGCGCGCCTGAAACAGATCCTGCAAAATGCAGCCCGCCAGCGCGGCACTGCTCTGGAACTGGAGGTCACCAAGCGTAAGCTTCGCGATACCGGGCTGTTCGGCCAGATGGTAGGACCTTCCCGTCCCATGCAGGAGATTTTTCACCTGATCGAGATGGTGGCACCGAGCACGGCATCCGTCCTGATCACCGGTGAGAGCGGCACGGGCAAAGAGATGGTGGCGCGGACCATACACGAGCTAAGTCCGCGCAAGAACAAGCCCTTTGTGGCCATTAATTGCTCGGCGATTCCAGAAACGCTGATCGAGAGTGAGATCTTTGGTCACGAGAAAGGCGCTTTTACCGGCGCCATGGAGCGCCGCGCCGGCTGTTTTGAGCTGGCGGAAGAGGGCACGCTGCTGCTGGATGAAATCGGAGAGATGCCGGCGGCAACCCAGGCCAAGCTGCTGCGCGTGCTGGAAGACCGCAAGCTGCGCCGGCTGGGCAGCAAAGTGGAGACTCCCGTGGATGTGCGTGTGCTGGCGGCCACGAACATTGTGCCGGAAGAGGCCGTGGCCAAAGGCGCGCTGCGCGGCGATCTCTACTACCGGCTGAACGTTTTCAATATCCATATGCCTCCCCTGCGCGAGCACAAGGAAGACATTCCCCAGTTGATGGATGCGCTGCTGGCCGACATGAATGCCAAACACGGACGAAAGGTGGGAGGCGTAAGCGACGCGGTGCTACAGATGTTCCAGAACTACAACTGGCCGGGCAATGTGCGTGAAATGCGCAATACCATGGAGAGAGCAGTGATTGTTTGCGATGGCCCACTGATTGAGCCGCGCCATCTGCCTCCTAACTTTGGCAGCATGGGTATAAAGGCGGCAGCCAGTGACGGTGAGGGCCTCCGGCTGGAAGTGGGCACCACGGTGAGCGACGCGGAAAAAATGCTGATTCTGAAAACGCTGGCCGCCAGCAATAACAACAAGACGCGAGCGGCGGAAATCCTGGGAATCAGCCTGAAAACCCTGCACAATAAACTGAAGGAGTACGGCAACGCTCCCGCGGTACCGAGCGAGGCCGCAAACTAAAAGATCCTTTGCAATTGCCGGATTTGCCGGCCGAATATGGATGGCCGAATATTGAAGGAGCTTGGAAGCCACTGGGGCTTCAAGCCAGAAGTGACGCATGTTTTCCTTGAGTTTAAAAACCAAGCTGGTATTCGCCATCACGGCCATGGTGGTGGCAATCGTGGCCACGCTTTCCACCCTTTATATCTCTGAGGTGGTGCACCAGCGGATTCAGGAAGTCTACTCAATCGCTGACGTCATCAAGCTCCACGTTTTCGCGGTTTCAAAACCTGTTTTGGGCGTGGACCTCAGCAGTTCCAAGATTGATCTGAACGATCCCAAACAGGTGGATGCCGCCATCCAGGAATTGCTGCTCTATGACACGAGCATTACCTCTCTTTTGGATTCCGTGACGGGCGACTCGCCCAACATCCTGGATGCATGCATCGTAAACGCGAACGGACTGGCGCTCCTGCACACCAATCCCGCGCTCCAGAATACTGTTGTAGTGGCGCGCGAAGATTTTGCCGACATCCTGCATGGCGGCATTCGCGTGCAGTACAAGCTGATTTACGGTCCGGCTAGGACCTATGACGTCCGCCTGCCGCTGATCAACACGTCCACAAAGAAGCCTTTCGGCGAAGTGCGAGTAGGCGTTAACACGGCGCTGTTGATAGACGATCTCAAACCGCAGATTCGACGCGCCCTGATTGTTTCCGGTACTGCCATAGTTCTGAGTCTGATCCTGGCAGCGGGTCTTTCCAATCTTGCTCTGCGCCCGCTGGCCGCAATCAGCCGGCGCCTTGATCTGATCAGCTCGGGCAAAGCGGAGCTGGTTGGAACACCCTCCACGCGTTCCGATGAGTATGGCAAGGTTTCCACCAAGATCGAACGCCTGGGCCGCCAGATGCGCGACGTAAAAGAAGTCTTCTCCGCGCTGAAGGAAAACCTGGACCAGATGATGGCCAACCTTCAGGATGGCGTCATGCTGTTCACCAGCGATTCCAATGCGGTGCTGGTCAGCGCGTCAGCGGAAAGGTTCATCGGCAAACCACGCGGCGAGATGCTGGGCCGCCGTCCCTCAGAAATCTTTTCCCGGGATTCGCGCCTGGGACGCATCATCATGGACGCATTCGCTTCACGCGAGGCCGTGAGCCAGCAGGAGATTGAAGACGAGCAGGGACGGCACATCCAGATCGCCATGGACTTTATTGAAGAGCGGGGCGAGCGCATTGGCGCGCTGCTGACGTTACGCGATGCCGAGTCAGTCCACCGGATTGAGGATGAAATTGAGCTGTCACGCCGGCTTTCCTCCATCGGCAGGCTCACTTCAGGCGTGGCCCATGAAGTCAAGAACCCCATTAACGCGATTGTGGTGCACCTGGAAGTACTGCGCCAGAAGATGAAGGAAATTGACCCGGACACGCGCCGCCACCTGGACGTGATCGGCAGCGAGATCCAGCGGCTGGACCGCGTGGTGCAAACGCTGGTGGACTTCACGCGTCCGGTGGAGCTGCGTCTTAGCGATATGGACCTGCGTAAAGTGGCGGAAGACGTTGTCATGCTGGCGTCCCCAGCGGCGGAAAAGCACAATGTGCTGGTGGAACGCGAGGCTGGGCCGGAGCCGCTGCCTGTACGCATAGACGCGGACCTGGTCAAACAGGCCATTCTGAATATTGTGCTGAACGGCGTGCAGGCGATGCCGGACGGCGGCACGCTGCGCCTGACCCTGAAACGTGAAGGCGAGAGCGCGTTGATCATGGTGCGCGACCAGGGAGCGGGCATTGCGGAGAATATCCGCGACAAAATTTTTAATTTATACTTCACTACAAAGTCCGGCGGCAGCGGGATTGGTCTGGCCATGGCGTACCGGGTAGTGCAGTTGCACCATGGATCGATGGAATTTACCTCGATCATGGACCACGGAACCACTTTTTATCTGCGCTTTCCAATGATTGAGACGGCAGCCGGAAGCGAAGCGCCAGTCGCATCAAAAGAGGATTCAGTCAGCAAAGCATGAAGTCACTTCGTCTACAATCCGCAATACTTGTATTGGTATGCGCGCTGGGAGTTGCAGGCTGCACGCACAAAAAGCCGGTCCCGGTAGCGCCTCAACCGCCGCAGACAGCAACTCCGCAGCCAACGCCCACGCCGGAACCAGCAACACAGCCGACGGAGCAGCCGCAAGAGGCCCAGCCCGCGCCCACTCCCGTGGAACAGACCCCAACGGCAACGACCGGAAAGCACAAGACAAAAAGCGGCCAGCGCTCGGCTGTGAAAAAGCCCGCTCCGGCAACCTCCGCGGCCGGTGACAAGTCGCCCGGCGAGGTGGCACACAACACAAGTCCCAAGATCGTTGTGCAGCCGCCCAAACCTCAACCCCCGGTTGAAGGAGGCCCGATTGCGCCCGGTCCCACGCCTACGAATGCCACGAATGATCAGGCTTCCACTGACCAGCTTCTACAGAACGCTGAATCGAACCTGAGCGGCATCAAGCGCCAGTTGACTCCGGACGAAGAAGCCATGCGGGTGCAGATCCGGGAGTTCATCACCCAGAGCCATAAGGCGATTACGGAGAATGATCCACAGCGCGCGCACATCCTTGCGGTGAAGGCGCGCCTGCTTTCCGAGGAACTAGTCAAGCAAAAGTAACAGAGCCGCTGCTGCCTTACTTCGCTGACGGATCGGCCTGAAAAACACCGAACACGTTGCCTTCCGTATCCAGAAAATACGCCTGATAACCAACACCCGGTATTGTCATTTTGGGTTTGGCGATCTTTCCTCCGCTGCGCGTGACCTTATCCACATACGCGTCCACTGAATCCACGCCAATGCTGTTGATGGTGCGCGGCATCTTGTCCTGATATTGCAGGATTCCACCGTCAATGCCCGGCCCGTCAGCGCCGGTTTTCACCAGCCAATAGTTCATGGGACCGCCCCACTGGCTGGATTCCCATCCGAAGATTTCGCGATAAAACTTTGCAGCGCGCTCAGGATTGTCGGCTGCAAACTCAAAATGAATGACACGTGGCATGATGGCCCCTCCTAAAAAAATTTTGATGCTCGAGTTTTTTGATGGTCCAAAAGAAATGCAGCACGCGAAATCTTCCGTCCCTTCGCAGAAAATCTGCGGACGCGAGTGCGTAAATCGGTGAAGCTCCCCCGCTAGGCCCGTTGCGGCTGGCTCGGCGCTCCGTATTTCTGCGTGGCGTAGCCGACGATCAGACCCACCATCGCGCCTGGCAGCATGATCTGGAAGTAGTATCCATGCTGCATGAAGGCGATGATCCACGCAAGAAACGCCCCTACGGCCAGACCAAAGATAATGCCCAGCGAAAGGGAGTTTACTTTGCGGGCAAATACGCCGATCAGCACGCCCGCAATGATGCCCTTAAAGGTTGACCCAATCACGATGCCGACGATGCCGCTGCGCGCCGCCGGGGTGAACCATGCAGTAAGGCCATCGAGAATGCCCAGAATGCCGCCCAGCACCAGACCCAACACAATCTTATTCATATTGCCTCCACTCCCTTTGCCAGATTCATGGAGAGATGACGTCTCTCTATTGTTGTATTACCCGCTCTTGCCGGAACCTTTAAGTCATCCAGGTAATTTCCGAGTAAATCATTTCCGCGAAAAAAGAATAAACAACATCCGCATCAGTAGATAAGCCAGCACCAGCACCACGGCCACGCGATTGCGGTTCACCAGGCGGACGGTGCGCTCAAAGAGATTTTCACGGTAGGCGCTGACCGGCATGTCGTCAAGATATTTACCCAGATCGGCAGCAAGCTCCTGCACGGAAGAGTAGCGCGCGGAGATTTCAGCCGCCGTGGCCTTGTTGCCAATGGCCCGCAACGGACGCGAAAGCGCTTCGCCGCGCGGTGCGCCCGATTTGTCTCGCATTATGTACTGCAAGATTGAGCCAAGTCCGAAAACGTCGGTACGCTGGTCGATGAGATTCACGTCACCGCGCTCCTGCTCCGGCGCCATGTATCCGGGCGTGCCAAAAACAGTGCCGTGCGCGGTTGGATTTTCAGCGGCCAAAGCCCCGGATTGCGCGGAATCCTGCACGGCGCGAGTAGACCCATGCCCTGACACTTGCCTCGCAGGAGCAGCAACGGAGGAGACAGCCATCACCTTGGCCAGTCCCCAGTCCATAATCAGGACCTCGCCAAACGCGCCCACCATGATGTTCTCCGGCTTCAGGTCACGATGAATGATGCCGCGCGAATGCGCAAAGGCCAGCGGCTCGGCTATGCGCTGGATTAACTGCAAGCGCTGGCGCAAGCCAAGGCGGTGGATATATTGGTCAAGTGTCTGGCCTTCCACGTATTTCATGCAATAGAAGCTACGCCCGTCGGGCAGAGTGCCGGCGTCATGCACTGGCACAATGCCGGGATGCTCCAGGCGCGCCAGAATGATCGCTTCCAGCATCAGCCGCACGGCCAGATCGGCAGAGCTGCTCTCAGCAGAGAGGACTTTGAGGGCCACGTTGCGATGCAAAACCGCGTCTTCCACCAGCCAGACCGCGCCCATTCCGCCGCGCCCCAGAAATTTCAGCGCGCGATAGCGCGTGCCGGAAAGGTCTGGTGTCTGCATCTCGGTTTGCAGCCGGGCGACCACCTGATCGGGCAGGAACTTCATTTGGGGTCCACTCCCAGAAGTGTCTGCGCTTCACGATTGAACTCTTCCTCGCTGCCGGTCATCTCGCGCAGCTGGTCCAGCACGCAGCGGCGGAATTCACGCCGGGCAAACGCCAGATAGTTCGTCACGTCCGTCACGGCAAGGCTGAATTCTTCTGCCAAAGCAGCGTAAGAAGGCCGCGTTTCTGTGTCACCCAGATCGTAGCGTTCGAACAGCGCAAACTGCACGGTCTTCCCTGCCGACCGGCATTGTGCGCGCAGCCGTTCCACAGCCAGCGCGAACAGCGTCCGCACCCACTCCTTTTCAAAGTAATCTTCAGGCGAGCCTGACTGCGTGGACGCCGCCAGCTCATGCTCGGCCTCCTCAAAATCCAATGACACGTGGACCGCCGCGTTGCCGCGCTTCTGGCGGTGGGCATCGCGCGTCTGGTTCAGAAAGAGACGGTCGATGCAGGTGCGCAGGAAGGTGCGGAGCTTCCCTTTCACCGGATCGTAAGAGGCAAGAAAATCTTTTTCCAGCAGACGGGAGAAAAAATCCTGGGTGAAATCCTCGGCGTCTTCCCGCTCCAGCCGCCAGCGAAGGCGAACGTATTTATACACAGGACGCCAGTATGCTTCGGTGATGGCGTCCATGGCGCGCACGCGCTCCTGCGGATCACGGCCCTGGGCCGCGGCCACTACGGAGTGGCGGGTCAGGGGAAATGCGTCGCCTTGTGGGTTGGGCGCCAAAAGAAAAACTCGTCTTGTCAGACGTGCTGCGGGGAGTTTAGTGCCAACGGAGACGCATGACAAGTTCCAGCACAAAAGTATGGGACAGTTTTGGATTTCATGCGGTGCCTGTGAATTTATGCAGGGTCATCGCTATCGCGATGACGTGCTATCCTTCGGCGCATGACTCTTTCCGTATGCATCATCACCCTCAATGAAGAGGCGAACATTGCCCGCACGCTCCAGAGCGTGAAAGAAATTGCCGACGAAATTGTGGTGGTGGATTCAGGCAGCACGGACGCCACGGTCAGCCTGGCGCAATCGTTCGGAGCGAAGGTCTTTGTGGAGCCATGGAAAGGGTTCGCACGGCAGAAAAACTCGGCATTGGAGAAGGCCACCTGCGATTGGATCCTCTCACTTGACGCCGATGAAGAAGTGAGCCCGGAGCTGGCAGCCAGCATCAAGACGCTGTTGAAGTCGAGCCAGCCACCGCAACTTGCCGGATACACGATGAACCGCCGGAATATGTACTTTGGCAAGTGGATCAAGCGCAGCGGCTACTATCCCGACCCGAAGCTGCGGCTGATCAGGCGCGGCGCAGCAACATTTGAACTGCGTGACGTGCATGAAGACATGAAGATGCAGGGCCCGCTGGGACATGTTAGCGGGGACATGATTCACCATGCGTATCCGACGCTGGAAAGCTTTATCGAGCACGCAAACCGCTACTCTTCTCTGGGCGCGGACATGGTAGTGCGGGAGCGCAAGGTCGGCTTCAGCGTGGTGAATATCGTGTTGCGTCCGATGATTCGATTTATCTGGGCATATTTCTTCCGTGGCGGATTTCTGGATGGCCGCGAAGGCCTGCTGGTGCTGATGAACCACGCTGCGTATGTGAGCTGGAAGTATGCCAAGGCGTGGGAGAGATCGAGGAAGATTGGGTAAATGGGTAATTTGGTAATTGGGTAAATGAAAACAAAACCAAAACCTTACCACTGATTTACACGGATGACACTGATCAGACAAGTCCATGACCAGACAAAAAGTTGGCATTCGGATGGTAATAGCGGCTTATGCCCTGCTGGTGTACATATCGCTGTCAGCGCCGCTCTACGCGCGCGCGCATCCTCATCTGGATCCGGCGTTGCTTGCGCAATATGCCTCGCCATGGCCGGTGGCGCTGGGATGTTCGCTGGCCCTGATGGGCATCATGCTGGCTGTCATACCTCTGCGGCGTGGGGAACGCTGGGCGCTTTGGACCTCGCTGAGCATCTTTGTGATTCTCTTTGTTACGCGGATGGCCACCGATCCGCGTTGCCTGGTAGTACTGGATCCACACCAGCACGGCTGCCATAGTTTTATGATCGCTATGGTGCTGGGTATTGTGGGGTTGGTGCTGGCGCGGAAGTGAAGGAATGACGGATATGAATGCGACCGTACCATCACCGAACATACCAGCACCGAGCGTGCCACCACCGACGACGAAGGCCGTGAAGCCCTCTTACCAGCAGCTGGATTTTCCCTATCTATGTTTTGCGTTTATCGCATTCGCATTGTGCTTCGGCCCGATTCTGTGGATTCTGCCGATCAGCCAGGGGGACAGGGAGGGGTACGCGATGCTGTTGGCGGTACCCATCATGTTCGGAGCATTCATCGCCGGCATCGTGGGCCTGGTGCAATCGATCGTTTACCGCAGCGAATGGCAGCTTGGCGCCATGTCGACAGCGGGCGTTGTCTTTATGCTGACGTGGGCACTCGACGAGACAACCATGGAAATTGCCGCTGCTTGCTATGCGGTGATGCTCATTTCTTTTTGCGGTGGATGGTTTTTCTTCCGCCGGAGAAAGATGAAGAAGGCGGAACGCGCCGGCATTGGGTCTTGACGAACTACTTGATGCGGCATGGTGAACCGAATGAGCAGCGGAGCAATTCCTCGGCCCTCACAGAGGCTGGATGAAGGAACGATGCGGCACGAACAGGTTCGGCCTCGGAATGGCGTGATGTTGGTTGAAATATCTCTCTTTCTGCACACAGCGATGCAAGGGCAACGAAAGTCAGGTACTAGGCAACTTCCATCAGGAATCATTTTTCAAAATTAATCCCAAGTTAGAGGCCATGGAGCAGGAATACTTAGCACTTCACTAGCTGTTTTTCCGTTGTGCTTTGAATAGTACCCTGTCTTATTGTCCGGAATTCTTTGCGGCATAGGCCACCAATCGGAATTCAGAATGCATTTGGCCCATGGATTGTGGAAAAGCTCTGGCGTTAGAACTCCCATGCTCCACTCATTCAGGTTTGAAACGATCAGTGCTCCACTAGCTGTTTGGTTCCGTGCCCCTTTTGGACCATACCAAAACCCATTTCGTTTTCTCGTCTGGCTCTGTTCCACTATGCTGCCGTCTTGAGCCAGCGAGCACACAATCCCCTCCTGCCCAAATAGTCCATTTAATATGTCTATATCATCGCAATGAACACTTAACACATTGACAGCGATCAAAAGCGGAATTTCGAACTCACCATATTTATTAGCCTTGACTTCTAAAGCAGCCTTCAAATCTGCATCCGTTTGCAACCATTGTGCTTCTGGCGAAACAGCCCCAATTGGGCGAATGCCTGACTTGCCCCTCGCTTCCACGGATTTCGCAATTGGTGTTATCACTATTTCCCAGCCGGAGTGTCTCCACGTAAACTTCGGAATGCTGTCGAAACCATCGATTTGCATCTTCCGCGAGATTTCGTCCGGGTCAAGCGTCGCGAGCCATCGCTGTAACTGACCTCGCAACTTTGATGCCGGTGGCGGACTGGCTGGTGAGCCCTCAACATCTAGGTGGAGAAAGAAATTAGGCGAGTCCATACGATCCAGAATGTCATAGACTTGCGCAATTCTGGTATCCGCACCTTGAGCAGCTTGTGCTGGAATCCCCGCCAATGTGACTTCTACATAGAATTCCGCTCCATTGGGATTTCGTGCAAGAAAATCCGGGCGCGTATTTACATTGTCCAGCACTGGATGCACAACCACAGCGTAGCCTGCTCTTATCAATAGCTCATGTACATATAGCTCGAAAAATGCACCATAATGTTGGCTGTTAGAAGAGTCTCGGAAACGGGAACGCAGATCGGTTTGCGCCGCGCGCGGGAAATGCTGAAACCACTCTTCAAGAATTCCCCGCAGTGCGTAAACACTTGGGCGCGCGGATTGATTCAAATAAGTGAACTCGGGTTCACTATGCCCTTTAACCCGCGTTTCAGTGCGTGTTCCGAGATCAAAGAGGGTCATTTTTGCTTTCCCGATGAGTGTGCCGCGCCTCCAGCGCTATTTTATTATCGTAACGCTTACCCACCGCTAGCGCGGTGGGCTAACTTCTCATCGCGCCTGACGGCGCTGGCATCTCTACATCTTTACAAAAAATTTTCTTGACACGGATCAGAGCAAAATGCTAATACCTTATAGCATAATGGATAACTACTCCACGCGTGATGTGGCCAAGAAGTTGGGCATGCATTACATCACGCTTCAGCGGTATATCTCTTCCGGGAAGATACCGGTGCCGAAGATTATTAAGATCGGTGGCAGCAGCGTTCGTGCCTGGAGCGAGGAAGATGTTGAGAAAGTCCGGAAGATTCTGCCCACAATCAAGAACGGCAGAAAAACCCGGTATAAGAAGACGCAGTCCGTAAAAACGAAAAAGAAGTAAAACCACAACCAGACGGGCAGCGTCCGGTGTATCTAGCACCGAACGCGCCCTAACCGCAGTCGCCTTATAGGAGGCAACCATGGCTGTTCCTAAAGCTATACGCTCCAATCCTTTGGCGCAACCCACGCGCCACACTGACCAACAAACTCTACGGCCAACGGACCCACAGCTAAAATCCCAGTTGCTTGAGACCCTGCGCCACCTGAACCGCGGCTTTGGCGTGGCCCTTGCCGCGTTTGATCGCCTGCAACGGCAGGACCGCCTGCACAAACCGGGCATCTTTCCCCAGGAGTGCCTGCATGACTACCGCAGCCGCACGGAAGAGCTTCGCGCCCTGGCCAACCGCGATCTGCTCCGGCTCTTTGCCGGACGCGAAGACCAGGAGGCCGCGCGCTTTGTCCGTCTCCGGGGCAGGAAGGGGGCGCAACGATGAAGACCGCAGCAAGACAGCGCAAGGCTTCACATACCAAAATCGGCCATCGCACAGCCAAGCCACTCCCAGCCATGCGACACCGAACCGCGCACCGGACCTACCCCATGTATCTTGCCCTGCTGGAGATGAACCACGCTTTTGACAATGCGGTGGCCGGTCTGGAGGAAGCGGGACGGCTCAAGCTGTTGCGGCTGGAGTATGTCTATGGCGCGCAGGTCACATTGGAGTCCGTGCGGGCCAATGCCAATTACAACGCGCTGGCATCCGCGGGCGACCGCGAGATGCACAACGCCTACCGCTATGACCGTCGACGGCAAAAGTGGGAAGACTCGCGCAAAGACCCCGAGGCGGCTAAGGGAAAAACAAAGGCACGCCAGCGCTAAAGCGCAAGTTACCAGGAACAACCCGATGCCCCCGGCCACAAAAGGCCGGGGGTTTTTCTGCCCCGAATTTGTCATGGGAACGGCGGAACACCGGGGAGCACAAGAAATGCGTGGGAAGGACTCCTTGATGCGGCATTCATGCTGCAAACATTCTCGGGGTCCTTCGACTCACCCTCGCATCGTTCCTAGCTCGGGTTTCGCTCAGGAAAACAGATTTCGGCAAGGTCGCTTGTTCATAGCTTGATATAAGTTGGCGTCATAAAACTTCTTATTCGCTATTGATTCGCTTCAAAAAGTACGCTACAGTACAGCAGCCTTCAGGGGCAAGTACTACACGAAGCTCATTGAAAACTAAAAACGGTGATGATCGGCCCTATCTGCAGGTATCCGGGCAGAATTGAGAAAATGGGCAAATTCGGCAAGTTGAGTCACTGGAGAAACAGCTTACGACCCCTCTGCCGATTCTTTCAGCCATGGGTTCTCTTGTGTACCCTTGGGTTGAATTGGGTATACATAGGGGGAGGGGGGCCATCCGGCTGAAGGGTACAGGCAGAGGGCCACAAAGATCGGGTGATCCGGTAATCGGGAAATCGGGTGATCGGAACCTCAATTGATGAAACCTACGCCAATCAATTATCCGTTGGGCATGCACCCGGGAGTGACCTTTCTGGTCAGCCACTTAGCACTCCTGTAACTGTCGCCGCCCGTGTTTGCTGGCCTATGCTTGAGGGGCATGTCAAGACGAACTGTTTATGCATCCGCTCTGCTGGCTTTGTCGCTGGCAACATTCGCTGCTGCGCTGCCGGCGCAGGAATCTTTAGGCGACGCGGCACGCAGGATCCGCTCAAAAAAAGGAGACGTGCCCACTTCTCCGGCGAACAGGATGGCGGCAACGCCTCAGCCGGCGAGCCCTGCCGGCGTGAATGCCGACCTGAACGCCGCCATCACCGTCTCAACGGAGCGCGATGAAGCTGCCTACAGTACCCGCGTGCGAACGCAGCTGGAGCAGGAAAATTTCAAAGTACTGGATGACGTGGCGGCGGCTGAGCGGGCCGGCAGAACACGCTTTCCCGGAGGCGGATGGAAGCTGCATACGTTTTATGCGGCCGTGGAATGGCCCAAAGGAAGAGCGCCGGTTACGGAAGCCGACTGGGCCGATACGCTGGACCGCTTGAAACGCTGGGTGGCGCAGCAGCCCGATTCCATCACCGCCGCAGTGGCCCTGGCCCGCGCCTATCTGAATTACGCATGGCAGGCCCGCGGCGATGGCAACGCCGCTTCCGTCACTGCGGAGGGCAAGCGATTGTTCGACGAGCGCATCAAGCTTGCGGAGACGGAGTTAAATCAGTCTTTTCAGCTTCCGGCGAAATGTCCCGAGTGGTATTACGTGATGCTGCAAGTGGGGCGCGTGAAAGGCTGGGAGGTGGAAGACCTGGCGGCGCTCTTCCAGCGCGCGATTGCCTACGATCCTGAGTATTTTTACTACTATCAGGAGTTTGCCTTGAGCCTGACGCCGAAGTGGCGCGGCAAGGAAGGCGATGCAGAGAAGTTTGCCGAGGAGCAGGCAAGCCACGTGGGCGGCAAGTCGGGTGACATGCTCTACTGGCTGATCGCGCAATCGATTCTGGGCAACCGCGATCTGGGCAATGCCCCGCCACAGTTCTCATGGTCCCGCGCGCTGCTGGGTTACCAGGTATTGACAGAGCGGTTTGGAGCAAGCCCGCTGCGGCAAAACCAGCTGGCACAGATGGCAGCACGGTTTGGCGATTACATGGTCACCGATGAAACGCTCACGCTCATCGGCGACAAATGGGACCAGGGAACGTGGGGCACCAGGGAGTATTTTGAAAAGGTCAGAGCGTGGGCCAGAGATTCCGCGGTGCCGTTCAGGAAGATCATTGAAGCGTATAAGGCCGTCAACGCCAACATCGCCACGCCGGAAGGCCAGAAGTACGATGCCGTGATCGCCAGGGAATTCTCTGCCCGCTATGCGCACGCGGTCAAGGAGTGCGCGACCGGCGGCGGTCCGGCGCCAACGCTGCTGGTATTGCAGATGGACAAGAGCGGATCGGTGCACCAGGTGATGGTTGTACCCGAGAATGCAAACGATGCTTGCGTGCGTCCGAAGCTGGAAAAAGCCGCATTCTCACCGCCGCCGAAACCTGAATATTGGGTGAGGGTGGCCTTAAGCGCAAAACCGTAGCGGAGACCATAAAGCGCAACGCTCGCAGAGAATCGCAGAGGCGAGCCGGGAGCATGCGGTAAGACACACCAAGGTTCCCGCTTCGAATGGGAATTCAAACGGCGTGGAGCGCAGCGAGGCTGGCTTGCACGCCAAGCAGCGTGCATCAGGCACAGATCAAGTTACGCTTCGAAAAGAGTTCAAGCGGTGTGCGAAGCGATAAAATTAAAAGACCCGGTGGTGGGGTCGACCGGGTCTTTAAATCAGTTCAGCACCTGGACGGATCGATCAGGCAGATTGCGTTGTTGTTGCTTTGGTAACGCTCTCAGCCTGGGGGCCTTTCTGTCCCTGAACAATTTCGAATTCAACGTCATCGCCCTCCTGGAGGCTCTTGTAGCCCTCCGACTGGATGGCACTGTAGTGGACGAACACATCAGGGCCGTCATCCCGGCCGATAAAGCCGAAGCCCTTTGCGTTATTGAACCATTTTACTTTACCTTTGATTCGAGACACGTTCCTTACTCCGGGCGGTCGTTAGGAGGCACGGTCTAGCTGTGGTCCCTCGGACCAAGTTTTTCTTCTCTGGGTTTTGCCACTTTTTTTGGGAGGGACGTAGAACGCCGGAGATTAACCTTCTCCCAGCATGACACGTCTTATACCCGTACTTTGGCTTTGGGGTTATTCTGCCTTCATCAGGGCATGATGTCAACTTACATATGTACTTAAATGCCAGTCTTGGTGCACTTAAGTGCTAATAAGGCCCGCGTTCCAGAGACTCTCCCTACTGCTGGCGGGCGGCAGACAACCCCTTATGAAAGAGAAATCAGAAAATACAGGTGGGTCTTTAAGTGCGGTGCAGCTTTTTCTCTATCCATAGCAAGGACGCAATAGTTTTTGCGTCTACGATTTTTCCTGTCATCGCCATGCGCACTGCCTGTTTTAGCGGGAAAAACCGTACGGCGATGCGCTCATCGTCTTCCGGCTGGGCCATGCCTTTCTTCAGACCGCGTGCCAGATAGACCGTCATGCTCTCGTCCAGAAAACCAGGACTCACATAAAAGAAAAGCGCCTTTTGCCACCTGGACGCGGTGTAGCCGGTCTCTTCAACCAGCTCGCGTTTGGCGGCGGCAAGGTCGCGCTCACCCGGGTCGACGCGGCCGGCCGGAAGCTCCCACATACGCCTGTCCGCGGCATAACGATACTGTCGTTCCAGCAGTACACGCGGCATACGCCCGGAGTCATCCAGCGGCAGTATAACGATCGATCCGGAATGGCGAATCACATCCCGGCGAGCGCGGACATTGCCCGGCTCTTCCACTTCGTCTGTCATCACGGTGAAAACCGGGCCACGGAAAGAAGTCTTGGAGGAGATCACACGGACCGAGAGACGGAGTTTTTTGCGGGTTGCAGGCATGGGCTCCAATATAAGGTCTTGCATGGGGAAAAAACAAAACCTTGAAACACAGAGGAAAATGCGGTAACCCCAGGAAACGTGAATCGGAGAACCGGTGGTGGATCATTGGCTAATCAGGTTGAGCAGATTCGATCTTCCGCAGCTTTCGATTTCAAGTCCTCCTCTGCCTGTGGTTCCTCTGCGTTTCAAAAGATTGTTCGGCATTGGCTTTCTGGTATTCTCGCGTTGAATGTCACCCCGGCGTAAGAACAAGACGACCATTACCCTGATCGGCGCAGGGAACCTGGCTCAGGCTCTGGGACCGGCGCTGCACGCGGCTGGCTACAGGGTAGACGCCGTGGCTGGACGCGCGTCACCGCAGTCACGTAAGCGCGCGGCAGCACTGGCAAAAAAGCTGGGGGCCGCGGCGATCTCGCTGGAAAATGCGGCACCGAGCTCTGACATTCTCTGGATCTGCCACACTGACGACGCACTGGCCGGGACGGCGAAGCAACTCGCACGCAAACCAGGCTGGAAGGGCAGCATTGTTTTTCATTCCAGCGGCGCGCTGACCAGTGATGTGCTTGCGCCGCTCAAGCGTGCAGGAGCCAGCACCGCTTCGCTCCATCCAATGATGACATTTGTTCCCGGCACAGCGCCAAAGATGCAGGGCGTGCCATTTGCCGTTGAAGGCGACAGCCGCGCAGTGGCTGCGGCCCGCAAAATTGTGATGGACCTGAGTGCCGAAGCATTTCCCATTAGAAAATCCGCCAAGCCGCTCTACCATGCACTGGGGTCATTTTCTTCACCGTTGCTTGTGGCAACGCTGGTGACCGCGGAGCGTGTGGGCCGTGGCGCCGGCTTAACTGCAAGCCAAACCAGGAAAGTGATGGGCCCAATTCTGCGCCAGACCATGAAGAATTACCTTGAGTGCGGCGCTGCGGCGGCTTTCAGTGGACCGATCAAGCGCGGAGACCTGAACACCGTGCGCCGCCACCTGCAGCAACTGAAACGAGTACCTGGCGCCAGCGACGTGTACCGGGCGCTGGTGAAGTCGGCATTGATTGATTTGCCGTCGCAAAACCGGACACAGCTTGCCAGGCTCTTGCAAAGGTCTTTACAACAAAGATCTTTGAAATGAAGATCCTTGCAATAAAAAGTTTTGAAATAAAGATATTTTGGAATAAAGATAGTACCCCTGAATCAGCCGGATAGTCTGTGTTTGCAAAAGGAGGACAGGGTGCAGTTGTATCCACATCTCACGTTTAACGGCCAGTGCGAGGAGGCCTTTAAGTTCTACGAGGAGCACTTGCACGGCCGGACCACGCTGATGATGACATACGAGAATACGCCCATGGACCTGCAAACGCCTTCAGACTGGCGAAAGAAGATCAGCCATGCCACGTTCGCTCTTGCCGATTCCATGCTGTCCGGCTCAGATGCGCTGCCCGGGCAATATCAAAAGCCGCAGGGCTTCGCGTTACAGTTCAATCTCAGCGATCCAGTGGAAGCGGAACGCATCTTTAAGGCCCTGGCAGAAAATGGAATTGTTCAAACGCCGCTCCAGGAAACATTTTGGGCCCTTCGTTTCGGTGTTCTCGTTGATCGATTCGGCATTACGTGGCTGATTAACTGTGAGAAGCCGGCCTGACAGTTGTCCTCATGCGGGCGATCCAGCAAGCTGCTAACGGTCAGTGAACAGATGCCCCAGCTTTTCCTTCTTTGTGTTCAGGTATCGCTCTGAGGCGGCGTGGGGTTCCACCTCGCAGGGGACGCGTTCCACCACTTTGATTCCTGCGGACTCCAATGCTGCGACCTTCTGCGGATTATTGGAGAGCAGTTTGACCTGTTTCAGCCCCAGTGCCTTCAGCACTTCTGCCGGCAACTGAAACTCGCGATGATCAGCCTTGAAGCCCAGGTCTTCATTTGCCTGGACCGTGTCCCTCCCCTGGTCCTGTAACTCATAAGCCTGCAATTTGGGCATCAATCCAATGCCGCGACCTTCCTGCAACTCATAAAGCAACACGCCGGCGCCGGCCTGCGCGATCATGGCGAGCGCCATCTCCAGTTGCTGGCGGCAGTCGCAGCGCAATGAACCAAACACATCGCCGGTAAGGCATTGCGAGTGGATGCGGACGAGAGGCGGAGACGAGTGAATGTCCCCCATCACCAGCGCAACCGCTTCTTCTTTGCGTCGGTCGCTTGTAGCGGAACCGTCAGTTGCAGGGCCGCTGCCGAACTGGCCTTCAAAGCCAAGAATACGAAAGTGCCCCCATCGCGTGGGGAAGTCGGCTTCAGCCATTTTGCGGAGAGAGAAATGAGAACTCACATCATCATTATAGAATGCGCGGTGGTAACATTTGTCTATGGCGTGGCGCTATCCTGAACAACTGTTCTATTCCTTCTTGACGCAAGAGCAGCATTTTCTGCTTGCTTGTGAGATCACCGAATTTGATCGCTCGATCAGAAAACAGAAAATTCGCCGTGAACATCCCGAATGGTGCGAAATGGAAGTAGTGAACGAAATCATCCGCCAGGCATTTAAGGTTAAGTCAAAGCCCATTCCGGAAGGACTAGAGAAGCATCTGCAACAACGCGTTGAAGAATGGCGCGCGCACCAATCTGATAGTGGCACAGTTTGAAAGCAGTGTCGATAAATACACTTCATTACCTACTTAAGTCGTTATCCCGAACGGCCATCAAGCCAGCACACGTTGCCAGCAGCGCGCGAGTAGGCAGGAAGATCTTGAAACCCGTAAGCCAGGAAGTAGAGAAGGCTCAAGATGAATCGATTGAAATTCTCTTTTGTAATTGCGCTACTCCTTTGGCTTTCATTTGAGGCAGCCAATGCGCAGAGCAGCGAGCAATCCTCTCCCAGCGCGCAGGTCCCGACGCTCACAACCCGCTCGAATCTGGTGCTTGTACCTGTACTTGTAAAAAGCAAGGCCGCCAAAATCGTCTTTTCGCTCACCGCGGAAGATTTCATTCTCACAGATAACGGCGTTCCCCAAACTGTGCGAGTTGAGGAAGATGCGCTCGGCCAGCCCCTGGCATTGGCTGTCATCGTGGAAACCGGTGGACAAGGCGCAACGCATCTGCGTGACTATCGCAACCTCGGGCCGGTGCTGGATGCGGTGATCGGCGGGGTGGAACATAGCGTTGCCGTGATCGCCTTTGACAGCACGCCTCGTCTCGAACAGGACTTCACCCCCGATACCGATGCCGCGTCTGAAACGATTGCCGCTCTTCACAGTGGTGATGCTGGCGCGGCCATACTTGACGCGCTCAACTTTGGCATTCAACTCCTGCGCGAGCAGCCGCCGGCCTATCGCCGCGCCGTGCTGCTCTTGAGTGAGACCGTCGACAACGGCAGCCAGACGAGCTTTGACGATGCCGTTCGCGCAGTCCAGGATACAAACACCGCGATTTATAGCTTTGGCTTTTCCACCGCGCAAACCGCGGTGAAGCACCAGGCCTCAAAGCTGCCTGCGCCCGGAGGAAATGCCAACTCGAACGAACCATACGCACCAGGCGGCTGTATGAGCCATGATCCAAACGCAGCCCCTGACGCGCACGGCAAACGTAGCGTTCAGGCTCTGGACTGCGCCAGTGACCTGATCCCTCCCCTGAGGCTTGCGCGGATGGCGTTCCTGCTTGCCAAAGACGGCCTCAGACGCAATGTCCCCAAGTCGGTGGCGCAGCTGACCGGCGGCGAATACTTTGCCTTCAAGGACGCAAAAACGCTCGCCCAGCACCTGATCACCATCTCGAATGAGGTCCCGAACTACTATTTCCTGAGCTTCCATCCGCAGTCTCCACACTCAGGTTTCCATACGCTGGAACTGAAAATCAAAAACCAGTCAGAATACGAAGTAAGGGCACGCAAGGGATACTGGGTGGATGCGGCAGTGGGCGTAAAAGAATAGACCACCGCCTCCGCGTATACTCCTTCTTGTGCAAATCCCATCTCCGTGCACGAACGCATTTATCGGCAAGGTAAAAGCGCCTTCCAATGCTGAATTGGATAAGGCACTGGGACCAGCGAAAAAGCTCTGGTCGCAGCTTCTCGCCGACCTCACCGCCGATGGCATCGATGTTCAGGAATGGGGTTCGTCGTCAAAGAAGCTTGGCTGGTCGCTGCGGCTGAAGCATGGCGACCGGATCATCGTTTATCTGGCCCCTTGTCAGGGATGTTTTCGCGCGTCGTTTGCTCTAGGGGACAAGGCAGTGCAGGCGGCGCGCCAGAGCGGGCTTCCCGCGCCGGTGATCAAAATAATTAACGAAGCCAAACGCTATGCCGAAGGGACCGGCCTTAGGCTCGACGTGAAAACAGCGAAAGACGCTGCCGTTGTCAAGAAACTGGCCAGGATCAAATTGGAAAACTGACTTTGGGGGTTGTTGATCCCGCGGCATCTGCACACCAACCACCCGCGCGCTGTATACTTTTGAGTTTAGTCCATACCTGCAAGGAGAACCTTTTATGGCTTCATCCGCAGTCAGTTACGCAAAAGAAAACCAGCAGAAATTTTTGGGCGAGTTGAAAGACCTGCTACGCATTCCCAGCGTGAGCACCGCTCCGGAGCATAAAGAAGATGTCCGCCGCGCCGCCATGTTCGTGGCCGACGAGATGCGCCGCATTGGCCTGGAAAATGTGGATGTCATCCCCACCAAGGGCCATCCGCTGGTTTATGGCGACTGGCTGCATGCGCCGGGCAAGCCTACCGTGTTGTGCTACGCGCATTATGACGTTCAGCCGCCGGACCCGCTGAATGAATGGCTGACGCCGCCGTTCGAGCCCACCGAACGCAACCAGAATATCTACGCTCGTGGCGCCGTGGATGATAAAGGCCAGCTATGGATGGAGATCAAGGCCGTGGAAGCGCTCATGCGCGCCAACAACGGCAAGCTACCGCTGAACGTGAAGTTCATCATTGAAGGTGAAGAGGAGGTTGGCGGCGAATCGATTGCAGCGTACGTGCGTGAGCAGAAGGCCAAACTGAAGGCCGATTTCGCGTTGGTGTGCGACACGGAGCTGTTCGCTCCAAATTTGCCTACGCTTTGCGTCGGACTGCGCGGGTTGGTCTATACCGAAATCGAAGCCCAGGGCCCCAAGACCGACCTGCATTCCGGCATGTACGGCGGCGCCGCGCCCAATCCATTCTTTGCGCTGATCGAGATCATCAGCAAGCTGAAGGATTCCAAAGGTAAGATCCTGATCCCCGGCTTCTACAAAGGCATGAAGGCGCCGAGCAAAGATGAACTGAAGGCCTGGAAGCGGCTGCCCTTCAAGGAAGAGCACTACCGCAAGACGGAAGTAGGATCGAAAGTGCTGACCGGCGAGCCGGGATACTCGGTGCTCTATCGCACATGGGCGCGGCCAACGCTGGAAGTCCACGGCATGCCCGGCGGCTTTACCGCTCCCGGCGCCAAGACCGTGATTCCTGCTCGCGCTTTCGCTAAGGTCTCCATGCGCCTGGTGCCCAACCAGGACCCGGACGACGTCCTCAAGAAGTACACCAAGTACGTAAAAAAACTCACGCCCAAAGGGATTGAAACCAATATCAAGGTCTTCAGCAAAGGACCGGCCTGCGTGGTGGGAACGAACAATCCTTTTATCAAGGCCGCGACCCAAGCGCTGCATGAGGTCTTCAAAAAAGATACAGTCTTCATCCGCTCCGGCGGATCGATTCCTATTGTTACCGATTTCCAGGACGTGCTCAAGATTCCCAGCGTGATGATGGGCTTTGGTTTGCCTGACGATAACCTGCACGCCCCCAATGAGAAGTTCCACATCCCAAACTTCTATCGTGGGATTGAATCGATTATCAGGTTCTTCGAGAAGCTGGGAGAGTAGAAAATCGGGTGAGCTGTTGAGAGCGCGCGAACGGGTAATGGAAGAGCCGCTTTATCGAACTTGCGCTTTGCAAGTAGCGCAGGATGGCTATGCGATTTTTCAGAGCGTATTACCCATTGCAGATATCCAGCAGCTGACTCTCAAGTTGGGAGGCTCTGCGTTGCGCCGCAGCCGAGCGGGTGTCCGCCACCTGCTTGGCAATTCTGACATCGCCGGTCTGGCAGGAGATCCTCGCCTGCTCGGGATTGCACAATCCGTGCTTGGCAATGACGCCTTTCCCTTCCGCGCAACACTCTTTGATAAATCACCTGATTCCAACTGGCCCATCACGTGGCATCAGGATACGGCGCTTCCGCTCCGCGAAAAGCATGAAGCACCGGGCTGGGGCCCATGGTCTGAAAAAGAAGGGATCGCCTATGCCCATGCGCCGGCACAAGCTCTGGAGCAGGTGGTAGCACTGAGGCTGCATCTTGACGATTCCAGGGACGACAATGGTCCGCTGCGAGTGTTGCCGGAAACCCATCGACAAGGGGTCTTCAGCGACCAGCAAATCGAGGTCATCGCCGCCAGCGTGAACGCTGTGACTTGCCTGGTACCCAGAGGCGGAGTGATTGTGATGCGTCCGTTGATCATCCATGCCTCATCCAAGTCACATTCAGATGTCCCCCGGCGGGTCATTCACATTGAATACGCCTCGCAAAATATTGTGAGTGCTCCTCTGCGCCTGGCCATGGCATAACTTCCCCCGCCCGGCAAGCTATGGACGCAGGGGCAGGATGCACTATAAAAAATAATGAATCCGTTGTTACGTTGACGAATCGAACCTTGCAACTGTGTCGTAAAATGTTCTAAATGCGACAGCGAAGCAACGTGATATTTGAGACCAGGTAGAACGATACTAAGGCTTCTGTTTACTGAACGTTAAAGCGGATTTCAGGCTCACGTACCCCCAAGGATGATCGTCTAAATTTGAGTGAATTGGCCGGCTTCCGCCCGATGGATGGAAATGTGTGTTTGTAGCTCAAATGACGAAAAGCGCAGCCACGATCATCGTCGAACAATAAGATTCGATACGGAGAAGGCTTAGATGATCTGCAATACCCTGCGAAATAGTCCTGAGGAACTGATACGGTTTCTCCTTGAAGGCACCTCTTCAAAAACCGGGCGGGAATTCTTTCACGCCCTGGTGCGCTCCACGGCAATGGCAATGGATGTCGCCGGTGTCTGGGTCACGGAATATCTGCCTGACCGCAATGTTTTGCGGTCGCTGGCGTTCTGGATGAACGACCACTACATCGAGGATTACGAGTACAACCTGTCAGGAACCCCCTGCGCATTGGTGATCGAAAGAGGTTGCCTGGTTTACTTTCCTGATCGCATTATTGAGCTGTTCCCTGATGACGCCGATCTGCCTAGACTCAACGCCGTCAGTTATACGGGCGTTCCTTTGTTCAGGCCGGACGGTACCGTGCTTGGCCATCTCTCCGCGATGGACACAAAACCCTTTGAACTGACCCCGGAGCTGGAGTCAGTATTTCGGATCTTTGCCGACCGGGCGGCAGCCGAGTTTAACCGGTTGCGCGCGGAATCCTCGATTCACGAGAGCGAATGCCGCTTCGCCAGATTGATCGAGAGCGCCATGGATGCCATCTTTGAACTGGATGATCAATTCCGGATACAACGGGCCAACGAATCGGCAGCCGCGATCTTTGCCTTCCCTGCCGAATCTCTCGCCAACCGGAAATTGACCTCTCTTCTGACTCCAGGCAGCGCGCAGAAGCTGTGCACGGTCATCCAGGAACTTGAGGCCCAGGGCCAGCACTTTGCCTGGGTACCGCGCGGGTTTGACGCGGTCCGCTCTGACGGGTCTCAATTTCCCGCTGAGGCGAGTGTCTCCCGGTTTGATCTCTCGGGATGCTCCCGTTACAGCATCATTCTTCGCAACGTGGAGCACCAACTGGCCGCTGAGAGCCGCCTGCATGAACTTGAAGAAGAAACTGCCTATCTACAGAATGAAATTGCGGAGCAGCAGAACCGCGGCGAGATCGTCGGAAACAGCCCGTCAATCCGCGCGGTTGTAACTGCCGTGAACCAGGTGGCGCCCGCTCCGGCAACCGTTTTGGTTGAAGGAGAAACCGGCACGGGGAAAGAACTTGTTGCCCGGGCGATCCATCAGCAGAGCCAGAGGGCGGCCAAACCGTTCATTCGTGTGAACTGCGCGGCCATTCCGGCAGCGCTTTGCGAAAGCGAATTTTTCGGCCATGAAAAAGGCGCGTTCACAGGGGCCGCAAACCGGCGCACCGGGCGATTTGAGCTGGCGCACAAAGGAGTCATCTTCCTGGATGAGGTAGGCGAGCTGCCTCTGGAATTGCAGCCCAAGCTTCTGCGCGTGTTGCAGGAAGGCGAGTATGAGCCCGTTGGCAGTTCCCAGACGCGGAAGGTAGACGTGCGCGTGATCGCGGCCACCAACCGGAACCTGCTGGACGAAGTAGCTGCCGGCCGCTTCCGCGAAGACCTCTATTACCGCCTCCATGTTTTCCCGATTGCGGTCCCTCCGTTGCGCGAACGCGGCGCGGATGTGGAGCTGCTGGCCCGCCTGTTCATTGATCGCTACTGTGCCCGCATGGGAAGGCCCAGCCTGGAATTAACGCCCGACTGCCTGCGGCGTCTGCGCTCCTATCATTGGCCGGGCAACGTCAGGGAGTTGGAGAACGTGATCGAGCGCGCCGTTATCATCGCGCGTGACGGACGGTTGGCGCTGCGCGACGTACTTCCAATCACCACGTTGCCGCCTGTAAGAGAAAGTAAAAACGCCGGCAGGTCTCCCGCATTGCGGACCAAGGCCGAGCTGCGGAAGTTGGAAAAGGAAACTCTCATCCGCACTCTGGAACAAACCCACTGGAAAGTAGCAGGCGCTGATGGCGCGGCCAGCGCTCTTGGCATTCCGCCTTCAACGCTTTCCTCCCGCATGAAGGCTCTCCACATCAAACGTCCGAAATAAATTCTCTTCCACGCGCTAAACTCGCGAGAAGTCGCTCACGAAATTTCGCAACTAACGAGATAACGTGAGCGACTTGCAGTTCTTCCCCGGCGCAAGTTGCTGAAATACAAAGCAATGAGCAGAGCTCACACTCTGGCACTTCATCTGCTTTCTACAAAGTCAACACCCCCTTGCAGCTGTACCAAATCCACGGTTGATCCGTGCCCAGTAGAAGGTAGAGAACATGATGAAACGTTTCTTGCAGTCGGCATTGCTTGCAATGTCGTTCGCGGCATTCTTCTTGCCGTCCGCGGCGCAAGCTCGCACTTATGATGTTGTCACGGCCACCGTGCCGTTCACGTTCAATATAGGCGACAGGGCATTCCGGCCCGGCCGCTATCAATTCATTCTTGTGGGGCCCGGCTTGCTGGCGCTCCGCGATACCAAGACAACCCACATTGTGGCCTCTCTGGTGACCCGGGCCGTTGAAACCGAAGGTCCTTTGCCATCCAGCAAGCTGGTGTTCCATCGCGAGAAAAAGCGCCAGCGCCTTACCCAGATATGGATTGAAAAACATACCCAGGTCATTGAGGTCGTGGGAGAAGAGCTGGCCATGCGTCAGCCTGCTCAGCCCCAGGTGATCCCACTGGAGGGATTGTCATTCAGCGGGAGGCAAGACACACCCCGATTCAAATACTAGTCCCCACTGCTTTTTGCCGTTCTGCCCTTTTTCAGGAGGAATTTATGTTTTGGATTAGCTTGCTTTTGCCGCTGGCAGTGTTCGTGATGATTCTGCAAATGAGAAGAACCCTGCGGACGAGGGCCAATCAGGACGCCGAGGCTGATGGCGATGCATTCCAGCACAATCCTACGGTCCGCGAACGTACGGTCCGTGAAAAACTGGAAAGCCATGGCTGGCTTTGATTCATAGGTTTTGCACGATAGCAGTATTTGCAGATAATGGGCGATCGTTCTAGTGTTCAGGCGGTCGCCTTAATCCTTTAGCCCCTTGCACTCTGGTGTACCAATTCGCGTCTGAATCCATCTTGTCTGGTTGCACCAAAAGCGCTACAGTTTGAGTAGCTCTCGCGATTCTTCCGTCCTCTTATAAACCCTCACAGGAGTGGTTTGGCCAATAGCTGCACAAGCGGTGCGACATACTGTGGTCTGGTCCGTTTATCCACAAGATATTGTGGGCTATACTCTTGACCACGGGTTACTCTCTGGATACATTAGCTGGAACGCGGGTTATCTACTCCAGCCGGTGAGAACCCGAGGAAAATATCAGAAATTTCGCACCTGCTCAGCCACAGTCGTGCGAGGATTGGCCATTCCTGAAGGAGTAGGAAGTTGCTCAAACTTAAGAAGCTGCAGATCCTCGGATTCAAGTCCTTCTGTGATCGCACGGAGCTGAAGTTCCCCGGCGAAGGCATTGCCGCCGTGGTGGGGCCCAACGGGTGCGGGAAGTCGAACATCTCTGACGCTATTTCCTGGGTGCTGGGTGAACAATCGGCCAAGAGCCTGCGTGGCGTGCGCATGGAAGATGTGATTTTCGCGGGCACCCGCGAGCGCAAGCCCACGGGAATGGCTGAGGTTTCGCTTACGCTGATCGATCCCCAGATTTATGACGGACAGATAAGCGGCGAGCCGGAAATCGATATTCAGGACGACATGCCCGGCCAGGACGACTGGGACGAGGCTTCTGTCCGCTCGTCTGCGGCCGAATCAACTGAAGCTCACATAGCCGAGGTGCAGCCGGGACCGCTCGACTGGAAAGAAGGCATGGAAGGCGAGGCCGCCCAAGGTGAAGGCCTTGACGCAGCCAGTGAAGACCCGCAAGAAGCGGCGCAAACGGAATCAGAAACCCCAACAGAAACGCCGCAATCGGCGGCCATGGAAGGCAATGCTGAAGCCGCGCAGACAGCCGGCGCCGTGGTGCTGAAGATCCGCCGGCGCAAGTTCAAGCCCGTGGTATTCGCCAAGGGCGAGATCATGGTAACGCGGCGGTTGTTCCGCACTGGCGAGAGTGAATACCTGCTGAACGGCAAGCTCTGCCGCTTGCGCGATATCCAGGACATCTTTATGGGCACCGGCCTGGGGCCGGAGTCATACGCCATCATTGAACAGGGCCGCATTGGCCAGATCCTGAGCAGCAAGCCGCATGATCGCCGCTCGATTATCGAAGAGGCCGCCGGTATCACCAAATTCAAGACCAAGAAGCGGCTGGCGGAGGCGCGGCTGGAGCAATCGCGTCTCAATCTGGCGCGCATCAATGACATTTTTGACGAAGTCACGCGGCAGATGAACTCGCTCAAGCGTCAGGCTTCCAAGGCTGAGCGCTATGCCCGCCTGCGCGATGAGATGAAAGAAAAACTGCGCGTGGTGCTGGCCAGCAAATTCGCCCAGATGGGCCGGGATGAGACTGGCCTGACCGCATCGCTGGAGGCCGTGGGCGAGGAGATTCGCGGCCAGGCCGAATCGGTCGAGACCAAGGAAACGGAGCATGCGGAGCGAACGCAGCGCGGATACGCGATCGAAAGCGAGATCGCGCACAACAGCCAGACGATGAATGCACTGGCGGTTGAGACCGAGCGTGCCATCTCGCGTCGTGGGGCCAATCAGGAACGCTGCGCGGAGTTGGATGCCAGGTCCGCTGCGGCCCATGCGGAGCTGGAGCGCGCCCAGGCGCAATTGCTTTCACTGCTTCAGGAAGTCCAGGACAACCGCCGGTTTGCCGAATCCGCCGCGGAAGAGGTTGCTACGGCGCAGCATGCATGGCGTTCGGCCCAGCAGTCTTCACAGGACGCAGCCACGGCGCTCTCCGACCTGGAGCGGCAGCAGGAAGCGCGGCGCCAGAGCGTAATGCAAGCCATGGCTTCCGCCGCGCAGGTGCGTAATCAGGTCATCCAGATGGACGAGCACTTGACGGCGCTGGAGCGCGAAGCGCTCCGCCTGGAGCGTGAAGCATCCGCCGCCCAGGTAGACATTGAGAGCTTTGGCGGCAAGCGCGGGCAGATCGCTTTTGAGTTTGAAACCATTACGCAGACCGCCGCGGCGCTGGGGACGCGCATCGGAGAGGTCCGCGGCCAGATTGAAAGCAAGCGCAAAGAGGAAGAAGAGGGCAAGCGCAACCTGGATACGTTGCGCGCTGAATACGCCACGGCGCTGGGCAAGAAGAGTTCGCTGGAATCGGTCATCAATGAGCACGGCTATTCCACGGAATCAGTAAAGCGTCTGTTCCAGTCAAACGCCGTGGGCAACGGCTTTACCCCGGCCGGCGTGCTGGCCGACTTTCTTGAAGTCGAGACCCGCTACGAAGGTGTGGTGGAAGAATTTCTGCGCGACGAACTGAACTACGTTGTAGTGAAATCGTGGGATTCAGCCAATGAAGGCATGCGGCTGCTGCAATCGGACGTGGATGGGCGCGCGACCTTCCTGGTGCACCCGGAAGATGCGCAAGCCAAATTTTCTTTTGCCGCCAGTGACACGCCCGCGCCGACTTCAGATCGGCATGAAGAGCTAATATCGCTCAAAAACTGCATACGCGTGCTGGATGGCTTTGGGCGCTCGCTGGAAGTGGTCCTGCCCAAGCTGCGCGATGGCTACATCACCGCGGACGCCAGCATCGCCCGCAACCTGGCGCTGGAAAATCCTGACGCATATTTCCTCTCCGCCACCGGCGAGTGCTTTCACAACGTGACCGTCACCGGCGGCAAGCAGCGCAAGGAAGGCCCTCTCTCCCTGAAGCGCGAGCTGCGTGAAGTTGGAAAAATCGCCTCCGAACTGGAAGCGGCCATTCAGAACGAGCAAGCGCGCGTCGGTACACTGGGGCGCGAATTGGTGGAACTGGGCAAACTGCTGGGTAACCTTGAGGAAGAGCGCCGCGAAGCGGAAAAACAGGCGCTGACCTCAGACCATGCGCTCAAACAGATGGAAACTGAACTGGCGCGCACGGAACAACGACTGAACACTTATCGTCTGGAGATCGAACGTACGCGCTCCGAGCGGAACGAGAAAGAGATTGTCGTCGCGGAAAAACGCGAACAGGCGGAAGCTCTGGAACAGAAGCGCCAGACCCTGGAAGATGAAATGAAGGCGGCGCAGCAACAGGTCGTGGAGTTGAAGACCGCCCGCGACGAAGCGGCCCAGAGCGCTTCCCTGGCAGCGGCGCATCTGGCCGTGGTGGAAGAGCGGCGCAGGACGGCGGCATCGGCGCTGGAACGGATTGAGTCTCTCTCCACTGAAGCGGCGAAGCGCGTTGAGTCATTGCAGACGCAGATCCACTCGGCGGCGGCAGAGAAAGTCCAGCGCGAAGCGGAGAACGTACAGATTGCCGAACGGCTGGAAGCCCTGAGCGCGGAAAAGGCCGCGGCAGAAGCCACCGGAGTACAGTTGCAGCACGAGTCAGAGCGGGTGCGGGCGCGCATCGCGGAAATTGACCAGGAACTGAAGGTGGCGCGCTTTGAACTGGACGCCGCACGCGAGCGCAAGAGTGAACTCGGCACACAGCTGGCCAAGCTGCAATCTGATCTTGCCCACATGGCTGAATCGTGCCTGAACGAGCTGGGCATCAGCGCTGACGAGCTGCGCGCAAACACTGAGATCCTGATGGTTGAAGGCGAGCAACTCACGGCGGAAGAGACTGCGTATCGCGAGATGCGCACGAAGCTGGACAATATGGGCCCGGTCAACATGATGGCGCTGGAAGAGTTCAAAGAAACCGAGACGCGCCACCAGTTCCTGGAGACGCAGCGCAAGGACCTGCTGGATTCAATCGAGAACACGCAGGCCACCATCAAGGAGATTGACGAGTTCTCACGGCAGAAATTCCAGGAAGCTTTTGACCGGATCAATGAGAATTTCCAGTTTACGTTCCGTAAGCTGTTTGGCGGCGGCCAGGCCTTTATGCGGCTGACCGACGAACTGAACACTGCCGAGAGCGGAATCGACGTTGTGGCTTCGCCTCCGGGCAAGAAGCTGCAGAACGTGCTCTTACTCTCTGGCGGAGAGAAGGCCCTGACAGCGCTGTCATTGCTGGTCGGGATCTTCCAGTATCAGCCCAGCCCATTCTGCATCCTGGACGAAGTGGATGCGCCGCTGGACGAAGCCAACATCGGGCGCTTTACCGAATTGATCAGAGAGATGGCGGTGCAAACGCAGTTCATCATCATCACGCACAGCAAAAAGACAATGTCGATTGCTCCGGTGATGTATGGCGTGACCATGCAGGAGCCGGGCGTATCGAAGATTGTTTCAGTAAAGTTTGGCATGGAAAGCGAAATGCCGCGGGCGGCATCGGCCTAGCCGTTCAGAAACAGGTCCATGCGCCTTCGCAACGTATCTCTATTGATCGCGCTGCTGATGGGACTGCCTTGCGCGCGGGCAACCAATATCCCCAGGGCCGATAAGATCGTCATCGTAAAATCCACCCGCACCATGACGCTGCTGAGCGGAGACACAATCCTGAAGACTTACAAGGTCGCTCTCGGGACGGTGCCTGCCGGGCCGAAGCGTACAGAAGGCGACCATAGGACCCCGGAAGGCAGCTACACCATCGACGCAAAAAATCCGCAGAGCCAGTTCCACCTGTCACTTCATATCTCCTACCCCAGCGCGGCTGACCGCCAGCGAGCGGCAAGTCTTGGAGCAAGGCCCGGCGGGGCAATCATGATCCATGGCCTGGCCAAGCCTTTTGCGTACCTGGGTCCGCTGCACAGGCAAACCGACTGGACGGATGGGTGCATCGCGGTTACCAACGCGGAGATTGAAGAGATATGGAAGTTGGTCCCCGTGGGCACGCGCGTGGAAATACGGCCATAGTCGCGCGAAGCAAAAAACAAATACCTTGAACCACGGGGAACGGAGTAAGCGCAGGATTTCAAGACCAGGCGTGGCGACATTTTGCCGCCTCGCGCCTGTTTCTTCGTATTTTAAGGAACTTCTTAGCGTCCATAAAATCGCGGCGAAGCATGGCCGCTTGTGGTGCTCAATGTGTTGCCCAGCGGACATCAGCGGCTGGTATTTTTAACGCCGCAAGAAATATTTTTTGGGTGCGCGTTTAATTTTTAGAAACGGGTACTACAAAGTCAAACGAAAATCAATGCGATAAACCTCTTGCGCCATGCGGGTTTCATGGCTTGTGTATTTCTCAACTTCTTTTCGTGCGATACATTTCTGCCGGCCGATTGAATCCGTCATTTCCACGGTTGACAAAAAAAGTTGAGCGGCTAGAATACGTCCTCGCCCACGAATTTCTGCCATGACCAGTGAAACAACACAAAGCCGCATTCTTTTGCAGACAGATTTCCCGGAACTCACACTCCATGCGCGTGGCAAGGTGCGCGATCTTTACAGTTTGAACGGACATCTTCTGTTTGTTGCCACGGACAGGATCTCCGCGTTTGACTATGTTCTGGCAACGGGCATCCCGGAGAAGGGCCGGGTGCTGACACAGCTTTCGCTCTTCTGGTTTGATTTCCTGAAGGACGTGGTGAAGAACCATCTGGTCACGGCCCGGGTGGAGGAGTATCCTGACGCGCTGAAGAAATACGCTGACGATCTTCGCGGACGCTCCATGCTGGTGAGCAAGGCACAGATGATCGACATTGAATGCGTGGCACGGGGCTATCTTTCCGGCTCAGGCTGGAAGGAGTACCAGCAAAGCGGAGCGGTGTGCGGCATCAAACTCCCTGCGGGACTCAAGGAGTCTGACAAGCTGCCCGAGCCGATCTTTACTCCGGCTACCAAAGCGCTGAGCGGCCACGATGAAAACATCTCGTTTGAAGAAATGGCCAAGCGGACGGGAAAAGAGCTGGCAGAGAAACTACGCGATTTGACGTTAAAGATTTATAAAACGGCAGCCGACTATGCGGCAGGCCGCGGCATCATAATTGCTGATACTAAATTTGAATTCGGCCACACATCGCAGGGCCTCATTCTTGCGGATGAAGTCCTTACGCCTGATTCCTCGCGTTTCTGGCCAGCCGAAACATACCGGCCAGGCAAAGCGCAGGAGTCATACGACAAGCAGTTTGTTCGCGACTATCTGGAAGCGATCAAGTGGAACAAGCAACCCCCTGCTCCCTCTTTGCCGGAGGATGTGGCGCGTAAGACCAGCGAGAAATACATCCAGGCATATAGAGTTCTTGCGGGGCGTGAGTTGCCCGCCGGTTGAGCTGCCGATGGCATGAACGCGCTTGATTGGATCATCCTCGTGATCATGCTTTTTTCGGCGCTGCTGGCGGCGGCGCAGGGGTTTTTCTTTGAGATTATCTGTCTGGCAGGAGCGGTGGCGGGATTCCTGCTGGCGGCATGGGGTTATGGCAAGCTCTCCCCGTGGTTTGTGCAATATGTCAAGTTGCCGGCGTTTGCGGACTTGGCAGGGTTTCTAACGATTTTTGTATCGGTGGTCCTGCTGGCGGGTGCGATTGCCCGGATTGCCCGCTGGATGATTCACGAAGCAGGACTCCGTTCAGTGGATCGCGCGCTGGGAGCAGCGTTTGGTTTTGTTCGCGGAATGGTGATTGTGACCGCCGGAGTCATGGCGATCACGGCTTTTGCCCCTGAGTCAGAAGAGCTGTCTGGCTCACAATTGGCACGTTATTTTCTAGTGGCGGGACACGGCGCAAGCTGGCTGGCGCCTTCTGATGTCCGCCAGAAGTTTCGCGCCGGGATCATCAAGCTCCGCGGTGGGCCCAGTCCGGGAGCGACAAGCAAATAAGTAAAGAAAAGATTGAAGATTGGCGCATCTGGAAAGTGAGGGAGAATCTGTGAAGGACCAGCTCGAAGCACTCGTAGCGCAGATGCATAGCAGCGGTATTCTTTATTCTGAAGCCGTGCGTGAATTCAAAAAGCGCTTCATTATGAACGTCCTGCAGCAGAACCGGGGAAACCAGTGCAAGGCGGCCCGTGAACTGGGCATGCACCGTAACACGCTGAGCCGCACCGTCGCGGAGCTAAAGCTGGATGTGCGCCAGCTGCGCGACGGCGGACGCCGTCCTGTACGCAGCGAAAAGCCGGCGGTGCTGGACAAACAAAAACTGGTCCGCTAAAGGGCCCCGGCGGCCATGGATGGCCGTATCTGAATCCAACTCAAGGTGCCAACTCTGCTCCCAGATCCCGCCCGCGGAAGAGCCTTTGTACGTCCTGGATTCCGCTGGGACGCCGCTGACGCCTACCTGTTTGATATTGACGGCACCCTGCTCAACAGCCGCGACGCTGTACACTACTTTGCTTTCCGTAGCGCCGCGCTCCAGATATTAGGCATTGAAGCCAGCATGGATGGCGTTCCCGTCCACGGAAATACTGACATGGGTATTTTGCGGGCCGTGTTGCAACGCGCGGGAATGGACAACATCGCCATTGATGCTCATATGCCGCAAATTGTTGCGCACATGTGCGCTGAAGTGCAGCAAAACCAGGAACAAATGCACCCCGAACTTTGCCCGTCAATTGTGGACATGATCTCCCATCTACAGGCGCAGAACAAGCTGCTGGGGGCCGCGTCAGGCAATCTTGAGACCGTGGGATGGCTGAAGCTGGAAAAGGCCGGAATCAGACCAGCGTTCGCGTTTGGCTCATTCTCTTTCCCGCGAGAGTCCCGTGCAGACATCTTCCAGCACGGAGTTGGCCTGGCCCGCCAGCGTCTGGGCAACAAGGCATCGGTTACGGTTGTAGGCGATACGCCCTCCGATATTGAAGCGGCGCGGGCCGTAGGCATCCCTGCGATTATCCTGGCCACAGGGATCTTCGGCTTTGACGAGCTTGCTGCACATAATCCTGACGCCTGCTTTGGCTGCGCCACCGATCTCTTAGCTGGCGGCGGCGAATTACCTTCCAAAGTTAGGTAATTACGCGCAATATTCCCGCAGTGATTCGTTCTTAATAACGGTACAATGATGGTTCCCTGATGAAGAAGTGCTTCGCCATACTGTCGCTTTTTATCTGTCTTGCGTGCGCGGCTGCGGACAAGCCGAAGCCTGTCATATCCAAACAGGACAGAAAAACAGCGGAAAAGGAATTCAAGAACGCACTGGACTTGCAGCGGGAAGGCAAGCCTGAGGACGCGCTACTGGCCGTGACCAGAGCCGCGCAGCTGGCTCCGGACAACATGGAATTCATTACCATGAGCGAGATGCTGCGCCAGCAGATTGTGGGCGAACACGTGGAGCAGGGCAATCGACTGGCGGCTGCCGGCGACACCAGCGGCGCCATGCAGCGTTTCCGCACGGCCCTGGGCATGGACCCGCAAAACGCATACGTAGCGCAACGCCTGCATGATGTGGCCCCGCCGGACGAAGACCCCGAGCACAGGCATGTGCTGGAACTGCTGGCCTCAGTGGACCAGATCAACCTACAGCCCAGCCCAGGCAAGAAAAACTTCCACATGCAGGGCGATACGCGACAGCTCTATAACCAGATCGGAACGGCGTTTGGCATCTTCATGCAGTTTGACCAGAACATGAACAGCCGCATTCTGCGCTTTGACCTGGACAACGTGGATTTCTACACGGTCATGGCGATGGCCGGCAAAATGACAAAGACTTTCTGGGCCCCGGTGACCAGCCATGAAGCCATGGTGGCCAGCGATACGCTGGAAACAAGAAAGCAATACGAGCGCATGGCGCTGCGGACTTTTTACGTCGGCAATGTGTCAGCGCAGACGGACCTGAACGACCTGGTCAACGTGATGCGAAATATTTTTGACATGAAGCTGGTCAGTATCCAGCCGGGCAAAAATACCATCACGGTCCGCGCGCCCAGAGAGCAGGTGGAAGCGGCAGCCAGCCTGCTGGATAACCTGATGGACGCCAAGCCGGAATTGATGATTGACGTTAAGGAATACGAGATTGATACGGACAATCTGCGCAACATCGGGCTCAACATGCCGACGAGCTTTCAGATATTCAGTATTCCCTCGGAAATCAGAAAAGTGCTGGGGCCGGCCGCTCAGCCGGTGATCGACGAGCTGAACCGGACAGGCACCATTGATCCCAGCAAAATCCCTACTTCGTCTCTCAGCAACTTGGCCGGCTCGCCGCTGCTGGCGCCGTTTCTGTTCTTTGGCAAAGGCCTGGGATTGACAGGCTTTACCGTGCCTTCCATCAGCGGAAAGCTGAACATGAATTCTTCCATCGCCACCAGCCTGGAACACATGACACTGCGGGCCATTGATGGCGAGGCCGCTACCTTCCGCGTGGGCACGCGGTTTCCCGTGGTAAACAGCACATTCAGCAACGTGGCATTCAGCACTCGCGGCCAGATAAGTGTTGGCAACACTCCGCAATTCACTTACGAAGACCTGGGCATCACGTTAAAAACCACGCCGCACTACCATTCCAATGGCGATATCACGCTCATCCTGGAGCTGCAAATTCAGGGCCTGGGCACGCTACAGATCAACAGCATTCCAGACATCACGTCCCGATCCTACAAAGGGACCATCACGATACAGGACGGAGAACCGTCACTCATCATGGGGACGGTCAGCGAGCAGGAGCTACGCTCCACGCAGGGCTTGCCTATACTGAGCCAGCTGCCTGGCTTGAAGACGCTCGCCAGCACGAATTCAAAAGACCGCATTCACAATGAGTTGCTGATCGTGATTACGCCCCACGTGGTGCGGAAACCGTTTCACGATAAAGGCAGCAGCGTTTTCTGGACGGTAACGCCGTAAAACCCTCACCACTGATCTTCACTGATAACACTGATCAGAACAGACCTTCAGAACCGCGTTGCGTCCTTTGCGGTTAACGGGTTCTTACTTCCCTGCGTGATCAACCTCAAACTGCACAAGGTTTTTCAGCCCGTCATAAGGGATACTCGCTATCCCCAGCACCATTCGCCCATTGATGAAAACCGTGGGGGTCTGGTTGACATTCAGCGACTCTCCCAGTTCCATTGATTTCTTGACCCGGGCGTCCGTTTCCGGGGAAGCTGCGCAGGCGGCGATTTTCGCGGCATCCAGGCCGTTGGCGGTGGCGAGTTCTTTCAGTTTGTCATCCGCCGTGGCCAGCGCGATACCACCCTGGTTCTCGAAAATGGCATTCACGTATTTCCAGAATGCGTCTTTGTTCATCTGCGCGGCGCAGTCAGCATATTGCGCGGCCTTCATCGCCCATGGATGCAAGCTGGCGGGAAGCGGAAACTGCTGGAAGGTAAAACGCACCTGGGGAAAATCAGCGGCCAGCTTTTCCACCACCGGCTGCGCGGCCTTGCAGTGCGGGCATTGCAGGTCACTGAATTCCACAATCTGAATAGGCGGGTTCTCACCGCCGCGTGCGGGGCCAAATATGCCCTTCAAAGTGGCCCGCGTGGTGGCATATGGGTCAGGACCAAACGGCAGCAACTGTCCAACAAACGCAACTTGAGAACCAGCGGAGAAATAGAGATGATTGGGCTCTCCACGATTGATTGAGACAATGATCTCCGCGATCCCAGGCACAACGGACTCGCGAATATTCACGATCTGCCAGGATATTCCAGGATCATAGCCAAAGCTGCGTTTCATGTAGGCGTCAACATCCGCGTTGGTGGGCAGGGCTGTCCTGGGCGCGGACGCAGAGTCCGGCGTCGCAGCACCAGCCTTGGCTGGAGCAGTGGCTGTGTGGCTGGTTGCCGGCTTTTTTGGGGCAGCAGTCTGCGCGAAAGTCAGGTTGGCAACAAGAGCAGCGGTGATGAGTGCAATGGCGTTCAGTTTTGTCATGGGATTTTTCAGATTTCCGATTTTTGGGCGATAGGAAAACGGCGGCCAAGGCCAAAAGCTTTAGGAGTAATTTTCAGTCCCGGCGCGGCCTGCTGGCGCTTGTATTCACTGCGTTCGATCATGCGTATTACCTCGCGCACCAGCCGCACCTCATAGCCACGCTCTGCTGCAATCTGCTCAGCAGTGCGGTAATCCTCAATGTAATCTTCAAGGATATTGTCCAGGACATCATACGGCGGCAGTGTATCAGAGTCCTTCTGTCCGGGACGCAGTTCCGCGGAGGGAGGCTTGTCAATAGTCGATTGCGGGATCACCGGCTTGAGCGAGTTCACGTAGCGGCTCAGGCTGTACACCATGGTCTTGGGCACATCAGCAATCACGCCCAGACCGCCCACCATGTCACCATAGAGCGTGCAGTAGCCGACGCCGATCTCTGATTTGTTGCCAGTGGTGAGCACGAGTTCGCCGAATTTATTGGAAAATGCCATGAGGATGTTGCCGCGGATGCGCGACTGGATGTTCTCTTCCGCCACGCCTTCCGGTGTTCCGGCAAACAATGGCGCCAGCGATGTGCGGAATTGGTCAAAGATCGCGCCAATCGGCACGACCTCAAAACGAATGCCGAGCTTGCACGCCAGCTCACGAGCGTCCTTGATACTGTGTTCGGAGGAATACTGGCTGGGCATCGAGATCCCGGTCACGTTCTCTTTGCCAAACGCGTCCACGGCAATGGCCGCCGTGAGCGCCGAATCGATGCCGCCGCTCAAACCGATCACGACCTTTCTGAAGCCGCACTTTTGCACGTAGTCACGCGTGCCGAGCACCAGGGCCGCATAGGCGCTGGCATTGCCCACGGCGGTCTGCTCGTGCATATCGCCCTGCATGGTCTCCGAATCAAAGAGGATCAGGTCTTCCGCAAATGACCTGGCCTGCGCCACAATGCGCCCGTCCGGCGCAATGACCATGCTTGAGCCGTCAAAGATCAGGCTGTCATTTCCGCCCACCTGGTTCACGAACAAAACGGGGACCCGGTTGTCCCGCGCAATGGTCTCCAGCATGTGGCGGCGCAGCTCGCGCTTGCCCAGGTAAAACGGAGACGCGGAAATATTGATCACCATGTTCCCGCCCGCGTGCAGGAGTTCGTCAACAGGATCAACGCTGTATAAGCGGCGATGCCAGAAATGCTTGTCATTCCATGCGTCTTCGCAAATGGTCAGCGCAAAGCGTTTGTCTCCCAGAGTGAGCAGTTTCTGCGATTTTGCCGGATCAAAATAGCGGACTTCATCAAATACGTCATAGGTGGGCAGCAGCATCTTTGACTGGACAAACTGCACCGCGCCCGCACGCAGCACTGCCGCCGAATTCATGACCGACTTTCCGGTCTCAACCTTGGCGGGTGAAACGAAGCCGCAGACGACGGTGATCCCAGGAACAGCTTGTGCGATTTCCTGGATCATCTGCTGGCTGCGTTCCACGAACGCAGGTTTCTCCAGCAGGTCGCGCGGTGGATATCCGCAAACAGCAAGCTCAGAAAAGAGAACCATCTCCGCACCCAGCGCTAGCGCCTGGCGCGAAGACTCTATGATCTTTTTTGAATTTCCGGTGAAATCACCAATCGTGGGGTTGATCTGCCCAAGCGCAATCTTCACTTGTTTAGTTTAAACGCCATTTCATTCCGCGTCAGCTCTCCCTCAAAGGAAACGCTGCGGAGGCTGCTTCTCCTGTGGAGGCTTCTCCTGGCTGCCGGCTGGCGGCGGCTCTGTGTCAGAAGACGTTGGCTTGCCGCTGGTGGTGCCCCATTGCGGCTCTTCCTGCTGCTGTGCGGGCGTCTGCCGGGCACTGGAGGCTGTTCCTGCGGCTGGCTGGACCATCGGGTCAGGCTGTTCGTCAGGACGCTTCAACGTGGGCCGGTGCGTGGGCTGCTGCGGCTGTGGCGCGCCACTTACATCCTGGGGGGTCTCGCTTGATTTCAGCGCCGCCAGCGTGGGCACGCCATCTTTTACATCCACTTCTTTTTCCGTCTTGACGATAATCTGCCCGCCTACCTTGGCGGTCTTTACCTGGACCACCTCGTCTCCCACAAAACGCACAAACACAACGTCCTGCGGGGCCGTGCCGTAAATCCACTCTTCATAGTCCTTGCCCTTCTCGTCTTTCTCGCGCACCTTTTGCGGCGGACGGTCTTTTGCCATGACCACCATGTCATGATTCATGCCGACCAGGACCTCATGCCGCTTCACCGCTTCCTTGATTTTGGGTGGAAGCGTATCAACAAAGACTTCAGCAGCGGACTTCACGGAAAAATCCAGCACCGAGGCCAGGAGATCCTTCAGCTCCGGTCCGGTCATCTCCGGTACATGTTTCTTAAATTCCAGCGTCAGAGCGGACCCGGTGGCCTGGGCCTGGTTCGGGTCCACGCCGCCCGTGCTACCGCCCATGCCGGAGATCTGTATGTGCTGGTACCACTTGGATTTTTTCTTGGGGCCGCCGTTGATTTCCAGATAGATGGACTTTTCACGGAAGACAATATTCGTGATCTGCACGCGGTCGCCGACCTTGGCTGCTGCGCCATACGTCTGGGCCATTTTGAAGAGCTGCGCATCACCGGGTTTGACCATGCCATCAGGGCCAATGGTCATGCTCTTGTCGCCTACCGGGAAATACTTGCGCACATGAACAAACTCGGCATCCATCACGCGAATGAGTTGCATCTTGGTGCCATCAGTGAGGCTTTGCCGGGTATCCAGATCGGCTGGCTTCAGATGTGGAGTGTTGTCCGGCTGAGGCTGCGCCTGGGAGTCTGGGAGTTTGGGAATCGGGATTGAACCAAGGGAGTTGCTACCCGGAGAAACAATAATCGGGGGAGGAACCTGATTCGTCGGTGCAGGCTGCTGACTGGGAGGTTGGCCGGTTTGGCCAGCAACCAGGCTGCAGGCGGTTAATACCAGAAAAAGAATCAATGCGGCACGGGGTAACATGGAGACACCTGTGGCTGCTGCCTCTTTAATCATTCTCTAAAACAGGGCAATTTTCAATACATTTAACAGCCATTTCATTAGATGCCAAAAACCGGGCGGGAACCTGGGACGAACTGCATTCGGGCATCTTTCCACGCTCTCATTCGGCTGGGCTTATTGCGCACGTTCACTCCGCGCACCGTCACTCTGCTCCTAATGACCTTCCGCTGACAGAGAGCCCTTCCCTTGCCACGATGGCCGGCAACACCTGCCCGCCATAACTGCGGATGGCCGCGGAAACATGGTCGCGGTTTTCCGGTTCGGTGAGAAAAACCACGCAGCCGCCACCCCCGGCGCCGCAGACTTTTGCCGCCAGCGCGCCCTGGCGCAGCGCCACTGCCACCAGTTTCTCGATCATCGGCGTACTGATCCTGGGGGAGTTCGTTTTGCGCAGCTTCCATTCCTCGCGGATAAGTTTGGCCACCATCTTCCAGTCCGCCATGGAGAGCGCGTGATGCATGGCCCTCGCAATCTCACCGATCCGTTCAAAGTTGTGGAAGATCTTCTTGTCACCGTCAATGTGCGCCTTAAATACTTCCCAGTTGTTGACTCCAGATTTCCTCGGCGCGCCGGTATAGACCAGCACAAACCGGCGATCCAGGTCTTCCAAGGCAACGCGCACAGCGGAATGATGAATCCCGTCCGGGTCCAGGTGGATCGCGCTTACGCCGCCGTACAGCGCCGGATAGTAGTCCTGGCATCCTGTTGGAACCTTGATCAACTGTGCTTCCACGTTCTGGGCGATGACGCGAATCTGTTCGCGGTCAAGCTTTTTGCCGGTGTAACGGGCCAGAGCGGCCGTGGTGGCGATCATGAGCGCGGAAGACCCGGAGATCCCCGCTCCAGCCGGGGATTCAGAGTTTGTCTCCACTTCAAAACCGCCTTCCGGAGCAAAGTAACGCACCAGGTATGCGGCAAGTGGATGTTTAAACGTGCGCGTGGAGCACAGCTGCTCCAGGCTGGAAAACTCTTCTTCTGCTTTGCTGTCAATGGACTTCAACCGGATTGTCTTTTCCGGCAGGCGGGTAACGCGGCAACGGGTAAGAATATTCACCGCGAAATTTACGGTAACGGCGCCGGGATGAAAAAGGTAGAGCGGCCAAAGGTCCATGGTGCCGCCGGCCAGGTCTACCCGGCAGGGCGCGTGCGCAACAATCGTTCCGGGAGGCGGCAAATGTTATTCCGTAAAGAACTGGGCCATGTGGCGGAACTTGTTGTAACGGCCGTCAAGGAGCTTTTGCACCGGCTGGTGCTTGAGCTGGTTAAAGTGCTTGAACAGGACCTCATCCACCATGGCCGCGGAAGCGTCATGGTCCAGATGGGCGCCGCCATCTGGCTCAGGGATGATCTCGTCAATGATCGCCAGCTCCTTCAGATCGGGAGCGGTGATGCGCAGCGCCTGGGCTGCAATCTCCTTTTTTGACGCGTCGCGCCACATGATGGAGGCGCACCCTTCCGGTGAGATTACCGAATAGACCGAGTTCTCCATCATGAACACGCGGTCTGATACCGCAATGGCCAGCGCGCCGCCGCTGCCGCCTTCCCCGGTGATGGTAGTGATAATCGGGACTTCCAACCGCGCCATCTCGCGCAGATTTCGCGCGATGGCTTCCGCCTGACCGCGCTCTTCCGCGCCCAGACCGGGATACGCGCCCGGAGTATCGACGAAGGTAAAGATCGGCCGCCCAAATTTTTCCGCCATCTTCATGCAGCGCAATGCCTTGCGATAGCCTTCCGGATTGGCCTGCCCGAAGTTGCGATAGACACGCTGCTTGGTGTCACGCCCCTTCTGGTGGCCGATCACCATTACATTCTCACCGTGATACCGGGCCATGCCGCACATGATCGCCGGATCGTCACCATAGTTGCGGTCGCCGTGGACCTCACTCCAGTCAGTGAAGAGGCGGTCCACGTAGTCCATGGTGAACGGCCGTTGCGAGTGGCGGGCCAGCTCGGTTTTCTGCCAGGCATTGATATGGAGACGGATTTGTTCGCGAAGAAAATTGATCTGGTGTTGCAGGTGTTTCAGCTGCAGGCGCGCGTCCTGATCAGCGCTGGCGCGCGTTTCAAGCAACGCGACCTGCTCTTCAATGACCTCTAACTGCCGCTGCGCTTTCACCGCTGGATCCAACGATCACTCCCCTAGTCAATAACCTGGACCGCACCGCGTCCGCACAATTCTTCCACCCGCGTAATGAAACTACGGTCTGCACAGATATTATATCTATCTGCTTCCAACAGAACCATGAAGTCTCCGGCGCGTTCCACGGCAAACATCACTTTGGCCTCGCCTCTGCGTTCATGGCAGATGGCATGCAAGGCGTCCACGGTGGCTTCAGTCGCGGTATCCAGGGGTACGCGAATGCGGACGGAGCGGGGCAGATTGACCTTCGCCTCTTCCAGCGGGATCAACTGGCTGATCATGATCTTGGGATTCGACCCCTCTTCCACGCGAATGCCGGCTTTCACCAGCATGGGAATCTCCTGCTTCAAAATAGTTTGCAGCTTTTTGTACGAATCGGGGAAAACCACGGCTTCAATGGTGCCGGTCATGTCTTCCAGCACCGCCTGCGCGTAAAGATCGCCCTTGCGCGATTTGAGTACCCTAACGTTGGAAATCACGCCCGCTGTGTCAATCACCTCGTCGCGACCCGTACCGGTGGTCATCTGGCTGATGGCTTCCACTGATTTGTACTTAGGAAAGTTGGAGAGCTTCTCCATGTACTTCTCCAGCGGGTGTCCGGTGATAAAGAAGCCGAGCACCTCTTTCTCACTGGCAAGGCGCTGATGCTCCTCCCACTCAGGAACGTTAGGCAGCTTTTCTCCGGAGCCGTTGGACTGCTCCTCTTCGAAGACACCGAACAGTCCATGCTGCCCCAGTTCAGCATCGCGCTGGGTCTTCTGCGCCCGCTCAATGGATTTATCCAGCACGGCCATGATCTGTGCGCGATAGCCAAAGTCATCCAGGGCGCCGGCCTTGATCAAAGACTCCAGAACGCGCTTGTTCAGCAAACGCAGATCGACCTTCTCACAGAATTCAAAGATCGAACCAAAACGGCCAAGTTCCTTACGCGCCGATGTGATCGATTCAATCGCGTTGCGGCCCACGTTCTTCACCGCAGCCAGTCCAAAGCGGATGGCGTTCTCATGCGGCGTGAAATTGGAGTCACTCACGTTGATGTTGGGCGGCTCCACCGGAATCTTCATCTCGCGGCATTCGTTGATGTACTTGACCACATTGTCAGTGTTGCCCATTTGCGAGGTCAGCAGGGCCGCCATGAATTCCACGGGATAATGCGTTTTAAGATAGGCCGTCTGGTAGGCTAGCAGCGCGTACGCCGCGGAGTGTGACTTGTTAAAGCCGTACCCGGCGAACTGCTCCATCAGGTCAAAGATCTTGACGATTTTCTTTTCCGGGAACCCGCGCTCCACCGCGCCTTTCACAAAGCGCCCACGCTGGTCTTCCATCTCCTTGGCGATTTTTTTGCCCATCGCGCGGCGTAGCAGGTCAGCTTCACCCAGCGAATAGCCCGCTAGAACGTTGGCGATCTGCATGACCTGCTCCTGGTAAACGATGACGCCCAGCGTTTCTTTGAGCAGCTCTTCCAATTGCGGTAGTTCGTACTCGACTTTTTTGCGTCCCCACTTGCGGTCAATAAAGTCGTCAATCATGCCGCCCTGGATCGGGCCCGGGCGGTACAGCGCGTTCAGCGCCGTAAGATCGTCAATCGAACTTGGCTTGTAGCGCCGCAGCACGTCCGTCATGCCGCCGGATTCAAACTGGAAGATGCCGGAGGTCAATCCGGTGTGAAAGACGCTTTCATAGGTCTTTGGATCGTCGAGCGGGATCTTCTCCAGATCAATGGCCACGCCGCGCTGCGCGATCAATTTGAGCGCATCGTCCAGGATGGTGAGCGTGGTGAGCCCCAGGAAGTCCATCTTCAACAGGCCCATCTTCTCGATCGCCTTCATGTCATAGGCGGTTACGATTTCGTCGTTCTTGGTCTTGTGCAGCGGCACCAGGTCCGTGAGCGGCATGGGTGAAATCACAACGCCCGCCGCATGCACGCCGGAGTTGCGCACCAGCCCTTCCAGCTTCAGGGCCGTGTCAATCAGCTCACGCACCTGCAACTCTTTGTCGTAGGCCTCCTGAAGAGGCGGCGAATCGTCGAGCGCCTGATTGAGCGTGATATTCAGCGTGGTTGGGACCATCTTGGCGATGCGGTCCACATCGGCATAAGGAATATCCATGGCGCGGCCCACGTCTTTGATGGCCGCCTTGGCGGCCATGGTGCCAAAGGTGATGATCTGTGCCACGTTCTCACGCCCGTATTTCTGCGTGACGTAATTGATTACTTCTCCGCGCCGGTTCATGCAGAAATCAATATCGATATCGGGCAGCGACACGCGTTCCGGGTTCAGAAAGCGCTCAAACAGCAGCTCATGCTGTAGCGGATCAATGTCCGTGATGCCCATGGCATAAGCGACTAGCGCTCCAGCGGCCGATCCACGGCCCGGGCCAACGGGAATTGAATTCTCTCGCGCGTAGCGAATGAAATCCCAAACGATCAGGAAATATCCGGAAAATTTCATCTGCTGGATGATGGCAATCTCGCGCGTGAGCCGCTGGTCATAGTCCGCGCGTGACTTCTTCAAACGGCCTGCGGCTTCCGCCGGGCCAAGCGTCTCCCATCGCCGGGCAAATCCCTGCCGCGCCACGTGGTCAAAGTAACTATCCAGCGTGTAACCTTCCGGCACGGTAAACTCCGGGAACGGGTTCTTGACTTTGTTCAGCTTGAAATTGCAGCGCTCAGCAATAGCTAATGTCTGCTTGAGCACGTCTTCACGTCCGTTGAAGAGCCGCTTCATCTCGTCCGCGGTCTTCACGAAAAACTGGTTGCCATGGAACTTGAGCCGGTTCGTGTCATTCACTGACTTGCCGGTCTGCACGCAGACCAGCACGTCTTGCGCGTGGGCGTCATCTTCACAAAGATAGTGGCTGTCATTGGTGGCCACCATCGGGATGCCCAGCTCTTTTTCTATGCGGATCAGATCCGCATGGATGCGGTGCTCTTCCGGGAGACCCTGGTCCTGTATCTCCATGAAGAAGTTGTCTTTGCCAAAGAGTTCGCGATAGAAACCGGCAGCGGCGCGGGCCGCGTCATACTTCCCTGCCAGCAGGTTTTCACACACTTCACCGGCCAGACATCCGCTCAGCCCGATCAGGCCCTTGGAGTGGTCCGCCAGAAATTTTTTGCTGATGCGCGGCTTGTAATAAAAGCCGTGCATGCTGGCTTCAGAGGTAATCTTGATCAGGTTGCGATAGCCTTCTTCATTTTCGGCCAGCACCAGCAGGTGGTTATAGGTATCGCCTTCGGGCGGCGCGCGGTGATCGTCCTTCTTGCAGACGTAGAGTTCGCAACCGACAATCGGCTTGATGCCCGCTTTCTGCGCTTCGTCTACGAACTCCACAGTGCCGTAGATATTTCCGTGGTCAGTCATGGCCACGGCTTTCTGGCCGATCTCCGCGACTCGTTTGACCAAGCCCGGTACACCACAGGCCCCGTCCAGCAGAGAGTAGTCGGTATGTAGATGGAGATGGACGAATTCTGACATGAGGGCTCTACCACCAATTATAGCGAGCTATGCAACTGTGAGTGTCTGTGTAACTGTGTGGAAAACAAAGAGAATTGCCAGAAATGCCAAAAGTGCCAAAGATTGCCAGGATTGAGAGCCAGGATTGCGATGATCGTCTAAACCACTGATATCTGATCAATGGTTGTCCTGAATCAGTTTCGGAATCAATTTTTTCGAGTCTGACCACTTTTGGCAGTCTGGCAATTCCGGCGATCCTGGCAATTTACTGTGCTGGCGCCTTCGCCTTTGCCAGCACGATGTCGTGCTTTGCCTGGCACTCGGTAGCGGGATCCATGGTGGCAAGACCGATCAGGTCGTCCTTTTTAGCGCGGAACTCGATTGGCGGCTTGCGCACCTTGGCCGGGATGCCGGTAAACCGGGCTTTACCCTGTGCGTTGGTGTAAACACCCATATCGAGTTTGTGGGCTCCCGCAAATCCATACGCAAGGTGTACGTCAATACGCGCGGCATACACCGGCTTTGCGTCCGGGTCAGTAACGGTGAATTCGACAGAGCAGGGGCCGGACCCGCCATCGGTGGCAGGAACATCATCCGCCTGCTGCGGCTGAGCGGGCTGCTGGGTCTGTGCCGCAAATAGAAGAGTGGCACCCAGGAGTAGGAGGGTGAAGACAAAAACGGAATAGATTGCCGATCTCATAAGCTCTGTTTTCGATTATAGCGGAGCGCCGAATCCTATTTTTGCGTAGGCGGATCGGGTGTTCGCGATGAGTGGCCCGCCACAAGCTGCCAGCGCGCGTCACGCCAGACAAAGACGTCTGTAAAGCGGCTATGGCGGACGATGACCTTCTCTTCTTTGTTTTTACGCGTCGTGGTCACACGCCCTGTGACCACGGCGGTATTGCCGTAGAGACGGACCTCGGCTTCATCAACATCATACGTACCGTCGCTTTTGTGGCAGTCTTTTTCGCCTGCCATGTCCTGCTTTTTATCAGAGACGCCGCCGGCGGCATCGGTAAAGATGAAATCTTCCGCTTCAACCCGGTCAAAATAGCGATAGTCACAATCAAGGTTGGCCCGGCCGATCTCGCGTTCAATCTGGATCAGATTATTCTTGATCACGCCGGGGGCGCCGGGCGGAGCAGGATGTCTCTGGGCAAACACGTTGCCAGCAAACACCAGCAAGGCGATGGCAAGCAAAATTTTCATTCTGTGGCCTCTCAGCAGATTTGATGGGCTACTATTCCGTCAGTTAGCGCGGATTTTTCTGGATATCACTTTTTCCGGACGCCCTGTTCTCCAGACCCCGGTTTTATCAACCCCACGTAATAACTCCTGCATGGCCGCAATCACCGCCTCCGGCGCTTCCAATGAGCTGCTGTGGCCTGCGCCGGGAATGCGGGCCATCCGTGCACCGCGAATACCGGCCATCATGCTTTCAGAATTGCGCGGCGGCTGCGCCTTATCCTCTTCACCCACGATGATCAGCGTGGGACAGCGGACCAGCGCCAGCTCTTCCACGGTAAACTCCCTGCGATTCATGACTGCCAGCAGTGATGGCGCGATGTTTCGTGGCCGCGACCTGAGCCTGGCCGTCCACTCTTCCAGCATAGGCCGGCGCGAAGGGCTGGTCTGCGTGGTTTTTCCAAAGAGTTCCTTCACCGCAATCGGCGTGAATGGAGCGGGGCTTAGCAGCTTTACAAACTGAGCAAGCACGCCGTACTTGATGCGGTTGGGCAGCTTTTCCCGGGTTGCCGTGGTGTTCATCAAGGTGAGCGTTTGAACCAGAGCAGGATAGTGCGCGGCCAGGCGCATGCCAACAAAGCCTCCCATGGAGAGGCCGGCAAAATGGCATGGAGCCGCATTCAATGCAGTAATGAGAGCCGCTGCATCGCCGGCGAGTGAATCCATATCATAGCCTTGTCCAGGGTCCTGCGATTGCCCCTGAGCACGATGGTCATAGGCGATTACACGGTACTGCTTTTCAAACACCGCACGCTGCGGCTCAAACATGGCGTGGTCCATGAGCAGGCCGTGCGAAAAGACGATTGTCTCAGGGCCGCTGCCGGATTCTTTGTAAAACAGCTCGACACCATTCGCGTGGATGGTAGGCATGGTTTTGTATCTCGAGCAAAGCGAGAGATCGCTATTGTAACGAAAGCCACGCTTGGGACTGCTGAGGATTTCGCCCCCAATGAATATAATCGTAGCGATAGGGTTCCCTCGCTTCGCTCGGGACATAAAAAACAAACCATGGACAACAAAGCCATTGCCAACATCTTTTATGAAACCGCGGAACTGATGAAGGTCGCGGCGGAAGACGGATTTCGCATCCGCTCGTATGAACGCGCGGCCGAGGCGCTGGAAGGCTGGCCGCAGCAGGTCTCAGAAATCTATCAGGACGAAAAAGCGCTGCTGGCCATTCCCGGCATTGGCAAAGGGATGGCGGGAAACATCCGCGAACTCATGACCGGTGGGAAGCTGGCGGTGCATGAAGAGATGTTGAAGAAATTTCATCCTTCCATGCTCCAGTTGCTGAAGATTTCCGGGCTGGGCCCCAAGACCATTGCGCTGATCTGGGACGCATTCAAGGTCTGCGACGTGGATGGAGTGGCCAAACTGGCGAGCGAAGGCAAGTTGCGCACGCTTCCCCGGCTGAGCGAAAAATCAGAGCAGAAAATCCTGAAAGCCATTGAGAGTTACCGGCAGCTTACCGGACGCTTTCTACTTGGCATCGCTGATGAGATTGCAGGCAAGATGACGGAGTTTCTGGCAGAGCTTCCCGGCGTGGATAAAGTCACGCCTGCCGGCTCCCTGCGGCGCGGACGCGAGACGGTGGGCGACCTGGACATGCTGGTCACGGGCAAATGTTGTGAGAGCGAACCGCAGCGCAACAAGGTGATTGAGCGCATCTTGAGCTTTCCGGGGATCCTTGAGGTGATCGCAAAAGGCGAGAATAAAGTCAGCTTTAAACTGCGCAGCGGCATGCAGGTGGATGTACGCCTATTACTGCCGGAATCGTTTGGCGCCGCATTGCAATACTTCACCGGATCAAAGAACCACAATGTACAGTTGCGCCAACGCGCGCTCAAGCAGGGCTACACGCTGAATGAATACGGGCTGGCGCGGGTGGAAGACAATAAGCGCGTTGCCGGAAAAACCGAAGAAGAAATCTACAAGAAGCTCGGATTGAAGTTCATTCCGCCGGAGCTGCGCGAAGACTGCGGAGAAATCCAGGCCGCGGCGGAAGACAAGCTTCCTGATCTGATTACGCAGGCCGATTTGCAAGGCGACGTCCATATGCACACGGTGGAAACGGACGGAAAGAACACGATCGAGGAGATGGCGGAGGCTGCGCGCGCCCGGGGCTATCAATACATGGCCATCACGGACCATTCCAAGAACCTGGCCTTCGCCAACGGTCTGGACGATCCGCGGGCCGAGGCACATGTGAAGAAGATTCGCGCGGCTTCCAAACAGATGGAAGGCATCACGATCCTGGCCGGTATTGAGGTGGACATACTGGCAGACGGCGAACTGGACCTTTCCGATTCCGTACTGGAGCAGATGGACATCGTCATCGCCAGCGTGCACTCGCATTTCAACCAGGAGCCGGCGCAGATGACGGACCGGTTGTTGCGCGTGATTGCGAACCCGAACACGTCGCTGATCGGCCATCCCACGGGGCGCCAGTTGCTGCGCCGTGAAGGCTTTGGCTTTGACTATGACAAGGTGTTCACCGCAGCCGCCAAAGCAGGGGTGGCCATGGAGCACAATGCCTACCCAGAACGGCTTGACCTGCGCGACCAGCATCTGCGCATGGCGAAGGCGAAGGGGGTAAAGTTTGTGGTAAACACTGACGCACACCACACATCCCACCTGGAGAAGATCCGCTACGGGGTGCTGCAACTTCGCCGCGCCTGGCTGACCAAAGACGATGTGCTCAACACGCTGCCGTTGGCCGAGTTTGCAAAGATCATGCGGCGGGGGCGGCCAGTGCTGGCGAAGATGTCATAAGAATCTGGCGTTACAAACGGCGAGTCAGGGGGTGAAACACCCAACAGCACTGCGCTGGCTATGATTTCAGCATCTCACAAAGAGTATTCTGTTCCCGGAGCAATCTATGCCTGACGAAACCAAGCCCACATCATCGAACACCCCATCGAACGCGACGCCGACTCCCGCTCCGCAAGGAGTCACGTCCAATGCCGGACACATTCCCATCACGGAAGAGCTGGACAGCGCCAAATGGACTTTGCCTCCGATCGTGCCGCTACTGGTTGCCGGAGTTCTGGTGGCGGTCCTGGTGGCCGTGGGTGTGTTCTCCAACCGGACCAAGCCGAGCGCGTCACTGGCGATTACCAAAGTAGCTTCAGCGGCACAAGAGGGAAATACCATGGTCGCTATCCAGATCAAGCTGGATAACCAGATTGAAGGGCCGCTCTGGATCAAAGGGATCCGCGCCGAGGTGGAGACGGCGGACGGCAAAAAATACGAAGACACTGCCGCGCCGGGAATGGATGGTCCGCGCTACATGCAGGCATTTCCCGCCCTGGAGGAAGCGAAGGGAGACTGGCTGAAAGAGGAGCTGAAGATCCCATCGAAAACATCCTTCAACGGTGTTGCGATCTTTTCTTATCCGGTGGACAAGACGGCGTTTGATGCGCGCAAACAGGTGACGCTGCGCATTCAGCTCTATGACCGGCCCACGCTGGTTGCGGCCGACACGCCCGCGCCCGCTGCCGCTCACTAAACTCCACATTTTCAACGGGCTCCTGTTCAAAAAAGGATCCCGTCAGTTGGTGGGTTGAACCCGGCCCTCTTGGCGGCAATGGAGGAGCAACTCGGGTTGAAACTTGACCAGCAGACCGTCCCACTGCCGGTGCTGGTGATCGATCGCGCGGAGAAGCCTTCAGCCAACTAACAAACGGCGGGGACGTGCGCTGGCGCGCGCAAGCAAGTCCCCGCTTTTTTGCGCAGCTCTCATTCTGTTTGCTTCCTTCCGAAAGAATTACTTTGATATTAAAATTATATTCTTGACATTTCTTTTCCCTGTTAGAACAATGACCCGCGCAGGGATGGGTTCCCAGGATCGTGCGTATGGCTGCTTTTCAGGGCAGCTATTCGAACGAACGTTCGTAAGACTCCTTCCCCCATTGGAGGAACTATGAAACGTTTGTCCGCATTTCTCTTGTTCGTATTTGTATTTTTTACGGCCTGCAATGCAGCGTTCGCGCAGGTCAGCGCCGCAGAGGCCCAACTGAATGGTTCCGTCCGCGACCAGACGGGAAGCATGGTGGCCAGGGCCTCCATTACGCTGAGAAATATCGACACGAACCAGTCTTACAAAACCACATCCAACAGCGTGGGCTCTTATATTCTGACCAACATTCCGCCCGGGAATTACGAACTGACGACGGAATCACAGGGCTTTGCCAAGTCCTCCCAGACGGGAATTGTGCTGCGCGTGGCCCAGGTGGCCACGATTGACGTGAGCCTGAAAGTTGCCGGAACCACACAGGAGGTCACGGTCAGCACGGAAGCGCCGGTCATCGAGCCGACGCGCACTGAAGTCAGCCAGGTCATCGAAGCGCAACAGATCCAGGCCCTGCCCATCTCCGGGCGGCTGTTCACGGATTTCGCACTGCTGAGCCCCGGCGTCACCACCGGACGCATCAGCCTGCAATCCACCTTTACCGATCCTTCCGTCACGCGCATCTCGTTTGGCGGACAGCGCGACCTGAATAACAGCGTGACCGTGGATGGCGCGGACAACATCAACACGGCGACCGGATCGCAGAGGGCCACGCCATCACAGGAAGCGGTAAGCGAATTTCGCGTGGTCAACAACAGCTTTGGCGCTGAATACGGGCGCGCGCTGGGCGGAATCGTAAATATCGTGACCAAGTCCGGAACGAACGACGTTCACGGCTCGGTTTACGAATACTTCATGAACAACAAGCTCAACGCCACGCCGCTGCTTACGCAGCCCGGATTTGACACGTTCCGGCAGAACCAGTTTGGCGCAACGCTGGGCGGCCCGCTGCGCAAAGACAAGACTTTTTACTTTGTGAATTATGAAGGGCAGAGGCGCGCGCAGTCACCGCAGTTTCCCGGCCTGCTGGTGAGCAATTTGTCCGCGATCAACGCCTTAAAGAGCAGTCTCGGCATTGCGCCGGAAAACCTGAACGTGCTCAAGACGGCCGACGTGGACAACGGTTTTATCAAGGTTGATCATCAGCTCAGCGAACATAACCGGCTTTCCGCGCGTTATTCCATTCAGGACGCCACCAACCTGAACATGCTGGTAGGCGAGACTCTGGACGGCGGCGGCGTTGGCGCACCCAGCAGCGGACGCAACGGCTCACTGCGCGACCAGGACCTGGTTGGAACTTTGACTACGACGTTGACTGAGAACAAGATCAATTCACTTCTCTTTCAATGGGCGCGGCGCAATTATGGTTTTGCCGGAGTCACCGGGCAGCCCAATCTTGATGTACCGAACCTGCTGCTATTCGGCCACAACTTTGGCGCGTTTGACCGCTACAACGAAACGCGCATCCAGGGCTCGGATACTTTCTCCATTGTCCACGGCAAGCACTACGCCAAGTTTGGCTTCGACGCGAACTACGTACGCAACTTTGTGATCTGGCCCGGTTTTACTCCAGCGCGCATCATCTTCCCAAGCCTGGACGATCTGTTGGTTTCAGGGAAGGCTGATTGGGGCGCCACACCGTGTCCTGCGCCACTCATCGGACTGGTGTCACCCTGCCTGGCCGCGTTCTTCTGGGGCGCGCCCATTGGCCCTGGCCCGATTAATACCGCGGCCGCTTCCCCCTCCGTACCAACGACATGGGACAAGGCGTTCCTGGATTCGCAGGCCTCCAACTTCTTTGTACATGTGAACCACAGCTACTTCGGGTTCTTTGCCCAGGACCAGTACCGCATCACGCCTAAACTCACTGTAAATTACGGCCTGCGCTATGACGTGGAAGCCGGACTCGACTTCTTTGTGAACGGCGACCACAACAACTTCCAGCCGCGCGTGGGCCTGGCCTATGCGCCGGACTCAAAGACGGTGATCCGCGCGGGCTACGGCATTTTCAATGACAAGTACAGTCTCACGTTCTTCTTTGTTCCGGCCCCGCAGCGCCCGCCGGTGATCGCCGGCCTGCCGACGGCCAGGAACCAGCAAACAGGAACTTACATTCTGAGCAGCATGTTCCTGCCCACGCCGTGCGTGTTTGGACCGCCAACCTGTCCGGTGGTTCCGCCGTTGCCGTTGCCGCCGGGTACGGTGCCGCCGCCGCTGCTTACCTCAGCATTTGAAAACCTGATTAATAGCGGATCATTCCCGTTGAATTCGCCGTTCTTCCAGGGCGGAACGGCCGTTGATCGCAACCTGCGCTCGCCGTACACCGAGCAAGCCAACCTGGAGATCGACCGCACAATCGGCAAGGGACTCACCGTCAGCGCGGGATACATGTTTGTGGCCGGTCACAAGCTGGTGCGGCCCATTGACCTCAACGTGGGCCCGCCGGTTGGCGTACAAGCCAGCACGGGCAAGGACATTTACGCGTTCGCCATCCGTGATCCCAACATTCCCGCTCCGCCGGCCGGCTCCCCGGGAACGAACGGCATCTTCTACTTCACCGATTCCACCGGCAACTCGGTCTATCACGGGCTGACGCTACAGGTGATCGAGAAAGCGGGCAAGTATTTTTCACTGAACGCGAATTACACGCTTTCCCACACGCTGGATGACGGAACATTCGTGACCTTTGTGAGCACGCCGCAATCGAATGCACAACGGAACCTGGAACGGGCCAATTCAAACCAGGATGCGCGCCATCGTTTTGTGGCCAACTTCGTGGCAGAGGGCCCCAAGAGCACGTTCCTGCACGACTTCCAGTTGAGCAGCATTATCACGTTGCAGTCCCCGCGTCCGTTTACGCTGTTTGTGGGCTTTGACGCAAATAATGACGGCAACCCGGTAACGGACCGCGTGGGCGCTTCTCCACGCAACAGCTATCGTGGCGACAACCTGCGAACGGTGGACCTGCGCCTTTCCCGCGCATTGCACCTGGGCGAGAAGAAATTGCTGAACCTCTCCGTTGACGCCTTCAACCTTTTCAACCACACCAACATCGATGAAGTATTTTCCGTTTACGGCGCGCCGGACTTTATCCCGGGCAACGTACCGGTGCACTTTGGCGATGGCAACTTTGGGCCCAGCGGGGCTGTAGGCGCGCCCCGAACGGCCTTCAACGCGCGGCAGTTCCAGTTGGCCGCCAGGTTCAGCTTCTAGATCCGCATCCAAGACTTTCAAGGGCGGCGCTTTAGGCGCCGTCTTTTTTTTGTGTTGAGCAAAAGCGCTGAAAGCCTAACGAGCGGGTTCGCTTGCCGGCGGATCGTTTGCGGCAATCATTTCGACCCTTACCGGAGCCGGCTTCACAGGAGCGTTGCCGGCAAACGGTTCACGGTGTGTTCTAAACGGCAGCCGCAGCTTGTGGGCGATTTCCGGCCAAAACTCTCTGACCACGTCCCACACCATATCATTGGCAACACTGAAGCCTACGCGGCTTGCGGTTGGCCCAAAACCGCGCGGGTTGCCGGGATGATACAGATTGCTCAGCGCCTTGGAACTCACAGTCCCAAACCACTCCGAGTAGTTTGGCATCTGCCTGCCTGAATCGCCGCGGGTAACAAAGCGGTGCGCCAACGCATGCCCCATGCGCGCCTGGGTTGTTGATCCTTGCCCCATACGGTAATAGCGCGGGTCCTGGCGAAAGAGCGATGGGTAGAGAAACACACCGAAGAAGTCGTCGGTGACGTTGTCCGTTACAGCCGCGCCATACCGTTTGCCATAGCCAGACATTCCCTGCCGATACGTTGGATCGTCCTTGTCCCATTGCGCGGTGGCTGCGTCCCACGCCGCGCCCAGATAGTTCAGCGGATCAGAGGTGCTCTCCACGAACATGTGGAATTTATCTCCCGCGTTGAGCGAGCACGGATTCAGACCGTGGCGGCGCGGAATACGAACGGTGGTGCTCTCGATCCTCTCTGAAAAGCGCGCAACCAGATGATTGAGCGGGCCGCTGTAATCGTCCATATCAAACGCTTCCGCGGGTTTAGCGCAGGGCGGTTTTGCCGGAGTGATTGCCGTGACGGGCGAAATCATTGAAGACGAAACCAGCGAGGGCGAAACCAGAGAGACCGCCGGAGTCATATTATTCAGCTTATTCAGCCGGGGCAGCGACTGGGCGCACGCCAGGGCGCCTGCCAGCAGCGTTCCCAACAGCGCGAGTTGTCTCTGTAACTTATTCATGTTCTCAGTTCCAAAACGGGACTCCGGCACCGAGCTTCTACTGTATCGACAGGCCCGATTACCAGGCAGATTACCGTGGGCGTATATCAGGGTTACTTTTGTCCTTGTACTCATCGCCGGCGACTGGCAGGCGGTGTTGCGCAACCCTAAGAAAACCAAGGCCCTTGCGCCAGAAGACAAATTGGCTGCTTTTTCCCCACAAGGGCCTCAGTTGCCACTTCCTGTAACCTGAGACACTTCCCGCCGCTCGCTCAGAACAGCATTCATTCAAGACAGGCATTTATAATTGGCAGCCATGCGTACCGACTGGACGCGGCAAGAGATCGCCGCTCTTTATCATCAGCCGCTGCTGGACCTTCTTCTGCGTGCGCAGAACGTGCACCGGGAGTTTCATCCGGCCAATCAAGTGCAAATGTGCCGATTACTGTCCATCAAAACCGGTGGATGCCCGGAGGACTGCGCTTATTGTCCACAGAGCGCGCGTTACTCCACCGGCGTGGAACGCGAAGCGCTGATGAATTGCGACGAAATTCTGCCTGCCGCGCGCAACGCAAAAGCCGATGGAGCCACGCGCTTCTGCATGGGCGCCGCCTGGCGGCAGGCGCCACAGGGCCGCGAGTTTGATTCCGTGCTGGAGTCTGTTCGCGCCGTGGCCGCGCTGGGCATGGAAGTCTGCTGCACGCTGGGCATGCTCACCGAGCAACAGGCCGCGCAACTCAAAGACGCGGGCTTGACCGCCTACAACCATAACTTGGATTCTTCCCCGGAATTTTATTCGAACATCATCAGCACGCGGGTCTATCAGGAACGCCTGGATACGATTGCGGCCGTGCGCAAGGCCGGCATCACCGTCTGCTGCGGCGGAATTCTGGGCATGGGTGAAGCGGAGTCCGATCGCATTGGACTGTTGCAGCAACTGGCCACGCTCTCGCCGCATCCCGAAAGCGTCCCCATCAATATGCTGGTCCGCGCGGAAGGCACGCCGCTGGCAGCGGAGCCGGATCTCGACCCTCTTGTCATGGTGCGGACCATCGCTTGCGCGCGCATCCTTATGCCCCGTTCGATGGTGCGCCTGGCCGCGGGACGCAAACAGCTCTCGCGGGAGGCAATCCTGCTGTGCTTCCTTGCGGGAGCAAACTCCATCTTTACCGGTGAACGATTGCTCACCACGCCGAATCCCGCGCCGGACGAAGACGCTGCCCTGCTGGAAGAGCTGGGAATGCGGCCAATGGAGCTTGCTTCTGAAATTCCGAACCCTGAGCTTGCCGAAGGCGCGGAAACCCTGTCGCAACGAAGTTGACCGAACCGCGAATGCGCGCGGATGAAATACGCATTTTCAGAAGAAGTATAATTGCCAACCGCAAGTGGAGATCTTTCATGAAAGCCAATGTTTGCTCCGGTCTGTTCCTGTTGTTTCTTCTCACCGCACTTCCCGCGACCGCCAAAGAACTTCACGCCACCATTGTTTATGATGACGCCGCTACTGGCGTCAACGCCGCGCGCGAAGAATCCGACCAGCTCTGGATCACCACCGCTGACCTTAAACGCGCCACCCGGTTTGAAGTAAAACCACAGGGCGTCTGCCGTGACGAGCTTTGTTTCCCGCTGCCCAAATCGCGCCAGCAAGATTTCGTTCACAAAGATTCCGGCGCAAGCTGGTTCAATCTGACCGCGTTTGCCCAACTGGTGCATCAGCCGGTGGCCCATGATCCCGCGCTCTCCACCTGGTATTTCGGGCTGCGCTCAGACCAGCGCCAGATGCTCAGTTCACTCCAGGCCCCGGACTTCACCCTGCCGGACCTAAATGGCAAGCGGCATTCCCTCTCTGATTTTCACGGCAAGAAAATCCTTCTGGTCACCTGGGCCTCCTGGTGAGGATGCCGTTTTGACCTGCCAGGCTGGCAGGCAATCTACCAGCAGCTGAAAGACAAGAATTTTGAGATCGTCTCGGTGGCGCAAGACACTGGCGGCGCCAAAGACGCCGGCCCCTGGATTGATCCGCTCAAGTATCTTGAAGCCAAACCCGATCTGCCTAAAGACACCGTTGAGACGGCAAAGAAAATTGGCCCGCTCACCTATACCGTGCTGATCGACGAGAAACATCTCGTCTCCAAGCTATACAACATGGTCAACGTGCCCACCGGCGTCTGGATCAACGAAAAAGGACGCATCGTCCGCCCCAACGAAGTCGCCTTTGTCGACGACCGCTTCAAGAATTTCACCGCAATGGATTCCGCGCCCTATCTCAACGCTCTAAAAGATTGGGTGGAGCACGGCGACAAGAGCGCCTACGTGATGAGTGAAGACCATCTCCGCGAAAAATTGACAGCCAATGATCCCAACATCGCACAGGCCGCGGCAGAGTTTGGGCTGGGGGAACAGCTCTACAAATCAGGCCATCCGGCAGAAGCGATTCCGCATTTCAAAGAGGCGCAGCGTCTGAATCCAAAGAGCTGGAATTACAAGCGCCAAGCCTATGCATTGTCCAGCGAGAAGGATTACGGAACAACATTCCGCGATGAGGTGATAAAAAGCGGCGGCAGCAAAGTGTACTATCCGCCGCCGGAATTGCCCCAGGCGGAGAAGAAGCCGTAAACCGCCTGCTTTCCAAGAACGACTCGGGACGTTCGAGACGAATTTCCGCTGCGGTCGGGATGTTGCAGGCTGAATGCTGCATGCTAGACGCTGAACATTGTTGGCTGCGGCAGAACCACGTTTTGCAGTTCCAGCACCTCCAGCGGGCATTCCGGCCAGTTGTGGTTCCAGCAAACAATCAGGTCGCACCCGTCTACCGGATGCATGTGCGTCAGGAAATTGCGGCTCTCGTATTCAAACTCAATCCGCACCAGCTGCCACCGGTTCCTGCCCACCTCCCGCAGGGCCTCGCAATCTGGAAAATCCGATTGAATGCGTTTTACCGCGAATCCCAACTGGTGTGCCACCATGCCAAACACAAAGATCACACCGCCTTCGTTCGTGGGCGCATAGGTCATTGGTCCCATCACCATCGGACGCCCATAGATCGGCCGGTTGGTCAAAATCCTATAACGGTAAGTCCCGCTCTCGAGCATCCTCGCGGTCACACTCCGGTCACCTTCCGGCTGTAAATATTCTGAAATGATTTTCAGCACGTCCTCCCACTGTTCCGCCAGGCCTTCCCTCTTGGCATACGCAAGCATGCCCGCAGGCACGTCGGCCCACCTGCGAAATCGGGTTCTCAGCGGCCGGGCCGTAACCCTCCCATGCAGTTCGTATTCAGTCACCGTGGGAATTTTTCCCATCTGGCGTACCAGCCCTGCCCAATCCTGAAAAAGACCGTCTGAACTCAACCTTCGCCCCCGCCCCTGGCTTTCCAATCCACATATCTCTAAAGTCTGCTGGTATGTGCCTAAAGTTCTCCTCATGTTGTGTTTGGCTACTCCGGCCATTTCCTGTAATTCTGGAAACGTGGGAACGCGGCCAAGTTTGGCCGCACAATTTTTGACCGCAGCAATGATTTCTTCTTTAGTCACGGCTTTCCTCCAATAAAAAAGCCACCCAGGTCTTGGGTGGTTCTGATTCCTTATTTTTTGAATTGTGGAGCGCAGCCGCCCTCGGCTGCGTCTTTGCTACTTCAAATTGTCAATTTTGGCACTTTCGGCGATTTTGGCAATCTCTCAGGCACACTTCTGGCCCCAAGCCGCAGGCAGAACCAGAGATTTGAGTCTCCGTATAAGCGGGGCCACAGCGCTGGGAGCTATACGAGGGCTCACAGACCGTAGGGTTGCAGGCCGTTTCGGGTTTCCCCAGCGCCAGAAATGTTGATTCCTAACGAGTTCCGCCGACGCCGCTCTCGGCTGGATCTATAGCGCATGATAGGCGAAAGGCGAATAATTGTCAATAGGTATCGTGTTGCATGTGAGGGAAATCGTCTCAAATAATTAAGAATCTGGCTCAGCAAGGTCGTCGCGCTACAATATCGCCTTCCCAAATGCTTGGTAGAAGGCGGAGGCAAGAAATGAGCGACTCGGTCAATCAAGATGCCTTGGAACTCAGAAAACTTCGTTTGGATGAGCGGCGGTATCTGGCTGATATTGTCAAGTGGGTGATAGTGGCAATCGGAACAGTGGTCTCCTTCTACGTGATAGATGTGGGTAAGCTGAACTTGGAAAAATTCAAGGCGAGCGCGGAGAATCAGCGTCTGCTTTTGAAGGAATACCTGACCGCAACTGAAACCGTACAGCCGGAAGTTTGGAAAAGAAAGCTGCACGTGCTGGCAAATTATTCAGATGATCCTCACATCCGCTCTTGGAGTGAAGTACAGTTGAAATATATCCAAGACTACGCAGAAAAAGACGCTTTGTATCGTGAAACCCTGAAAGTGTCTTCTCAGTTGGTACATTGGACGTCAAACAAGGATCCGCAAAGAGAACTCGCTAGGACTCGGTTTGAGCAGCTTTATTGGGCCGATTTGCCATTTGCCAAGGAAGATGCTCCGGTGATAGCTGGAATGATCGAGTTTCGAAGGGTACTCTTGCTGGCAGAAGCAAAGCCAAATGATCCGAATCGGTGGGCATCCTTGGATATTGCCCTTATACAGCTGGCCAAGGCGCTTAAAGAATCACAACCCAAGGATCCCACTCTTTAAAACATAAGGGTGAACGATTCCAGCCTGCGCCGCCCTTGGGGAATTTCGTAGGTAACGAACGATCTATATCCAATTGTCGCTCCAGTCCCGCCAGGGACGGTTGGTAATAGCCCGGTACGTTTCCGAGGCGCGATTGCGCGCTGAGGAATAAGTGCCGGGTAAGCATGCAGACAAATCTTTCCTTGCGCCGCAGGCTCGCGCGCAGCTGCCACAAACCCGATTTGGTTTGCGGAACGGCAGCGGAGCGCGCGCTTTAAAAAATTAACCGCTCACCTTACTTTATTCGTTTCTCGCAACGGTTCGTCTATTTTACTTGACAGCAAATTATCTACCTCATACAGTCTAATTTGAATGCGTTACTATTCAACACGCGAGGCAGCTAAACGGTTGGGAATCCCTCACCCCACATTGGCAACATACCTAGCGGCTGGAAAGATTCCGCGCCCTCAATCGGAAATCGTCGGAATAACCACCGTTCAGATTTGGACCGAGGAAGAAATTGAACATGTCCGTCAACTCCTGCCCAAGATCGCTAACGGCAGGAAAACCCGATACCAGAAGCTCCGGGAGAAACAAAAGGCACAAGCCAAATCGCCTGTGCCTCGCAAACCAAAAAAGAAGTAAAACCCTAACGGGCAGCGCCCGGTGCTTGAACACCGAACGCGCCCTAACCGCAGTCCACCTGCTTGAGGCAGGCAAACCATGGCTGTTATTGAAGTTACACACTCGCCTTCATGGGCGCAAGGCCACCGCCTTCGCGCTCTCGCCGCAACCAATAACAAATCTCTATCGGCCCCAACCCTGGCCTTTGTGTTCCTACACGGTAAACAGGGGGTAACTCTATGACCCTTCCCAACTGGACGCCACCCCTCACCAAAATTCGGCTCTATGAAGCCTTTTTACCTGCTCAATCGCAGCTTTGACACGACTATCCACGCCGTGGAACAGCTTCAGCGCCTCGAATTTTTTGAGAACGCCGAACTCCCCGTCCTCATGAACCGCCTGGAATGTCTTCGCTCTGAGACGAATGAAGTCCTCTTTGAAAACATGCAGGATTACGAGCACGACGAGGCTTTCCGCTTCGGCCAGCTCGTGGGCCAGTGGGAAAAATCGGTCCGCAACCCCAACGAGCTTTACCTCCAGGCTAACGAGAACCGGGCAGAGATTGAAGCAAAAATCAGCGAACTCCAGGCTGCTCTCGACCTCCAGAGCCCCAAACCCCTGAAACAAAAACCGTCAAAGCTAAGAACGTCAAAGCGAAGACCTGTAAAACGAAGAACTGCAAAAAGCCAGTCTTTAAAGCGCCAATCGGAGGAAACCGAAGAATAACCGGCCACCATCCCACCCATCCTTTGCGTCCCGCGCTTCTGGACGCAAAGGATGGACAACTCTTCCCTGCCCACGTATAAAGTTAGGTTTCCTGAAGGAGCTTTCATGCCACGCACCGCCCGTCTGCTTACTGCCACCCTGTGTTTTGCCGCCGCGATTGCCGGTCTTTTTCAAGCGCAACCAGTTCAAGCGCAAAAACGCTCGATCACCGAGAAAGACATCTTTCAATTCAACTGGATCGGCGATCCGCAGATCTCGCCCGATGGATCGCGCGTTGCCTTCGTCAAGGTCACCGTGGACGAGAAGAAGACAGGATATGACACCTCCATCTGGAGCGTCTCCACGCGCGGCGACGAAGCTCCCCGCCGCATGACGGACGGCAAGCACGACTCTTCACCGCGCTGGTCGCCTGACGGCAACTGGCTAGTCTTTGTGCGCGCGCCCGAGCCTTCCGCAGCACCCGCAGGCGGAGCCAGCCGTCCAGCAGGGCCGCAGCTTTACATGCTGCCGGTTGCAGGCGGCGGCGAATCCTGGAAGGTCACCGATCTTGTGCGTGGCGCGGGCGGGCCGGTGTGGTCGCCCGACAGCAAGATGATCGCCTTCACCAGTGACACGTCACCGGAAGATCTGGCCAAGGAGCGCAAGAAAGACAGCGCGAGCTCCAAAGATAAGACCCCAACCAAGGCCGACGACAAGGCTTCCCCAGACAAGGCCGAAGCCGCACCCGCGGCGGCTGATGCCGACCGCGAAAGCGATGTTCGCGTAATTACACGCTCGGTCTATCGCATTAACGGCGGCGGCTATCTTGACTACAAACATCCGCAGCACATCTGGGTGATGAACGCGCCGCGAAGCTCGGAAGACGAAGCCAAGCCGCGCCAGTTGACCAGCGGCAAGTATCAGGAAGACGGCGTGATGTGGTCAAAGGATTCAAGCACGATTTACTTCACCACAATGCAGGTGGACGATCCTTCTTATGAGCAGCCGCACTCCGACGTTTATTCAGTGGCTGCAACAGGCGGAGCGCCGGCCAAGCTGCTCACCATCCCGATGGGCGCACGCGAGATGTCACTCAGCCCCGACGGAAAGCGGCTGGCCTTCTGCGCTTCAGTGAATGAGCCGGTGCAGTCTTACACCGAGCCCGATCTCTGGGTGATAGATCTGGCTGCCGACGCCAAGCCGCGCAACCTGACCGCAAACTATGACTTTGACGTTTGCAGCGGCGTGGGCGGTGATCAGGGCACGCCCCGCGCCGGCGGCCAGGACCACGTCGTGTGGACGACAGATGGCAACAACCTGATTGTGACCACGGCCAGCAAAGGCATGGCCAATCTAATTGCGGTCGAGGTGGCCTCAGGAAAAATCACCGAGCTCACGAATGGGAAGCAGGCGGTGGAGCGCTTCCGGGCAACGAACGATGCCAAGACTTTGGTCGTGCTGATCTCAACGCCCACGAACATCGGCGATTTGTTTGTGCTGAACCATGGCTCGACCGCCGTGCCGCGCCAGATCACCCACATTAATCAAAAGCTGTTTTCCCAACTCAACCTGACCGAGCCGGAAGAGATCTGGTACACGAGTTTTGACGGGAAGAAGATCCACGCCTGGATCCAGAAGCCGCCGGACTTTGACGCGCAAAAAAAATATCCGCTCATTCTGAATATTCATGGCGGCCCGCACGCGGCTTATGGATTTATCTTCGATCACGAATTTCAATGGATGGCCGCCAAGGGCTACGTAGTGCTCTATCCCAATCCGCGCGGCAGCACATCCTACGGTCAGCAATTTGGCAACATTATTCAGTATCACTATCCCGGCGACGACTTCCGCGATCTGATGCTTGGCGTGGATGAAGTGTTGAAGCGCGGCTACATTGATCCTAAGAAACTTGGAGTGACCGGCGGCAGCGGCGGCGGATTGCTGACGAACTGGATCGTCGGGCACACAGACCGTTTTGCCGCGGCGGTGGCGCAGCGTGACATCGCGAGCTGGACCGACTGGTGGTACGCCGCAGACTTCACCTTGTTCCATCCGTCATGGTTCAAGTCGCCGCCGTTCCTTGATCCCGAGGATTACAAACAGCGTTCACCGATTACCTACATTCAGAACGTGAAGACGCCGCTGATGCTGGTGCTGGGCGAGGCCGACTATCGCACGCCTCCGGCGGCGGGTGGTGAAGAGATGTTCCGCGCGCTCAAGTTCCTGAAGCGTCCGGTGATCATGGTGCGGTTCCCCGGCGAGTCCCATGAGCTCTCGCGCTCCGGACAGCCGTGGCACCGCGTGGAGCGCTTGCAGCATATCGTGGGCTGGTTCGATAAATACCTGCAAGGCATGAGCAAGCCGGAGTATGACGATGTGGCGACCGGCGAGGTCAGCATGAAACCTGCCGATTTGCTCGGCCGGCATGACGCGAGCAAGCCCGCGGAACCGGCAACAAAGCCGAAGAAAAAATAACCTGGGACCGCGGGAAGCGTAGTGGAAGAAAACCGGGAAGGCCTGAGCTGAGGGCCTTCCCTGAATTGCAATCCGTTCAGGCTGCGTGGGTCTGAGCGCTTTTGGTGATTTGCCCAATGGCTTCCTGCGCCAGCTTGAGTGCAGTAGCGTTCAGTTCAGCGCTGAGTTCTCTGTTCACACTGGCAGCTTCAGAGAGGGCGTTAGCGGCATTGAGCACCGACTGTGCGCGGCCAATCGCGGTTTCAGGATTGTAAGGTGGTATGCGGTGAATTTTTCCGTTGATGATGATGAAACCACCTGCATCGCCTCCGCCAAAGAGGACTACGATTTCTTGCATAAAACACGCTCCTTATTGCGACGTTCCGGCCCGGAATGAACATCGTCCGGGCCTGCATGGTAGTGTGCCGTGCCGGCGTTTCGTTACATTATTTATCCGCCGGTTGCGCCTTATTGACGTAAGTGGAGTCCCACACGGTTTGCCATGTCTTCTGCCCGTCCCTGGACTGCTCCGCCATCTGGCGCACCTTGCCGGGTGAGATTACATACCAGGTCCAGCGAAATACAGGAGAAGCTTTTTCGTCACTGATCATGACCATTTTGTTATCGACGAGGCCTCCTGCCATCGGCGGATAAGCCCCAGCATTGCCTGAGTTGTCAAAGTAAATCTGATGGAATTTTTTGTCGCGAATGTCGTAGTAGTTGAAGCTGGTGCCGGTCTCAATGCCGCGGCCACTCTTCCAGTGCTCCACCAGCAGGCAGCCATCCTGCTCGCGGGTAACCAGATTGTCGCCAACTTTCTGGCCCGCAGGATTTTCGACCGCCCAGTCGCCGATCCAGAAATCAAATTGCCTGAACTCCGCCGTTTGGCAGGGAGCAATGTCCTTCAGGAACTGCTGAAATTCAGGCGTGTTGTAAATCTTGCGGAATTCACCGGTATTAACAATGAATCCGCGCAGACGCGGGCCCTGACCGCTGGCCGCTACTTCCTTCAATATGGCAAACGCCTTTCGCATATCGCCCATGGCAACATGCATCCGAGCGACGTTGACCTTGTTCATCAGCGGGCGGAAGTTGTGCTGCACGGCGCTAGTGAATGCCTGCAGCGACTCATTGAGCTTTCCCGTTTGCGCGTAGCATTCACCAAGGTTCTGCCATGCCTGCCCGTTGGCCGGATCACTGGCCGTGATTTGCGCATAGACCTGCGCGGCCTGTTCCCACCTGGACGCCGCGAACAACTCATCCGCCGCCTGCTGCTGCGCCGTGCCCGGCTGGGCCAGCAGCGGACAAGCAAGCATGCTCACTGTAAACACGGCAAAAAGAATGGCTTGCGCGAACCGGGCTGCGGACAGGGACTGAATCATTGTGCTTCTCCTTTATTGCCTACGGATATAGAGAAAGTCGTATTGCGTATGCCACGTCTTGCCGCCATCACTCGATTGCTGGCTCCACTGGCGGACATGGTCCTTGTCAAGGTTAAAAAATTGCATATGGCGTTTGATTGGTTTGCCCTGGGCGTCAAAGTCGTCAGCGTAATAGTGCATCACGCCGTCTTTCTCCACACCGCCTTCAAAGTGAACGCTTTGGGACTGGCTATCGACCCAATCCTGGATCCACTTTTTCGTCCGCGCATCAAAGTGGTTAAAGCTCTTCCCTGTTCCGCCGCCGGTCCAGTTCTCCAGCAGCACGCACTGGTCCAGCAGCAGCTGAATGCTGCTGGCGCCCGCAGGGTTGTGTCCGTCAGATGTGACCACGTCCCACTCACCCAGCCAGAAATCAAACTGGCGGTACTCTTCATGATGTGCGCACGGATGCGCCGCGGCGTCTGCCCTCTCCATCATCTTCTTGAACACCGCGTCATCACGCAGCGACGCCAGGTCTGCATCCTGCTGGAAGAGATCGGTCTGGATCAGCCCGCCCGTAACCGCTTTGTCCAGGGAGCGGAGCGCATCTTCTTTCTTGTTCAACTTGGCCAGGGACGCTGCCTTGCGATACAGGGCGGAAGGCCCAAGTTGCGGATCACTCTCAATATGCCTGTACGCCTCCACCGCTTGTTCATATTGCCCCAGCTTATGACGGGAAACGCCCAATCTCAGCCATGCTATGGCGTTAGCAGGCTCCGACCGCGTGATGGCTGCAAAGGCCTCCGCGGCGGCGCTCCAGTTCTTCTCGGCATAAAGTTTGTTGGCCTGTTCCTTACCCGGCGCGCTTCCAGCCGGACCGGCCTGTCCGTGCGCCACGGCGAAGAACACAACTGCATGCATGAGTTGAGACAGAACTTTGATCATTCTCTTTCTCCTCCAGATCAGCATGCATGGCTCCTTTCTGTTGATGGTCATGAATCGATGGCCTGTCATCAGGAACAAGAATTGCCGGCATGCGACGTTCAAAAAGATTTATCAACATGCCTAGAACGCGCGCAGCCGGCCTTCATGCTCACCAAATCTCCTGGCCAGGGTCAAAAATACGGGGGCAGATAGGAACATTGAAATGTCCGCAAGGTGATTTAGTTGTGATTCGTGGGCTTTAAGGCAAGAAATGCAAAGTTCTCCTGACAATCCGGTGCGCTTGGGCGAGTTTCAGATGGACTTTGCCTCAGGAGAGCTGCGACAGAACGGCCAAGTCATCCGGCTCAAGCCCCAGCCCTGCAAGGTCCTATCCTTATTAATAGCGCATCCAGGCCAGATCGTATCTCGCGACCATATCCAGCAGGAGGTTTGGGGCGGCGATACTTTTGTGGATTTTGAACGGGGGTTGAACTCCTGTATTAAACAGATTCGCGCCGCCTTCGGTGATGCACCTGACGCTCCCAGATACATTGAAACCATCCCGCGCCGGGGTTACAGGTTTATTGCCCGCGTGGAATCCTCAGCGCTGCCCTCTGCCAGCACAGATGTGGACAGTTCGTCAGCCGCTGTTCCCCCCGCAACCACCGGGCATCCTTCAACCTTCTTCCGCAAATCAGCGGTCTTCGCGTTTTTGACGGTTGTAGCCATCACAGCCGTAACATTGAGCGTGCGCCACAGTCGTCCTGACCGGGAAAAGATCAAGCTCGTGGTGCTGCCTTTTGCCAACCTGAGCGGCCAGGCGAATGACGATTTCTTTGGTGAAGGCCTGGCAGAAGAAATGATTACCCAACTCGGAGAACTGGCGCCGCAACGGCTGGGCGTGATTGCGCGGACATCCGCGGCGCAGTACCGGCAGACGAAGAAGAGCGCCGCTGAGATCGGCAAAGAGCTGAGAGTGCATTACCTCCTTGAGGGCAGCGTGCGGCGTGATGGCAACCGGCTGCACGTGACTGCTCAGCTCATCCAGACCAGTGATCAGACGCAGCTTTGGGCAACAACCTACGATCGCGAAACCGGAGATGCACTTGCAATTGAAAAGGACCTGGCACATCGGGTAGCCCGTTCGCTGGCGCTGCAACTGCTACCGGGGCGGGAATCAGCGGCGCTTGCTCCGGTAACACGCAATCCTGCCGCGCATGAGGCTTACCTGAAGGGACGCTACGCGATGACCCGCATGACTCTGGAAGGCTTTCGCCAGGCGCGCGTGGAGTTTGAGCACGCTATCAATAGCGATCCTGGGTATGCGCTGGCCTATGCCGCGCTTGCTGATACATACAGCATGGAGCCTTGGTATGGCGGCTTGCCACCGCAGCAGGCTTTTCCAAAGGCGAAACAATACGTAAGCGAGGCGCTGCAACTGGATGACAGCCTTGCCGAGGCGCATACTACACTGGGTTTCATCCGGCTCTATTATGATTGGGACTTTGCCGGCTCTGAAGCTGAGTTCGAGCGGGCGATTCAGCTGCAACCCGGACTGGCGTTGGCGCATTACTGGTACGCAGGAACACTCTCAGCCGCGGGCCAGCATGAACGCGCCATTGCTTCCATTCAGCGCGCGCAGGAGCTAGACCCGCTCTCTCCGCTCATCAACGCAGATGCCGGATGGTATTACTTTTACGCGCGCCAGTATGATGCCTCCATTCGCGAGTGCGGGCGCGCACTGAAAGCGGACCCCGGCTTTGGCTTTGCTCTTAACTGCATACTTGCGTCACATCGCGCTCAGGGTAAATATGACGCAGCCCTGGCGGATGCGCGCGAGTTCTTCAAACTTCGCGCGGCGCAAACAAACCAGAAGCCTGAAGAAATTCTGACCATGGATGCGCAAAGCGGCCTTCGCACCGCCGCCGAACTGTGGCTGGCAAAACTGGACCGGATGTCCCATCAGCTTTATGTTTCACCCTATCAATCTGCCGTGTTGCACGTCTGGCTCGGTCAAAAAGACCAGGCCTTTGCCGACTTGAAACGCGCCCATGACCAGCGCGATACTTTGCTCGTTCTGCTTGGAGTTGATCCGCGGCTTGACCCGCTGCGGTCTGATCCGCGCTTCATCGCTCTGGCGAACGTTCTTCATCAAAACCAGCTCCACCAAAACCAGCCATCAGGCTTTTAAATATGTTTTTCAAAGGAAAGCGGTCAATCCAGCTGTGACTCAGGCCACTCCAGCCTCGCATTCCCGTCTTAGTCTTCAGATCTGGATTGAGGTGAGGCTTTTGAAGTTTTCCATTCGGAAAAGTAAGAACCAAACTTTCTTTGAGCGGCACGGTCTGGCAGTGGTCACCGCGGGCATTCTCGTGCTCTGGATCGTGCTATACAGCATCAGCGATGAGAAACGGCATATCGGTTCGTTCTTCGGGAACGCGATTGCAGACTGGACTGGAGTGGTTGTGATGGTGCTTGCCACAAAACATCTTTACGAGCGTGGATCCGATGAAAGCAAAAAGCCGCGAGGAAAACTACCCAACCGCTCGCTTGAATTGCTGCGTGAACATTCGTTGACCATCTTTCTTGGTATCACCGGCATTGCATGGATCCTGATTTACGCCCATGCCGATTCCGAATCCAAATGGGGACAGGTGGCCGGGAATGTCGTTTCTGAGTGGACGCAGATCTTTGGCCTGGTCCTGTTAACCAAGAAGCTGGTGGAAACCGGATCGAAGGAAAGCCAGGACAAAGATAAAGGTAAAAGCAAAGACGATTGAGCTCTGAACTGCTCTGCTGCGCTCAGTCCAGTCCGCCGCTCTTTGCATCCAAAGCCGGAAAGTAAGACCGTAAAGTGCCCTCTCTTCTGATATCAGCCGTACAGCAATGGAAGCCTCCCCCAAATGGATATACGCGGTCAAAAGGACACGTAACCACTTCGCAACCAAGGGAACGCATCAATTCGATCATCGGCGTCTCCGCCTGCTCAACCACAACCGTATTCTCATCCAGCATGAGGATGTTCATTGAAATCCAGTTGCTCACGTCACGCGCTGGCGAGCGCCCTGTTCTCACCGACGCAGGCGCCTGCACGACCCGCCAGCCATTATCCTTGAACAACTGCATTCCGCCATTCGTGCACGGACGGACCGGATTGACCAGCACCAGCCCAGGCCGGACCGGCACCAGCGTGGTGTCAATATGCGTAGGAGTTGGCTCCGCAAACTCCATTCGGTGAATGCGGAATCCGGGACCAAGATGTCTGCCTAGCCAGTCTGCGCCGGTCTGGTTACTGACCAGATCGGGCTGCCAGAAGATGTCTCGCCCGCAACGGGTAAAGCAGGCCGCGTCAAAAACCGGTTCGGATTCAGCGAGCAGCGGACCGGAAGTAAAGTCGAACGGCTCCTGATCTCCCGTTTCTTTTTCAATGTATAGTTTGTCGCGCATGAGCGGCTTGGGTGCGGCCGTCCAGCGGGCTCCGTGACGAAAATAATCTGCCAGCAGACTACGGTAAGCGCGGAACTCAAAGTAGCGCGCCCTCTGCGCCATTGGCGCTTCAATGATCTCATTGCCCACTACCAGCAGAATGTCTCTGGGGCAGGCGGTAGCGTGACCTCCCGCAACCTCCCAGTCTGGCGTTTTCACCGGGATACACTGGTCAACCGGATCAGGTCGCCGGACAGTGATTCCGCGCCGGACAAGCACATCCGCAAAGTGGTCAAGTTGGCGCTCGGCATCAGCAATTACCGCCGCGGGGACAGGCCCTCCGCGATACAGGCGCCCCTGACTTCCCGGCGCAAAATACGGGGAAAGCGCGGGCTCATAGCCAGTGTCGGCTGCGCCACGCGCTGAACCAACCACAACTTCGCGCAGCGGGTCCCACTCGTTCCATGAGCTCACAATATCCATTTCGAAATGCCCCTGGGTCGGATGAACTGTCCTCTGTTTCCTCTGATCCTTCTGCTTTCCACTGCTGTCTTTAGTTTACGGCCTTGGCGTTTTCGCGTAATCCATTGCCCCGCGAAACTGATCGATCCTGCTAAATCGAACCAGTGGCAAAGAAACCTTCGCACCAGCGGTGACGGCTTCAGAGACCTCTGTTACAATAATTCACGGAGTAGTGACAGCTCAGGTAGTAATTTTCTGCTGTTTCCATGCTGTCAATGAGCCCTGGGGATTTGTTGAACCGGCGGAACATTGAAGCAGCCGAAAATCTGAAGACAACCAAGACAGTATCGTCATAGGGTTTCTCACTAACCCAATGAAAACAAGCTGGGGACGTAGTTCAGTTGGTTAGAACGCTGCCCCCTAACCGCTTTCTTTTGTTTTCATCGATTTAACCCTCTTCCTGTCGTTCTTCCTGTCGATAGATTCGCTGTCAATCCCGTCAACTCCTTCCATCCCCTCCATTCCGTTTCCAAATTTGATCGAGCTTCCGATCCGGTCTACCTTCCATTCCCTCCAACCTGGAGGTGGAAGATGCCGAGAAAACAAAAGCAGTACGCCAATCGCGTCAAGATCCTCAAGTACGTCAAAGTGGGCGAGGCCTGGCGCTTCGCCAACGTAACCGAGCGCAGTGGGAGGATCGTTCGTGACCACGTAGTGATTGCGGGTCGTGACGAGCAACACACAGAGGGTACTTATTATCTGGAGTGGTACGAACTCGATAATCGACGGCGCCGGAAGGCTGTTCCGAATTTTTCTGAACTCATAGAGGAAGCGCGGCGCAAGTCCATCGAAGTCGAAGCCATGCGGGCCGGGGTTATCGCGCCACCCGCGAATGTTGCGCCGGGAGTTTCTACCGCTCGTATGCGCGTGACCACTGCGATCGATACGTATCTCGACTACGTCAAACACAACCGTGCCGATCGCACCTATTTGACGTATCGCTACACCCTCGACGTGCTGCTGCGCCAGTCTTGCGCGACCTTATTTGTGGAAAACATTTCCCGCGAGGACATCTTGAAATTCATCACAGACTGCTACAAACGTGGCCTTGGCGGCCGCACCGTCTACGACAAGCTGGTCGTAGTTCTGCAGATGTTCAAGCGATACGGCAGAACAAAGTTGATTGAGAAGAACGATTGGCCAGACTACGTTGAGAAGATCCGGCCCATCTATGAGCCGGAGGAGATCCAGACGCTCCTCGGGAACGCCGATGCGGACGAGGCAATCTTCTTAAAGTTTCTGCTGGGCTCCGGGTTCCGCGACCGCGAAGCGCAGCATGTCACCTGGCGTGATCTGGATTTTCACAACAGCGTCGTCAGAGTCATCGAAAAACCGATTTGGGGGTTTAAGCCAAAGAACTGGGAGGAGCGGGCCGTGCCCTTGCCCACCGCCCTCATCGATCAACTGCGAACTTTGAGAGAGCGCCGCAAGGCGCTTCCGGCGCAACTGGTTTTTCCCAATTCCAAGGGCAATCCTGATTCTGAAAACGACATGATCGTAAAACGGGTCGCCGAACGGGCGAAACTCAATTGCGGGCAATGCCTCACCCGCCACGGCAATCGCTGCTCTGAGGGGCCGCACTGCGGGCATTTCTTTCTGCATAAATTCCGGCACACGTTTGCCACTGAGCACCTGCGCCATGGCGTTGATATCCGCACTCTCCAGTCATGGATGGGCCATCGCGATATCAAATCAACGATGGTCTATCTGAAGGGCGTGCAATCGAAAGACGCTCTGGCGAAAGTTAACGCAGGGGCGCTGGCCGCTTATATTGTTTGATTCGGCTGACCACTCAGGTAAGGGCCTCTTGGGCTATGCTGGTTTATTGCCATGAAACGACAACGTCCTGAATTGCCCGACCGCTATCACGCGTTCTTACAAGAACTGAAAGAACGCATTCGCAGCGCGCAGGTGCGCGCTTCCCTGTCTGTCAATCGGGAACTGCTATTGCTCTATTGGAGTATAGGCAGAGATATTCTGGCCCGGCAGCAATCGGAAGGATGGGGAGCAAAAGTGATAGATAGGCTGGCCCAAGACCTGCTCCAGGCCTTTCCCGGCATGACTGGGTTTGGGGCGCGAAACCTGAAATATATGCGGGCTTTTGCTGAAGCTTACCCGGACGAGCAATTTGTGCAACAGGTTGTTGCACAATTGCCTTGGGGGCACAATGTACGCATCCTTGAGATGGTCAAGGCCCCCGAAGAACGGGAGTGGTATATCCGGCATGCTGTCGAAAGTGGGTGGACGCGGAACGTCCTTGTTCACCAGATCGAGAGTGATCTTCACCAGAGAAAGGGCCAGGCTGTCACCAACTTTCAGCGAACGCTTCCGGCTCCACAATCAGAACTTGCGCAGGAACTTCTTAAAGACCCCTACAACTTCGACTTTCTGACTCTCGGGCCAGAGATGCTGGAGCGTGATTTGGAACGAGGCCTGATCGAGCATCTGCGCGACTTCATTTTAGAACTCGGAAAGGGATTTGCATTCGTCGGTAACCAGTACCATTTGGAAATAGGCGGGCAAGACTATTTCATCGATCTGCTTTTTTATCATCTGCATCTTCGCTGCTACGTTGTGATTGATCTCAAAATTGAAGAATTCAGGCCCGAATTCGCCGGCAAGATGAATTTCTATCTGTCGGCAATGGATGACCGTCGACACGCGAATGATGCGCCCAGCATCGGCCTGATTCTCTGCAAGGAAAAGAACAGAATTGTGGTTGAATATGCACTGCGGGACACCGGCAAGCCGATGGGAGTGGCGCAGTACCGCTTGGTTGAATCGCTGCCGAAACGCTTGCAATCCGAATTGCCCACCAACGACGAACTTGCACGCGAGATGCCCCGGTTCAACCTTGTTACCATGCGGATCCGCCTGGAACAGGCGTTGCACGCTATCGCCACGAAACGGGGTTTGAAGAGGAAGATGGTCGGCATTGGAGAGTTGACGACAGCACTCACGAGCGCTAAGGCATTGTCGGCAGAGATAGTGGCTGATGTGCGAACCGTATCGGTTGTCTTGAATTCAGCCGTCCACGGTCAGGAGATAAAGGCCGAGGAAGCGCGAGCTGCGTTGCAACTTGGGAACTCTTTGCTAGCAAGGTTGGAAAACGAAGGCTGAAGCGCCTGCGGTGTATCTAATTGCCCATCCATTGACGCCAGTCTCCGAATCCTTCTTAGTCGAAAGCAATTTGAGGCGCTAGTCCCTCCGGGTCCGAATCTTCTCATTTGCTGAGGGCCGAATCCAGCACCTGCCAGGTTGTCTCAATTTCCGAACGCGACGAACACGACATTGCAGTCACGCTAGGCTTTATCAAACTGCTATCCGGGACCGTTCGGGAGCAACTACAGGTTTTGGCATCTTTCGACGAAGCCATTCTGCAACAAGCGTGGGATCAAAACGTACTGACGCCCCCACACGAAATGAAGGAATCGTTCCCTCCGCCGCCATCTTGTAGACATGCTGCCGGGTTACACCCAACAGCTTGGCTAGTTCTCTCGCTCTCATGGCCCCGTCCCGGGCTTCCAATGCCTGAATGATCTTCGGTACGGCCGGGAATGTGTCCAAAAAGCTGAGCCGATCGACTGATCTCGTCATGCGCTTTCTCCATCCTGCTCTGAGCGTTTTCTGATGCTCGGACGTGAAAACGCCTTTGGGCGCAGGAGCCGCAATGTTTGCGTCACTCGAAGAACTTGAGCATGGCTTGCGCGAAACGGGCTACATCGCCGATTCGGTCCTCCATACAACGGTTTACCTCGCCGGAAAGCTGCATAAGCCGCTCTTGCTCGAAGGCCCGGCGGGCAGCGGAAAAACTCAGTTAGCGTATGCGGTTGCGGGCGCCGCAAACACAGCGGTCGAACGTTTGCAATGTTATGAGGGCATCAATGAAGAAAAGGCCATCGGCAAATTCGACGAAGCCTTGCAAAGCCTTTGCGTTGAGCTCAAAGCCAAGACAGGCGATGTCGATTGGGCTTCGTTGCGAACCGAGTTACACAGCCGGGATTTCTTCAGCGCAGGTCCGCTAATGCGCGCTTTGTTGTGGGCAAAGCCTTGCGTCTTGCTCATCGACGAAATTGACAAAGTTGACCAGGAATTCGAGGCCATTCTGTTGGAACTACTCAGCGAGTGGCGCCTTAGCATCCCGAAGTTGGGCACCGTTGAGGCTCGCAGTATTCCCTTCGTCGTGCTCACCTCCAATGAGGAGCGGCGTATTGGCGATCCCCTGCGCCGGCGGAGTTTCTACCTGCGTGTTGAACACCCCAGCGCGGAACGAGAAGCGGAAATTGTGGCACTTAGGACTCGAGGCTCCAGTCGCGAGTTCCATTCCGGGATGGCAGGATTGGCAAAAGCTCTGCGTGGATGGAGTATGGAAAAACCGCCATCTGTATCGGAGATCTTGGATTTGGCACAGGCGCTCAAAATCCTTGGACATGAGCAGGTTACGCCAGAACTACGCGATGTGCTATTGCCTTTGTTGGCAAAGACCGAAGCTGACAGGAAAAAGCTGCTTCTGCGTGACGGCTTTGCCAGCCTGGTCTATGACGCACAGCAATACACCCGCGAAGCCTTACAGGGGAGTGCCACATGAACTGCTTTGGCTGCTTATTGCTCGTAATATGTGCCGCAACAAGCTGGGCGCAGACGTCCACCGCGCCAAAACGTCGGGAAGCTGAATACTACGTTGCCGCCTACGCCCAACACTATCGAGTGCCTGTGCCGCTGGTGCGGGCTGTCGTCGAGCGGGAGTCGAATTGGCGGCCGTGTGCCATTTCTTCCAAGGGCGCAGCAGGGCTGATGCAGCTCATGCCCATGACTGCACAACGTTTACATGTAAGTGACCGCTGCAGTATCGATCAAAACGTCTCGGGCGGCGTCCGCTATCTTGCATGGCTCATTCAGAAGTTCCGGGGTGATTTGCGGCTAGCCTCAGCCGCCTACTACGCGGGAGAAGACATTGTGAGCAGGCGCGGTCTCGCGTACCGGAACCCGGATGTAGTCGCGTATGTATCTCGTATCCGAGCCACTTACCTGCGCTTGGCCCAAGACAAAACCGAAATTTTCGAAACCACTCAGAAAAGAGATATACGATGAAAATCTGCCGAAATTTGTTTCATCTCATAACGCCCCTGGCATGCTTCGCCCTGGCGGCTGCGCAAGCCGATCTCGCTCCAGGGAGGATTCTCAACCTCAGTCTGGATCCACAGAACGTTACCACGCTCGAATTGCGACCCGGATTTGTAACGTCAGTTCGCCTACCCGAAGCTGTCAGTTCCGTGGTCCTTGGTGATCCTGGTGCATTCAAAGCTGAACATTCGGAGGCCGAGCCGCAATTGGTTTTCTTTAAGCCAAGCACCTCCAGCGCGTCTCGTACCAATGCTTTGATCATGACTCGGACAGGCCATGAAGTCTCTTTGGCGCTGGTAAGCCGAGGAGCAGCGGACCGGTCGGCGCCGGTCGATTACGTTCTGAAATACGAACCGCCGCGCAGTTTTTTTATTAAGGCGAGCCACCCCAGTTTTGTGATCGAGGAGACAAAAAGCCTCGACTCGGCGGAATTGGCGGGAACCAGCCCGCCGCAGCGAGACGCCATTCGTCCAGAGGAAAGCATGCTCCGAGATCAGCAAACTGAGCCTCCACATTGGGAAGGCAGGCCGTTGCGCGTAAGTGTTGGACGCTCTACCAAAAACGGCGATGAGGTCGCAGTGGCGTTCTCAGTGCTCAATGCTTCTGCAAATACGATCGAGTTGCTTCCTCCACAGATTGAGCTAACCGATACGACGAAGAACCGTCACCATACGGCGATTAAGGCAGAGCCGGTGGCCATCAAGAGCTATCGACTGACATCCCGCAGATTGGCGCCGGGTGAGAGGGCAGATGGCGTCGTCACATTCGAGAGACCCGCATTCAAAGCATCGTCGGAACGTCTGATGCTGCAAGTCGCACAGGTCGAACAGGTGGACCACCCCGTGCTGGCGGCGGTCTCTTTTGTTCCGGCCGCCAAAGGAGGTGCGAAATGAAGCAGAACAATGGAAACAGAAATGATCACGCGACCCTCATCATGGAAAACCAAACTTCACCGCAGGTGAGCGCGCCAACCGTGCAGTCGGATGTGGAAGTAAAAACCGAATTGGCTACAAGAACCAAATTGCGGGCCAGACAAAAGATCCAACAGAACCGGTTCGTGATTGTTGCCGCTGGTGCGGTTGTATTTGCGCTACTCATCTTTGCTGTTGTCTCAGCTCCGCGGATGTCCGTCCCGCGCAGTGGAAGCGCGCAGAAATCATCACGCAATGCTGCGAATGGGAATCAAGACGCGCAATCCCAGGCGATGTCATCTTTGGGCGACAAAAGCCTTCTCCCGATCACCGATTCAGGACGTCCAGTGCCCAAAGAAAGTCACGACGGGTATCTGAAAGAGCAGGACCTTGAGCGAAGCGCTACCAAGAGAACGCCTGCAAGAACTTTTACGCAGCCCGCACAGTCTGAACACACTGCCGGCACATTAGGCTCCATTCCGCCGTTTGGCGAGCAGCCCTGGCAGGCGCCACCGTACCAGCCGGGCATGGGGCCGAACATCGGAGAGCAGACAAAAGACCCGGGTAAGAGCGAGCGTGAAGCACTAGAGAAGTCATCGCTCGTGTTCGTGCGAACTTCTTCAGCGACGCAGTCAGGTTCCGAGCGCCGTGAAGATCCGGGAGCTGTTCCGCAATACGGGCTGGGTCTTCCGACAGGCACACGACTTCGCGCGCGATTGGAATCGTCAGCTAGCACGGCGGTGCGCACGCCCGTGCTAGCGGTGATTGAATACAACTATGAACGCGATGGAGAGATTATTGTTCCCGCAGGAGCTAAGGCGGTGGGCCAGATCCAGGAGGCGGACCGTTCCGGCTACATGAGAATCCAATTCGACTCCCTGATGTTGCCAGACGGAGCCACTATTCCCATTCAGGCTGCTGCAACCGATCTAGGGATGGGGCCGGTTAAAGGCAAGGTCGAGGGCAAGAATACCGGCAAAAACGTACTTGTCCGTTCGTTATCGGGAATAGGCCAAGCGGGCACCATGCTTCTCGGGCGTGGCAGCCTGAACCAACCATTGAGCGAATCCGACCTTATTCGCGAGCGGGTCAGCAACAATATCGGGCAGGCCTCCGACGAACAAATATCAAGGTTCGCCGTAACAGCTCGTATCGTTGTCAGTGTTTCAGCCGGCACACCCATCTATGTTGTGCTCGAGCAATCGTCTAAATCTGTTCCGAGTTTCAGAGCCTCCACCCCAGACACACAAGGAGCCAATTCGGAGAGCGTGGATCAGCTTCGACAGCTCTTGCGTTTGCAACAGGAGTTAAATCAGAGCGGCACAAAAAATCAGTGACATGGTTTTGGCAGGAGTTCCCGATACGGGGATTTTTAAATGTCCACAGCAACGACTTGGTTTGGCAATTTCTCGAACTCGTCCTCGGTTCCGTCGTGGGCAAGAAAATAGCTGTACGACGGGCCATCAAGTGGCGTTATGTCCAACAAGGCACTCTCTCCGCGGTCAACGACCGAGTGTTTATCGAACAGGGTGCTCGTCACAAGCCAACCTCTCAGCGGCTTGTGGCCGGGGTTTTCGTGGCACCAGCGGTTTACATTGTCATGGCATTTCGAACGTGCAAAACAAAATCCTCGGAGGTCTGATGCTGTTGCGTGAGGTACTTTCAGACACTCACCAGCCTTCATCCGTTGAAGCAGCCGATCAGCAAGAGCACTGTTCATTTAAAAGAGGTTCCTGGCCAGAGGTCTTGGGCAAACTTCAATATTAAATCGCGTTATAAGATGGAACAAATTTCGGCAGATTTTCATCTGTTATCTCGTTTGAGCGGCAGCCATTTCAACCGCCATTCCTGTAAGTCTCACTGAAAACCACGGATGTTCATAACATCACGACACTCTGTAGATCGGCTCGCCCTCCATTGCCCAGTCCATTTCTGCTTTTGAACACACCAATCGGCTCATTCCTCATTTGATCGAAATCTGAAACCGACTTATGTTCTCGCCTGCAACGCGAGAAATTAATTCAACGCGTCGCAGAAGAGGACCCGCATGAAACTTTCGAGTTGGAGAGCGACGAGGAGGCGATTCGCTCTTTTTTATCTCCTGGCCATTGTTTCGCTTCAACTTTCTCCGTTTATGTCCTACGCGCAAAACCTTGGACAACAACCAGCAACGGGTCAAGCGGTACAGGGACAAACCGCAGCCCAACCTGAAGGTACCGTTTTGAACCTAGTCAACTGGGTCGGGAATGTAATCGCGCCCGTGGGCGCCGCGCTCGCCGTTGTCATGGCCATAGTGGCGTATTCGCAGGGACGCGGAGCCATGCGCTGGGCAGTCACCGCAGGTGGGTTGCTCGTAGTGTCCGGGCTCACACGTTTGATTGAGTTCTGGATCGCGCAAGGCACAGCCGGCGTGCAATAGGAAGGGTCGGAGTCTAAAACCATGACGTTGCCCCAAATCCTGGTCGACCTGATGAAGCTGCTGTTCGATATGGCAGTTCCGGTAGCCATCTGCACGATGGTGCTGGCGGGAATGGCGTTGCGGCAGGAGGGCGGCGTGAATTTCGAGACCGGAGGCCGATTCCAGCGCTGGGCATTATGGTCGGTCATCATGCTCACCCTCCCCCAGTTCCTGTCCTGGTTTGCGGCGCAAGGCATCTCGATGCCGCCCCAGGGCGGGAACATCAGCAGTGCGTGGGTGAACAGCGTTGAGACCAGCTTTACCGGCTTCGTTTCGAACGTTGTGGTCGTACGGCTAATTCCAGTACTCGCCGCGTTCTGCATTTTAAAGGCGGCGCTCGATGCAGCGGAGGGACACAGCCCACTCGGGTCGATCATCGGCGGGATCTTCTTGCTGTCGGTGTCCGGCACGGTGCAGTTGATGCAGAGCTGGAACAGCGGCTCAACTTTTGCGACGACAGACATGCTTACTTCGGCGTGGAATTTCCTGGCCGGAACGATTTTGCCGGAAGCTGCCGGCCTGGCAGTCGCGGGAGCGATCTTCAACTATGCGCGTCATCGGCCGTTCATGCCGCTGGTTGCGTCGGGGCTGGCTTTCTTAAGTGTTTCGGGAATTTGGAAGCTGATTCAGGCCATGGTCGGCTGATCGGAAAGGAGGCTGAAGGTGAATCTTGCGAATGGACTGCTTAACCTGACGAACTGGGTGGGCAATGTGATTATGCCGACCGTGGCTGGCCTGTTTGGCGCCGCAGCGATCTATCACTTCAGCAAGGGCAGGCACTATCAGCACCTCGCTCACGCGGCGCTGGCGTCATTGATGTGCTCAGGTCTATTACGCGTCCTCGAATCCTTCAGCAATCAAGCCGCCTGGGACAATCCTGACCGGTACTGGATCTCGATTCTGACGCTCGTGAACTGGGTGGGCAATGTCCTGCTGCCGCTTTACGGGGTGTTGCAGGTGGTGCTGGCGGTGACGCACTACGCCGGCCTGCTGGAAAGGATGACTGTCGGCGAAGCATGGGTGCGGAACCTCGTCGCAGCGATGTGCTCGTTCGGATTATCGGGGCTGCTGCGCTTGGGAGAGTTTTGGATTCAACACGGCACGGCGGGCGTGCCTTAACAAGGAGTTTGAGAAATGCCTTTACACGTGACACCGGTTAACCGAAATCTGCAAACGCGAGTGACCTTCATGTTCCTGGAGTTTGAGGATCTATTTGTGGTGCTCGGAGCGGCAGCAGTGATGAATGTCGTAGGTCATTTCGTTGGTGGGGAGATCGCGGGCATGCCCATGAATCTGGTCCTCCAATACGGTGTGCCCCTGTTTATGGTGCCCGTGCTGATGGCATTTAAATACGGGAAGCCACGCGGATATGTCCGCGATCTCGCTTTCTGGTACTTGAGGCCACGCGCCTATTGCGCGCTGGCACGAGACCGGCAACTGCAATCGGCATATTTGCGGAAGGAGTAAACGTGCCACTCACACTGACACAACACGAGAAGAGTCTTCAAGACCCAGCAATCTGTGAACTACTGCCGGTTCGCGATTACCTCGACAATGTCATGGTTCGCATCGATGGCAGCTTGGTAGCCGGATACGAACTTAACGGACTCACTACCTATTTCGCGAGTGATGAGGGCCGCGACCGGGGCAAGTTGATGCTCGAAGCGTTATTGCGATCTTTGCCCGAGCAGAGCATGCGCGTGCAGTTCCGGTACGAAGTAGTGGAAGACTTGGGTGATGTCCTTGAAGACTATGTTAGCGGCCAAAGGTCGAAGTCCAGTGCGGTCAGGGACCCGGTCCTGCATCACCGCATTATTGGAAAACCATTAAAGCCCAAGGGCGAGATCTTTAGCCTGTCGGCGCACAAATGCATTGAGCGGTCGCGGCAAGAACATCAAGAGCTGCTGGCCGAATTTGAGAGTCTGCTTCACGGCGTCGAAACGGCCCTTCAGGCTGCCGAATTGGGTGCTCGACGACTCTCCGATCACGAACTGTTCCTCGAACTCAAGCGTGCCCTCAATCCTCTTTCTCCTGACAGCCGCCCTTATCGCCGACCGGAGGGGCAACTCAGATATTCGAGCGCGCGGGAGCAGATTGCCGACATAAGCATCGTCGATGAGACAGACAGTTACCTCAATATCGGCGGCCTCTTGTACTCATTTGTCAGCCTGAAGGAATTGCCGGATGCAACCTTCCCCGGGGTATTGCGGGAGCTAATCGGTCTTGATTTTCCCATCATCGTCAACGCGCAGATCACAATTCCCGATCAGGCGAAAGTACTCAAGGGCTACAAGGGCCGGCTGCGCAAGATGCAGGCGGCACAAAAGGACGCGAATGGCGGCTTCCGTATCAACGTCGAGGCGCGGGTTGCCGAGGAACAACTTGTCAGGGTCCAGCAGGACATTATTTCAAGCTCTGTGAAGGCGGCGAAGCTGAGCCTGGTCATCGGGACGCGCAGTTCTCAACGTGCGGTGACAACATCTGAACTGGAACAGGCAGAGCGCACCATCGACAATCGCCGCCAGCAACTCCTTTACGCGATCGCCCGCATGAACGGGGCCAAGGCAGTAGCCGAAACACTGGCCAAGCGTCGTCTGTTCTTCTGTTCGCTTCCGGGAATGGCCGAGGCCGATAAGCGTGACCAGGATCTGCTCACCTCGAACGCAGCCGACTTAGTGCCGGTCGAAATGCCCTGGCAAGGAACACCGCGATCACCACTTTTCCTGTTTGAGACGCCGTACCGACAACTGATTCCGTTCTCATTGTTCGATCCCGACCTGAGCGACGCCAACATGCTCGTCATGGCCAAGTCTGGCGGCGGAAAAACGTTCATGGTGCAGCAATTCCTGCTGATGGCCGCGCGTGACAATCCATTGATCTCGATTATCGAACGCGGCGACTCCTATCAACCCCTGGTTGAGCTGATGGGCGGGCGCATGATCACCATGTCGCTCGATGCCAATCAAACGATTAATCCCTGGGACCTTTCGGAGGCCGAAAAAGAGCCAAGCAAAGACCAGGTTGCATTCCTCAAGAACCTAACGCGCCATATGCTCGGTGAGGGCCGCGCCGAGGATACGGAATTGCTCGACAACCTGATCACTGAGGCCATTCTCAGGACTTACAAGCGTGCGGCGATACGGCCATCCAATCCCATTCCCACATTTTCCGATCTACGGGATGAGCTGGCTCAGTGGCGCGATGAAGACAAGAACGAACGAGTCATGGACGAGGCGCACCTTGCCGCTATCAAACTGCGCAGTTGGACAGGCGACAAAGGTGTGTACGCCAAATTGTTTGACCGCCCGACCACAATCTCGCTCGATAATCCGTGGCTGTTTTTCAACGTGGAGCAGTTGAGTGACGACCCTCGGCTTGAAACCGCGATGAGCCTGCTCATCGCGCATGCCACGGCGCGGCGGGCATCAGGCAAGGACGGGCGCCGAAGTATTACCGTGCTCGATGAGTGCTGGTTTCTGCTCGATTCGCCAGTCCTCGCCCCTGAGGTCGTTCAGCTATTCCGCACGGCCAGGAAACGCAATGCAAGTGTTTGGGGCATCAGCCAGACCGCCGAGGACTTTGTGGGCACGGAATCAAAGCCCCGCGTACACGGCGCAGGCATCGTCAAGAATACGACAACCAAGATTATCGGCCAGCAGCCTGGGGATATGACCGCATTGCGCGATCACCTGCATTTGAATGACACGGCGCTCAACCAGATCAAGCATTTCAGCGCGCCCAGCAAGGGAAAAAGCGCCGATGCTCTGATCGTAATTGGCGAGAAGGCTGAAACCACACACACGATCCGTATGTCGCCTACTCCTGTGGACTACTGGATCGCGACCACCTACGCACGCGAGAGGCTATATCGCTCATGGTGGATCGAACAGCACAGTGGCAAGCCGTTGTTGGATACATACCGGGACCTCGCCGACCGCTTCCCATCCGGCCTTGCTGATCTCGAAATGTTGCCAGAGGAGTTTTCAGGAGAAGTTGCAAAAGGAGTTGTCAGATGAAGAAGTACTTTCGCCATTTGGAAGCGATTCGGGCAAAACTTGGCCGTGGGAAGCGGTTGCTTGCCGTCTCTCTAATCGCGCTGCTTTTGCTCCCTGGCACCGCGCGTGCGGCGGGGCTGACCGACATCATCACGCTGTTGACTACCATCACCAGCACGATCCAGAACGCAATTGGCGGGGTCCTCACGGGAATTCAAACCCTCAATTCCACGATCAACAATTTCCGGCAACAGGTGATCTGGCCTGTGACCGCCCTCAGCCAGACCCGCGCGTTTGTTAATTCCACGCGCGCCCAATATCAGACTCTGATGGCGCAAGTACATGCAATCAGAAACAACAGCGCGACACTCACTAACCCGACGCAGTTGGAATCGTTGTTCCGGAGCGCGCAGGGCGGCAGTATCGCCCAACTTCAGGGGTTGTATACGAACCTGTACACGCCCGTTCCTCTGGCAAAAGATGCCAAGCCAATCCAGCGGAACTTGATGGACATGGATGATGCTCTGGCCATGGGATCGCTCAAGACTTCGGTGCTTGCAGATCAAACGACGGCAGGCATGCTGACACTCGCCGATTCAATCGAACAGCAGAGCGCCACTGCTGCGCCTGGCTCGGGACCTATGCTGGCTGCCGAGTCGCAAGTCGCCAGTCTGGAAAGCCAGGCATATCTCGCCAAAGTCCTTGCGGCCGAACTGCGGCAGGAAGCGGCAAAACTCGCGCACCAAAACACGCTGCTCAAGCAAAGCGCTGCGGCGACGCGTACCTTGCAAAACCAGATTCAGCAGGTGCTCACGCACCCATAGGAGCCTCAAATGTTACGTCCATCATTCAATCGCGTGTGGAAATGGGTAAAAAGCGCCGCTGCTTGTGCTGTGGCACTTGCCGTCGTCGTGATGATGCTGCCTACAAAGGCCAGGAGCCAATTGGGGCTCGACCCCTGTTGCGCCATTATCTCGGTCGGGTTGACGACTATTTCAAATCTCCTGAGTAGCGCTGTCGCGAAGCCCCTCGGGGCCATTCAGCAACTTGAGCAGCAGGCAGCCAATTTTGAGCAGCAGGTGGTATTCCCGATCGCGGCGCTCAATCAGGCGCGCGGCTTGGCCGGTCAGTTCCAAGGCCAGTTCACGCAGATGAAGAAGACGTTTCAGTTATCTGTCTCAAGCGCCACTTTGCCAACCGCGCAACAACTCGAAAAAAGCCTGCTTTCGCGGAATCCGAATTCCGTTCCGCAGATCTCCGGCAACTATGCAGCTCTCTATGGCGCGGTAATGCCAGCAACTGATGCGCCGCCACAAGTGCGGGACCTGGTTGATATGACGGACGCCGAGGCGCAGGCGGCGATGAAAAAAGCAGTTGAGATCGATGCTCTGGCCGATCTTGAACTGCAGGCGGCGGAGCAGATCAATCAGCAGTTGCAGACGGCCGCGCCGGGAAGTGCGCCGATTCTCGAAGCACAAGCGTCAGCATGGCTTGTCCGTGCGAATGCTTACACCCAATCGGCGATGGCTGAACTGGTGCGAGTACGGTCAATCGAGCTGGCCAACAATGGCGCGCAATTGAAGTTCTCGACCGCTCATACCACTAATTTGCATTCAACCGGGAGCCAGGTGCTTCAGGGAGCGCACTGATCGTGTTTTATTTCGAGCATCTACTGAATACGGCTCTGGCAGCGATCGATGGTACGCGAGTCATTCCGACCATCACGAACATTGCGTTCGCGATCCTGCTGATCGGATTCCTCGTCGGCTTGTATCAGGCAGCGCTACGTGGCGGTGACCTTCAGGCGCTGGCGGTAACGGCGATCAAGTACCTCGTGGTTGCCATGATCCTGTCGAACTGGACGACGGTCTTCCGCGATGTAAATGGATCTTTTACCTCAGTTGCGGACTTCGTGTCGAACAGCTCGGGCGCCGGCGACATGTTCATGAATTGGATGACGCAGCTCCAGCAGCAGGCGACAACGAATCCCAACCTCACGTTCTGGGACATGATTACCGGCGATATATCTGGCACGATCACCGTCGGGCTGCTGCTGATTGCCTACATTGTCTACGCGCTGGCCATCATCATCTTCTGCTTCTTCTACACGCTCTACGGCACCGTGTTGTATGTCACAGGACCGCTGGTGTTGGCGCTCATTCCCGTCTCTGGGATCGGACAGCTTGGGAAAACTTACGCCATCAATCTGTTGATCTGGAACGCCTGGGGCATTCTCTATTCCGTGTTCGGTGCGTTGATTACGGCCATTCACTTCAATCAGGTCAACAACGTACTCGGCAATGGGTTTCTCGGATTCCTTCAGGGCGTGCCCGATTCGGCCATGTTAGGCCTGGTGAGCATCTTCTACGCCCTTGCTATCGCAATGGTCCCATTTATTGCCAAAGGAATCATCTCGGGAGACGTGGGATCGACGGCATTCGCTTTAGTCCGCGCGGCAGCCACTGCGGCAGGTGCAGCATTGGCGGCGGTCGGTGGATTTGCCGCCGGTGCCGGCGCTGGCGCAGCCGCAACTCCCGCCGCGGCGGGAGCAAGTGCGGGTGGCGGTTCGTCCACCATGGCCATGAGTTCATCCATGCCTCCTCCAACTCCGGCGACATCAATGGCCGGATTCCTGCAATCGGGGCTGTCGAGCGCCATGAGCAGCAACAGCAGCCCGGTTGTGCCGGCAGTAAGTGAAGCCACGAACGGGAGTTCCGGAAATGAGAATGGAAGTCGCTCGGCTTCGGTTCGCCCGGCGAGATCAGGCTACATCTACTCGCCAAAATCAGTGACTCAGGCCGTCACCTTCAACGTTGCGCAGGCCTTGGGACGCGCAGCAGGAAGGCAAAAACCGGAGGACAACTGACATGCCTGGAGGATTGTATGTGGAGACAACCGCCGATCTGGGAGCCGGAAGGAACGAAGTTCCGACCCTACAGCATCACCACCCTGATCTTCTTTTATATTGGCAAACTGTTCGGCCTTCTGTTCAGACGTCGCAGAGGCCAGTAAGGAAGCAATGAATATGTGGTTCAAAAGGAACAAAGAGCAAGAAGCTGAGCTTCCGAAAAAACTCAGCTACAGCCGCTACTACGAACACGACGGGGCCCTGCGGGCGTATGCCAATCGCGCCATGGTTCTGGCGTTTTTGTGCGTGCCTGCCACGTTGCTGGCACTCGGTTTTGCCGTTTACGTGCGCGTGCAGCCCCCAACGGTAATTCGCGTGGACGAAAATGGTCAGGCAGGAATTCTAGGCCCGCAAAAGCCTTCTCTTTCTATCACGCAGGGTGTGGCAGCGGAGCCGAGCGAATTTGAGAAGAGGGCCTTTGTACGGCAGTTTCTCGAACGTTATCTCAATTTTTCTCCTTCAAACGTGAGCCGCAACTGGGCCGACAGTCTGAACATGATGACTGCCAACCTGCGCCGTAATGCGTTTGGCGGGATGCAGAAAGAGAATCTGGTCGGCAAGATCCAGGACGATCAGAGCAGTTCAGAATTCCAACTCCGCTCGCTTGAGGCTGCAAAGGACGACCCACTGACTTATACCGCCTTCGGAGTTAAGGAGATCCACCACCTTCATGACCACAACGAAAGCGTAGACAAGGTGGTCAGTGAATTCCATGTGCGCCTGGTGGTCGAGAAGCGTTCAGAGCAGAACCCGAGCGGCCTTCTCATTGGTGAGTACTGGGAGCGGGCGATTGAGGGCGAGAAACGCGATTGGGTCCTGCAACAAGCAGATTTTGCTGGACAGAAATGAAGGAGCATCGCAATGGACAACAGATCACCGGCAGGCCCATCGGCCGCGCCGGCAGCAAACGATGGAAGCAATCGGCGAAAGAGACGAAATGGGGTTGAAGTGTCTCTGCGCTATTTCCTGCCAAAATCCGGCTCATCACCCGGCGTACCCGAATTAGGCCCGGAAGTAGCGAGCGAAGGCGAGGCCCTGATTCAGTCTTTCAAGAGCGGCCAACCGTTCTACACATTAGCGGTTTGGAAAGCAGTTCCGGAGGTAAATGGCGGCGGCAGTCCTGTGATCGTGAAGCAGGCTGTCACGCGAAATTGAGTTTCTCTTTAACAACACAGCACTCGACTTCTCAGATGGCCAATGCAAGTGATTTGGTCCTTTGAGCGCCCCACGGCTTGATGTGGGGAGATGTGCTGACCGGGCTCCTCGCTGTCGAGGGCCTGGCCGAGCGAACCCGAACACGGGAGGCCAGGCGAGACGACGAGAGCTTGCGGTTACGCAGACTCCTTAACTCTCTCCGGGTCTCCGGCGGGAACAAATAGTTAAGGAGAATAAAAATGACGAAGAATACGAAGACGAAGAATTACAGAATTCCGGCTGACCAGATTCAGAACCTTGAGATCGACCGCAATGGCAGAGTGGCGCCACGGCTGCATGATCTTGAGCCCTTGAAAAACACGCTGCTCAGCGTGCTCTATCCCGGAATCAAGGTGGCCAGCGTAAACGTACCGACCGAGATCCTGGACGACTACGAGGAATCGCAGGTCGAAAACAGGCTGGCAAAACTTGTCTGGAACGGAATTCACTACAAATTAGTCGGCGCGAGTGGTTCGGCAAAGAAGGGTAAGTTTTACTTTGTTGACCAGGAGCACAGCCGTGCGATTGCCGAGCGATTCCAGCATTGGCCGCAGGCGGCAATCGTCTATTTCGGGATCCTAGTTTCCTCATGCAAGGTGATGATGGAGGAAACCGACGCACATGTGCTCGTCGTGCCCGATGGGAAGCTGGGAACAAACGACTGCCGGGGATGGATCAGGCGTTCATTGTTTCTGAAGCTCCAGCAAACCCATGAGCATCAGCTGGTGATGGAGGAAATCGGCCGGCTCCTCAGGGACCGCTATGACAAGCCTCCCGACAAGGAACTTTTGGGCGAGCAGGAAGGGCAAGAACTCACCCAGATCGCGAAACAGGAGGTTCAACGGAAAATCCTTCCGAGTGATCGTTTCTACCAGTTTCGCATGGCCTTTTCCAATACCCAGGCGAAAGGCTCATTCAAAATCATGGAGGATGATGTTGCCGACGCGCTTGAGGCGGATTTCATTCTGCCGGAGAGCGCGGTCAAACCAGGGTTGAAGGTTCCAGCGGTAATGTACTCGATCTTCGGGCCGGGCAGAAGATTTCGCGGGATGACCGTGACGGGTATCCGCGAATTCTCCCGCCAGCTCGAGTTTGAGTCCAGTTACACGTTGCTAGAACATGCACCCGAGGACTCAATTCAGCTGGAAATTTTACCACAGGCAATGGAGCAGGTGCGCAAGCTGAGTGGAGCGGTAAGCGAAGGCCGTTATGAAGAACTTCTTAAGATTCTGGGCCGGCATCCGGAGAGCCTTCCGGACCCGGATCAGGATACGAGCGAGGAATTCAGAATCGTCGAAGGCCTGCTTTTGGCCGACGCGAGCGGTGAGATCGTTCGTCATCCTTACGTCAACAATCAACTGAACAAGCTTCTTGCCCGCTGGGCGTTCAAGCTAACGACCGGAGGAGGCTTCCGTCTGCCGGCATTTGCCTTGATGGATGACGGATATCTCTTTTTGAAAGATGGCAAGGTGCTTTCGGGTTCCGACTGGATTCCCGAGCACAGCGCTATCGTTCCATTGGCCTCGAATTGGGGGCTTTGCGTCCGTTACCCGATACGCATGGTTGACGATCTTCTGCCTTTCAGGAACTTGCACGACCCATTGATCGTGAAGCATCTGAGCGAGCACCTTGCTGCGCAAGGGTGTGTTCTGACCGAGGCTGAAGCGCGCGACCTGATGGCGCGGCAACTGCGGTTGGAGGGCGCTTACGTTCTCCATTCCGAGACAGCAAAAAAGAACGGCGGCGATTTTGATTTCGACTGGATCTGCGTGGTCGAGGAAGACCGGTTTTCGCGCTTTGTGAAGGACCGGTTTTCACGAGGACTGGGAGCCCAACAGGGGAAGAACAAAGCCAACAAGGCCCGCGACCCCTGGTTCAATCTGGAGCACGTAGCCATGAAGGCCCGGGGAAATCACATCGGCTCGATCACCGATTTGATGACCTCTTGCCGCGCTTCGGGCAAAGAAGAGCTTGCCCAGCAATTGGCGAAGGAACTCCAGAACGCGCTCGACAGCCTCAAGTGGCAAGTCCAGCCGGATCTAAAGCTCGTCTCCGAAATACGCCAGCAGGTACGGCAGGCGCCATGGCTTCGTTACAAAAACGAGCGCCGGGTTTCTGATCTGCCGCTCCATCTCGATGTCGAAAGCACCGACCGCATCGGGAAACTCTACAACCATGTCCGTAAGGAGATCGAAGACCTCATGGCCAACAAAGCTTCGATTGAGGCATTCAAGTCACTAGTAGTGGGTGAACAGGTCACCCGCGAGATGATGAAGGAATGCCGTTTCGTCAATCAGGCCTATGCTGCCATGATCGCCAAGATCGCCGCGCGGCGTGAACACCTCAAAGCACAACTGGAGAAAGCCAAAGCCGAGTGGGACGCGGTACGGCAGAGTCTCGACAAGGAACTGCGGAGACAGAAGCTGTTTGCCATGAACCAGTCTTATGGCGCCTGCCATTTTGATGAGGAGCGCGGCAAATACGAGATGAAGTCCATCCTGGCCTTCGTCCGCATCTGGGCGCAGAACAAGACGGAGAACCGGTTTGGTTGGCTGCAGGCGCTCAACCGCATAGTTTCGCGAGGCGAGCGCTCGAGCGGCTCGATTCTCTTTCTTGCCTTTCCTCAGGAACTCATCGTGAAGCTGGCCGAGCGCACCGGAGGCAAGTTCGTCCGCGTGCACGTACCCAAGCTTTACGAGGGATTCGTTCGCACTGACTCCTCTGGCCGGGTTTTCCTGGTTGATCCCCTGAATGGAGGACAGAAGCATACGTTCCTGTTCAAGCTGAAAGACGGGAACATCCTCCTCGACGACAAACCCGAACAGACCCAAGCGGACGCATCGACCAAAGTCCACGGCGAAGAGACTACGGCGGCGCAAGCTGCGGTAGTGGATGAAGACGTGGAGTTTCCAAGCGTCTCGGCAGATGGGGACGTAAACGACGCGCCTTGGATCATGTGAGGCAGTAACCACTCTGGGCGGAATCCCTTGCGGGTTCCGCTCAGGGCCGAAAAAGGAAATATGAAACGGATTCTCTCTACCCTTGTATGCGGCCTATTTACCGTCGCGCTGGCCGCGCAGCAGCCACAATCTCCAGCTCAGAATGTGCTCCATATTGCCACGGCTCTGAACCATCTGACAGTGCTTGAATTTCACGAGCCCGTCACGATGGCGGCAGCCGGCAGTTCCGACTTCCAGATCGAGCGCCAGGACAACAAAGTGTTCGTCAAGCCAACGAAGCCCGGAGTGTCCACCGATCTTCTTGTTTGGACCGCATCCAGGCGCTTCGCCTACGAATTAGAAACCACGGAAGAGGTAAAGACCATGAACTTTGCTATTGATGCGGCCATTCCTGCTGCGCCGCCGGTTGTAAGCAGCAGCGCGGACGAACTCGCTGACATGATGTTGACACGCGCGTTCCTGGGAGCAGTCCAGATGCACAGCAGCGTGCGGACACGACCGAATGAGGTCAACATTCGTGTCGAACAGGTATTCAGGACGCGGAGCACGGTTTACGTCCACTACACCATCGAAAATGACACCGAAGCGAGCTACCGCGCGGGCCTGCCGGCTGTGTTTGAACTGAAGCCGGAGCATTCATCCATTTCATTAGGCAGCATCGCGCACACGCAACTTGACTCTCGCGGGTTGAAGAAGCTGGGCACAGCGAAAGCATTGCCCCTGGCTATCGGCCATGTTGAGAACGAGTCAGAACAACTGGAGCCAGGCTCTTCGGCCCAGGGAGTTGTTGCCATCCGGCAAGATCTGAAGGGGCCGGCGGTGCTGCAACTGGTATTTGAGTCCGGACTCAAGGCGACCTTTGTGATGTGAGCATGAGACGAAATCAGCAAATCGAAACCATGCACGAGCGGCTCCAGAGCTATCTCGCGCAAGAGCGCGAAGACACCATTCTCGCCTCATTGCGGCACTGGACCGAGGATCCTCTTAAGCCGCGGACTGAGAACGGCAGGTTTCGCTTGAACCCCGTTCTGCTATTGCTGGCTGTGCTCATCACTTTCAGCGCGGGCAGCTTTTTGTTCTTCAGCTTTGTCCATCCATGAAACCGGAAAATGAATATCGTCTTGGCCGCAGGGCCTATCATCGTGATCAGGAAGAAAGCCTCGGACTCGTCTTAGTTCTGGGTACGCTGGTTGTGGTTGCGGCCGGCTCCTACATCTTGGTCGCGCGTTATCACCTGCGCCCAGCGCAATTGGTGGAGGGTGGACTCTACCTGCTCTTTGCGTCAATTGGGTGCATCGCGGTTGCCTGGTACGTGATCACCCTGCCGCGGCGCCGCGAAACCGCTTGGCCTCACCCTCCTTTATATATATCCCCCGAAAAAGACCGAAAGGCGATCCAGTCTGCCTACGACCAGAACGCAATCGTTCTCGGCTATGACGTGCACGGAAAGCCGTGGCTCTGGCCCGACGCAACTCGCATCATGCAATCGGTCGTATTCGGGGCCACTGGTTCAGGCAAGACAACACTGCTCAAAAACATCATTACCCAAGACCTCTTTCGCGTTGTTGGTCCGGCAAATGACCGGCGCCGTATACCGATGCTGATATTCGACGGCAAGGGCGACCAGGAGTTCCTTTCTGATTTACTTCCAGCCATTGAAACTGCGGGCCGAATGCACCAACTACGGATGTTGAACCCTTCCCGTCCGGATATTTCCGTTCGTTATAACCCGTTCTTCAGCGAGCACGGTCTCTACCAGGAGCACGCAAACTTCGTCTTTGAATCATTCGATCTCAAGGAAGACTTTTTTCACGGGCATCAGGCCACTTATCTAAGCGACCTGGTGCGAGTGCTGGCGCACACCGGCAAACGCTTCAACATCCATGATGTGCTCGTACTAGCCTTGGACGAAAGGATTCTAAAAGAACAAATCGCGATCGCCCGCAGCCGGCTTTCCACTCAGGTTGGCGTGACTCACCAACGCGAACTCAATCTTGAGATGTCCATTCGGAACCTGCAGCAGTCCTTCGAAGACCGGGACCGGGTGCCGAAAATTCAAGGGCTTCTCAATGAGCTGATGACCTTTCTGGAGGACGACCTTTCCGCCGTTACAGGGGCCTACGATGAGATATTGTCCCTGGATGAAGTTATCGAAAAAGAGCTGATCCTGTTCGTCTCGCTCAACACCAACAAGAACTCAAAAGCTGTAACCGCTCTGGGCCGGATGCTCCTGCAAAACATGCAGCTCATCATCGGCAAGCGGTATGAAGACGAGCAGGAACGCCGCCGCCAGAACCGGCCGATGGTCAGCGTCATCCTCGATGAGTTTGCACCATTTGCCTACTCGAATTTCGCGCAGATTCTTCAGACAGCGCGCGGCACCAACACGGCATTTCTGTTCGCATTGCAATCCCTGCCACAGCTTCTGACGGTCGGCCGTGGCTTTCGCGACGACGTGTCATCCGCCCCGAACACGACGATGTTGCTCCGCACGCGTGACGAGGAAACAGCACAGTATTTCCTCAAGGCTTCAGCGCGTGTGCGGCAGAAGCGGCGCACACTAACCGTCCAGCGCACGGGTCTACTGGAGGAAAAGTATCAACCCGTTGGATTCGGAAGCGAGACCGATATCAAGGACACTCGTTCACAGGATGAGCACATCAAGAACCTGCCTGTAGGTCAGATGGAAATCCTGATGACAGAGAATCGCCAGGGGACGTTGCATTCGCACCTGCACGTACGCGTTCCCCGCAACTACAGCTTTCCGGGATTCGAGCCCAGCATCTACCCGAGACTCCATTCCGTGTCGCACGTTGAAGGCGCAAATTTGCGCTTCAAGGACACGAATTTGATTAGACAGCATGGCAAGCTTTCGATGAGAACAGGCAGGCTTACGTGGATGTGAAAACAACAATTCGCGTAATCATAGTTCCGCTGATAGCCCTCGCGTTGGCGCCTTTGTCATGGCCTCAAACGGCAAAATCCAGATACGACCCGGCCGCCAATGAACGGCGGTCAAAGGAACGCGCTGGCTTCGTCGATTTCACGCTCAAGAGGATCAATCCTTCGGACAAGAATTACGGCGAAATGATCGCTGCCGGCCGCAATTTGCTGCTCGCAGAAACCATCGAGAACGGCTATTTCTGGTCGAACGTCGTCTCTCTCGGTTTGCTCGGATGTCTCTTCATTCTGGTCGTATATCAGCAGAAGCATCTGAACCGCGCTGAGTGGAAGTCAGCGGAAATCGTGGCGCAATACGAGTACGCCCTGAAACGCGCAAACGTGCAGGTCGCCGACGCCACGAAAAGGAACAGCGAGATCATAGAGGCTTTTGTCGGCCTCAAGGAATTAACCGCGTGCACGCCGTCGGCCCGCACAAATAACAGCGAGGCTCCTGTAGCTCGGCAGTCGCGTCCCCGCCCAGCAGATCCTCCAGCCAGCACTGCGGAACCGCCGAAGAACGGAACGAACAAGGCCATCAAAGCGACCGCAATTCCGACAACTGCAGGCGCCGACGCAGGCGCACAAATTGGGCTATTTAAGCCGGACGTTGACCTCATAACACGAGTCAATTCGCTAGAACAACTGCTCGCCCGTTCCAAGGGCCGCGAGAACGAATTGGTTCGGCAACTCAATGAAGCCGGACGCAAACTGCAAGCGGAGCAGGACAAGAACCGCAGCCTTAAAGGCGGCTAATTTCAACTCCGGCTGGAACGGCAATGGAGTGCAAAAAATGTCAAAAGAGGAAAAATCGAAGAATACAACTGGCGCATTGGCCAGGTTTGGGTCCGGCGGCGATCTCAGGCCAGTCGAAGACCGCAACGAATACGATCGGCGCCTCAAATCTTTGCCTGCAGGCAAGAAGGAATTGGCAGAGGAGAGCGCCCGTTTCGCTGACCTCTGCCAATACTTTGAGCGCCAGAGGATGGACGTTCCCGTGGAGATTCTTGCTGAACTTGGACGTGCATCAAGGCTCGCCATACCGGAGCGAATAGAAGCGATGAAGAAACTAAACCAGAGATTGATGGAGTACCTGAATGATGCCGGTGAAGGTCATTTCGTTCGGCAGTAACTGGTGGGCGCGTTTCGGTCGAGATGTCGACGACCGTTACCGATTTACCCGGCGCGCAGCGTACTTCAATTCGACTGGCCTGCGATCGGGCAGCAAGGTTCGGCGTTATTGGATCGTCCCTGGCCTGCTCCGCTTTAACGGTGCTGGCGATTTCAACCCCCGGTTTCCCGACCGTGCTATTGGGGCGACCTTCGAATGCGCGGACCTGACCTTTGCCTTTGGCGGGAACAGGCTTTTATTCGTGAGAAGGATCAGGAATTGCCGGCTGCCGGATTACTACCTGCTCGCCCTGGCCAGCGAGCGCTGTGGCGCGTTCGATTGTCGAAATTCTGGCTGGAAGTCGGAATCGGTGGTTCCCATTGCCGTGAGTCAGCACCGGGACAGGGCGGAGGCACTTTTATTGATGCGGCTCGGAGATTGGGTGAGGACTTCATTGGGTATTTGGCAACTCAGAGCGGTCGACACACAACACCATGCGGCGCTCACTCTAATGGAAGGTTGAGGTCTGAAAACTTCGTCATGCGGTACGCAAAGAACAGCCTGGTGATCAACCCCCAACGGGACATCCCTTTGTTGTTACAGGTGCGAAACTCGCGCTTCATCAGCCACCAACAGTTGTTTGAGTTTATGCAATACCACCAGGGCATCGATCAGTCGCGTAGCAGTTTCAATTGGCGCACTCGTAGGCTGCTTGGTTCCGGTTATCTGTCTGTCTGCGAGTGTCGCTCCGCCGCCAGTTCACCTGTTTATCGCATCACCAAAGAAGGCTTGGCTTTGCTTGAGCACGGCGGCCACTTTACGACAGTATTACATTCAAGGACGGAGCATCTTCCGCACGTTTCCCAGATCTTCCATGCCCTCGAACTCAATGGCATTCAACTGCGATTGAGACGTCAGAACCTGCTTGCCGGCTGGCATTCGGATGTGGAAGTTGCGTCCTTTAACAACATCTCCCGTTCCCCGTATCAGAAGGACTATGACGCGGTCGTTGACGTTTGGTTGGGCGACAAGCGAGTGTGTTTTGCACTTGAGTATGAGCGCAGCCTGAAGAGTGCGCGGCAGTATGAGCGAGTCCGCCAGGCGCTCGAATCGGAACAGCAGGTCGGGTGCATCTTGTACCTGACTGCCGGGATTGAAATCCTTGTGCACCTGGTGCACGAATTCCAGCCGGTCTCGACCAACCTGGCTTTCGCAAATGCCCCGGACTTCGCCGAATTGCTGCTCGACACAACGGTCATAACCCTTCGGAATCTCTCCGGTGTGAAATTCAGAGAGGTTCTTCGATGACCGCACAAGCCCGGAAAACTCTCTTTGCCTCCTCATTGACTGTCTATTGCCGTTCGATTGCCGCGCCTATGACGGGATATTGGCGATTTTGGAGGGCCGCTAACGTGTGCCCATTCAGGAAGTTGCGCTCTGACTATCCCCTGTTTTTCCCCTCTTGCAATTGCTTACGACAGTATAGATGTGCGCATGTCCATCGACTCGTAATGAGCAACAGAATTGCGTCATCTGGCGCTAGCTCGAGAACCGTAAGATTAATTCTCGCCCTCCGTTGGCACAGAAAGAATCATGCGTTGTGCCCGAAACATGGTTTGAGTTCCGCAGACCTTCATAAATTCACCTCTGCTGATGCTGGCCCGATTTCCCTGAATACCGAACGGAAGCAATGTTCGCTGACGTGCGCCAGCAGCCCAAAGCAATACGTTCATAATCCGGTTGTTGCGCTTGAGTTCTGTCTCGAAGATCACCACGCGAATGTTGAATTGCCAGCACTTGAGTTGCAGGCCGAATCCTGCTTCGACAAACGAAATGTTAGATACAGCTCCTTAATTCTCGCTTTCTTGGCCCGCAAGCTGCGCAGCATAGTTGCGCAATTGATCGTCAGATTTCATGAACTCAATGAAGGTTCATGTACTCGCGAAGGGTTGTCGCAATCACCGTCTTGCACCAACACAAAGGAGGAACACTATGTCTCGCAGTAGAGGACATTTACGCTTCGAACCGTTGTTCACAACCGAAGAGCTTGGCCTGCCCGAGCACGCCAATATTGCGCACGTCGTCAAGGTATTTCTGACAATTGGCGACGGTGTCGCCGCGCGCTGGATCGAGATGCCGAAATGCGTGTTGCTCCTTCAAACCGTAGCCGGAATTCCCGAATCCGGAGCGATCTATTTGTATGACCGGGAGCGACATCAGTTCTATCTCGCGGTGTTCGAGCAAGGCCGCGAAGATGCGCTAACCACAACTGAGTTCGAGCAGCTTGTGGCCGAGTATGACCTGCTCGGATACATAGAGAATCGCAGCAATCTCACAACACTCAGTCCGGCCGGAGAGGCCTGAGTCCGGCAAGCAACTAGAACCTATCTCATAAATACGTATCGCACTAAGTAATTGCGCGGAGTTGAATTTACAGGCACATCTGTAACTATGGAACTGACTGATGTGCAGTGGGAGATGCTGAAATCATTGGTCGAACCCAAAACGCCCGGCA
>JAIQGL010000069.1 GCA_020072585.1 Terriglobia bacterium | reverse complement strand
CCGGCCCGGCCTCCGGTGTAGCGGGCATTCTTAAACTGCTGCTCTCGCTGAAACATCGGCAGATCCCGCCGTGCCTGCATTTCCAGAGCGGCAATCCGGCGATCGATTTCCAATCCAATCCCTTTTATGTGAATGCTCAATTGCAGGAATGGCAAGTTGAAGACCAGCAAAGACGGCGCGGAGCCGTCAGCTCATTTGGTTTCAGCGGCACCAATGCGCATCTGATCATTGAAGAGGCCCCTGCGGTCGAGCGGGCCAGTGTTGAATCACCGGGCTATATCGTGGTGCTGTCGGCCAGAACCCAGGAGCAGTTGCGGCAACAGGTGCAAAATCTTCTTGGACTGCTCCAGCGCACCCCCGGCCTCTCCATGAACGACCTGAGCTTCACGCTGTTCTCGGGGCGTATGCATATGGCTCACCGGCTGTCTTGTGTGGCGCGCAGTAAGGAAGAGCTGGTTCAATTCCTTGAACAATGGATGGAGACGGGTGCAGCGGGCCAGGTGTATACGGCGGAGATTCAAGAGAGCAGAGTGCGCGAGAACGTTTCGCTGAAGAAGTTTGGCAACTACTGCATTCGCGAATGCAGCAATGCGACGGACGCCGCCAGCTATGTGGAGAACCTGGCAGCCATTGCCGAGCTTTATGTCAAAGGATATTCCCTGGACTACCGTGCTCTGTTTCCTCCAAATTCCAGAAGAATACCGCTGCCGACCTATCCTTTTGCGAGGGAGCGTTACTGGATTGACACAACCGGCGCTGCAAGGACGCAAGCAACAGCAGCTGCCACGACACCTAAGCCCTTACTCCATGCTAGTACGTCAAATCTCAACCAAGATGACGCAGTGACAGAAGCCGTGATGGAACCGGTGTGGCTATTTTCTGCGGAGCTCCCTGCGACCAACGGCAACGGTGCCCAGAACGTTCTCATGGCGGCCGAAGAGAAAATAGAATTGTTCTTAAAACAAGAAACCGCACTTGCCCTTCGCAGGCCGATTGAAGAAATTGCTACCAATATGAACTATTTCGACCTAGGCCTCTCTTCGCTTGCGATTGCAGGCCTTGTTCACAAAGTGAACAGGTTGCTCAATGAGAATCTCAATCCCAGCGCGCTTTTCGAATATAAAGATATTCAAAGCCTGGCTGCGTATCTGGCCGCCACATATCCATCCAAGATTGATGCACTCATCGCGATCAGACAACGGAATGTGCATCCAACGGATCCTGCACCCTTGCCCACGACAAAAAACCTTTCCGCCTGTCCGGAGCCGTTGTTGCATGAGCAAACAGAAGCCACGGTATTAGGGACTGGGAGTAATGGTATGCGCATCTCGGAAGAAGTCTGGTGGCAAGAAGTGTCACTGAATAACGGCTATGAAAAAGTGACGTTTTGATCGAGGCTTACATGGACGCAGCAATCGAATTTCTCAACACGTTAGCAAGCAAGGGCATCAAGCTATCCGCTGAGGCCGGTCGGTTGGAATGCTATGCCCAAAAAGGAATGTTAACGAGTGACATCCAGGACGGCATCGTCAAACACAGGTCTGACATTATTGCCTTGTTCGAGAGCAGGAAAAGGCAGCAACAGGCCCGGACGCATATGGGGAAAGCGAAGGAGTTCCCGCTGTCGGCAGGTCAGAAGGGACTCTACATTCTGCACAAGCTATACCCCGGACTGAGTGCATACAATGTGCCTCTTTGCCTTAAGATCAACCGCGAAGTCAATAAAGAAGCATTAACGAAGGCCTGGGAATGCTTGCTGGAACAATTCCCAATTCTTACCGCAAGGGTGATAGAGAAAGAAGGTAGTTTTTATCATCTTCTGGATGATGGGTGCAAAACTACCATTCATCAACATGCAATTGATTTTGCAGACGATCAGCAATTGCTGTTATTTGTGCAGAAACGAGCGAAGGAGCCGTTTGATCTAAACCGAGGTCCCTTGGCTCGAGCTGAGTTATTTACTCAGGATAGGCAGAAATCGGTGCTTCTGCTCACTATCCACCACATTGTCTTCGATGGGACCTCGGCCATGATCTTGCTGAGAACTCTTGTCGAGTTCTATCAGCAGTTGTGTGCAGGCAAGCCGGTTCGCCTCTCGCATGGTCTACCTGGTTATCAGGAGTTCGTAGCGTGGGAAGAATCCATGCTGGCCTCAGCTGAGGGCGCAGCGCATGCCTGCTATTGGCAGCAACAACTCGACGGCGACCTGCCGACCATTGAGCTGCTTCCTGATTTGCCTCGCCCGGCGTCAGCGAGTTTTGAGGGAAAGAGGCTGGTTGAGGATTTGCCGGAGGATCTGTGCCACTGGGTTCAAGATTTCAGTAAGACGCATTCTATGCCACCTTCGGTAGTATTTCTGGCAGTGTTTCAACTTTTGCTGCGCAGATACACCAGTCAGGACGACATCATCGTCGGTATGCCGGTTATGGGGCGTAGTGAACAAAAGTTTTTGGCTGAAGTCGGCTATTTTATCAATATGGTTCCTGTTCGCACACGTTGCGAGGAAGGAATTAAATTAAGCGAGCTCTTGCGCAGGATTCAAGGCACTATGCTGGATGCTCTCTATCATTCCAGCTACCCGTTTCCGTTGATGCTGGAGAAGCTGAAACTCAGGCACGCGGAAAAGAATCCTGTCTTTCAAGTTGCCTATGCTTTCCAGAATTTTATAAAACCAGAGGAGTTTTCAACGTTATTACAGCAACAAGGACTTTCCATGGAGGTTATGCCCGGTATTAGCCAGGAAGGAGATTTCGATTTAGGTCTGGAGATATTTGAGCAGGAGACATCATTTAGCGTACACCTGAAATACAATTCTCAGCTCTATCTGCCAGATACGGCACAACGTTTTATTGGAAACTACTGCACATTGCTGAGAGCGATCAGCGAAAGCCCGGATCTTTTGCTACATGAATATCCCATCATCACAGAACAGGAAAAACACCAACTGATAGTCGCCTACAACGATACTGGTGCCGAGTACGCTAAGGACAAATGTATTCATGAGCTGTTTGCCGAGCGGGTTGGGATCAATCCGGGCAAGACAGCGTTGGTGTGTGGGAAGCAGGAACTGAGTTATCAGGAACTCTACGATAAGAGCAGAGACCTGGCTCTGTATCTGCGATCTCTGGGAGTGAAGCCGGAGAGTGTAGTGGGGCTTTGCCTGGAGCGATCACTGGATATGATGGTCGGATTGCTGGGCATATTACAAGCCGAAGGCGCGTACCTGCCACTGGATCCGGAGTTCTCGGAGGAACGCCTGGCGTACATGCTCGAAGACAGCCAGGCAGCGGTCATACTGACGCAGGAAAGGCTGCAGAGCAAGCTGAGCGCGTTAGCTAAAAAAGATGCTCATGTGATCGCTTTAGACCGGCAGTGGCCGGAGATCAGCGATACTGTTGCTGCCTTGAAAGCAAAAAATGTCCAGCTACAACAACAGGTCAAACCCCATCACCTGGCTTACGTCATCTACACCTCCGGTTCCACGGGCAGACCTAAGGGCGTTATGGTAGAGCATAAGAGCCTGGTTAATTATTTGACGTATTGCATTAATAATTATGCCTCTCCAGAAGATAATGTGTATGCGAGCTTCTTACATTTCCCGCTAACGTTCGACGCTTCGATCACGTCGTTATTTACCCCTCTTCTAATTGGCAAAGCCATCGATGTTAACCCAAAAGATAATCTCGATACATTTAATGATGGAGAGTTCCTGAATCAGGGGTATGACTTTATTAAGTTGACCCCTGCTCACTTGTTGTTGTTGAGAAGCAATTCCAGCAATATCCCTGAAGAGTACTTTCAAAAGAAAAACTTGTTTGTAGTCGGAGGCGAGGCGCTAACGCATGATCATGTTGATTTTCTAAACCTGCCCAATGTCGATATCGAAATAGTAAATGAATACGGACCCACTGAAGCAACTGTGGGTTGCGCAACATCCAGATTTTCGATTGGGAAATCCAGACAAGAGACGTCGAAGTCCTGTGAAAGCATAACCATTGGTACGCCGATTGCGAACACGCAGATCTATATCCTTGATCAACATAATAATGTTCAACCGATCGGCGTCCCCGGCGAACTGCATATTGCGGGGGACGGTCTGGCGCGGGGGTATCTGAATCGACCGGAGTTGACCGGGGAGAAGTTCGTGGCCAACCCGTTTGCGCCGGGGACGCGGATGTATAAGACCGGGGACCTGGCGCGCTGGCTGGAGGACGGCAACATCCAGTATCTGGGGCGGATCGACACGCAGGTCAAGATCCGGGGTTTCCGCATTGAACTGGGCGAGATAGAAGCGTGTCTCAATCAACACCCGGGGATCGAGGACAGCGTTGTCATCGCACAGGGTGAGGAAGGGGACAAGCAGCTGATCGCCTTTTACCGGGCGAAAGACAGCAGAGCGGAGCAGATCGTCGAACTGGGGCAGGAGGAGCTGCGTGGGCATCTGTTGCGGAGCTTGCCGGAGTACATGGCGCCGGCCGGGTTCG
>JAIQGL010000053.1 GCA_020072585.1 Terriglobia bacterium | reverse complement strand
GCCAGAATTCATCCAGGGATTCCGATCCTGCAAAGCGCCCGCTCATTCCGATGATGGCGATCGGTTCAACTCCGACGTTGCCCGAGTTGTTCTCGTGCTTCTGAACGAAATTCGTTTGTTGATCGGCTGCGGCAGGCAATTTGGTTTGAATGAAACGGTGCTTCAGTATCCCACCAGACTCATTCGGAACCTGATCCACAGAATCAGGCATTTGCGCAGCATTCTGGGCCTGACCCAGTTGGCCCGCAATCACGCTCTGCCAGTTGGTCCAGATGTACTGGGCCAGCTGATCGACGGTGCTGTGCTCAAACAGGGCCATGGTTTCCAGCTCAATCTGCAGCGTCTCATTGATCGTGCGAATCAGGTCGACGCCGATGATGGAATCCACTCCATACTCTGCAACCGGAGCATCATGACGGATTCTGTCGGCATCGATTTTCAAGGCCATGGACAGCTTTTCGACTAGGACCCGCTTTATATAGTCATTTCCCATCGGCTCCGTCAGCCCCGTCGAGCACGAAATCGGGGTCTCCTCTCAAGGCGTTTTGGTTGCCGGTCAAATTTCTGCCTTCACATCGTCCTTTTCAAGTCCACAGACGGTTGCAGGGGGAGCCTCTTAGCCATGGATTGCCGCACCCAATCCGTTAGGCAACAACATCTGCTGCCCTAACTTATGTGTTTCTGAGGCGGGTTGATCTGGAGTGACGGCTAAAAACCGCCCATTTTTTGGAACAATCTAGCGCTGCTGCGTGAGACCGGCGCTCTTCTGCTGAACTATGCATCCCCGAAGAATTTGGAGGCGGCGGAGAGAATTGCACTCCCGATGGTCTGCTTTGCTGGCAGACGCCTTGCTGTCTTGGCTACGCCGCCCTCGCCTTCGCGAGCGAAACATTGAACATAGCTCCGCTTATCTCACTTGGAAAAGAATTTCCCCATGAGCTTGAGTATCCAAGAGCGTAATTCAAAAAAATGCTTCGCCACCCCGGTACTTAACCGGGAACCTTGCCTGCCTTCAAGAGTAGTGAGTCCCCATTACGTAGCGTTCTTCTTACACCAAAACTGGGATGAAGATGTGTGGCTCTATCGGATTTTTCTAACACTTAAAAATTTAACCCGCAGCACAAGTCTCACAATGACATTGACATCGTGTCTCTTATGGCGGGTGTGTAAGGCAAAATCAGACGCCGGGCACGAGCAAAGACACCATCATCGGCAGGGCTCAACAGGTGCTAGGGAATGGCACAAAGTGCTACAATTTCGGCAGTTATACCTATCACGGGCGGGAGTAACTCAGTGGTAGAGTCACGGCTTCCCAAGCCGTTGGTCGCGGGTTCGATCCCCGTCTCCCGCTCCATAGTTTCCTCTTCTGATACTTGCGTTCTCTTTCCACCCTTAAGAAAATGACCGAGGCATTGGAGCCTCGGTCATGATTTATCCGAATTATGCCTAGTGGCCGGCATTCCGCGGATGTTGCAAAAATCTAGTCAAAGAATGCAGCACTTGTGGCAGAGTCTGCGCTGCCGCTCCCAGATGCACATGGTCAAAGGAACCTGCGTTCGCCGGCGCTTCCACCCCAACATAGATTGTTGGCACCGCGGGGCGTCTTTGCTTCACCAGCCCAACAAAGCTTGCCACTGGCTGCACTGACCCAGACGTCCCAATCGCCATGAATGTGCTACAGGTTTCAAGCTCGTGATAAATGCGGTCAAGATGATAAGGCTGCTCGCCAAACCAGCAAACATTCGGACGTGCCAGAGCACCGCAAGAACAGCGGGGGAGTTCACCAGCGGAATAACTCTTGTGGTCGGCAAACGCGGGCTGCCCGCAATCCGCGGCACACCGGCTCTCAAACAGCTTGCCATGGATGTGGACCACGCCTTCTGAACCCGCGGCTTCATGAAGACCATCCACGTTTTGCGTGCAGAGAAACAAACTGCCGGCGTTTAGCTCTTTTGTCCATTGGGACAGTGCAACGTGCGCTGCGTTCGGTCTGGCGTCCCGCGCGCTCGCTCGACGATCGGAATAGTACTGCCACACCAATGCCGGGTCGCGCTCCCATGCCTCAATGTTCGCGAGCTCGTAATGGCTGTGGCCATGCCAGCTGGTGCCTTGAAACACCGGGATTCCGCTCTCGGCGCTAATCCCGGCGCCAGTCAGGACGAAAATGCGGCTTTTACCTAGCATATGAATTAGTCGCTCGATCTGTTGACAGGATCATCGCTCGCGCGATGACGGCTGCCTAAAGGCCCGCGATTCGCCTACGAATCGCTAAACGCTGATACCGCCATGGGCCAGTTTTTCAAACTGACCCAGCAAAACTGGCCTATAATCTAGATACCTTGAGACCAGCTGGTATTGTTCTCTTATTGCTGTTTCTGGCCGCCCTGGCTGTATCTTTGCCTTCTCCGGCCCTGCAGCAACCCGGCCCTATCCACGTGAGCCGGCTGCTGTTGATCATACCTTTTGAGAACACTTCCAACGCAGCGGGAATTGACTGGATCGGTGAAGCCTTTCCTGAGGTCCTGAGCGCGCGCCTCAACTCCAGCGGACTTTTTATCATGAACCGTGAAGACCGTCTCAACGCTTTTGACCGGCTCGGTATTCCCGCCGGCGCCAAGCCATCCCGCGCCACGCTCTACCAGGTGGCCCAGCAACTGGACGCCGACTATGTGCTCATGGGCGACTACCGAGTTGACGGCAGCAATATTACCGTCCACGCCCGAATGATGGACATGGAACGCCTTCGCCTGAGCAGCGAACTTACTGAGTCCGGGCCACTGACAAATCTGATTGCGATCCAGACCGCCCTGGCCTGGGACGTGCTCAACACTTTGAATCCGGAGGGCACGGTCGCGAAAGCAGACTTCGTCGCCCGCTTCCCCGCGAAACACCCGGAGGCTCTTGAGAACGAGGTTCTGGAGAATTACGTCCGCGGCATCATGGCCACCAGCGAACAGGAAAAGATCAAGCGCTTCAAGGAAGTGGTCCGGCTGGAACCAGCGCACGCATTGGCGCTGCTGCAACTGGGCAAGAGTTACTACAAAGCACGCGACTATGAATCGGCGGCGAATTGGCTTACCCGTGTTCCCATGGGTGATGCCAATGCCAATGAAGCCCAGTTTTATCTTGGTCTGGCAGCATTCTATGCCGGACACATGGACAAAGCGGACAGCGCTTTCCGTTCTCTCGCCGCCCGGCTGCCGCTCACGGAGGTCTTGAACAATCTGGGCGTGGTAGCGTCAAGGCGCGGCCAGCGCAGCGCCCGCGGATACTTCGAAAAAACCGTGCAGACGGACCCCGATGAACCCGACTACCGCTTCAACCTGGCGGTGGAGCTGTATCGCGAAGGCGATACTTCCGGCGCAACGCGTGAGCTGCGCGCATCGCTGGCCATCAATCCAGATGCCGAGGCAAAGGGCTTTCTTGAAGCCATTATTTCCGGTACACCGCCCGCGCGCCTGCCTCTGGAGCGGATCAAACGTAACTATGACGAATCCACCTTCCGCCAGCTGGCGCTGGAAATAGAAAACATCAACGAAACCCGCCTGGCAAAATCTGACCCGGCAAGCCATGCGGCATTTCACATTCAACACGGCCAGGAGTTGCTGCAAGCAGGCCTGATGGGCGAAGCCGAGAAACAATTTCGTGAATCCGTGGTGCTTGATCCCACCAGCGCTGAGGCCCATGCAGGCCTGGCGCGCGTGCTTGAATCCGTCCAGGACAACGTGGGCGCACGCAATGAAGCGCGCATGGCAATCAAATTACAACCAACCGCTGAAGCCTATCTGGTGCTGGCGCGGCTGGATATGGCAGAAAATAAATTACCGGCAGCCGCGCAAGACGTTGAACACGCTCTGGCGATTGATCCAGCCAATGCTGCGGCAGCCACCCTGAAACGCGATATCGCCGCGGGTCTCACGGGCAAAGCCCAGTCTCCGCAACCTTGAGGTTAGAAACATGCGTCTGAATCTTCTTTCAAAAACCGGCTTATTTAAGATTGCAATTGCATTCACGCTCTTTTTTGCTTCGCGCGCCGCTTCGGCTGACGTGCTGAAGATCGTGGTGAATGGCCCCATTCATACGTTGACCGCCGATTACGTTGACCGCGCCATTCAGGAAGCCCAGCGCACGCATGCGGATGCGCTCCTGATCGAGATCAATACCCCGGGCGGCCTGATGGTTGCGATGGAGGACATCATTCAAAAGATCCTGGCTGCTCCAATGCCGACCATCATCTATGTGACGCCTGCGGGCGGTAGCGCCTCTTCCGCCGGCTTCTTCATTCTTGAAGCGGCAGATGTGGCCGCCATGTCGCCGGGGACCAATGCCGGCACCGCTCACCCGGTGCTCAGCGGCGCTACGATGGATCCAGTGATGAAGGAAAAGCTGGAGAACTATGGAGCTTCACTGATGCGCTCTTACACGGCAAAACGCGGGCGCAATGCTGACGTGGCTGAAAGCGCCGTTCGTGTATCCAAGACATTCACCGCCGAAGAAGCGCTGGCCCAGCATCTGGTGGAATACATCGCTAAAGATGAAACTGACCTGTTTCAGCAGCTTGAAGGCAAGGTCATCACGCGTTTTGACGGGTCCAAGGCCGTGCTTCACGTCACGGGCAAGCCCGTCCGCATCTATGAAATGACTGTGAAGCAGCACATCCTGGCATTTCTGATGGACCCCAATGTCCTCTTCCTGCTCTTTACCATCGGCATGTTGTCTATTTATTTTGAATTCAATCATCCCGGCGCAATCGTGCCTGGAGTGATTGGGTTCATCGCGATCCTGCTGTCTTTTTATGCGTTGAACCTGCTGCCTTTCCGGTCCATCGCCATAGTGCTCATGCTCTCGGCATTTGCGCTCTTCGTACTGGAAGCAAAGTTCCAGACCCACGGCGTGCTTGGCGCAGGGGGAGTCGCACTCATGGCGCTTGGCGGACTGCTTCTGGTGGATGGTCCCATCCCGGAGCTGCGCGTCAACATCTGGACGGCACTCGGGGTCAGCCTGCCGCTTGGGGCCATTACCGTCTTTCTGATGACGATTGCCCTCAAGGCCCGCAGAAACAAAGTGGTCACCGGAGAGCAAGGCATGATCGGCGAGGTGGCGATTGTATGCGCTCCGCTCACACCCGCAGGGAAGGTTTTCGTCCAAGGCGAGCTCTGGGACGCGGTCTCACCGGCGAATGTTGAAGCCGGCAGCAAGGTGGTTGTCCGCGGAGTAGAGAACCTTGTGCTCCGTGTGGAACCGGTGCATGAATCGGTTCCACAAGCTTCAGTAGCAGGATGATTTTTTGCTTTTGTCACTCGGGTACCATAGAATCCGTTCGATTCCCCACTCGAACCAGATGGAGGCGCCGTGCCAATCTTTGCTATCGCTGCTGTCGTGATTGTCTTTCTGTATATTGTCAATTCCATCAAGATCCTGCGCGAATATGAGCGCGGCGTAATCTTCCGCCTGGGCCGCCTGATGGCAGACGCAAAAGGCCCCGGCGTCATCCTGGTCTTCGCTCCGGTGGATAAAATCATCCGCGTCGATCTGCGTCAGCAGGCGCTGGAAGTCCCGCCGCAGGACATCATCACGCGCGATAACGTTACTCTGAAGGTGAATGCCGTTATTTATTGGCGTGTGGTAAACGCGCCACAGGCCGTAGTCCAGGTACAGAACTATTACTGGCAGACGCAGCAGTTTGCTCAGACCACGCTTCGCTCGGTGCTGGGCGAGGTGGAACTTGACGAGTTGCTGGCCCATCGCGACAAGCTGAATGCGCGCATCCAGAGCATTCTGGACCAGCACACAGCGCCCTATGGCGTGAAAGTCTCCAACGTGGAAGTAAAGCAGGTTGACCTGCCTGAATCGATGCTTCGCGCCATGGCCAAACAGGCAGAAGCCGAGCGTGAAAAGCGCGCCAAAATCATCCACGCAGAGGGTGAATTCTCGGCGTCGCAGCGGCTCATGGAAGCAGCACACATTCTTTCCGGTGAGCCGATCGCCATCCAGCTCCGTTACCTGCAAACGCTGACGGAAATCGGCGTGGAAAAGAACACGACCATTGTCTTCCCGTTACCAGTGGACATGATCTCCGCCCTCACCAAAGCTGTGGAGAATATTGGCAAGAAGTGATGGTAAATCGGGTTACACTGGTGAAAAATCGGGGGACTAATGGCTACTGGGGCACAGATGGGCGAAACAGAAAAAGACCAGGTAAGCGACACGGAGATCACACTGAGTACAGGTAAGTTACTGGGCATCTTCTTTGGCCTGGTGATTATCTGCGGCGTGTTTTTCACCATGGGCTACCTGCTCGGCAAAAGCTCCAGCGCGGGTGGTCGAACAGAGATCGTTGCCACGGTCCCCAGCGGCAGCGCCGTGGGGAAACCCTCCGGCGCCAATAAGACCCCGGACACAACCACGCAGAACTGCCCTCCCGGCTCGCCGAACTGCACACCTGCCAGCACCGATACTGGTGCGGCTAGCAAAAACTCTGCCCCGCCATCCAGTGACCAACAGCCGTCTAGCAGCAAGATTTCGGACCAATCCAGCGCGCAGTCTGGAACAGAGGTAAAGAACGGAGCCGGAAGCTCCTATATGGTGCAGGTGGCGGCCGTATCCAAGCAGGAAGACGCCGAGATCCTGGTTACCGCTCTGCGCAAAAAGCAGTACCCTGTTTTTGTCGCCAACTCATCGGGCGATCCGCTCTTTCACGTACAGGTTGGGCCTTTCAGCGATAAGAAAGATGCTGACGCCATGCGCGCCCGACTGTCCGGCGATGGCTATAACGCGATTGTGAAGTAGAAGCTTTTCTGCAATCCCGAATCCGCGGAGCGGGTGAGGGAACTCTATTGCTACGACAGAACCAGCGGCACGAACAAACGCGAGAGTCAGTTGGTCTGATATGAAGCCGCGATTTGAATTTGTGAACCTCGTACCTTAACCATCTCGAAAACTAAAGTCAAATCACAGCTATAGGGTTCCCTCGCTCCGCTCGGGATTCCAGGAAAAAAAGCTAATCTGTATCAAACCTCTGCTCCCGGAACGGGTCGCCGTACATGTGATATCCGTTCTGCTCCCAGAAGCCCGGAACATCCTCCTGAGTAAACTCCAGTCCACGCACCCACTTCACTGATTTCCATGCATAAAGGTGGGGTACGATCAGCCGCAGAGGATAGCCATGGTCAGCGCTCAGAGGCTGGCCGTCATGGTGCGTGGCAAAGAGCACGTCATCGCGGTCCAGATCAGCCAGCGGAACATTCGCGGTGAACCCCTGCTCGGCGTGCACCAGCACGAAGCTGGCTTCCGGCTTAAGCTTGATCAACTTCAGAACTTCCTGAAAGGCGACGCCCTCCCAGTCATTATCAAAGCGGCTCCAGCGCGTAACGCAATGGAAATCACTGTGCGTTTTTACTTTGGGCAGCCGGTTGAATTTTTCCCAGGTCAGCCGTACCGGCTGTTCCACTAGGCCGCGAATGCGGAAGTCCCACCGTGCAGGATCAAAGCGCGGCACCGAACCATAATGCAGCACCGGCCACTTCAGCGTAAGAGACTGTCCCGGAGGCAGACGTCCTTCCTGGAGCATCTGCCGCTCTTTTTCTTTGCGGTCATTGCCGGAGAAGATGGAATCGTCACTCATATTCAGATTCTATGAGATGCGGTTGGGTGGACAAAGTTTCGTTTTCTGAAATCCCGAACTGCCAAGCGGTGAGGGAACCCTTTGACTACCGAGATCACGTGCTGGCATGTTCAGCAAAAACAATCCCTCCTGCTCCAAGCCGGAATGAATTGCCTACTCTGTTTCCGTAACTATAGGGTTCCCTCGCTGCGCTTCGGGATTACAGAAGACATGGCTTGACCCGAAACTCGCATGTATTGACAATCGTAAATATGTCCCTTTCCGATAAGCAACTCATCCTGGCGCTGAAGGCCGTAGCCGATCCGGCGCGGCTCAAGATACTCCGACTGTTGAAGCAAAAGGGCCAGTGCTCCATTGGCAAGGGCGTGGGCATGTGCGCCTGTGACGTGCAGGACCATGTCACGCTGTCGCAGCCGACGATTTCGCACCACATGGCCATTCTGCGCAAAGCCGGATTGGTGCAGGCAGAGAAACATGGCTTGTGGATGTGGTATCGGAGAAACGAAAAGTCACTCAAAGAATTGGCCCAGGCCATGAGCGCCGAGATCTAAACCTAATGCTCGCAACCGATCGCCAAAAAGGCTTTTGATTTACCGCACTACTGACGCAAACATCGGCGATTCAATCAACTGCTGGAAACTCTTGTCATCGGCCTTGAAGCGCACCACCAGTTTGTTGGTGTCATTATCCACGGAAGTGCCTTCAATCGCGGTCTTCTCCGTGGGAGTTGCATCCATCTTCTTGAACAACATGCCAGCTTTCAACACAGAAGACAGGGTCGATGCCGTCACATTGTCAGAAGTGAGAACGTTCAGGTTGAAATCCACGCCGTGATCAAAGTCCATGCTGTAGCGCGAGCCCAGCAGCTTCTTCTTCATGCTGTCAAATTCGCTCAGTTCGGCGGCGCTGCCCAGAGCGGACTTGAGCATGGTCTGGGTGCCGGCAGAGTCAAGAACGCTCCAGACTGTTCCCTGCTCCACGGAAGGAATCATGTCGGTAATTTCGCGATTGGCATTCAGGCTCATGCTGGAATTATCGCGCGCATCAAGCGCGGCCTTCACGGCGGAGATGTCGCCAAACAGCATGGTCCAGTCATCCAGAAAGGTCATCTGCATCCCGCCGGACATGGGATAAATGATGGACCCGTTCTTCTTTGTGCCTTTGATGTTCTGCTTGGCAATCTTGAGCCCCAGCTTCTTGCGCGGGAATTGCCCCTGCGCTATGCCAATCATCTGCAGGCCGTGGTCTTTCAGGCGGAAAGAAGCCAGCGTGATCTGGTCAATGTCCTTGTCGGGGTTCACACCAATGTCTTTTAGAGCATCTTCAAACTGCTTCATGTTGGGCGGAAGCAGCTTGGCCTTCATGTCCATGGCTGTTTCAGAATTTCGCATGCGGCGGTAATCCACGTTGATCACCTGCTGGACTTCAACTGGAATCACCGTGCGCGCGGCTGTGCCCAAGGACGCGGCAAAGCTATACAGGCCGCTCGCCAGGAAAGCGAGCACAATTACAAGAGTGCGTTTCATGTTCATATTTTAGTCCGGTTTTGCCTAGTCTGATGCATTCAGGTGCAGCTCAGGATGCTAATTTTCCCATTACTTAAGGTATTCACCTCTGGAGTCGCCCTACTCTAGAACGTATCTCCTCGGCAAATCGAGCATCTTTTAATAATCCAAGGTTAATTTCCACATTGGCCAGCGCCCCCACAATGGCCGCGCTTGCCATGGCCGATGCCACGGTCAGGTCAGAAGCCATGTTCGTGCTGGTAATCGTCTTAAGGCTCTCGATGATATCGGCCACCTCGCGCGCCTTCTGGGCTGTTTCCATGGGAACGCTGGTTGCGCCTTTCATGGCGGTCTCGATCGCCGCCTCGCCGTCACTTGAAGTTTTAGCCAGCTTATAGGCCGCCATCACCTGGTTATAGCTTTCGGCATCTTCGTCAATGCCCGCCTTTAACTCTTCACGGAGCTGCGCCAGCCGGGCCAGTGCCGCGCTCAACTGCGGCTCATACTGTAGATAAGCTTTTTTGGTCCGCGACATTGCGGCTACCATGCTACCCAGTGCAGCCGCCATGGCTGCCACTGCCGCCGCAGCGCTTCCCCCACCGGGGGTCGCCGTTGGCGCAGCGAGCTGTTCAATGAACGGCTCAACTCCGGCGCGCAGACCTCCAACAGCCATTTTTCCGCTGGTCACCGCAGCCAGCCGGTTCTCCAGGATCATGGACGAATCAAAGTTTTCCACCTGCAGAAACCACTCGGCCGCCTGCTCCAGTGCTTTCTTGGGAATCAGTCCGACGATCTCGCTGCTGAGCGGCTGTACACCGTAACGCTCCGCTTCCCGCGTTACGAATTCAAAGACGCGCGCGATGGGCGTCTGCTCAAAGTCGGTCAGATTCATGGAAACCTGGGCCAGCCCGCGTACTTCAAAGCCCGCGCCTTTCACGTACCTCAACCCGCCGGAGGAATAGCGTACGGCCTTGGCAATCTTTTTGGCAATCTCAACATCCTTAGTATTCAAAAAGACGTTGTAGGCGATCAGCGCTTTGCGCGCCCCAACCACAGTGGCGCCAGCCGTGGGATGCAGTTCAGCATTGCCGAAATCCGGTTTGCGTGCCGGATTGACCTTAATGTCTTCGCGCAGCCCTTCAAACTGGCCACGGCGGATGTTTTCCAGGTTTTGCCGGTCTGGATGGGTCGCCGCCGATTCATACAGATAGACGGGTATCTGAAAGCGCTTCCAAATTTCCTCTCCCACTGTGCGGGCAATGGCCACGCAGTCTTCAATGGTCACGCCTTCGATCGGGATAAACGGAATCACGTCGGCCGCTCCCATCCGCGGGTGCGCTCCCTGATGCTTCGTGAGGTCAATCAGCTCAGACGCTTTGCCCACGCCGCGTATCGCAGCTTCCGTAATGGCTTCGCGATCGCCAACAATAGTGATGACGCAGCGATTGTGGTCAGAGTCCATTTCGCGATCAAGAAGCGAGACGCCGGGAATTTTCATGGCGTCAACAATGGCGTCAACCACCGCTTTGTTTCGGCCTTCAGAGAAATTAGGGACGCATTCAACCAGGGTGGACATAACAGGCAAGAATAGCGGATTCACCGCGATGGGCGCAAAGAACGCTCTTCTAAAATTTCGAGCGCAAGCGAGGAATCCCTACTCCCCACAACTCCCATTAACCGCGAATCCATGCGAGCAAAATCCGTGCAATTTCGCGTTCATTCGCGGTTGCCTACTGGCGTTTAATTAGCTGACTTGCGATGATAGCGATCTCTCCCTCCGCTCGAGATTTCAGAAGATGGCCTATCTAAACCAATTCATCCCCAGCTGAAACTGCACGGTGTTGACTCCTGGATTGGGCACAGTCAGGCCGGCATTGGAAATATGCTCATAGCGAACGCCCGCCGTAAAGGCTCGACGATCATTGTTGAAGAACTGGAAGCCCAGCGTGGCGTGCGTGAGGAAGTTTACGTGTGACGTATTGAGTGGCACGGCATGGTTGCTGAAAAGCACTCCGCCACCTAGTTCCAGAAACGGCACGGTGTGCGCGGAATTGGTAAAGTTCCACTTTAGATTTACCGGATTGAAGGCTGCACCATAAGTGTTTTGTGCCGGGGCTGGCTGCCAGACGTAGTAAACCGGCATGAAGTCGGCGGACCACTCAAAGTTGCCGCGAAGAAAACTGCCCAGATGATCGCCCGTCAGCACTTTGCCCAAGCGGACGCCGCCGTTGAAGGTATGCGTATCCTTGGTACCGCCAGGGACACTGAATCCTCCGCCAGCCCAGACACCCAAATCCCAGGGTTTGCCGTCGAGGGGTTTGGAGGTTTGCGCGATTGCAAATGGCGAACCTGCCGTGAACATCAAAAACAAAATTGCACCACGGAGGGATATTGAATAGAGCAGTCGCCAGATGGCGGTTGAAGGCATATATATCTCCCGGGAAATACGAGAGAGAGTATCAGGTCGGGGCAGAAGGGTAAAATGGGCACTCTTGAGCAGCAACTCCGGAGCTTCCACCAATGACTATTCGCCGTCCGTTAGCAAGGATTTGCCTTTTCAGTCTTCTCGCCATTGCATCCGCTGCGGGCCAGGCCCCGGACGGTGTTCCCCGAGATTTGGCCCAGCTGCGGGCGCAGCAGTTAACGGACATCCGCTACCAGCTCAACTACAACATCCGGCCAAAAGCGGATTCCATTACCGGCCATGAAGAGCTGCGCTTTGTGCAGAACCCGGACGACCGCGGCATTCTGCCGGAATGGCTGGATTTTCGCGAAGGGTCCATCAGCATCCTGATGATCAACGGACAGGCTGCGCCGCCCACGATTCAGAATGGCCACATCGAGCTGCCGGCCAAGTTTCTGAAACTGGGCGAGAACGTTGTGGAGATCGATTTTATTGCGCCGGTCGCGCCAGCGGGAAAGGCCATCACACGCTTTGAAGATAAGGATGATGGCAGCGAATACGTCTATACGCTCTTTGTTCCGATGGACGCCGATATGGCCTTTCCCTGTTTTGATCAGCCGGACCTGAAAGCCAGGTTCAACCTCACGGTCACTGCTCCGCTCGATTGGACTGTTATCTCCAATGCCGTTGGCAAAGAGACCATAAAAGAAGGCAGCGGGGCGGTGCAGATACATCGTGTTGAATTCGCTGAGACCAAGCCGATCAGCACCTACCTCTTCGCTTTCGCCGCAGGACCATTTAAGAAAGTCCATGACACACCGGGATTGCCGGGGCTTTACGTCCGGAAATCGAAGCTCGAAAAAGCTGAGGCCGAGGCGGCGGCAGTCCAGCAGATCACGGCTGACGGCATCAAGTATCTCTCTGACTATTTCGCCCAGCCGTTTCCTTTCCCCAAGTACGACATGGTCATGCTGCCCGGCTTTGCCTATGGCGGCATGGAACACGCCGGTGCGACATTTTTGCGCGAAGAGTCGATTCTCTTCCGTACGGCGCCCACGCACAAGTGACCGCCTGAACCGGGACATTCTGCTGCTGCACGAGCTCACGCACCAGTGGTTCGGCGATCTGGTGACCATGCGCTGGTTTGACGATCTCTGGCTCAAAGAGGGCTTCGCGCAATATATGGCGTATCACGCTCTGGATGAGCTCAAGCCGGATGAGAATGTGTGGAAGCGTTTTTACCAGGCCATTAAGCCTGCCGCGTATGCCATCGATTCCACGCAGGGCACAACGCCGATCTATCAGGACATACCCAATCTCAAAGACGCCAAGTCAGCCTATGGGGCGATTGTTTATTCCAAAGCCCCGGGAGTGATGAAACAGCTCGCGTTTGTTTTAGGCGATGATCAATTCCGTGACGGCTTGCGGCTGTATCTCAAAGAACATGCTTACGCGAACGCAGAGTGGAACGACCTTGTGCGTGCCTTCGAGCGTGGCTCGAAGAAGTCTCGGCAGAGTGGGCAGACGCGTGGATCCGGCGGAGAGGCATGCCGCAGGTGGATGTGCGGTGGACGTGCGAAAAGCAGGGTTCACTCAGTGCGACGCATGTGGTCCTGGCGCAGCATGACGTGCTGGGCACGGACGGCCTCTGGCCCATGGCCACGAAAGTGATGCTGGGCCGCGGCGAGAATTACCAGGTTTTGCGTGCCGACCCAAAGACCTTAACGAGACAATTCAGTGTCGGCAGCAGCGACGGACTCGGTTGTCCGACATTCATCTTTGCCAACTATGAAGACGAAGCCTACGGCCGCTTTCTGCTTGACCCGGTCAGCAGCAAAGCTGTGACAAGGGAATTGGGCGGAATCAAGGACGTCTTTGAGCGCACGCTGCTCTGGGGCTCATTATGGGATTCCGTTCGCGAAGCCGCGATGGATCCGCACGAATACATCGATCTTGCCTTGCGCCTGCTCCCTGAAGAGAAAGATGAGGCTCTGGCGCAGAGCATCATTGGCCGAACAATCACGGCGCTGCATCGTTATGTAAGTCCTGCGGTCCGAGCACAACTTGTGCCGAAAATGGAGACTCTGGCCGCCGACCAGATGGTCCATTCGTCAGCGCAAGACATGCGCATCACCTGGTTTCGCGCATTGCGGGGCGTCGCGGAGACGGAGAGCGCGAGGGGCCATCTGAAAGACATGCTGAGCGGCAAGCTCACCGTCCCAGGAGTGGAGTTGCGTCCGCTGGATCGCTGGAACATGGTGGCTTCGCTGGTCGCGCTGAATGATCCTGAGGCAAAGGCGATCTTAGATGCCGAGGAAAAACGCGATCCCTCCGGTGACGGCAAAAAGTATGCTTATATGGCTGCGGCAGCCCGTCCGGATGCAGCTACCAAGAGCCAATACTTCGATGAATACTTGCACAATACCGCCCGTCCGGAAGACTGGGTGGAGCAGAGCCTGGGCAGTTTTAACTGGTGGAACCAGTCAGCGCTCACGCTTCCCTTCCTTGCACGCGCATTGGATGCCCTGCCACAGGTGAAACGCGAGCGAAAGATCTTTTTTATGCTGGCGTGGCTGAACGCTTTCATCGGCGGGCAGCAGACAGCCGAGGCGCAAAAGCAGGTCCATGACTACCTGAGCAAGGCGGAGCTGGACCGTGATTTGAAGCTAAAAATCCTGGAGGTTGTGGACGAACTGGACCGAACCGTAAAAATCCGGGGCAAATACAGGTAAGGGAGAATAAACATTAAGGGAACCATCCTGCTTTTCCAGTATTTTCAGGGCGCAGGTTGGAACAACAGATGTATAATTTCGAAGAATGCTGAAGTACTCGATTGTAGTTCCATTTCACAATGAGCAGGAGAGCGTAACGGCGCTCTATGACCGGCTGAAGGCGGTCATGGAAGCCACCGGCGACGCGTTTGAGCTGGTGTTTGTCGACGACGGCAGCATCGACCGGACCTACAGGCTGCTGCGTGAGATCGTGACCATTGACAGTCGCGTTGTGGTGGTGAAGTTGCGGCGCAACTTCGGGCAGACCTCAGCGCTGGCAGCGGGTTTTGCGCACGCACAGGGAGAGTTCGTTATCGCCATGGATGGCGACCTGCAACACGATCCTGACGATATTCCAAAATTTCTTGAAATGCTGGAGCAGGGCTACGATCTGGTGAGCGGCTGGCGCAAAGAGCGCGTGGATAATTTCGTGATGCGGCGGCTACCCTCGCGCATTGCTAACTGGGCCATGTCCCGGTTGAGCGGAGTAAAGATCCACGACTTCGGCACCACCTACAAAGCCTATCGACGCGAGATCATCCAGCAGCTTCCCTTATACGGCGAACTGCACCGGTTTATTCCTGCACTGGCCTCGTGGTATGGCGCTTCCATTTGTGAAATCCCCATCAGGAACATTGTGCGCCCCAAGGGCAATTCGCATTACGGGATCTCGCGCACGTTCCGGGTATTTTTTGATCTGATCACCATCCGCTTCCTGCTGAAATATATGTACCGCCCGTTGCACCTGTTCGGCACCGTAGGCATGCTCTCTTTGCTGGGCGGGCTGGGAGTGGCTTTCTGGCTGATGATTTCCAAACTGATCTGGCATGCAAGCGTAATGGGTGAGCACGGCCCATTGCTGATCTCCGCCGCGGTCCTGATTGTTTTTGGCGGACAGATGCTTGCCCTGGGCCTGCTGGGCGATCTTCAAGTACGAAACTTCCAGGAACCAACACGGCGCGTGCCGTACACCGTGGCGCACGTGTTGCGATCACAAAGCCAGGAACAAGCGGTTAACGAGTAATCCATTTAAGAGCGTAAAAAATGAGCACAGTAACCACTGCGACAGAGCTGCGGCTGGCCAAGCGTATGGCCCGCCTGGGATCGGAAACCGCTTTTGAAACTCTTGCCAAAGCGCGCGCGCTGGAAGCACAGGGCAGAAGCATTGTTCACCTGGAGATCGGTGAGCCGGATTTTGATACACCGGCCAATGTGGTTGAAGCCGGCATCGAAGCCATTCACAAGGGCTACACGCATTACACGCCTTCCGCCGGCATGCCGGAGCTGCGGCAGACCGTGGCGGATGAAGTCACGCGCACGCACGGAGTAAAAGTCACGGCGGATGAAGTTGTGATTGTGCCCGGCGGCAAGCCCACGATTTATTTCACCTTTACCGCTCTGGTGGAAGAGGGCGATGAGGTCATCTATCCCAATCCCGGCTTCCCCATCTATGAGTCGTTGATCAACTTCACGGGCGCCACGCCAGTCCCGCTACAGATGCGGGAAGAGAAAGATTTCCGCCTTGATCCCAACGAACTTGCTGACCTGATCACGGACCGCACCAAGCTGATCGTGCTGAATTCGCCGCACAACCCTACCGGCAGCGTGGTCACTGAGCAGGACGTGAAAGACATAGCCGCCGCCATCGGCGACCGCGACATCATGGTGCTCTCCGATGAAATTTACAGCCGCCTGATCTTTGAGGGAAAACACCATTCGCTGATGTCATTGCCCGGCTGGAGAGATCGCGTGATCATGCTGGACGGCTGGTCCAAGACCTTTGCCATGACCGGCTGGCGTCTGGGCTACGGTGTAATGCGCAAAGACCTGGCTGCCCACTTTGGCCGCCTGATGACGAACGTTAACTCATGCAGCGCCGGCTTTACGCAGATGGCGGGCATTGAGGCGCTCAAGGGCGATCAATCATCAGTGGACCATATGTGCGCGCAGTTCAAGGCGCGGCGTGACAAATTTATTGCCGGACTCAATAAGATTCCCGGCTTCAGCTGCCGCGTGCCGCATGGCGCGTTCTATGCGTTTCCCAATACCAAAAAGACCGGGTGGGACTCGCGCAAGCTGGCAGAAGCAATGCTGAATGAAGCTGGCGTGGCATGTCTGTCCGGCACTGCGTTTGGCGCGTTCGGTGAAGGCTATCTGCGTTTCAGCATCGCCAACTCCATGGAAAATCTTGATGAAGCGCTGAACCGCATTGGGGCCTGGGCAAAAAAGAACCTCTAAGCGGCCGGCAAAAAGATTGAGCCGCGGATTTTCGCGAATCAACACGAATCGCTCTAGTTTTCCTGATTCGTAAAATTCGCGTTGATTCGCGGCTGATTTTTGGCTTTAACAGCGTTCATCTGCGAACATCAGCGGCGACAAAATTTCTATGTCCAAGAATAATTTTAGGATCTATGCCACTTGCCACATCGGCGATGCCGCCGAAAATCTCCTGCGCGACAAAGGCTACGCGCTTGACGTCTATCCGGGGCCTGAAGCGCCAGCTAAATCACTGATCGTGGAAAAAGCTGCCAGCGGCGTGGATGCTCTGATCACAACGCTGCGCGACCCCATCGACGCAGAAGTATTTGAGGCCGGTAAGGGAACGCTGAAAGTTGTCTCGCAGATTGCCGTGGGCTTTGACAACATCAATCGCGTTGACGCCAACCGCTACAGGGTGCCATTCACCAACACTGCGGAAGTCCTGAATGATGCCACCGCCGAATTTGCCTTCCTGATGATGGGCACACTGGCCCGGCGCATGTGGGACAGTGAAAAAATGGTGCGCGAGCAGAAATGGGGCGCATGGCATCCGTTTCTCCCGTTTCTAGGCGATGAGATCTCCGGCAAGACCATCGCTGTGCTTGGCACCGGACGTATTGGTCTGGCGATGATCAAAAAGTGCACCGGCTTTGACATGAACGTGCTCTGTTACGATCCGGTTTATCAGAACCACCGGTTTGCCGCCGACATGGAGCAGGTGATGGAGCTTCGCCACAAACTCGGCATGGTCAGGGAGAAGAACTGGATCAAGTATGTCAGCCTGGAACAGGCGCTGGCGCAAGCGGACTTTGTGAGCCTGCATGTTCCGCTGATCCGCGAAGGAGGCTCGCCAACGTATCACCTCATCAACGAGCGTACGCTAAAACTCATGCGCAAAGAGGCCTACCTGATCAACGCTGCCCGCGGGCCGGTGATTGATGAGAACGCGCTGGCAAAGGCGCTGAAGGAAAGATGGATCGCCGGTGCGGCCCTGGATGTGTTTGAGAAAGAGCCTCTCGCCGCCGATTCGCCGCTGCTTGATCCTGAAATTGAAGACCGTTGCCGCCTTTTCCACCACTTTGCCAGCGGCGGACGCATTACCCGGCTTTCCATCGATCCGGAGAAGGGCATGGCCGGACGCTGCATTCAGGGTCTGCGCGATGTGCTGGAAAAAAACTATAGTGGAGATATAACGCGGATGCCGTATGTGGTAAATAAAGAAGCCTGGACAGGCTCAGGCGCCGATGGTGAGGGAATTTAACTGCTCTTCCCGGCAAGCTCCAAAAATAAAGGACGGCGATAATCGCCGTCCCTGAACAATTCGCTGTGTTTACATGCCAGACGGCTTCTTCTTCGCGCCCTTTACATCCAGCTCATTCACTACCTGTTGTACGTTAGGAACGCTAGCGGCAAGTTTTTCCACCTGCTCGCGCTGGCGCGGAGTGTCAACATCACCTTTCAGCGTGAGCACGCCGTTCTTGGCGTCAAAGCGGATATGCTGTTTCTCCATCCGGTTCGCGATGATCACTGCCTTGAAATCTTTTTCGATAGCATCATCGACATTGGAGTCGATTTTCTTGGCTGCGCTTTCCGCGCCTTCGGGCCGGACGCCGATTTCATTTGAAATCACATAACCTGCAGCAGCGCTTTTGGCCAAATCTTCGGCCCGGTTCTTGTCTTCCTGGGTCTTCACGTCGCCGCTGAGCGTGACAAGTTGTTTATCGTTATTTACAGCTACTTTCAGGTCCTTGTAGCCGGCATTGTCCAGAGCTTTTGAAACCTGGTCCTTCACATCGGGAGTATTGGCTTTATTGGTTGTTGTACAGCCAATCGCCGCGGCAAGCAGCAGAGAGGCCAGGGTTGCCATCATCATTTTTACGCGCATAAAAAGGTCTCCTAAAGTCGGTAGAACCAGGGGAAGTTCTAACAGGCTTGGATGCGACCTTCTTCTTTGGGGAGGGCTGCCGCTTATCGGGCTGGCAGTTTATTTAGAAATGACGGGCGCCGTAATCATGGAGCGAAAAATTTTTGCTCCATCCGCGGAACCGAGTAGAGATTCACTGCAACGGTCAGGATGCGGCATCATGCCCAGAACGTTGCTTCCCTCATTGCAGATGCCGGCAATATTGTCGAGCGATCCGTTCGGATTGGCCGCCAATGTAATCTGGCCGTCAGGAGTGGAGTAGCGGAAAACAATTCTATTCTGGCGCTTGAGCGTTTCCAGTGTCTGCGCATCGCAATAGTAATTCCCATCCATATGGCCGATGGGAATCCTGAGCACTTCGCCCGGTTTGCAGGCGTTGGTGAACGGCGTGTCCGCATTTTCTACGCGCAGGTCCACAAATTTACAAATGTACTTCAGCCCCGCATTGCGCATGAGTGCGCCTGGAAGCAAACCGGCTTCACACAGGATCTGAAAGCCGTTGCAAATGCCGATCACCAGCCCCCCGGAAGCAGCGAACTTTGCCACCTCCTGCATAATGGGCGCGAATTTGGCGATGGCCCCGGTGCGAAGGTAATCACCGTACGCAAACCCGCCCGGCACAATAACAGCGTCACAATTCTCCAGATTGTGCGACTCGTGCCAGAGCATTGTGGCCTGTTGGCCGGTGGCCGCAATGGCTGCGTTGTAGCTGTCCTGGTCGCAATTGGAGCCGGGGAAGATGATGACGCCGAATTTCATAAAACCATTTAACCACAGAGAGCGCCGAGGAACACAGAGAAATGGCCGGTATGGATGACTCCCGCCAATGTGAATCTCAAGTGTTTCTCCATGTCCCCCATGAATAATGTCCACTCAAAAGTTGTTTTGGCTGGTTTTAGGCAGCCAGGGTAAAGCTGGGAAAATCTTCGAAGACCCACTGGTTTTTCAGAGTATCGTAGACGATTTTGACCAGCTTTCTTGCCAGAGCGATTTT
>JAIQGL010000018.1 GCA_020072585.1 Terriglobia bacterium | reverse complement strand
TGCCGGGCGTTTTGGGTTCGACCAATGATTTCAGCATCTCCCACTGCACATCAGTCAGTTCCATAGTTACAGATGTGCCTGTAAATTCAACTCCGCGCAATTACTTAGTGCGATACGTATTTATGAGATAGGTTCTAGTGTGCAACATCCCTCTGTCTCAGTGGTGAGCTGCGTTACTCGCCCTGGGACTCACTCATCGATTAACCGGCCGGAAAGGCGTAGCTGGACCTAGAAAGAGAGGCAAGCGTGCAACCTGCAACAACCATGCCCAAAGTGCGCGTGTCGCCGGGCAGCTTGGACTACCTGAAGCAGCAATTGAGCGGCTATGTGTTGTTACCGGGAACCCCGGATTATGAAGCTGCTGTGCAGATTGACAATGGACGTGTGCAGCAGCAGCCCACAGTTATTATTCAAGCGAATGGAGAGAAAGATGTAGTCACTGCGCTGCGTTTCGCGCAGAAGGAAGGACTGAAACTCACGGTCCTGGGCGGTGGGCACAGCGCAACCGGATATTGCCTGAACACCGGTGGCGTGGTTCTGGATATGTCGCTCATGAAAGGGATGGTGCTGGACGCGAAAAGGCGCACTCTTCGAGTGCAGATGGGCGCACTCTGGAGTGACGTGTATGCCTACATGACGAACTCCGGCACTGGCCTGATTCCAGTGGGCGGTGGCTGCCTTACTGTCGGCGTTCCTGGTTTTGTACAGGGAGGCGGTTTTAGTTTTGCTTCTCGTTCTTATGGAATCAGTGCTGACAACCTGCTCTCATTAAAGATCGTGACTGCTGACGGCAAGCCCCGGCACATTTCTGAAGCTTCAAAATCCAAAGATGAGCTTGATCTTTTCTGGGCGCTGCGTGGCGGTGGCGGTGGTAATTTTGGGATTGTGACGGAGATGGAACTGCAAGTCCACAAGCCCAACACGCCAAAAATGTTCATGGCGCAGATCCGTTATCCCGTGGAACTGGCCCAGGACGTGATCGGTTTTTACAACAACTGGGTGGAGACGCTGCCAAACGAAATGGCGGTTTATGGAATCTGGGGCCCGACTGCGGTTCCTGGAAATCCCTCAAAAACTACCACCACCTTTGGCTTCACCGTAATTTTCAACGGCGAATTTGGCATTGGCCTGAAGTTGATTGAGCCGCTCATGAAGCGCAATCCAAGCTATGCCAATCTCAACCACATGACTTTGCCTGAATATGAAGAAATGGTTGGACTCACCACTTCAGTTAAGGGGCGCAATGCTTACATTCGCGCAGGAGTCATGCCGCCGCTCGCATGGACTTCAAAAGCCATCAAAGTGCTTGAAGAATATATGGGCAACAGGCCATCGCAAGATAGCTTCATGGTCTGGACGCATCTCGGCGGGAAAGTAGCTGAAGTGGCCCCTGGTGCAACAGCTTTTCCGCATCGCAAGGCCCGCTTTGTGCCGGAACTAAAATCCATTTGGGACACGCCGCAGCAGGCCCGAGCCAACATTGAGTGGGGCTTCAACTTCTATCAGGCGCTTGAGCCCTTTTTCACTGGTTCCTATGTGAATTACATTGACCCGCTACTAACTGACTGGCAGAAGAAATACTACGAAGGCAATTACAAACGGCTGCTTGAAGTAAAGCGCAAATGGGATCCCAAAAACTTCTTCCAGTTCCAGCAGAGCATTGGATCAAAGTTTCAACCCGATACCGCCATGCCACTCGACCTGAGTCCATTGAACCGGACGTTCGTCGATTAGGGCGAGCAACCCCATCGAATAGCAGCGAGCAAGCGGATAGAGAAAAGAGAGGGACATGATTACCATCATTGCAAAATGGAGCATTCTGGAAGGTAAAACCAAGGAGGCGCTTGCGGCATTAAAAATCCTGGAGCAGGAAGTGCGGGACAAAGAGCCCTTTGTGCCGATGTATACCATCAACACTCCTAACCGGAAGCTCACTTCATTTCCCACTCCTCCGGCCCTGGAAGTAATCTTCGTCTCCGCGTTCGATGATTTCGCCGCTTTTGAAAAACATTTAAATGGCCCGGTCTTTCAAGGATGGCTCAAAAAATATATCAACCTGTTCCTGACGAACAACGGAAACCTCTTTGTGGTTTCCGAATGGCTGGAACGTCAATATGGGTATATCCGGCCGCAAATGGTAACGCCGCCTGCACATTAAAGACATCCGGGCCATACGCCCTCTGGACTTTACCCGGGATACGGGAAGGAGAGACTGAACTGTGAAAAGCCGATTCTCATCCGTCATTACTTTTCTATGCGTTCTTGGATTGTTAGCGCCGGTGCCTGGTGGTCCACAAGTAAAAAAGCCAACAGCGCCAGTTGCGGCGCCGCCTATTAACCCGCCGGTAACAAATTGCAATACCACCAAACCGGACGCACCCATTGATCCCAGCCTTCTTACCAGCGGGCTGCCATGCACGGTAACAGCAATTGCCCCTTTTGATCTCGATAATCTTCAGCATGCTTTTGACTTCAATTCCTGGCTTAGCTTTCTGGCGCTGAATTCTCCCGCGTCCGGCGGTACCATCGGCGCCGATGCGCCAGCCATCTGGGAGAACTGGGCGGAAGTGGAAGATGTTTTTCTTCCCAATGGTAAGCCTCCTCGCCCGTGGGGAAGCCCGCCCATTCGTCCTGCCATCTGCCCCAAGGGTTCAACCATGCCAATCCTGCGGATGGTAGGCAAAACGCCCAATGTCTTAAGTACGGTGATACAGCCTTTTAATACCGGGCCGCTGATTGACCAGGGCGGGCAATATGTTCATTACGAAATCGTAATGAACAAGCCCATGTTCGAATACATTGTGCAGAATCACCTCTACAGCCAGGCAGGCCAAAACAAGTTTTCCGGGCCCACGGAATTTCCTCAGGGCTCTATCGTCCAGAACACGACAAACGGAACAATCGGCGCTATCGTCATAAAAGCTGCGTGGAAAGTACTTGATCCAAAGGCCCAGACCTCAGGTTTTCATACCGCTCGCGTTCTGGTTTACATACCGCCGCAGGAGAACCCCAAGATACAGGAAAAGTGTTACGTGGCCACCGTTGGGCTAGTTGGCTTGCACATCGTCCACCGGACAGAGATCGAGCCGCAGTGGGTGTGGGGAACTTTTGAGCACGTTGACAATGATCCAACTCAGGCTGACGTAAGCGCCGGACAGGCGCATCGGCAATACAACTTCTTCAATCCCAGCTGCAAAAACTGCGTTGTGAATCATCAGCCGCCCCGGCCGTGGAATCCGAACATTGTGCCATTTCCCGGCGGATACCACAGTCAGATCGTCAGGCTCACGGACATGACGGATGAAGTCAAGAAGCTCAACGCAGCATTTCAGGGAATACTTGGAAACTCTCCTTGGAAAAACTACATGCTGATCAGCACGCAGTGGCCTACCGATGGCACAAGTAAAACTGATCCTAATGGTGTCCCTGCACCCACGTTCCTTGGCAACACCACCATGGAAACCTACATTCAGGGCACTGTTCCGCAGTCCTCGTCGAGTTGCATGGCGTGTCATGGCAATGCCACGGATACCACTGGCAGGCCTTCAAACTTTACCTACGTGCTGGAAAGAGCGCAGTAGGCAAAGCGGTTTTGCCCGGCTCCTTTGGACCGGAAGAGAGAGAAGCAGGAGCGTACTAGCTATGAGCAATACACCGATGGATCTTTTCGTGGGTCTGTCTGCGGTGCTGACTGGAATCGACAAGGGCAAACTGGCCCCGCCGCTTGATCCCATCAATATCAAACAAACTTATTTCGATTATGCGCAGAAACAAAAGCCTGCTGATTTTCAGCAATTGCTGGATATTTACAATAAAAACCAGACCCTGCCTCCGGCACAGATTGGAAACATCATCCTGAATCAATCAGGCGATGCCATACGCTATTTGGCCCGCAGCGTAATGCTCATGTGGTATCTGGGGAGCTGGTATGATCCAGCCACTCTTCAAAAATACAACAGCAAAAATCCGCCATCTGGATCACCGCCGGCAGTAGCGGTCATTTCCAGTGAAGCGTACACACAAGGCTGGGTATGGAGCGTGGCGCAGGCCCATCCCATGGGCTACAGCAACTTCACGTTTGGTTACTGGTCGCAACAGCCGCCGTCACTTGAAGATTTTATTGGAGGTGGATCATGAGCGCTGCACAGAACAATTCCTATGACGTTGTAATTGTGGGCGCTGGCGTTTCCGGCGCTCTGATCGCCAAGCAACTCGGGCTTGCCGGCAAGAAGGTCTTGATTCTTGAATCTGGTGCTGGTCTTCCATCGAATAACAACGATTTTGTGCAAAGGTTCTATCAGGCCCTGGCAAAAGTTCCTGAGATTCCATATACGCCTGATCTTTTCAATCCACCGGGCAGTTTCAATTTGGCCGACCCCAGCAAGCTCAATGCCGCGCGGCCCACGGTGCTCACGCTTGACCACGACAACTGGAAAGACCCAAATCAGAGCTACATGATCCAGTCCGGACCATTGGCATTTGGCAGCACGTATGAACGCGTGGCGGGTGGTACCATGCGCCATTGGCTGGGCACGAGCCTGCGTTTTGTTCCCAATGACTTCAAGATGCAGAGCCAATACCACCAGCTGGTGGACTGGCCTATCAGTTATAACGATCTGGAACCATGGTATGGCAACGCAGAGTCTGAAATTGGGGTTTCCGCCAATGTTGCCGACCAGGCATATCTCGGAATTAAATTTCCTCCAGGCTACAAGTACCCAATGAAGCCAATTCCTGCTTCTTTGGTAGACGATGCTGTCATCAAGGGTGTAACCGGAACATCTTTTCAGGGAACACCATTGGTAGTGAGCAATACGCCGGCAGGAAGAAACTCTCAGCCGTATCAGAGTCGACGCGTCTGTGCAGGCAACACAAATTGCATTCCTATTTGTCCCATCCAGGCCAAATATGACCCGAGTGTGACACTGGAACAGGCGCTGAACACCGGTAATGTGACAATCTGGCCGCAGACCGTGGCTTGTGATGTTGTGGTGGACGGGAATGGGCGCGTAAGCCAAATCAAATATTTGCAATATCAGACGCCGGGAGGCGATGGCCTAAAGCCAGTTTCGGGGAGCGTTACCGCGAAAGTCTTCGTGATAGCGGCCCACGCCATTGAAACGCCCCGGCTGTTGCTGATGTCCACGAATCAAGGGCGTACGCCGAACGGAGTCGCTAACCTCAGCGGACAAGTCGGCAAAAATCTGATGGACCATCCGCTTTACCTGGCATGGGCGTTGATGCCCAATCCGGTATTTGGTTATCGTGGACCGCTCGCCACTTCAGGTATTGAGAGCACACGCGATGGCAGTTTCCGCAGCCAGCGCGCCGCTTTCCGGATTGAGATTGGGAATGAAGGCTGGAATTTTCCTATCAACGATCCTTACACCACTACAACTGATTTCATCAATGGACTCAATGAAAGCCATTTGAATCCCAATGGCACGGGACAGCCACAGGCATTATTTGGGCCGGATTTGGTCAAAGCTCTCAACAGCAATTTGCGCAAACAGTTCCGTCTTGGTTTTCTGGTGGAGCAATCGCCTGATTCCACAAACACAGTGACCCTTGCGGACGAAAAAGACAACCTTGGACTGCGGCGACCAAAAATTACTTACAATCTTTCACCTTATACCCGGGCCGGGCTTGGGGCCGCGGTGGAAGCAGCGGACCAGATTTTTGACCAATTGAAAGCGCAGCAGTTCACTCAGCCCCCTAAGGCTAACGATCCCAGCGCGCTTGAGGTACCAGTCAAGGGCAAACCGAAGCTGATCAAGTTTTTTGGCTCTGGTCACATTGTCGGGACTTATTGCATGGGAACTAAAAAAGAGAATTCTGTTGTGAATTCTGAACAGCGGTCATGGGACCACTCCAATCTGTTTTTGGTTGGCAGCGGCGTGTTTCCTACGGTGGCCACAGGAAATCCCACTCTGACCATTGCAGCTTTGGCATTGTGGGCGGCCCAGACAATTAAGAAAGACCTGAGCTGAAACAACTGCATGGCTGCAAAGGCTAAATGAATTTTGGATGAGTAGTTGCTTTTGAAGATAAAGCCCGGGCATGATCGCACATTGCCCGGGCTTAATTTTTGTTGCAGCAGATTCTTAGTCGTTGCCGTTGTCGAATGTTTTGCGGTCAACAAATGCTCTGAGCCTGCGCGAGCGTGAAGGATGCCGCAGCTTGCGCAGGGCCTTGACCTCAATCTGGCGGATACGTTCGCGGGTAACCTGGAAATTTTGTCCCACCTCTTCCAGAGTGTGTTCGGAACCATCTTCCAAACCAAACCGCATCTTGATGATCCGCTCTTCTCGCGGATTGAGGGTGCGCAGAACGTTGGCGGTTTGTTCTTTCAGGTTCACGCGGATCATAGCGTCGGCTGGCGAAACCCCGGCGGTATCCTGAATGAAATCGCCAAGGCGCGAATCTTCCTCTTCGCCCACACGGCTCTCCAATGAAATGGGCTGCTGTGCGATCTTCAGCACTTTGCGGACAGTTGAAACCGGAATGTCCATGCGCTGTGCGACTTCTTCAGAAGAGGGCTCACGGCCCAGCTCCTGCACCAGTTGGCGCGAAGCACGCAGTAGCTTGTTGATGTTCTCAATCATGTGCACGGGCACTCGAATTGTGCGTGCCTGGTCAGAAATCGCCCGCGTCACCGCCTGGCGGATCCACCAGGTCGCATACGTTGAGAACTTGTAACCCCTGCGATACTCGAACTTGTCCACGGCCTTCATCAGGCCCATGTTACCTTCCTGAATCAAATCCAGAAACTGTAGTCCGCGATTGGTGTATTTCTTGGCGATGGATACCACAAGACGCAGGTTCGCTTCCACCAGTTCGCGCTTGGCATATTCCGCATCCACGTTCCCCTGCACGATCTCACGTTGCGTGCGGCACAGCTCCTTAAAGTCGACGCCGGCTTCCTCTTCAAGTTGCTTGAGATCAGCCATGCAGGTCCGTTGCTGGCGCTTATATTCAGCCCGGTGTTCCTCATTGCGGGTGGACTCAAATTTCTTTTCCAGCCGCTGGGACTGGCGGTCCAGGGAACGCATTGCGTCGGTAGTTGTCGTTACGCGGTCGATCAGGCGCTTTCGTTCAGGATGTGTGTACTTGAAGGAACGGATGACCCGCGAGACAGCAATTCTTTCCCGGCCCAGCTTCCAGAGAGTCCGGCGGTATAGCTTTGGGTTTTTCTTCCGGTTGATCCCGTCCAGTTTTTCTTCAATTTTTTGCGCCTTGTTGTAGTGTCCCACCATCTCCTTGATCTGGGCGATGGTTTCCTGCGCGCGCGCCGTAAGCACTTCATCGGTCACGTCTTCTTCATTGAAGACCACCAGCTCCTTGATGGAGCGCACTCCGCATTCCAGGTCTGATCCAATCGCCTTCACTTCACGAATTACGATGGGACAGCGTGAAATGGCCTTGAGTACCCGCAGATGCCCGCGTTCGAACCGCTTGGCAATTTCAATTTCTCCCTGACGCGTGAGAAGCGGTACTGTGCCCATTTCCCGCAGGTAAAGACGAACGGGATCGCTGGTTTTATCCAGCGCGCCGGGCGCGATAGGCGCATCAATTTCCTCCTGGTCGTCAATGCCAAACCCTGTTTTTCTGCGGCGCTGTGAGGGCAGTTCGCCTTCATGCAGATCGATACCTTCGCTATCCAGTGTCATCACCAGATCGTCCAGTTCGTCCGCGGAAGATACTTCCGCGCCAAGAAAGCCGCTGGCCTCGTCTTTAGTGAGGTAGCCTTTGTCTTCCTGCTCAGAATGCACAAGCTTCCAATCCGGGTCGTATTTATCGTTGGCCAACAGTTACCTCTCGCGTAAATAGGGCGAGCAAAAGATCGCTTGCTTAAAGCATTGGCGCGGGCATTTGCGGCCCACGTTCATTAATGTCCCAGTCAGAAACAGGGCGGTCACGCTGCCTCAGGACTTGAGGGGCAGCGATCTGGTACATGCTTGCACAAAATACTTGTACTCAGATTCAGGTTACCGCTTCCGGGGGGCGGCCTACGGGCCCTCATGCTGCTAGGGAATCAGAAAAACCAAATTACAGAACGGGCTTGATCTTCAATGAATCGATTTCTTGAAGTATGGTCTGAAGTCTTTGTTCCAGCTGTTTCTTCGTTCTCGGCTTTCGTTCTGTTCGTGTAAATTGCCCGTAATTGGCAATGGAGCGCCGGTAAAAATCGGCGGTTTTTACCAGCAATTCGGCTTTGGGATCGTTTTGTGTGGACATTCTTCTATTCTATAGGAGAATCTGTCAACTGCAGCGTAATAAAGATGGCCCGGTTTGCGGCGTTGCACAGCAACATGCCACCTTTGGGCCTAACTTGCGTGGAAAGGGAGCATGCCCCCTTTCCCTCACGAGTGGGATTGATCCCTAAACCGTATATCGCTGCAGGACTTCTCCCGGAAGCCGTACCACTCTTGACCCTGGCTTTACCGGTACCGGTTTCAAAGAAGAGACATCTACCGGCATGGTGCGTTCTTCCCGGATCAGACCTGTTTCAACCTGCCCCCGACGCATTTTCAGCTGAAGAGTTCGTTCAATACGGGCGAGATCCGAACGCTCAACCCCGGAATAGAAAGTGATGGCTGAGCCAGTTGCTCCGGCCCTTCCGGTACGTCCCACCCGGTGGATGAAATCTTCCGGTATGGCGGGCAGGTCATAGTTGATGACCTGGGCGATATCGTCAACGTGAATTCCACGCGAAGCCACGTCCGTGGCAACAAGCACGCGTGATGTTCCGTGCTGGAAAGCTGTCAGAGCGCTGTTGCGCTGCGACTGGCTTCGGTCGCCATGCAATACACCGACCCTCATTCCATGGCGGTTCAGCTTTTCAGCCAACCGCTCAGTCGCCCTCTTGGTGCGTACAAAAACCAGTGTGCGGCCGGACTGCTCATCCAGCAGATGCTTCAGCAGAGATAGCTTCTGGTCCGCATGGACTTCATAGGCCGTGAGTTGGACAGATTCTGATGCCTTCTTGGTGGAGCCAAAAGCAAGCCGTACCGGCCCGCGAACGTAATCATGAATCAGATGTTCAACAGATGGTTCAAGAGTAGCGGAGAAGCACAGGGTCTGGCGCACTTTCGGCAGCGCGCTGACGATTCTGCGGATCGCCGGGATGAATCCCATATCGAGCATTCTGTCCACTTCGTCCAACACCAGCGTTTTCACGCCAGCCAGGGAAATGAGCTCACGGTCAAGCAGGTCTTCAAACCTGCCGGGAGTGGCAATGATCAGCTTGGTTCCTGCGCGGATGGCGCGTATTTGTGACTTTTCAGCCACGCCGCCGATCAGCAACGCCGCGGGCAGAAGCTTTTTACCGCGCAACTGCTCGTATTGCTTGCCGATTTGCAGGGCAAGTTCGCGCGTGGGAACTAGCACAAGCGCTCCAGGGCGCGATTCTGCTTGCAATAGAAGTTTATCCATTACGGGAACCAGGAACGCAAGCGTCTTCCCGGTACCGGTCTGTGCTGTGGCAACTACATCTTTGCCACTTGCTGCGTGCGGAATGGCCGCAACCTGTACTTCAGTGGGGGTGATAAATTCAGATGCCTTCAGGCGGTCCTGTAGATAGGGAGATATTGGAAGTTCTTTAAACGTAGACACTTAGAGTTTTTTGCTTTCTTGATCGGCGGCGGGTGCTGACAGAGACGTTTTCAAACGTCAGGGCAGAGTGATCTCATGCCGATATATTTTTTTCAATTTTCGCCGTAGACAATCGGAGGTACGTAAAAGGCGGGATTCCTGGACCAGATCTCGATCAGAAGAAGCCCTGCAACCGCAGATCTAAAGCACTTTCAGTGTATCACACTTTTTGGTGCACTTCTGGCTGGGCTTTGTTACTTCAGTTTAAGGGGTGCCTTTTCGGATACATGGCATCCTATAGCAGGGATTCACTCTTCAGCTTTTGGAATCCAGCCTGCGTGAGCCTGCTCAATTCCTCAAACCAGTCCTGGTTGGCCACCGTAAAGTTAAAACAGGCTTGCCCCTGCATCATTTTTCTCAGTGGAGGAGAGATCCTGTCTGACAAATCAGGGAACATGTACAAAGCTGGCAGATAAAAGCTTACATAGTTCTTCTTGATCTTGGCGCCGGCAAAAAACATTCGTCGCCCGTTCATGCTGGAGGAACGGGTTTCCAGGTAGCAATTTCCCGGCTTATCCGTCCTGATCGCCAGCTCTTCTTCATACGGCTTTAGCAGCTTCCGTAGCGCGATAAAGACGGCGCTATGGCCTTCTGCTTTGGTACTCGCACCGTTATTCTCAATCGCCATAGATGGCATCCTGGGCTGGACAAAGGGCCAGCCGGTCCCATGGTTCAAAGATTGAAGCCCAAAAAGATTAAGCCCAAGATTTAAGAACCAAAACGATCAGCCGAAAAGGCAGTTAACACGCTCATCTTACCTGTACTGCGAGCCGGGATCATGCTTAAAGTGCTGGTAGTTCAATGGTTCCGTGGTGTTTCCGCTCCTGAATATGGTCCCATACAAGCTGGTCCGCGACCCATGCGGCCTGTTTTTTGGCGAGCTCCACGTTTGGCAAACCCTGGTCATCTCGGATGGCAAACCGTTGCCCGCATTTGCTGCAGACAACGGTTTCCATTGAACCGGGGTTGGAGATAGGTTCCGCCGTTCCCCGTAAACGTCTCGCAACGCTGGTTTTCACCAACGTGGCTCTCGCCGTTCACGTGGTCCGCGGTCCCGTCCGCCGCCACCGCCGCCGAATCCGCTACGTGGCGCTTGGGGTCTTGCTTCATTCACGGTAAGGGCACGGCCACCTGAATCTTTGCCATTCAAGGCTGCCATGGCTTTTTCTGCTTCAGCATCATTGGCCATCTGAACAAAACCGAAGCCGCGGGACCGGCCGGTATCACGGTCAGTGGCGATGCTTGCGCTTTCGATGCTGCCAAATGGTTCGAACAATGCCCGAAGTTCTGGTTCTGTCATGTGGAAAGAGAAATTGCCGACGTAAATCTTCTTCACTGCGACTCCTTGTCGTATGCTTGGGTTGGGCTGTTCTCAGCAGAAATAGGCAGGACAAAAGCGGGAAATATGTCTATCTGAGTCGAGGACAACTAAACTGCTCAGATAGATTCTACACCTTTAGGGGGTGTGCTCCGCTGGGGAAAGCGGTTAAAAATCGTGAAAGCCGAAGCCTTGCGGCAAGCCTTCCTCGTCCAGGGTAATGGTCAAATCTTTGGGTTTTTCGGCAGCTGTCACATCCTGGTCCGGCTGCTGGTCTTGTTGTTTGCGTTGCTGCTTGCGCTGGGCTTTTTCGGCCTGCTTCTCCTGCCGGGCACGCTCTTTTTGTCTCTTTGCAAATGTTGTACGTGAGCTTCCTGCCATGAGCACTCCTGATCGAGGGAATTTGAAGAGGAGAGCCCAATACAGCCCGCCTTTTTACCATTGTACTTTATTGGCGCCCCATTGCGCACTCCGGCAATGCGGTTTGCTGTCATAGAGTTCAAAAAACCTGGGTCTGTCTTTCCGGTAGTGTCCTAATTAGGACACTACCGGCCTTTCCTGATTACTTGTCAAAACAGCTAATGGCTCGCGCATATCCTAATTCTCGAGAGTTGAAGAAAGTAAAGATTTCGATTGTTGAGTAAGGCCAATCAGGCAGCTTTTTTTGGGGGAACCTTGGCGCCCTTCTTTCGTGCTTCAGAAAGTCCGATCGCGATGGCCTGCTTGCGGCTCGTTACCTTGCCGCCCTTACCGCCTTTGCCGGAACGAAGTGTACCTTGTTTCTTTCTGTGCATTGCGCTCTTTATGGTTTTGCTGGCGGCAGCGCCATACTTGCGGCCTCCAGATTTTTTTCTTGAACTTGGTCTTTTCTTGGTTGCCATCTGCTTCCTCCCATTTAAGTGAGAAGCATTGGCAAGAAAATAAGTTGCGTTCCAGAAACGCTCAGGATGGAGAACAGGCGAGCTGTCTCCGCGTTAGCGCTTCAACGAAGCACCCAGTCTCCGTATCGTCTGCTGGACATACAGTTCGCGTACCGGCAGCGGTGGCAGACCCTGGTTGCGCATGGCCGTTGCAATGCGCATCGCATATAGAGAGTTACCGCCAAGATCAAAGAAATTGTCATCCAGCCCAACCGGGACTCCCAGCACGGTCTCCCAGATCTGCAGCATGGAAGAGGTCAATCCGTCTGCGTTTTCCTCATTATTATTACGAGCGGACTGCATATCGTGATGGCGGTGCCCATTTCTGGAGGGTGGCGGCAGCTTTTTGGTGTCAAGCTTGCCGTTCTGAGTGAGCGGCAGCGCTGGCATTTCAATCAACGCAGAAGGAACCATGTACTCCGGCAGCATGCGGGCAATATGGCTGCGGACTTCGGAGACATTGCCTCCATTGAGTACCACATACCCGCAAAGTTTGGCCGTCGCTGGGTCCTTTGGGTCATCCTGATGTAACACGACGGCAGCGGTGTGTACGCCCGGCGCTTCCAGAATCATGGAGCGAATCTCATCTAGTTCAATCCTGAAGCCACGAATCTTTACCTGCGTATCCAGGCGTCCCAGATGCTCCAGTCGCCCATCAGGACGCAGTCTGCCCTTGTCTCCACTGCGATAGATGCGCTCACCCGTGTAAGGATCGGGGACAAAGCGCTGTGCTGTGAGCTCTGGCCGGTTAAGGTAATACTGCGCCACGCCGGCGCCGCCGACATAAATCTCCCCCGCAATCCCCGGGGGAAGCGGACGACCCGCCGTATCCATCACATAGTAGTACCAGCCTGGCATGGCATGGCCAACGGATTTGGAGCCGGCAAGTGCGTGTTCGCGAGTGATAGTTTCCAGGGTCACATGTACCGTGGTCTCCGTGATGCCAAACATGTTGACCATGCGGCATTCAAATTCCGGATGACGGTCAAACCAGGGCAGGAGCATCCGTGCCTCCAGAGGTTCACCGCCAAAAATCACCAGCCGTAAGCTGGAAGTGAGAGGGTGGTTGCGATCAACATCCAGAAGTTGCGCGAATGCTGAAGGCGTCTGGTTCAGGACCGTCACGTTCTCCTTGGCCAGCAACTCTGCAAACTCTTCCGGATTCCGGATGATCCAGTACGGTGCTACGACCAGATGTCCGCCGGTGAGGAGGCAGCCCCAGATTTCCCACACGGAGAAATCGAAAGCGCTGGAATGAAACAGCGTCCACGTATCTTTTTGTGAAAGCTCAAAATCCTCAGTGGTGGCGGCCAGCAGGGCCACGACGTTACTGTGTGGGATGACCACGCCCTTTGGCCGGCCGGTAGAGCCGGAAGTATAGATAACGTAGGCGGCATCTGAAGCCGATGCGTTGCTGGGCGGAGCTTCGTGGCATCGGGGCACCATCTTCAGCAATTCCTGTGCCTCAAGCATGCGAACGCCCTGGCTGGCCTGAAACCCTTTGACTGAAGCTACAACAATTTTGATCTGCGCATCCTGAATCGTGTATGAGATTCGATCGGCGGGATAGGCTGGATCCATGGGCACATAAGCCGCTCCGGCCTTGAGAATAGCCAGCAGGACTTCCACAAGTTCAAGCGAGCGTTCCATGCAGACGCCCACTCGGTCGCCATTGCGAACGCCACAGTCACGCAATGCCTGTGCCATCCGATTGGAATGTTCTTCCAATTCACGATAAGTCAAACGGTCTTCACCATAAGACAACGCGAGGGCTTGTGGATGCTCCAGCGCTCTTTTGCTGAACACAGATTCAATGCGTTCATCTGGAATGTCCAGTTTGCTGCCGGGACGCGCCAATTCGGCTAACTGGTCGCGCTCCACAGCGCTCAACATGTCAATGCCTTCCAGCGTCACGTCAGGGTAACGGCGCAATGCTCCATGAACACGGACGATCGCATTCATGAACTGCGCCACCACCGAGGGAGCAAAATCTTTCAAACGGAAGAGGCCGGTCAGGCGATAGTCGCCATTTCTTTCGCGGGAGCAGGTGAAGGTGAGCGGGAATGGAGCTGCCAGACAGGGAACATATTCCGCGGCAATGGCGTTACCTGAAACTTCAAGATGATCGGCGGCGAATAATACACCGGCAAGTACTTCTCCCCGGTTCTCACAGTTGCTGGCCAGGGTTCCCGCAAGGGAGGCCGTATACCAGACCGGGTTCGACAATCTTTGGGCGGTTCTTCCCAGAAGGTCTTTGGCAGAAAGGTTTGCGTCATACGATAGAGGTACTAACGCCATTCCTTCATTCGCGCTGATGCCTTCTCGTTCTTCTGGATCTGTTGCAAGCGCAGCAATCACCGGGGCTGACTGGCCGCTATATCGGGCCAGAACCACAGCGACCGCGGAAAGAAATGAGGCCGGGTCAATGCCTTCTTTAAAATCTGCCCATTGCTGGAGAAGTTTGCTACCCGTATCTCTCTCATTACCCATTCCCCAGTCCACGCGAGAGGAGTAGTTGCCATTGCGTAGCTCATCCACATACTGCTCACGAGTGAGCGCATCTGATTTTTCAAGTAAGAATGAAGGACTGGTAGAAGAGGACAGAGAGTCGCTGTCGCCCCGGAATGGGGCCCCTGCAATCCACAACAAAGTCTTGCGGTCCAGCACGGCACGATGGGCGACCACGATGAAATCAGCAGTTCTGTCCTGATATTGAAGAAGCACGGCCCGGCAGGGTGGTCCATCCAGGAGTTCCACTGGACGCATTAATTCTGAGTTGCGCTGGCGTTCGGCAATCTGCGAATCTGCCCCGCCCGGAACTGACTCCATCCACAACCTGGGCATGCGGGCAGAGTTGTCTTCTTCGCCTTGCTGCGTCTGCCAGGATTGAATAGCCTCTTCAAACTTCTCACGCAGGGTGATCAGGTCAACCGGCGCCGCCAGGCGATAGCGAACCGCGTGGCAAGCCGCAGCAGCGCTGCTGCCGGTTTTGCCTCGCAAATGTGACAACTGAACGTCGGTCAGTTGAGAGACTCGTGCTGGCTTGGGTATAGCTCGGGTTTCATCTGCTGTTTGCGTTATGAGCATGGGACTTGGTCTCCAGTCGACTAGCGGGAGGTAAACCCTCCATCAACGGTTAAAACGCTGCCAGTTACCTGACGCGACTCATCGGAAGCCAGCCATGCTGCCGCCGACGCTACGTCATCGGGTTCGATCAGAGCGTTCATTGGCTGTGCCTGGACAAAAGCTTCCTCATGCTCGGCCACCGGCACATCCAGACAACGGGCAATTTCCGAGAGCATCCGTCCTTCTACCTTCGAATCGTCACGCACAGAGCCCGGACACACGGCGTTCACGCGCACTTTCAGCGGCGCGTAGTCCAGGGCAACCGCCCGCGTCAAACCGACCACGCCGTGCTTGGCGGTGACATATCCGGCAAAATTGCGGTATCCCACAAGACCTGCCGTGGAAGAGATGTTGATGATGCTGCCTGCCCTTCGTGCTGTCATGGAGGGACCAATGGCCTTGATCATCTTCCACGCGCCTGTAAGGTCAACGTCAATCATGAGTTGCCATTCTGCTTCCGTAATCTCATGAGTGCTTTTTCCTGAAGGAGCAGCAATGCCGGCGCTGTTCAAGAGCACATCGACCCGGCCAAAACGCTCCAGCGCCAGCTGCACCACTCGCTGCACTGCGCCCAGGTCCCGCACATCTACCGGGATGGCTAGAACTGCAACGCCTTCCGCGCGGCACAGATGCGCCGTGTAGTTAAGCTGGCTTTCTGATCCAAGTTGGTAGGGCACCCCGGGCAGGTCACGCGCAATATCAAGCAGCACAACATCGGCCCCTTGTTTCGCAAAATTGACGGCACAAGCCCGCCCCAGCCCGCGGGCGGCTCCAGTCACCAGCGCAACTTTTCCAGTGAGTCGCACGTTGTTACTCCTTTGTGTTAGACAGGGGACCATTCCGGCGCAACCGCCGGCGTACTGACCAGGCTTTCAATCCGGCGCAAAAGCTTGTCAGGCGATTTCGTGAGATACATATGGCCGCCCGGTATTTCGATCAGCTGAAGCGGCATGGTGGTCGCGGTTTGCCATTGAACTGCTTCGTCTCGGCTCACCAATTCATCATCCGTTCCGCGCACTGACATGATCGGGACCTCAAGCATCTGTCCTTCGGGCGGATAGTAGTTCTCGTGCATTTCCACATCGGCGCGCAGCAACGGCAATAACATCTCTCGCATGTCGGGATCGTTCAGCGCCGGATGGTCATACCCGGCAAATTCCCGGACCTGACCAATAAAGCCCTCATCATCCATTCCCGTGGCCCGTCGTTGCCGTGGCGTCCACGGTCCAGGAGAGCCGCTGACAACCAGATGCTCAACCTGAACCCCCTGTATGCCGGCTAGACGGTGAGCCAACTCATAAGCCAGCACGGCTCCCAGGCTGTGACCAAAAATATTTACGCGATTGCGCTTTCCAATCATCTGCAAAACTTCCTCAAGTATCCCCGTAATCGCCTGACTCACGTCCCGGTAAGGCTCTTCAAGAAAGCGCTTCTCCCGTCCGGGAAGTTGTGGAGCAACAATGTCGAGCGAACTTGTCAGAGGAACCCAATCCTTGAAAAACGAAGGGCCCGCTCCCGCGAACGGAAGGCAGATGAGAGGAGGGGGCGATTGATGCGAACGCCGGGACAAACCAGAATTCGCGCTGGAGTTACTCATGATCGTCACTGCCTTTCTCGCCACTAAGCTACGGGCGTACTTTGATCGGCTTGCTGTTGAACCGCGTCAGCGTTCCGTGATTCCTGCGTTGCCATCACTACGGTGCGAAATTCGCAGGAGTAATGACCTCCGGCCGCCCCTTCAAGCCAGCAATCTTCAATGCGGGGCAGCATCTCGCTGATGGCGATCCGGCGGAAACGCGTCGTAAGCTTGCTTAAGACCTCAATCAAGAGCGGATTGCGGAAGTCCATGAACATGGGCTTCACATCCTTATGGAAATTCAACCTTTGTGGCATACAGCCGCGAACGAAAGAAGTTTCCGGCAAGCTGTTTTGTGTACGGAATTTACGGAATGCTGAGAATGCCGCATATCCGCCGGTTTCGGCTGCCTGACGCAACTCTTCATCCGGTTGCAGGGTCCAGGTTTCCCGTTGCACAATGGCCCGGCCAACCTGCAACCTGGGGCTGTGGTCTCTACCGCCGTTTAACTCCAGCCGGTGAGTGTTTAATGCTGTGTTCCAGGTGTTCAACAAGGAACCCAAAACGCGGTCCTGGTGTAGCAGCAGCACATCATCTGCTGTAACTTCAACCAGTGTCTCCGCTGAGCGGATGCTCTGCGCGCCTTCCGGCGCCGGAACGCCCACGAAAGTCCAGTCATGCGTATGGGGGAAGATGCACAGCGTAATGTGGGCGCTGGCAAAGAACGGCGGATAGTTGCCGACGACCACCGCTGGCTCATGTCCGCCCTGGTGCGCATAATCCCTGGCATATTCGTCCTTATCAGGGCACCAGACATAAAAGCAATGTTGCCATTTGGTGAAGTCAGGATGAATCTCTGCCAGTAGCAGACTCCAGTTTCCGTCCGACAAAGATTTGGCATTCGGTGCAATGATCTGAATGTCAGGCGCCATGTTGTCAAAAGACTTCATGCGGCGAAATTTGAAATTGGAGCGCAGGAAAGAAGTGTCTTCTTCCGTCAGCGTGACCACTGGCTCAGTCCATCGATCGCCAAGCTGTTTCCGCCATGCCTCCTGTATCTCATCCTCCAGTCCGTGCACCAATGCGGTGCCGCCGGTTGACTTGAAAGGAACACCTTTTTTGCTGCAGGCCTGAAGGAACACAGGAAGAGGGACCGGCTGTCCGCCTAAAGATTGCCAGATTTGCTGCAACGATTCATGCAGGCGCGTGGTAAACAGTCCTGCCATGTCCCGCCACAAGTCATACCAGGGGGCCAGATCGTCCAGCAATTGTTCGATCATCGGCTGGCCGAGTGTTAACTTGTGAATGCCGAGTTTACAATCTTCATTCACGGGCAGCCTGGACGCGTAGAGTGCCTGTGAGTCACGTTGTCCATCAGCTCCAGTTTCTTTTACGGCGTGAGTCATTGCTTCCAGAGCGGCGCGTCTACCTTCCAGATCAGTCGTTTGTTCAATCACAGCACGCGCATTCTCTATTTCCCCCAGCCGTGCGCTCCATTTTTCTTTTGCCGGATGTTCAGGCCAGGAAGCAACAATGCGACACAACGCTTCAAATGGATAAGGCGCGATGGGCACTTGCAATTCGCGTATAAGAACTTTGCGTTCGATCAGGCTCTCAATGGCAGGTCCCTGAGGTCCGATGCGCGATGCAAGCTCAAAAGCCGGTAAGACCTCCCGCTCCTCCGCGGACAAAGCAAAAGTCTTTCCACTCAAGAGGAAGACCGCTTCTTCTTCCTTCACACTTACGTCATCAGCAAGCCGCACCGGCAGCAGTTCCTGTGCGTCTTTGTCCGACGCAATTAATTGAGCCAGTGCTTCGCACACCCATCGTTCAACATAGACCTCGCGGTCCACTACCTGCTGCTCAGACAATTCAATAGCCGCCGCCGCAGGCTCTTGAGCGTCAAATTTGCCCCAGGCGCAAGGGCCGAAGAAGCTGATGGTTTCATTCTTGGTAGCGAGCCGTTGCAGATAGGAAATCCAGGTAAATTCGCGCTGGCGAATATGGCTGTTGCGGACTGTGGGAATCGTTGCGTCCTTGGGCGTAAATCTTGCAAGCTCAGGCGTGGACAGTAGAAGAATGTGCTGAAAGGGTTCACTGACTACAAATTCATAGAGCAACTTCAAGGCGCGATGGTATTCCTGCTCATAAAGCTCCGCTGTTTTCTTGTGGTGCGCTTGTTCCAGAGCGTATAGATCCTTGTATTCCTCAAGTTGCTCGCGTGCGGCGCCTTGCAGCAATTCTTCTTCCGGACCTTCCTGGGAGCCTTCAGCTACTGCTTTTCCACGTTTCAGACGTCGCCGCAGGCTACGGCTTAAAGTTGCGTCGGAAGATAGCAGTGTCTGGGCTGCCGCTACGGTGCGGGCGCTGAGAACAAATGACTTGTCGGCTGCCCCAGAAAGCTCCTGAGAAGCCGCGGAGTGAATGACTTCCGTGGGGAAGCCAGTCATCCGAAGCACAAAGTTGCGCGCCAGCGCATACTTGCGCTGCGTCTGTGACTCTTCCTGGACGGCTGTTTGTGGCGCTTCTGTTTCCACTAGCATTGGTTTTCGTCCCTCGTTCTATCGACTACGGTTTAGATCTGGCTTCTGTCAGCCTGCTCTGTCAACAAAAGATAAGCAACTGCAGGGCCATGAAGGTTTTTGCACCATAGGCTGCCGCAACGGCAAACACGCAATAATTACGGCACTTAGAAAACTGTGTGTGGCCAGGCGCCGGGCCGGAGCACCATTTCTGGGTTTGAGCAGGCGGAAAGGAAAACCATTTTTGGAACCCTGTAGGTTTGCATTTGAAAGCAAGTAAGAATTGACGACGAATGCCATCGCGGAGGGGAAACAAGAAGGAGCCGGAATCTGTGGCGAATCGGATCGATGTTTTATTGAATCAAGCCGATGTCGCGCATTCTTTGGCGGTGCAGATTATATCCCAATGTCATCATGCGGTCCTGATTCAGGCCAAACGGATTGGGAACGAAGACCCACTGCGTCCAAAGGGTCATGCTCTTGATGTTATCGAGGAACAGCTCTTTGACCGGCGCTTTGTGCTCTGGATGCTCGGCGATTTGTTTCCGCAGGTAATCCATGCCATGAATGATGTGCCGTCCTTCGTCAGAGCGGATCAGCCGTATTGCTTCCTGCAGTTTTGGAAACATCTTGACGGTGGTAAGCATTTCCCCAACATAGTCATACGCCGTTTGCGCCATCACGCCTTCAACAATGCCCATATAGTGAGCCGCGAACAACGTGAGTGCACGATCCAGCTCTTCCTGATTGCGGTTGATAAGGGCCCGCCCCATGGCTTCTCCGCGTTCCTGTAGCCCATCTATCAGCATATTTTTGGACTCAGCTACCACATACGACGCGGTATCCATCTCTCCCAGTACTTCTTTGAAATATCGTTCAAAAAACTCGGCGTGCTTTACCTCTTCAAAAACGTGGGTCGAGAGATACATGCGCCGGTCCTGCTCTGGCATGGCGAGCATGAACCAGGCCAGGGTATCTGCAACGCTGACCTCTCCTTCATAAAACAACGCGCAGATCTTGGTGATCTGCTCCTTCTCTCCGCTGTTGAGAGTATTAAAGTCAGCCCGGTCCTGCTCCAGAGACATATCGGCCGGGTCCCATGTGCCCAGGTGTTTGGCGATCTGGTAAAGCTCCCGCGGTGTCTTAACGGTATGTGTAAGTGTCGGCATTGGACTTTCCTGGCTGAAATCGATCTTGGTGCATTGTTTATAAAGAGGCTTAATCCGCGGCCTCGGCATATATGAGAGAATCTTCCGTTTCTTCAGCCGGAAGATCGGGAGCAATTGCCCAGCGCATATATAGCGAGGCCGAAGTGAAACCGGCGCCGAAACTGCTGAGCACAACGTTATCTCCTCTGTGTAACGCTCCTTTTTCCATCCATTCAGAGAGGCACAACGGAATTGTTGCCGATGAGGTGTTGCCATAGCGTTGGATGTTGCACATCACGCGCTCAGAATCAAGGCCTAGCCGTTCGCCCACAGCATCGATAATCCGGCGGTTCGCCTGGTGCGGAACAAACCAGCGAATGTCATCCGTGGACATCCCGTTGCGTTCCAGCAGCTCTTGCGTGATATCGACAATATCTTTACTTGCAGCTTTGAATACCGTCGAGCCGTCCTGGACGAGATAGTGCTGGCGATTATTCACAGTCTCAAGGGACGCGGGACGTACGCTTCCGCCGGCGGGCATATAGAGTTCTTTCGCATGCCGCCCGTCCATATGAGCGAGATGGTCGATTATCCCGACAGATTCGTCGTCAGATTGCTCAACCAGGGCCACTCCCGCACCATCCCCAAAGAGCACAGCAGAGGTGCGGTCCTGGTAATTCGCAATGGAGGTCATCTTGTCGGCGCCGCAGACCAGTACCCTCTGCGCCGCGCCGCTTTCCACAAAGCGGGTCGCCACGATCAGCGCCACGATAAAACCACAGCACGCGGCGGAAAGATCAAAGCCCCAGGCATTGCGGGCCGCAATGCCGGCCTGTACCAGTGATGCAGTTGAAGGGAAAACATAGTCCGGAGTCACCGTGGCCACAAGGATGCAGTCAACTTCGCTGGCGGCAATCCCCCGTTTGTTCAGGCATTGTTGGGCCGCCGGAATGATGAGGTCAGACGTTCCGCCTGTGCGGGCAATCCTGCGTTCCACAATTCCCGTGCGTGACCGGATCCATTGGTCGCTGGTGTCCAGGTTTGATTCAAAGAATTGGTTGTCCAAGATGTCCGGTGGAACGTAATGGCTGATTGACGTTATCGCTGCTCTCACGGCTTACCCCATCTGGCTTTCTGTGTCCTGATTGTCAATTTATGTGGTGTAGACAAATTGCAACGTCCCGCCACCGATTGTTGCTACAGCAGCCCGCTCTTAGTAGAGCGATCTTCCGCCGTCCACGTTGATGGTTTGTCCGATGATTGCTCCTGCTGCAATACTGGAGGCGAAAAAGAGCACCACGCCGGCGACGTCGTCAGGAGTGGCCAGTTTGCCCGTTGGAGTGATCTCGATTGCGCTCTGCATCTGGTCGTCTCGATCGGGAAATGCATCAATAGCGTCCGTTACGACCATGCCCGGACAGACAATGTTGACGGCGATGCCACGCGGCGCCAGCTCACGGGCATAGTGCCGGAATAGCGATTCCAGAGCTCCCTTGCTCGATCCCACGGCGCCATAGAATGAAGAGAAAACGTGTGTTGCCCCAAAGGAAGAGAGCCCGATGATTCTGCCTCCGGCTGGGATCAATGGCAGCAGCTCCCCTAGCAATGAGTGGAAAGAAAAGACATTGATGTCAAAAGTCCACATCATCTGCTTCATGGTGATTTTGGTCGTTTCACGGTGCACTCCGCTCGCGGCACAATGAACAACCACGTCAATTCGGTCCGTCTCTGACCGGATTGCCTTAACACAAGACGCGCGGCCATCCTCGTCCGTCAGATCGGCGCGCAGGCATCGGATGTCCAGGCCATTTTGTTCCGCATATTGCCCTAATGCCTGCGCTGCCTGGCGATTGCGCACATAGACCGCGTACACTCTGTACCCCTCGCGTGCCAAGGCAATGCTGGTGGCCTTTCCAATACCCCTTGTGCCCCCGGTAATAAGGGCCACTTTCGCAGTTGTTGTTGAATCGTTTGTCATGGTGTTATTCCGCCCATTCGGTGATACCGGCAGGCTTCAGACCTGCTGCGGCGCTCGTTCAAAAATCACGCTGGCGTTTTGTCCCCCGAATCCAAAGTTATTGCTCAGAATTCTTTCCACCACTGCCGGTCGGGACTGGTTTGGCACGTAATCCAAGTCACAATCCGGATCGAACTCACGGTAGTTAATTGTGGGCGCCAGCTTTTGTTCTCTCAGCATGAGCACGCAAGCTACTGATTCCAGCGCGCCGGCCGCGATGACAGAGTGGCCGACCTGCGATTTGAGTGATATGGCCGGCACTTTGTAGGCTGTGTCACCAAGCGCCTGCTTGATGGCCATGGTTTCTACCCGGTCATTCATTGACGTGGAAGTTCCATGTGCGCTGATGGCGCTGATTTGTTCCGCGGCAAGGCCGGCATCTGCAAGAGCATTGGTCATGGCCTTCGCGGCGGCTTTACCATCCGGACGTCCATCGGTGACGCGGTACGCGTCAGAGGTGCTGGAGTAGCCGGAGATCACGCCCAGAATTTTTGCTCCGCGCGCTTCCGCTGATTCGCGGGTTTCCAGAACAAGAGTGGCTGCTCCTTCACCAAGCACAAAGCCTGAACGGTCCTTGGAGAATGGCCGGCTCGCCTCGGCTGCCGGGCCTGGTGCGGTGGTGAGCGTGCCCAGCATGTGAAAGTTCATGAGCTCGCTGTCAGCCCAGCGGCCGTAGACCGCTCCGGTAAGCACCCGGTTCATCTGTCCTGACCGGACGCGTTGAAAAGCGACGCCGATCGCCTGGTTGCTGGTAACGCAGGCGTTGTTCAGACTGACGATGTTGCGCTCGTCAATCGGACCATGGCCGCGACGCTCGGCAATCTCCCGCATTAAGGTCAGCGGGCTCTCGGGCTGGAATGCGTCCCAATCGAATATATTCGGCTCGAATGTACGGAAAGAGCCGGTGGTGATGCTGAAAGCAATGGAGCCGTGCCCGCCATAAACGATGCCGTCCACCGGTAATCCTTCTGGCAGATACTGCACAGCTTCTTCGGTAGCGAGTCCAGCCAGCCGCCAAAAATGCGGCGTGTCTTCCGGAGCACGGTACTTAAGGACTTCCGGCTGTGGTAGCGGAGCACGAGCAACCGGGCCGCCGACTGGCACGGGAAAGTTGTCAGCCACGCGCGTACCTCGGATCTCTGTTACGCCGGACCCGCCGGCAAACATTCGTTGTCCGAACTCTGATACGCCGGTGCCGAGCGATGATACGATGCCTACGCCTGTTATTACGACTTGGTGCATAGCAAACCTCATTTGTTCGCTTCAAAATGTCTGACTACTGGATTACGATCGTGAGTGGCTCCTGCAGCCCGGCTTGCGCCTTAAGATAGTCCACGACCTCTTGCAAGGTAACGTCGAGTGGAGCGCCATCTGAATGTGCGTACTTTTGCCGGAACAGTTTGGTGAAATCAACCTCGGCGCCGGCGATTTTTTTCAGGTCGCAGCTCAGATCGAAAAACTCGATCGAACCTGCGCCCAGATCGCCGATCAACCTTGTGTTTGGGTTAATCCCCGGACCGCTCACTCGCAACACATTGCAGATCGCCGTCTCCAGATCCAACAACAGCTCCTGATCGCTCAAAGTTTTGTTCATATTGTTCACTACCAGTGGCAAGCAGAACTAAGTCATGAGCAGTGCCATAAAAGCACTCCCCGCTTTCCGGCATGGCGCTGCGCCAGTCGGTGTACTCTTCACTTGCGGTCAGAACCAGCGCTGCCGCGCCTTCACACAAAATCGAAGTGTCAGGAATGCTTCTGCGTATCCGCATCGTGAGCAGCGGATCCTCCAGGCTGAACGCACTGCCTACAATCGCCGCTTTGACAACGCCATTGTGCAGGTCGCATTCGGCCTGTTCCAGGGCGTGAAGACCGGCCCAGCGAGAGTGCGTAAACCCATACAGGGGGCCCATCGTGCCCAGGAAGATGCTCAGGAAACTTGCCTGCACGCTGCCCACTTCACGCAGGAACTGCTTTGACGAGCGCAAAAACTTGTACTGTCGGGCGAAATCCTCAGGCGGTGTGTGGGCCATCTGTTTGGCGGACTTGTAATCGTCCGGCCCGTCCTGCATGGCGCAATACAATCCAACGCTGAAAGGATCTTCGGCCAGATACTCGGCCACTGCGTCTTTGGTTTGCAGTCCCACGGACGCCAGCATCAGCCCCGCCCGGTTGAGAGACCGAAAGCTCCGTGGTTCCGGTAACTCAACGATCTGCTCATCCGTCTGGGGCAATGCGCATGTTCGCGGAATTCGAAAATCAAAATTGTCGTAGAGATCGTAAGTGTAGTGCTGCGGCGTAGCACTAGGCGAAGGCCGCAACGCTTGCTTCCACTGAATCCTGCTCACAAGAGCCTCCTTGGCGTCGTATCCAGTCCTCAATCAACGGGTCCCTGCTGTCGACCTCGACTCCGGGAACGATAGCGGCAACGAACTGCGCTTCTCCCACTCTCACACCGGCCACTTCGATGTATCCCGTGGCTTGAATGTAGTGCGGGCGCATCCTCAGTATCTGGGCCGTAACTCTGCATTGGTCGCCAGGCACAATCGGTTTCATGAACCTGGCCGACTCCACCTTGCTGAGAACTGCAAATGTTTTTGGCCGCAACAGCCGTACACAAGTTGTCACTGTTTGCGCGATCATCTCGATCTCCAGCACTCCTGGGACAATCTCATGTCCGGGGAAGTGGTCCATGAAGATAAGGTCCGCACGTGAAAAAGCTTTAATAGCTACAGCGCGCTTTCCGGCTTCGCATTCTTCCAGTCGGTCGATCAAAAACCATCGCACGGTGCCCACCTCTTATTAGTTCTTTTAAATTGCCGCCCTGAAAAATCATCAAGACCTTTGCTTACCCAACCGGTCTTGCACCCTTTGCAATCGCAAACCGGGTGCCAAACGCATTTGCACAGGATTGCTGGACGCGAATGCTCCAAATAGCAGGAAAACGGGTAAACCGTGAGTGGAAAAACAAGATTCATGCGAGGAAAGCGAACCAAAATTGGGACACCGGTTGGAGATCTGGCTGCCAGAGTTGGTTCCTTATTGGGTCATAATGCGCGATCCGCCAGAATTGACTCAGAGTTTCCGCAACATGCTCTTTGCAGCTCACAACGCACATGAACGCACCATATCCTTATGCAATACGTCACAAAAGGAGATTTTCTGGAATGCTCAGCGAGCGTGCACCCGCACGAAGCTGGTTTGGCAGTATGACTGCTTCAGTCAGCAGCGGGAAAGATGCATCCGCGCTGGCAGAAGCGGTGCCATCAGTAAGCCAAGGAGAGATGCTTCCATGAACTCAAATGCAAATGCCTGTAGCAGTGATGTGTGCGACATTGAGAATGCAATAACGCAGAAGCCCGCGGCAGAGCGCTGGTTTCGCCGGGCATCTCACTCCTCACCTAAGGTACGCCTGTTCTGTTTTCCCTATGCTGGCGGAAACGCGCGCATATTTCGTGAATGGCACGACTGGTGTGGGCCGGAAGTGGAAGTGGTGGCGATTGAGCTTCCTGGCCGTGGCTTCAATTCACGGAGCCCATTGATTAAAGACATGAGCACCATGATTGAGCGCTTGCTCCCGGTACTTGATCCGCTGCTGGACAAGCCTTTTGCTTTGTTTGGACACAGCATGGGCGCTTTGATTTCGTTTGAATTATCACGTGCTCTGAGGGCCAGTGGACGCAAGGCCCCGCTTCGTCTTTTTGCTTCCGGAATGCGTGCTCCCCATCTCTGGGGTGGATACCATATCCATAGTCTTCCCGATAAAGAGTTTGTAGAGGCATTGCGGACCCTGAATGGAACTCCTTCAGAAGTCCTGGGCGACAGCAGTCTTCTGGAAATGTTTATTCCTCTTCTGCGTGCGGACCTTCGCTTGTCTGAGACCTATCAATTCACCCCTGGAACACCATTGCAACATCCCATCACTGTTTTTGGCGGTATTGGAGATGTGACCACGCCGTCTGAACGCCTGCATGAATGGCAGCGCCATACGCGCAGCAGTTGTACAGTACGGCTTCTTGAAGGGGACCATTTCTTTATCCAGCAGAGTGCGCACCTTGTTGTGGCCAGTATCTTGAAATCGCTGGGCAGGGTCTCAATGCCGGTGGCATTTGAACCCATATTCACCCCCGCGACCACAGAGACAAGGACCAGAGAAGCCGAGCCGGTGTACAGCAGTGGCGACTAAGGCCAATCAAACTGCCATCCCAAAATGGCTTTTCAAAAAAGAACACCTGGAAATCACCCGTTTTGCCGCTCGATTTTGAGGTGAAGGGAGATTGCGATGCGCATTGTGCTGAATAGTGTCGGGTCCACGGGTGACGTGATGCCATTTCTGGCGTTGGGACAAGAGTTGAAAGAACTGGGGCACTCAGTCATCCTTGCTGCACCTCCTAATTTTCAGCCGATGGCCGAAGGTACTGGCATTGACTTTGCGCCTGTCGGGCCATTCTGGGAGAACGAGTGGGCCAGCCAACTCTCCATGAAAATGGTCAATGAGCCTGATCCCACGCGGCAGTGGAGCATATTCTTTGAAGGCTTCTCTTTCGCTGTTCCGGCCATGTTTCGCGATTTAAGCAATGTGTGTGAGGAAGCGGATGTGTTGGTGGCATCCTGCTACAGCTTTGCCGCCCACATGGTGCAGGAGACTCTTGGGATTCCCTTCATCACTGTCCGTCTTGCGCACTTTGGCGAAGAAGACCAGGCGACGAAAGAACAGGCGGGTGAGGCCATCAATCGCTGCCGATGTCAGCTTGGCTTCCAGGCTTTGGATGATCCGTTTGGAGAAGATTCGCATTCCCGATTCATGGCACTGTACGCAATCAGCCCCGCATTGACGGGCTTCAGCCCGCACCAGGCTCCCGGCTTCTTTTTCTGCAAAGATACGCCGTTTTCTCCGTCCCGCCCGCTCGCTGAATTTCTTGCGGCCGGCGAAAAACCGATTATCATGACTTTCGGAAGCATGGTTCCGAAAGATCCCGCCGCAACCACGAAATTACTGATTGCAGCTCTTGAGTCAGCAGGGAAGCGCACCATCATCCAGAGAGGATGGAGGTCACTGGGACTGGATGCAAAATCGCTACCGCCATTCATCAAAATGATTGGCCACGCTCCCCATGGCTGGCTCTTCAATCAGGCCAGCTTGATTATTCACCATGGCGGAGTTGGAACCACTGCGGCGTGCCTGCGTGCAGGAGTGCCCTCCATCGTGGTTCCCTGGATGATTGACCAGCCGGCTTGGGGCGCCCTGACCATGCAACACGGCACTACTTCTGCAGTGATTCCCCAGCGGGAGTTATCGGTCGAACGGCTTTCTACTGCAATCTGTCACACCTTCGATCTATATGAGCGTTATCAGGAGCGAGCGCAAACGGTGGCTGCCATCATCCAGTCTGAAGACGGTGCCAAATCAGCAGCACAGAGAATCGGCGATTGCAGGCAACTGTCCTCCTATGGGCATTCCGGTCCGGAACTGGACGGATTGGATCAGCATTCCTTGATCTCCAAATAGGCCAACCTATCTCACAGTCCCAAATGGAACACCTTCCAGTTGGAGTTCAGCGCGACGGCAAGAAACGCAATAGGCTACCAATTCTTAGCGTTTTGCCCCTCAGCATGTTCATCTCCGCCCAACATTCAGACCCAATTTCGGGACTGTCTGGTAAGGACTTAAGTCCACCTGCGGTCTTTTCATTGGCTTTAGAGATGTTGGCTAAACAAATCGCTAGGAAATTGCAGCAAAACTGGAGGTATGCAGGTTGGAATGGAACGTGCATTGAGTTACATGTCATCGGACAGCGAGTCCGGTGGTGGACACTAAGCAATTTCACCAAAGGCGAAGGAGGGGCTATGGACTATAAGACTCCTGAAAACAACCTGACCTACATGGTCGTTCGCAACACAGAGGAGCAGTATTCAATTTGGCTGGCCATCCGCCAACTGCCACTGGGATGGGAAGCAGTGCCCAAAACAGGAAGCCTGGATGAATGCCTGGCGTATATCAGCGAGGTATGGACAGATATGCGTCCACTGAGCGCGAGGCAACCAACATATCTTGCTTAAATTCTGGGCCGTCCGCGCCGTGCGGGGACGGCCCAGGCCAAGGAAGACTAGCGCTATCCATGAAGATCATTAGAACGAACGTCGGTTTTCAGCAAGGTGCAGCATGAATTCGCATAGTCAATCAAATGGAAACATTCAGGTAGAGACCACAATGCCTGTGCTGGAAAGACACGCGGGCCGCAGGGAATATCCGCTGTCACTGAACCAGCAGCACATGTGGTTTCAGGCGCAACTCGATTCGGAATCCAGCTTGTGGAACCTGGGCGCCAAGATGAGCGTCGCCGGCCCTCTTGATGTTGCAGTTTTTACTCAAGCGATTCAGAACACAGTGGATCGTCATGAGATCTTGCGGACCATTTTCATTGTCGCTGACGATGTTCCTGTGCAGCAGGTCATGGACGTGAAGGTGGAATGCGCGGTCCAGGACCTGCCATCAGGTTTGTCAACGCGTGATCGCGAAAATAGAGTCTGGACACTCTTGTCAGAGTTGGCCGATCCCGTTTACGACCTCGCCGCCGGTCCCTTGTTTCGCGCCGGACTGTTGCGCGCCAGCGATGATCAACATTACTTCATTGTCGGGTTTCATCATCTGCTTCTGGATGCGTTCTACAGTGGCCAGTTCATGAAAGAAATTGTTACGGCCTATGATTTGCTGCGCCGCGGAGAAGCTCTGCCTCCCAAGCCTGGCCTGCAGTATGGCGACTTCTGTGTCTGGCAACAAGAGCGCTGGAGCCGGGGACTGATGGCGGACACAACCAGCTTTTGGCGCGAGCAGCTCCAGGAGCCGCTCCCCGAACTTGATCTGCCCACGGATTCCACTGTCCCGTTCCCCCGCGTCGTCAGATCGCAGGTTGCGCTCAATTTGAACACCGGAATCGTGAAGAGGTTGCGCGAGATTGGGAGACAGGCACGCACGACTTTATTTCGCGTGATGCTGGCCACGTTCACTCTATTTTTTTCCCGGATGAGTGAAACCGGTGAGCTGATGCTCGACATTGATTTTTCCACACGCCCGCGTGAGATGGGCCATTCGATTGGCTTTTTTGCCAATCTATTGCCGGTGCGGTTCAAGGTCGATAGAGAAGAGACCTTCCTTGACCTGTTGCGTGCGGTGGACTTGCAGGTGAGAAATGTCTCGGCCAACCGGGAATTCCCCGTGCGGCAGTTAACGCGCAAACTGAAAAATCGCCGGCATGCCATGCAGCCACTGAGCCCAATCGTGGTTACGCAGCTCGGCGAGCTGGATTGGTCACTTGGAGATCTGCATCTTACCGGCTCGATCTACGTAACCGCCAGCATCCACGATCTGTGGCTGGGAGTTATGGAGAGAGACGATGATCTTGAAGTCATTCTTGCCTACTCTCATGAACTTTTTGACCGCACTCGTGCGCGCGAGTGGGCGGACTGGGTGGAGAAGACTGTGCAACGGGTGGTCGCCCAGCCGGACGTTCCGGTATCGCAATTAATGCTGCCGGAAGATCAGCAGGATGCTTTTTGGCTGTCTGAAAAAGCAAAAGCGGCGGCTGCGGGTAATTCTGTGGCGGAAGTTACGGTTCAGCGGGCAGGCCAGCCGAGGAACACTTGAGATGAATGGCCGGAAAATGAAACTGGCGTTGTAATAAAGGAGGGCTTGTGAGCAGCAGTCTTGTAAGTGGCGCTGCGGTAAACACCACCGCTGCCCCCGGCAGTGTTGATGATATTTGTGCGCTCTCTCCGCTTCAGCAGGAGATATTCTCAGATCCTAATCATGCGGAGTACGTTGAGCAGGCGCTCTGGAGCAATGACTGGCCACTGAATGATGAGGTGCTCAAGCGCTCATGGGACTTGCTGGCCCAGCGTCATCCGATTTTGCGCACCTTGTTTCGCCAGGCCCGTAAGCAGACGGTGCAGATCATCCGCGCCAGCTCGCGCGTCTCGGTAGCTCTCCACAACCTTAACCATGAGCCTGCGGCCAGGCAGCAGGAAGTTCTCCAGCGTGTCATTCGTCAGGAACTCATGGTCCCGTTCGATCTTGGCAAAGGACCGCTTTTCCGTGTCAATGTGTTTCGTCTGTCGGATAGCGCATTCAAGACGCTTCTGACATTTCATCCCATTCTCGTGGATCGCCAGTCCGTGGGGATGCTTCGTCTGGAAGTTTCAGCCATCTATGAGGCCCTGACGAGAGAAAGTGTTCCATCAGAGCAGGACACGCCCACCATTAAAGATTTCATTCTGTGGCTGAAGCGGCAGGATTCAGACGAGGCACTACGCTATTGGGAGCAGCATCTCGATGGGGCATCGATCACACACTTTACACCAGATCATTCCCAGGGCGCAGAAGAGAGAGCATACGTACAGTGTGATTGCACTTTCAGCTCCAATTTAACTTTGGCAGTAGAGGCATTGGCCGCGCAATCTGGCGTGAGTGTTCCAGTCGTTCTTCAGGGAGCATGGGCGATCCTGTTGGCCCGGTATACTGGCGCGTCCGATGTCACTTTTGGATTGAATCTGGATGGCCGCGCTTCGGGGTTGGCTGGCAATCAAAGAATTGCCGGCAAGTTCGCGCATACGCTGCCTGTGCGGGTCCAGACGCAGACCGGCGAAACAGTTACAAAGCTGCTGCATTCTTTGCAGCAGCAGATCATCAATGTCAACCGCTACAACTTTTTGCCGCTGAGCCAGGTTGGGGGCGCTTCGCCAAAGAAACTCTTTAATACCGTTTTCAAAGAGCAGGCCTCCACGGCCAGACCCACCACCACGGATTTGCAGTTCCTTTCTGGTCAGGCGAGAGAAAATGCACATGCCGTCTTGACGGTAGAAGTGGCACAGGGAGAATCGCTGCGAATTTCGATTCACTTCCAGAAAGGAATATTCGACCCCGAAACCGTAGAGTGCTTGTTGGCTTCGTTCCACCAGCTTGTTGAAGATATGGTGGCCAAGCCTCACGGACTGGTGGCTGAACTCGATATTTTACCGGCGAATGAGCTCACTCGTGTCTTGGCTTTTGCGCAAGGTGCTGCTTTGGCTAACCAGGGATTGTGGCAAAGCCTGGGAATAACAAAACTAGATTCAGGCACTGCATTGTTCCTCTTTGAGCAACAGCAACGTTTGGCGCCCGTGGGCTGTATTGGCGAGATTGCGATCAGCGGCGTAGATGAAGCATCTGGCGATGCTGAGAAATTTGTTTCCAATCCATTTGCACCGACTGAAAGCAGCCAGCTATACCTGACCGGCCAGCAGGGCCGCTGGAAGTGGGATGGAAGCCTGGAGCTAGTGGCAAAGCCGGTTGATCAAGTGAGTGCGGAAAGATGCGCTCCTGGTGGGTACATTGCGCCCGTTACTGAGATTGAAAAGCTGGTGGCTCAGGTGTGGCAAGAAGTGCTGGAGGTTAGCCAGGCAGGTCTCAATGACGACTTCTTTGATCTCGGCGGACACTCGCTCAATACCATTCAAATACGTTCGCGGCTTTCACAGCGGTTGGGGATCAATGTCCCACTCAAGACCATTTTTGCAAATACCGGGCTGGAAGCGCAGGCCCGTGCCATAGCCGCTCTCGCGAAAGGGGCAACTCAAGCTGGCCCTGGTATTCCCCGGCTTCAGAAGAGGAAACATTATCCCGTTTCTCATGCGCAAAGGAGGCTTTGGTTCCTCCACCGTCTCGATCCCGACGACCGCTTTTATCACACGGCTGACTACATTGTGCTGGATGGCCCGCTGAATCAGCCCGCTTTTGAACAGGCCTTTCATGCTCTGGTGGAGCGGCAGGAAATTTTGCGCACCAGCTTTACGCTGGTAGCAGACGAGCCGGTCCAACGCATCTCAGAGAATATTCTGACCGTTCCTTTCCATGATCTTTCCGCTCTGGGACAGGATGAGCAGACACAGACCATGAAGCATCTCCAGGACGAGGTGCCTAAGTGGCTTTCTGACCTGGAAGTCCCACCGGTGGGCGCACTGCTGGTCAAGCTCGCGGAAGATAAACACGTTTTTATTCTTGCGATCCATCACATTCTCAGCGATGAGTGGTCAGGCCAGGTTGTTTGGCGCGACCTCATGGAGCTCTATTCGGCTGCTTGCCGGAAACAACGTCCGAACTTGCCGGAAGTTCGTATACGTTACGCTGATTTCGCTGTCTGGCAGAAAGAAAGAATTGAAGGCGGCAAACTTGCGGAATCAGAACGCTATTGGCTGGGACGCCTGAGCGGTGAGATTCCCAAGCTAAAGCTGCCAATGGAGACTTCGCAAAACGGCAAGCGAGAAACTGACTTGTTGAATGAGGTAATTGAGAGCGGGCCCGAACTGGCGGAGCAACTGGTCCGGATTGCTCAGGCACAGGACGCCACGCCATTCATGGTGAAACTGGCTTTGTTTAAGGCGTTTCTTTCCCGCATCACCGGGCAGAGCGATATCCTTTTAGGAAGCACCACGGCCGGCCGTGACCATCCTGATATCGAGCCTTTGATCGGGCTCTTCGTCAACGTTGTTGCCTTGCGCACCAACCTTGGCGGCGATCCAAAATTTTCAGAAATCCTGGCGCGGGTCAAGCAGAGCTGTGTGGAAGCTTATGCCCACCAGGAGTATCCGTTTGACTTGCTGGTGCAGCGCCTGGCTCCAGCGCGTGAAGCGGGACAACTACCTTTGCTGCAGGCATTCTTTGCGGATATTCCTCAATCAGAGCCGAAGGTCATTGAGGGTTTGCGGTTCACGCCAGTCGACGTGAGCAATAGCATGGCTGCGGGCGTGGGCGGACGGAAACTACCGGTCGGATTGGGCATGGTTTGCCACGATGGCGGAGGCGGGAAACTTACGTGGCGCTTCCTGTTCCGTGCCGACCACTTTGCCGTGGAAACCGCGCAGCGTTTGGCCCGCCAGTTCAAAGCTTTCCTCGCGAATCTTGCCAAAAATCCCGATGTTCCGCTGTCGAAGATCCAGACGGTGTGGGCGGAGAGCGAAATCCCGCTGGAGCGGATTACTGACCGCGAAGAGTTCCCGCTGTCATTTAATCAGCGCGATATGTGGTTCCAGAGGCAGATTCACACCGAAGCTGGACTCAACAATCTTGGCGCCCTAGTGACTCTCTCCGGCCCGTTGGATGTCGAGTTCTTCCGCCAGTCACTGCAAGCTGTGGTTGACAGGCATGACACGTTGCGGACCATCTTCGTGGAGCGCAATGGGGTTCCATACCAGAAAGTGCTCGCCTCAATGCCGGTGGCAATCGCCGCGCTGGATCTTTCCGGCAGAAGTGAAGAAGAGCAGACGGAGACGGTGCGGAAGAGACGTTATGAGGTCATTGGTGAGCCATACGACTTTGGCGCTGGGCCTCTCTTCCGAACCGAGTTGTTGCGCTTACAGGAAAACAAGCACGTTTTAATATTTGCGTTCAGCCATCTCATCCTGGATGGCGTTTACATGGCAGAGCTTTTTGAGCAGCTTGCAGTTTCCTATGAATCGCTCATGAACGGAAAGCCTGCCGCACTGCCGCCGCTCAAGCTTCAATATCAGGATTTTGCCACATGGCAGGATGAACGTCTGAAGCAAGGACTGTTGGAACATCACCAGGGCTACTGGCAGCAACAGTTGCAGGCGCCATTGCCGGCCATGAGTCTGCCGAGCGATAAGGACACGCGCACGGTCCACAGCTTTGAATTGGAATTTACGCAGTGGCCAGTACGCGATGAAGTCTTTAAAGGATTGAAAGCTTTCCGCAAACGCTACCGGACTACGATGTTTCGCACCGTGCTGGCGGCTTTTGAAGTTTTGCTCCGCAAGATTATAGGCGAGAAGGAATTGCTGTTGGGTGTTCCTTTTTCATCGCTACCTGCCCATGTTTCCCAGGCTCTGGGTTTCTTTGGCCACGCTGTGCCGGTGCGCATAACGCTGGACGACCAACAGCCATTTACGCAAGTGCTAAGTGATGTGAACAAGACCATTGGTCTAGCGCAGGAGCATCTGGAGTACCCGCTTTGCGAAGCCGTGCGTGGCATGCAGATCAACCGCGACCCACAGCGGCCGTTATTTCCAGTTGTAGTTTCGCAAGTCAGGGACCTTGATCGCACCGTGGGTGAACTCCGGATGAGCATGGACCTTCGTCCTGTCCATGCCGGTGTATATCACCTGTGGCTCACGATTCTGGAAAGTAAGGATGCTCTGCATCTGGGATTCTACTACAACCGGGAAGTCCTGGAAGGCCGGCCTCTGGCAATGATCCAGGAGTGTTTGAATGAGTTGCTGGCCCAGGTTGCTGCGAATCCAGAAGCTCCTATTGGAGAATTGGGGATCGTATCGGGCGCGGAACGTACAAAGGTCTTGACGGAGTTGGCTGGGGCGATCAGCTCGCCTACCGCCGAAGGCAAGGGAATCGTTGCGCGAATTGAGCACCATGCGGAGACAAAACCCCACGCCACGGCAGCTGTTTGTGGAAGCGCGGAACTCAGCTATGAACAACTCAATCAAAACGCTAATCGTTTGGCGCACTGGCTACGTGACCAGGGTATTGGCCGGGAATCCCGGATTGGGGTATTTGGGACTCGCGGCCTGGAAATGCTTACTACCTTGCTCGGCGTTTTGAAATCCGGTGCTGCGTTTGTGCCGCTTGATCCCGAGCATCCAGACGTGCGTATCAACAGCATTCTTATCAAGGCAAAAATTGATGTTCTGGCGACGAGCGCTGACCTGGTGATGCGCGGCCGGGAATTGGCTGCAGGTGCATCGGAGCCGCCACAGTTAATTTGCTGGCATAACATCCCAGATGAGTGCGGTGTTTCGAACCCCGCTACCTGGACCAATCAGCCTGTTTCAAATCCTGGTGTCATCAATGGATTGCGCGACCTTGCTTACGTGTGCCACACGTCTGGCTCCACGGGCATCCCCAAAGGTGCGATGGTTGAGCACCGCGGTATGCTGAATCACCTCCTTGCCAAGGTCAATATTCTGGGTCTTAACGAAGAGAGCGTTGTTGCGCAGAACGCCTCGCATTGCTTTGACATTTCCATCTGGCAATTTTTCGCCGCACTTGTGGCTGGCGGACGTGTAGTGGTCTATCCGCCCGAAGCTCTTTTCCATCCGGGATCGATGCTGGCGCTGGTGGAGCAGGATGGAATTACGGTCCTGGAAACTGTTCCCAGTCTGTTAGAGATGATGCTGAATGAACTGGCAGCCGGGGTGAAGCTGCCCAATCTGAGTTATCTGATTTCCAACGCGGAACTTCTACCGGTACCGCTCAGCCGCCGCTGGTCGCAAAGGTTTCCACACGTTGCTCTGGTGAATACTTATGGCGCAACGGAATGCTCGGATGACACGACGCATCAGATTGTACGGGATCTTTCCGAAGCGACCGTTCGCATCCCGGTAGGCCAGTCAATCGCTGGCGCACAGCATTATGTTCTGGACCATGAATTGAGGCCGTTGCCTGCGGGCTGCATCGGCCAAATAGCTATCGCTGGAGATGTTGTGGGACGGGGTTACCTCGCTAATCCTGCGGCTACGGCTCGCACTTTTGTTCCCGATCCGTTCCGCGCAGACGGGGCACGGCTCTACCTGACCGGCGATCTGGGACGATGGAATTCCGCAGGAGAGCTCGACTTTCTGGGGCGCACGGATAATCAAGTCAAGGTCCACGGTCATCGCGTGGAACTCACGGAGATTGAAGCTGCGCTCGCCAGGGTTCCAGGATTGCGCCAGGTTGTGGTTGTTGTCTCTGACGAGCAAGGGTCACAGAGGCTGCTGGCATATTGGGTTGGAGATGCCGATGTTGATGGAAATATTCTGCGTAACCACGCGCGGAAAGAGCTTCCCGTTTACATGGTGCCGAATGCGTTTGTACAGATGCCTGCATTGCCGCTTACCGCGAACGGCAAGGTCGATCGCCAGGCGCTGCCAAAACCCACGGAGAGCAATGCCAGCGGCTTTGTGCCTCCCCGGGATGAAGTGGAGTTTAAAGTAGCCAAATTGTGGAAGGATGAACTCAATATTTCTGCGGTAGGCGTCTTTGACAATTTCTTTGAGCGCGGCGGACATTCGCTCAAGGCCGTTTCATTGATCAATCGTCTGCAAGGCGAATTCAAAATAAGCCTGCCTTTGCGCACGTTGTTTGACCACCAGACGATTGACAGCTTGAGCCGCGTCATCCGAGAGCGCTGCCAAAATGCATCACCGTTGAGCCAAGCAGCTGGCAGGCTTGTTCCACTCCAGGCTGGGAATCCATCGACGCTGCCCTTGTTTCTGGTGCATCCGCATGGCGGCACGGTCTTTTGCTATCAAGCTCTGGCGGCCGCCTTGGGAGATCAAGTCACGGTCTTCGGTATCCAGTGTCGTGGTCTGGAGGAAGGCGAAGAGCCTCTCGCTTCCATCCCGGCCATGGCAGCCGAATACATAAAGGACATTCGTCTTGCACAACCGGAAGGCCCCTATCAGATTGCGGGCTGGTCTCTTGGCGGCCCTATCGCTTTCGAAGTGGCCAGACAACTTGAAAGCGCAGGATCCAAGGTTGCATTGCTCGGTATTTTCGATTCCGCAATTCCTTCGTCAAGTGGAAAGAGCCTTGAGCAACTTCTGCCGCCATCGATGGGCGCGAATGACTTTGGTTCAGAGATGTCCATGGCCAGCTTTGCTCGCTGGTTTTTCCGCGCCGACGAAAAGCAATTTGAAGGTCTGAGCGACACGCAAATCGTAAACGCGCTCAAGGAAATGGCGCAGCGCGCCGGTATGCTCCCCCCGGATGTCTCGCCGGCTATGCTTAAGCGCTTCATTGCTGTGGCCATCAGCAGCGGGCTTGCTCTGTACGGCTTCCAGCCTGAAAATCCTGTGCAGACGGACATTGTTTTGTTCCGTGCTGCCCAGAGTCTGGTCGATGACCCACAATGGTGGGCGCCCTGGACGCGGGGGGCAGTTGAAACCGTTACGGTGAATGGATCGCACTATGACATGGTGTTCCCGCCGGCAGTCCAGACGCTGGCAGCGGCCCTGAAAGAGAAGCTTGGCAATCCTGGAGGCCAACGAGGTAGTGGAGTATGAAAAGGGAACCTACCCTCGAACTCGAAGCCATCGACCCGATGAACGGCATATTGGAAGCAGCCGAAGACTTCCGGAGCGGCGACACGGAAGACCCCACTCTTTTCCAGGCTGCAACAGGCGAAATGGCAGGGAGAAGCGGAGGGATATCCGGGCACGCGGAGGGTGTTGGCCGCCTTTCGCGTCCACCGAACCCGGTCCTTTTTCGGTTGCTCTATGAGAAGCAAACCGAGCGCGATCTGGTGGAAGTGCTGCCGCATTTATTGCGGATTGACGCTGCCCACGTTGTAATGCTGGCGCATACCAGGCTGCTTAGCCCCCAGGTCGCGGCCGAATTGTTGCGTGTGAACCGCGAATTGGTACGCCTGATGAAAGCAGGAAAAGAGGCCCTTCCAACACGGCCTCAGCATCGCGGTTTCTACTTCCTTTATGAACAGGAATATATTGACCGGCTGGGAAAACAGGTAGGCGGCGCTGCTCATCTCGCGCGCAGCAGGAATGACATCAATGCCACCGTCATGCGGGCCCGTCTGCGAGATGAGTTGCTGGATATGCTTGCCGAGTTTTGCAAGCTATCACACATAATGGCGGCTGCAGGGCAGAAATATTCGGATGCAGTAATTTGTGGGTTCACCCATATGCAGCCTGCCCAACCCAGTACTTTGGGGCATTACATTGCGGCCGTCTTGTCGGAGCTTCTGCGTTCAGCAGAAATTCTGGACTCTGTCTACGACATTATCAATTGCTCGCCCATGGGAGCCGCGGCGGGCCTGGGAACCTCTTTTGCGATTGATCGTGGCGAAGTAGCCCAGTTTCTGGGCTTCTCTTCTATCATTCACAACTCCGCGGATGCGGTTGCCTCCCGCGATTATCTTGTCCATGTGCTGAGCGGCATGGCCATGCTTGGCATCTCCCTCACCCGCTTTGCCACGGATTTTCAAATCTGGTCCAGCGCTGCCTATGGTTTTCTTGGCTGGGAAGATGATCTGGTGAGCACCAGCTCGATCATGCCACAAAAGCGAAATGCTTTTGTGTGGGAAAACATTCGCGGCAAGGCGATCACTCCAATCGGCGGACTCGTAAACACGCTTACGGGAATGAAAAATGTTTCGTTTAACAATACCGTGGAAGTAAGTTCAGAAGCTTCGGGCCACATCTGGCCGGCCCTCAAGGCCATGATGCAGGCGATACAACTGGTCCAACTCCTGATTGAGCGTCTGCAAGTTTACCCCAGAAAAATGCGTGAATTTCTTGAGGACAAACAAACAACCATGACTGCCGTGGCTGATCTGCTCGTGGCCCGGTATGGCCTTGCGTTTCGTGCGGCCCATGATTCAGTGAGCAAGCTGATCAACCAATACCCGGAAATTCCTCCGGCTGAAGAGATAGGGCCGATCCTGGAACGCATTGTTGCTGAAGTGGCGCATATGAGACTACATCTGGATGAAACTGAATTGGCGATGGTTTTGGATCCGGTCACAACGGCGGCCATGGCCCGGTGTGGCGGCGGATCGAGCCCAGTTGCAGTCCAGGCTCAGGTTAGCGCCCTGGTACGCCGGACCAGTTCAATTGAAAAACGGTTGAAGCGCCGGCGCCAGAACCTGCGCTCCGCGGAACAGCAACTGCAGGCTGCAGTGGAAGAAATCGTTGCGCAGAACCTGAATGGTGACAAGTCATGATTGCTACCGATTACGAACAGAAAAATGAGAGCGTAGAAACCGTCGGCATGGGGCAATGCCCGCTGGTGCTGGGTGAATGCATCCAGGGGCAAACCAGTGAACGCCGGCATTTTCTTATCACGTCGCCCATCGGCCTATTTTCATGGGCTGAATTCATCAGGAGCTCTGACGACGATGACAATAGTCTCAGCGTTGAGCCGGCATTCTGCTGGAAAGCCCGGACCGCAGTTGCAGAATATCTGGCTCAGCAAGGACTGCCGCAGACAGGTACGTTACGGATCTCCACGCCGATAGGTTCCGGCCAGGGGTTTGGAACCAGTACCGCGGATATCACCGCCAGTTTGCGGGCAGCAGCTGCGGCCTGGAATCGCGAGATATCATCGGAAACGATTGCCCGTATCGCCATTGGCATCGAACCGAGCGACGGTTCCATGTATCCAGGTTGCGTAGTGTTTGGTCATCGAGAAGGCCTTCTTATCGAACATCTGGGCTCGCTCCCCAGCTTTGAAGCGCTTGTTATTTGTACGGGTGGCGTTGTCGATACCATGGAATTTGATGGCCGCCGCAAAAACTTCCGCTATTCCAATCGTGATGAAGCGCAGTTGCTTACCGCTTGGTCCATGATCCGGGAAGCAAACCGCACCCGTGACTCTTTATTGCTAGCCCGTGCTACCACGATTAGCGCCCGCATCAACGAGCAGCTTCTTCCCAAGCCATATTTTCAGGAGCTTTCGCAGTTTGTGGAGTTGGGCTGTGCCGACGGCATGATGGTGGCGCACAGCGGCACTGCCATGGCGCTCATTTTTGATCCAGGCCGCCCGGATTATGAGGAGTGCTTCGCTAATGCTAAAGCCTTTGTAGAAGGACTGCGGCCGCCTTCATGGTTTCACATTTCGAACCGGGCGATCCGCCAGCACCTCTCCGTGCACTACGGGATGCAAGATTTTCCCTCACGGGATTCTGGGATTTCCATCTCTCAATAGATAAAGGTGGAGTGAAGCGGAGGCCGCTGAGTAAAGGAGAATGGGCACTCCCGCTGTATTGCAGGAGGAATTGGTCTTTGAAAACTGGTAGTGTGCTTGTGGTTTTACAAGACGCTTTGCGGATAAGCGTGTCTTGATTGTTCGGTCATTTCCAGGTTTACTCTTCCTTCAAACCACCGGAGAAGATTGGGAAGCGCGGAACGCATAGCTGTTTCGCCGGCGCGCACCAGGTCCGCAGTCCGTTCAAAAGCGTCGTATCTGAAATGTCTGACGTCAGGTTCCACTATCAGGTCGGCCAGGGATTGCCACAGCGTCCCATTTTGTTGCTGGGCGATGGCAAAGGATTTTGCAATGATGTCGAACATATTGCGGGGGCCGCCCAGTCCGGTGCGATTGCGCAGATGCACGGCGATGATGCGGTCGGGGCCCATCTCATGCAGAGGCTGAGTGGGAACGGGATAAGCGAGTCCGCCATCCACCAGCAAGCGTCCATCGGAGTCGACGGGAGGAAATACTCCTGGATAAGCACAGCTGGCCCTGACTGCCTCGGCTAGCGGCCCGGAGCGAAACACAACGCCTTCGCCGGTAGCGATCTCAGTGGCTGTGATGGTCAAGGGCATCTCAAGTTCATCAAAGGTCCGGACTTGCAGAATCTTATTGAGGAATTTGATCATCCGGCGGTTGGAAAAGAAGCCATAGCGGGAAATGCTTAACTGGGCAAAGTGACGGCGACGCATGCGGCTCGCGATCTGCTCCATCTCTTTTGCTGTGGCGCCGGCACAATAGATGGCGCCGATGAACGATCCAACGCTGCTGCCCGCAACACAATGGATGGGAATATTTTCTTCTTCAAGGACCTTCAATACGCCTATATGAGCAATACCGCGGGCAAACCCGCCACTCAACGCGAGCCCAATCTGTGGATTGGACCGCTGACGGACAGGTGACAAGGGAAGAATACTGCTCCCCATGGCGTGCATTGGTTCAAGGACGGCTGACAGTGTGCTCACTTAGACCCCACTTTCCGATTCACCAAGGCGTCTACATAACATATGCAAGTGCGGGGCCACTCGGTGGATTGTTGAACACCTGGCTCTTCGCAAGCTCAGGTGCTTCCGCGTGTTGCTAAAAATGCAGTTTGCCCGCCCAAGTGGGCCAAATATGGAATTGCTGATTTCGGGCACAGCCCGGTTTCGGTCCGGGTTTGCTCGTCGCACTGGCAAGATATATTTCGGCAGGGCTTCCAATGAATCCAAAAAGCCTTTGAATTAGATGGATAACAGGCACTTAGGCGCAGGACGTATCCGAAGATCACCATGGCAATCCATTTGCTATTAAAAGCAGTGCGCAGTCTTTCAGCGCCAGGAGCGCTGCTGGAGCGGCTGCCAGCCTACTTGTTACGAGGAGAGCAATATGAAAAAGCAATTGAGCAATCAAGAGTTGTACAGCGAAGTGGAAAAAGTGATTTGCAACGTGTTCAGGCTCAGCGGATCAGCAGTGCGGCCCGACACAACACTCGTCGGTGATCTGGGAGCCGAGTCCATCGATTTCCTCGACCTTGGCTGTGATCTGGAAAAGATCGTGGATGCCGAAGTGGATTTTCGCAAACTATTCCAGGAAAAGCGCGCCCAGTCAGAGGGTAATGGCGTACTCGACGTTACTGTGCAGGAAGTTGTGGACTATCTGAAAGCTCAGACAGAAACGGAAGTTGCTGCCGCCATCGTCCAATAGGCTTCAAAACTCAATGCCTGCTGTCGAGCCGGGACGCCGTCCGGCAGACGTGCGGGGCTGGCCTCGCTACAAGGAAGGAATTCGTTGTGTGTCAGGTCGTGATCACAGGAGCGGGAGTTGTCTCTTCCATTGGGACGACTCTCGCGGAATTCAAACAGCGGATGTTTGCTTCTGAATCAGGGGCCATTAATATCCGCGGCAATCTGGTTGCGACAAATTTTCCTGTATCCGTTGCGGCGCCCATTCTGCAAGATTTCAAGCTTCCGGACATACTGCTAGGCCATGAATCCGCCCGTATTCCGCATGTGCTTCATCTCACGGGAGCAGCCACAGAACAAGCAATCCAATACCTCCCAGAAGGTTTGCCCGTGAGCGCCGTTGTGTTCGGCGGTCAGGACGCAACAGAATCCAGTGCCGGTTCCAACAGGCTGGCGGATGCTTGTGATGAAGATGCCGCATGGTCAAGTCCATTGCATCTAATTCGCAGAATGTTGGAGCAGCATGGTCATGGGCCGTTCGACGAGCGCGACCTTGTCAGTATCAACAACGTTACTGTCAGTTCCAACCAGGCCATCGGGCTGGCATTCCATCGAATCCGGTCAGGGATTTGGCAGCGTGCTGTTGTCAGCGCGGTCTATGGACGGTGCAGTGCAAAAGACCTGATGAACTTTCATCTGCTCGGCACGCTGACTACTGATGACGGTCCAGCAGCCCATGCCAGCCGTCCTTTTTCCAAAACCCGTTCAGGTTTTGTATTGGGAGAAGGCGCAGCCACACTGGTGCTTGAGACTAGCGCTGCCGCTGAAAGTCGCGGGGCAGAAATACTCGGCGCCGTTACGGGATACGCAACCACGTCAGATGCTTATCGCATTACTGATGGACGTTCTGATGCCCTGGGGGCCGCCACAGCTATGCGAAAGGCGATTCGAGATGCTGGACTAAACACTAGCCAGATCAATGCCATCAGCGCGCACGGCACTTCAACGCGAATGAATGACCGGCTGGAAACAAAGGCCATGAAACAGGCTTTTGGCAATGGCGCGTACCGGGTGCCGGTCATGTCTCTAAAATCGCAGATCGGACATTGCCTTGCCGCCGCCGGCGCGCTGGAGGCGGTTGCCAGTCTCCTCATGCTTTCAGAACAAAAACTCGCACCCACCATTAACTATAACGATGCTGATGTGGAATGCGATCTTGACTATGTACCAAACGTGGCTCGTCCTGCTGCGATGCAAAGAATACTGAGCAATAACTTTGGCTTTGGCGGACAAAATACTTGCGTTGTTTTCGAAGAGGCCGCCAGCCGCCGCGATGACCAAAATAGTCCGCAAGCACCTCGTTCCGCGTACGTCTCTTAATCCGCTTTCATTGCATTTACATATCTTTTGCTGCGATACGACTGCGGTATTGAATCGACTTGTTTTCATGCCGTCCGCCAAAAGCCTCTGGTTGTGTTTTTCGAATCGCAGACAGTCCGCCCAAAATCGGAACTTCACTATCTTCGCTGACGGACCACATGTGGGTCTGGCAGCGACTTGATCTTTGCCAGAAAAGCTTGGCCCCCTTTCGCAGCAGCGTGAATTCAACAACTTACTATCTTGAGGATGCGCGGGCGAATGCGGCACTCCGGTTGCCTATCTCCAGGTGCGAACAAAAATCTTCCTCGGCCCGCCGCCAGTCTAGCCGCAGGCCGCAAGAGTTAAAGGCAGAGGTCAAAGGAATGAACAAATTCGATTCGATTCTGGACCTGATACGGCACTCGACATTAATACACCTCCGTCCTCGTGAGATTTCCAGCGAAGGCGCCAACCTGTGGGGGCAGCTGGAACTGCAGCTTCCCGGAGGAATGAAAGACCGCGTTGCGCTTCAGATTGTGGAAGACGCCGAACGTTCCGGCGAATTGCGGCCGGGCGGCATCATCATAGAGAGCTCCTCCGGTTCCACCGCTGAAGGGCTTGCCCGCGTGGGAGCAGCCAAGGGTTACAAGGTCATTATCGTAACGGACCCTCGCCTGGACGAAATCACCAAAGCCAAATTGCTGGCCCTGGGTGCCGAATTAGAGATTGTAGACCGGTTGGATCCTGTGACCGGATGGCAGGGTACGCGCCTGCAACGCCTCCGCGAAATCATGGAGAAACATCCACGGGCATTTTGGGCCTGCCAATATGACACGCCCAGCAATCCTGCTGCTTATGATCGCGTTGGCAAAGCGATTTATGAAGGTCTGGGAGGAAATGTCGCCGCCCTGGTCGGAACGGTTGGCACGGGTGGATCGCTTTGTGGTATCGGCCGCTCGCTCCGGAAATATGTTCCTGGCGTCAAGATTGTCGCAGTGGATGCGGTTGGCTCCGTTCTGTTCAACCAGCCCAACGGAAAGCGTCTGCAAAGCGGGCATGGAAACAGTTTGCTGCCGGGTAATGTGAATTATCCGTTGATCGATGAAGTGCATTGGGTTTCTGACGGAGAAGCTTTTAATGGTTGTCTTGAACTTGTGCGACGCACGGGTGTTTTTGCCGGCGGATCGTCCGGCGCAACTTACGTGGTTGCATCCTGGGTGGCAGAGCACTACGACAAGGACCAGCAAGTTGTCGCTATTCTTCCTGACCGCGGTGATCGGTACTACGCCAACATCTACTCGCCTGAGTTCATGCGGGAAAAGGGACTTAGCGAAGAAGTTGCCGGCTCGTACCCAACGCCGATTCGTTATGGTGTAGATGTGGCGAAGCGCTGGAGCTATGCGCCCATCCCGCATGCGCAACCCTCTGTTTACACCGGAGACGTCAGCACTACGGAAGAATTCGCCCGCGATTTGGGTCTGGAGGCTGCGTACGTCTCATGAACCACTTTGTCTTGATAGAAAGCAATACGACAGGGACCGGGGCCATCATTGTTGAGCGATTGCTGGCTCGCGGCGACAGCGTGACTTTTCTGACGCGGACACCGGAAAAGTATCCGTTCCTCTTTTTCAAGGACCCTGGTCTTGAAGTGAGAGACGTTGATACCAACTGTTTCGCGTCTGTCATTAAAACCATCCAGGAAATTCATTCCCAGAAACCTGTGAACGCCGTTGTAACGACGTCAGAGTTTTATGTACCTTTAGTAGCGCAAGTTTCAACAGCGCTTGGCCTGCCGGGGCTGGACCCTGTGGCCGCCCAAACCTGCCGCCACAAGCCAAGCACGCGCAAAAAACTGCGGGCCGCCGGACTTCTTACTCCTGATTTTTATTTAGTCACTGGAGAAAAGGAGGCCCGGGAGCTTGCGGAACGGATCGAGTATCCATGCGTAGTCAAGCCGCCTTCTGACAGTTCAAGCCACGGAGTGCGTTTGGTAGCCAACAGTAACGAGTTCATGGAGCACTACCATGACATCCATGGTTGGAAGGAAAACATTCGCGGCCAGGCACTGGATGGCAGTGTGTTGGTAGAGAGCTACCTTGAAGGGCCGGAGTACAGCGTGGAAACGGTTACTTTGCCGGGCTGCGTCACCCACGTGATCGGAGTGACGGATAAGTACCTTTCGCCAGAGCCTTATTTTGTGGAGATGGGCCATGACTTTCCCAGTCGCGCACCGAAAGCGATCCAGCAGGCGCTGGTTGAGACAGTTCTGCGTGCGCTGGCCGCCGTCAACTACACTTTTGGGCCAGCCCATACGGAGATTCGCTGGACCCCGCGCGGCGCAGTGGTGATCGAGATCAATCCCCGTCTGGCGGGCGGGATGATTCCTGAGTTAGTCAGCCACGCTAAAGGCATTGACCTTCTCCAGATTTGGATGGACCTTCTGCTTGGTCTTCCAGTCGATCTGTCACCGGCTCATGAAAATAGCGCATCCATACGGTTCCTGACAGCGGATCGCGCAGGACAGCTGCGTGGAACCCACGGAATTGACCAGGCTACTGTAATTCCAAGCGTGCGAGAGATTTCCGTGACGGCTAAACCAGGACGAATGGTGAACCGCGCAGCGGACGCCTATGACCGGTTGGGCTTTGTTATTGGTGCGGGACCGGACCCGGATCTGCTGGAACGCCACATGCAGGAAGCGATGGAAACAATTCAGCTTGAGATTGAGCCTCTGGAGTGTGTGCTTCAGACATGAAGTGGAGTGAATACAACCCATGAAATCTTTCATTGATCTACGCAGTGATACCGTGACCTTGCCACCGCTGAATATGCGCAAAGCGATCGCGCGCGCGCAACTGGGCGATGATGTCTATGGTGAAGACCCCACCGTCAACGATCTGGAGCGTCTGGCTGCGCGGACGCTGGGCAAGGAAGCAGCCATTCTTACCCCCAGTGGAACCATGGCCAACCTGTTAGCGATACTCACCCACTGTTCGCAGCGGAAGAGGTTGCTGGTTGGCGACCAGTCTGACATATGGAAGTGGGAAGCCGGAGGGGCGTCAGTGCTCGGCGGGCTGGTCTACCATCCGCTTCCTACACTTGCCAATGGCGAAGTTCCAATTGAGGCGATGGATGCTGCGCTGTATGGCGAGCAGGATTTCCAGTGTGTTCCCACGGGTCTGATTTGCCTGGAGAACACACATTGCTTGTGTGGCGGAAAAGTGTTGTCGCTCGAATATCTGGCGCAGGTTTATGAATTTGCTCAGCGCCGGTCCTTACCCGTGCATCTGGACGGCGCGCGCATCTTCAATGCTGCCGTGAGCATGGGAATGGATGTTCGCCACATTGCTACTTTTGCTGATTCAGTCACGATCTGCCTGTCCAAGGGGCTGGCTGCTCCGGTTGGTTCAGTGCTTGCTGGGCGCAGTTCCTTTATTAACCACGCACGGCGGTTGCGAAAGATGCTGGGTGGCGGAATGCGCCAGGCCGGAATCGTTGCCGCCGGTGGTGTTTATTCCCTGGAGCAGATGGTGGACCGTCTTAGCGAAGACCACATGAATGCTCGCTCTTTGTCACAAGGATTGGCGGAAATTCCTGGGATTGAGATTGCGGCGGAGCCGCCCCAAACCAACATAGTCTTTTTCACTTTGGCGGACCCGGAACTAAGCCTCAAATATTTTCTTTACGCGCTGGAGAACGAAGGCGTTCGTGTGATGGAACTGGGCAAACGGAAAATACGGGCGGTGACGCATTATGGCGTCAGCGCGGAAGACATCAAGTTTGCCATTGAAGCGGTCGGCAGAGCTCTGGCCCGCGCTCGTGCCGCGTCTTCTCCAGTTGCTACCGCAGATTTTCTGCCCTGGCAGGAGGCAGAGAAACCTTTTGAAATGGCCGCTATTGTGCCATGACATCGACGTGAAATAGCAGGAGAAATCCAGCAAGGAGTTACACAATGGTTCCGAAGCGCACGATGAACCGAAATTTCCTGTTTTTATGGCAAGGGCAGGTTGTCAGCCAGATTGGCACGCAACTGTTTCAGGTGATCGTGATTCTCTCCCTGAAGCAGGCAACGGAATCCGCTACGCTGGTCGGCTTGCTCATGATGGCGTCTACTATTCCAGCTTTGGTGCTTGGGCCTTTGGGGGGCGCGGTAGTGGACCGTTATTCCAGACGGTCCGTCCTAATCACTGGTGATTTTATCCGTGGGCTGGCGCTGACCGGAATTGCCGGAATCTTGTGGTTTGGATCACATTCAATTGTGCTCATTGTTGGATCGCTCTTTGCGTATTCCTTGCTTGAAGGCAGCGTCGGGGCTGTCTGGCAGCCGGCCAGCATGTCTGTAGTTCCTGATCTGGTGCCGAAAGAAGGCCTGGGCACCGCGAATTCCTTTATTCAGGGCTCGTTCCAGATTTGCACTGTACTGGGCCAGGCCATTGCGGGCCTGTTGTTCCGCACGGTGGGCGCTCCTCTGCTCATGCTAGCAGACGCTGCAACTTATTTTTATGCAGCCATCAGTGACGCATTTATTCGAATTCCTCCACTGCCAGCTAAGCCGGTGGACGAACAGAAGAAGCCCTCCAGCTTTAAAAGCGAAATCATGGAAGGACTGCGGCATATTCATTCCCGGCCTGGAATGAAAATGCTTTTCTATACCATGGCATTTTTTCAACTCGTCATGGTTCCAATGTTGATTCTGTTTCCGTTTTACGTGGAAGATTATCTGCGCGCAGGCCCGCAATGGTATGGTTTCCTGCTGGCCGCGTCAGGGTTCGGCACTTTTATCGGTTACGGCCTTGGTGGAGCGCTAAAACTCTCGGCCCGAACTTCCAGTCGGGTAACAGTCGTGGTCATGATTGTGATGTCCTTGTGCCTGACGGCATTGAGTTTTGTGAGTGGACCGTGGGCGGCTCTGTGGCTTATCGGGGCAGTGGGCGCCATGGATGGGTTTATCGTTCTCAAATTAATCACCACTCTTCAGTTGGCCACGCCCAGTGAGATTCGTGGACGGGTCTTCGGCTTACTCATGACTATAACCCGCGGCCTCACACCATTTGCCATGGGCTTGACCGGCATCATCGCTGATATGACGCACCGCAACATCCCGGCTATCTATTTGTTTTGCGGCGTCGCAGCCACTTTGTTGGCGACGAATGTTGCTTTGAAGCGTGAATGCCGTGACTTCCTTGCCGGAGAAGAAGGAAGCATGCCGGTGGCTGTCTCATTTGAACCAAAGATCACCATGCACACGGAGGCACCGGAGGCCACTCTTAATGCACCGCTCCTGTGCCAGTTGGATTCACTGCAGGAAATCAAGTGAGCGATACCAAGTGAGCGACACAATGGTCAAGGACGAAGTAGAAACGCGTGAGACAGTTCCGCTGGAGCGGCGCGCTGACAGGGAGTTGTTCCCGCTCTCAATGAATCAGCGCGATATGTGGTTCCAGAGCCAGATCCACTCACAACAGGGACTTAACAATGTTTGTGTGCAGGTCACTCTGGAAGGCGAATTAAACGTTGAATTCTTCCGTCAGGCCTGGCAGGCGGTGGTTGACCGCCATGAGACTTTGCGCACTGTCTTTGTCGAATTGGATGGCGTTCCCTATCAAAAGATTGTGTCCAATGTACGCGTAAGCTTTGCCGTTCACGACCTCTCGGAAGAGCCGGAGGCGGCGCAAGCCGGCATCATACAGGCGATTGAAAAAGATCTGGTCAGCAAGCAATTTGATTTTGGAACGGGACCACTCTTTCGCTTTGCGCTGGCGCAGCGCGGGCCGGCCCATCATGTCTTCTTGTTCATTTTTAGCCACCTCATCCTCGATGGCATTTATATGTCACAGATCTTCGAGCAAGTAGGCGCTTCCTATGAAATGCTGCTGCGGGGCGAGAGTGGGATTTTACCGTCGATCAGCGTTCAGTATACGGATTTTGCCGCCCGCCAAATTGAACTCTTGCAAAAGGGACTGCTCAAAGAGCACGAAAGCTACTGGCGGGACCAGCTGCAATCACCGCTGCCGGCCATGGAACTGCCCACAGACCGGGAATCGCGCCGCGTGACCAGCTTCGATCTTGGAGTTCTGGACCAGGATGTTCCGGACAAGGTCTTTCAACAGCTGAAGAGTTTTCGCAAGCGCTATCGCACCACGCTGTTTCGTACCGTGCTCGCTGCTTTTCAAGTGCTGCTGCAGCAACTGGTGGGGGAAAAGGACCTGCTCCTGGGAATTCCTTTTACTACGCTACCTGTTCACTGGCCGGAACTGCTCGGATTTTTTGGTCATCTGGTGCCGGTACGGACAAACATGGAAGATATGGCGCGGTTCACTGATGTGTTGGCGGATGTGAACCGGCAGATGAAGAATGCTCAGCAGCACGTTGAATATCCGCTCTTTGAAGCCGTGCGTGGCCTCAAGATCAACCGTGATCCGCATCTCCCGCTTTTCCCCGTGGTTATCTCCCAGGTGAAAGCCCTGGAGAGTGAGGCGGGCGGCATTCGCATGAATATGGTTTCGCGCTTCGTGCAGGGAGGCGTTTACCATCTCTGGCTGACCGTCCGCGAACTCAAGGACGGGCTCTCTCTCGGCTTTTATTACAACCGCGAACTCCTTTCGGGGAAGCCCTTGGCATTGATCGCAGACTGCATGCAGGAATTGTTGTCAAGGATCGCGGAACAACCGGAAGCGTTGCTTTCACAATTCGAACCTCTGCCGCAAATGGAACGAGCGCGTGTTCTCAGCTTTGGCAAAGGTGGCGCCGCAAATTCTGAAGGGCCATGGGTGGAAGAATCAATCGCGTGGTTTGCGTGCGAACATCCACATGCCCCCGCGGTGGCTGATCGAAATTGTGAGCTGACTTACAGTGAGTTGGATGAGCGCACCAATCGTCTGGCAAATTGGCTGCGTTCTTGCGGCGTAGGCCCTGAGGGCAGAGTGGGCATCATGGGCCGGCGCAGCGTGGGGATGCTCATAACTATTTTAGGAGTCATGAAGGCCGGTGCAGCATATGTGCCTTTGGACCCGAAAGATCCTGAAGAGCGAATGCTGGGCATGATAAAGGACGCCGGCCTTAGCTGGCTTGCAGTGGATGATGATTCGGCGGAACGGGGCTGCAATCTTTCCTGCATGAGCGGTTGCGGAACGTTTAGCTGGGACAATACGCAGCTTGAAGGAGTCGTAAGTGCCGGCGAATGGATGTTGAGCGTCGCCGCAGGTCCGCCAGCCGTGAAATTTACCGGCAAGGAATTGGCTTATATCTTTTATACGTCGGGATCCACGGGGATACCGAAAGGGGCAATGGTGGAACGCGCGGGGATGCGCAATCACCTTCGGTCGAAGATCGAAGTTCTGGCATTAAATCCGGGCGATGCAGTCGTCCAGAATGCATCTCACTGCTTCGATATTTCTGTGTGGCAATTTCTGGCTCCGCTGATGGTAGGCGGCCGCGTGCTAATTTACGGCGAAGATCTGGTACTGAATCCGGCGGCATTATTGGATGCCGTTAAGCGCGATGGCGTGACGATTCTTGAAACAGTTCCCAGCTACCTTGAGTTATTGCTGGGAATGGATGGTGTCGAAAATCTCAGATGGTTGAAGTTCATGGTCTCTACGGCGGAAACCCTCTCCGTTTCGCTGAGCCATCGTTGGATGCAACGTTTTCCCGGCATACCTCTGATCAACGCATGGGGGCCGACGGAATGCTCTGACGACGTGACGCATGAAATCCTTCACTCTGCTCTGGAGATTCGAGACCGGGTAGGCGTGGGCCGCCCAATCGCGGGATCGTGCGTCTATGTGGTTGATCGTGAATTGCGCCTGGTGCCTGTCGGTTGCGTTGGTGAAATCGCGGTTGGAGGTATCTGCGTAGGGCGCGGATACATTGGAGATGCCACGAAGACTGCCAGGACGTTTGTCCCGGATCCATTTGGGTTGGAAGCAGGCAGCCGACTCTATCTTACCGGAGACGTGGGACGCTGGAGATGGGACGGTGTGCTTGAGTTTCTGGGGCGTCGCGACGGTCAGGTTAAGGTTCGTGGACGTCGCATTGAAATTGCGGAAGTCGAAGGGGCGTTGGGCGGCCATCCCGGAGTCAGCCAGGCTGTGGCCGCTGTTCACTCCGGCCGCCTTGTGGGTTATTGTGTGGGCAGTGGCGCCTTAGATGTGAGGGAGATGAGGAAATATGTTGCAGAACGTCTTCCTGAGCACATGGTCCCGGACGCTTTTATAACCCTTGAAAAGTTGCCGCTCACCCGCACCGGCAAAGTGGACCGTCGTGCTCTGCCTGCCCCTGACTGGAGCCAGAGAGCGGAAGAATATGTCGCTCCAACCACTGACGTGGAGAAACAAATTGCCCAAGTCTGGCAAGAAGTTTTGGGAATCGACCGCATCGGCGCGCATGATGATTTCTTTGAGATCGGCGGACACTCGCTGAATGCGACCAGGATCGTGCTTAACCTGCAAGCCCGGCTTTCTCGTGGTGTTTCCATCCGCGAGCTTTTTTTGAATCCGACTATCGCCGAGTTGGCAGTTGCATTGAGTTCTGAAAGCACGAATGTTTCCGTTATTGAAAAAATTCCGAGCGTAGCCAGCCAACCGCATTATCCGCTGGCTCCCACACAAAGGCCCATGTGGCTTGCTTTCAATGATGTGCTCCGTGCTGAAGCCCCAGGCTGGGGATTCCCTCAGATCATCCGCATTGAGGGCGAAATTGAACCAGAGAGTTTTGACAAAGCTCTGGACGCTCTGGTGCAAAGACATGAATCGCTGCGCGTCTCCTTTTCGGAGATCGAAGGTGAACCAGTCCAGATCGTTCATAATCATGTGAAAGTCGACTGGCAATTTCACGATCTTTCTTCCTTTAAGGACCAGGTGCAGCGCGAGAAGCTACGGCAGTTGCTGGCCGAGCAACTCAATGCCTCCATGAAAAACCAGCCGCCAATGCTTCGTGTGCAACTGGTTCGCCTGGAAGCTCAAGTTCACTGCGTGGTGATGCAACTGCCTCATATTATTTCTGATGTTTGGACCGAGCACATTCTGGTGGAGGACTTGGCTGAATTGTACAGTGCTTTCAAGCAAACGCGTGTCTCCTCATTACCCGAACTTCAGGTCCGCTATGTGGACTATGCAGAGTGGCACCAGAAGCGTCTTGATTCATCCGCCATGCAGGTGCAAAAAGATTATTGGCTGGAGTTGTTTAACAACGAATTGGCTCCGCTCAACCTGAATCGGGCAGGTGCAGGCGCTGTTGGGAAGCAGTCTGCCCAGAACCAAATGCTGCATCTGCCAAAAGAGCTCATGGCGCGGCTGAAGCAGCTTGCCGGAGATCAAGGAACCACACTCTTTGTGGTGTTGCTTGCCGCCTTCAAAATTCTTCTTGCGCGGCTTACCGGCACCACTGATGTGGCGGTGGGTACGGCCGTCAGTGGCCGTGCTCATCCTGATTTGGAGCGTGTGGCTGGTTTCTTCATGAACCCGCTTTGCCTCAGGTCAGATATTTCCGGCAACCCAACGTTCTTTGAACTGCTTGGGCGAGTCTGCCAGACCGTGCTCGGTGCGATGGCTCATCAAGAATATCCTTTCCAACAATGGCTGCACGCGTTGCGGCGGAAACATGGTCGCAATGATCTTTATCCATACTCACTGGTGTTGCTGCTCGAAGAGCAGCCCAAAGATTTATCTTTCGCCGGAGCAAAAGCATACTTTGAGTCATTGCCTGGCTACGGTTTTGATCTCAATCGTGTTGCCGGTCCCCAGCTTTCCGTGCGTGTCTCAGAAGGGCCTGAGAGCTGGTGCGCGGAGATTGTTCCAGGAACCATGGACAAAGCGCCTGCACCTGCTGGCCTGCTTGCCAAATGGGCGCACCTATTGCAGGAAATTGTTGCACATCCGCACGAGCGGATTAGTGGGTTCACCCTGGTTGAAAATCTTGAGCAGGAGGCGCTCTCCAGTTTCAGCTCTGGAGCTCAGATTAACTCTGAACTTATAAATATGATTCGCGAATTTCAGCGGGCGGGCGGACAAGGCGCCGCGGCCTTGACCGCGGAAGGCATTGTCTTTAACCGTGTAGCCGCTGCCCCCTCTGCTTCTGATGATTTGTATAGGGCGCTCGCTGCCCCCAAAGTAAAAGCTTTAGTGGCCAGCGCCGAAATCCTCGAACATCTGGCTGAGAGCGGAGCAGTCGTCAGGCAGATAGCTCCAGCTCTGGAACGTGTCATTGTTCGTGCGCCGTCACAATGCGACGTGGCCTTTGTTCGCCAGAATATGGGAGTCCAAGTCAGCGCGTTTGTTCCTCTTGATGAAGAAGTGGACCTACTGCTTTGGATTGACGATTTTGCCTCCGGCGGTCCGCTCGCTGGACGCCCGGCGGGTTCAGCTTCAGTGTTTGTGCTGGATGAATGGGACCAGGTCGTGCCTATTGGCGTTCGTGGCCGGCTGTTCAAGAGGCTGCAAAATGACCCAGCCTTTGGAATAGTTCCACTTGCATGGTTCGGAAGATGGCAGAGCGATGGCACGCTCGAAATCGATACCCGCCAGTTTGACACGCTCGAATTGGACGCCGGAGAACTGGAAGAACTTCTACGATAGCTGGATCTCGGGCACTGGCTTGAGACTCAAGAATTGACGGAGACATCCCGATGACGAACGAACTTACCTCATTCCACTCGCGGCATTTACGCCGCGCCTTAAGCGTGGTGGAGTCATCCATTGCCGGAATGGCTGATGATCAGATGACGTGGGCCCCGGAAGGAAAATGGTCTTCAGCAAATCTGTTAGAGCATCTCTCGCTGGGGTTCATGATCACGGCAAAGGGATGCAGGATGATCTTGAGACAAGGCGGACCGGAACTTCCCAGACCTACATTGCACCAACGCTGGCTCGCTTTTCGCGTACTGGTGCTGGGTTATTTTCCCATGCGTGTGATTGCTCCCAAAATGGTCTGCCCCAGAGGATTGGGGCCTGAAGATGCGAAGCGCAGTCTTCTGGAGAACCTCGCAGAAATGGACCGCATGATGTGGGAGTGTGAAGAAAAATTTGGAAGCAAGATAGAGATGCTCTCGCATCCGTACCTTGGCCCGCTTACAATCAAGCAGTGGCGTAAGTTCCAATTGTTTCACGTGCGGCGACATATGAAGCAACTGTATGCGTTACGCCAACAAATGATCCAAGCTTCCCGGGAGAACTCGGAGGCGACCGCTCGCCCGTCACCGGCATGATGCGTGGTCGTTGAGCGCGGCTCATGCTCAGTGAAGGATCATAAAGCTGTTCCAGAAGGTGAGAGCTGCTTGATGAGTGATTATGTCTGCCTGGACCGAATTGAAGCCGCCAGCACTGTCATTGATCCTGTATTTCGCAATACGCCGCTCATCTGGCATGACGAACTTGATGAACTGACGGGTGCGCGCGTTGTTGTAAAAGTGGAAACGGTGAATCCCATCCGCAGCTTCAAGGGACGCGGGACTGATCTCTTTGTTCAGCGCCTACGGCCCAACGACCAACCGATGGTTGCAGCGTCTGCGGGTAACTTTGGCCAAGGCTTAGCGTTTGCCGCTCGCAAAGCCCGCAGATCTTTAACCGTGTTCGCACCAGAGAAAGGTAACCCGGTCAAAATTTCCGCCATGCGCCGCATGGGCGCTGATGTCCGCCTTGCTGGCTTGGACATGGATGACGCCAAGGAAGTGGCTCGCAACTTTGCGAAGGCGACGAACGCGCTATTTGTGGAAGATGGCGCGCATCCTGCTTTTGCCGAAGGTGCCGGAACGATTGCCAAGGAGTTAACGGAAGCCGGTGGCCAGATTGATGCTGTCGTTGTCCCCTTGGGTAACGGAGCTTTGCTTACTGGAATTGCCGTATGGATGAAGCGCTTTGCCCCACAGGCCAGCGTCTTAGGGGTTGTCTCTCAGGGAGCGCCAGCCATGCAACTCTCGTTTGCCCGGAACAAAGTGGTGGAAACCGACAGCGTGAACACAATTGCGGACGGCATTGCCGTGCGCGTCCCAGTGCCATTTTCCCTGGATGCGATGCGTGGTGTGGTGGATGAAGTCTTGGCAGTCAGTGACGAACAAATGCTCCAAGCGATGCGCCTGGCGCACCGTGTGCTGGGACTTGTTGTGGAGCCTTCAGGTATTGCGGGGCTTGCCGCAATTCTGAGTGATCGGTCGCGTTTTCGCGGACAAAGAGTTGCCACAATATTTGCCGGGGGAAATCTTTCTCCCAGGCAGATGCGGGATTGGCTGTTCGATGAAGGTGAGCCCTCGGGAAATCAGTCTTATTAATAAGGATGCTGTCATGAACACCCCGTCCCTTTAATCGAATCCTGATTTTAGTCTTAGACTAATCTTTTCAGTCATTTAGAAGTGACAATCCCCGCGACATGCGATGCAAAAGAGAAGGTCCACTACTGGACACCCCAGTCCAGATATGGACACTCTGGCAAGGTAATTCAGGCATGTCGAGTAGTTAAGTATCGTATTTTCAATGTCTTATTGGCAGAGCCTAGCTGGCCAGAAAGATGCTTCTTTTGTTGTGTGCGGGAAGGCTTTATCAGGAGACGATACAAAGTGCACACCCTGAAGCAAGACATTCAATATGCAATCCGTCAGCTACTAAAAAACCCGTCCTTTGCCATTGTTGCAGTCCTCACGCTGGCGCTGGGAATTGGAACTAACACTGCGATTTTTAGTGTTGTGAATGGCTGGCTGCGGCCATTGCCGGTAACTGATCCCAATCAAATCATGGTCCTGGCGGCCCAGCAGAAGGGCGACACATTAGGAATCTACTACTTTTCTTACACGGATCTCGTCGATTTCCGCAAGCAAGCAGATACATTCTCTGACTTGTTTGGTTACCAGATTGGATTGGGTGGATTTAGCGCTGGCGGCAGAGCAGAGCCTCTGGTTTACAGCTATGTTACCGGCAATTTCTTTTCCGCGTTGGGCATTCAGCCCGCCGCCGGCCGGCTGTTCCTTCCGGATGAGGGAGAGCAGCCCGGTGCCACTCCGATTGTCGTGTTGGGATATTCCTATTGGCAGAAGAGGTTTGGAGGCGACTCCGGTGTGGTTGGCAAGCAAGTGCGCGTTGACGGAAATGCTGCCGTGGTGGTTGGGATTGCTCCCAAAGGGTTTCATGGCGTCGCAGCCAATGTAGACATGCAGGCGTATCTGCCTTTGAGCATGATGGCGAGCGAAGCACGAGGGAACGGATTGTGGACGGATCGCAGTCAGAGAATCCTTGCAGTATTGGGCCGTCTCAAATCTGGTACAAGCCTGGCGCAGGCCCAGAGTTCCGTTAACTTGGTTGCAACCCGTCTGTCGAAAGAATATCCCAAGACAAATGATGGCGTAACGGTAAGTGTGGTGCCGGAGAAGTTGGCGCGGCCCATACCCAGGCTTGCCAGCGCCATTCCTTTGATTGCAGGCTTGTTTCTTGTTCTGGCCGGCGTGGTTTTGGTGCTGGCTTGCATGAACGTTGCAAACCTGATGCTTGTTCGGGCCACCACCCGTCAACGTGAGATTTCCTTGCGTATGGCATTGGGCGCCACACGGACGCGAGTCGTGCGGCAATTGCTTACGGAGAGCATTGTGCTGGCGCTGTTCAGCGCCTTCTCAGGTGTATTTTTAGGAATGTGGGCAAGCGGCGCTATAGGCTCAATTAACCTGGGAACCAAGCTTCCCCTGGTCCTCGATTTTGGATTTGATTGGCGCGTCTTTGGTTACAGTCTGCTGGCTGCGCTGGTCACGGGAGTGATTGTAGGCGCGTGGCCAGCGTTGCGCGCCGCACGTGGGGGATTGAGTGCTGGTCTTCAGGAAGGCGGGCGTGGAGGTTCCGCCAGCGCGGGCCGCTTGCGCGTACGCAGCTTCCTGGTAGTGGCGCAGGTGGCATGTTCTTTGATGCTGCTGATCGTTGCCGCGCGGTTTCTTCGCAGTCTGGACAAGGCTCAACACATGGCTCTGGGCTTTGAGCCGGACAACGTCATCAACGTCATGCTGGATCCTCACCAGGCTGGTTACGACCAAACGCGTGCGACCGAGTTCTATCGTGAACTTGAACGCCGCGTACGGGCTTTACCGGGCGTGCAGTCGACGAGCCAGGCTTTCAGCGTTCCCATGGGAAACTACAATGACGGAAGCCAGGTTTTTGTAGAGGGTCAGCCCTTGCCTGCAGGCCAACAGCCTCCACTCGTGTTTTTCAATCGGATCGGTACTGACTATTTTGAGACCGCCCGGACACCGCTCTTGCGGGGACGTTCTTTCACTGAGGCGGACAATTCGACTGTTCCACTGGTTGCCATTGTGAATCAGTCCATGGCGGACCGGTTCTGGCCCAACGAAGATGCAGTGGGCAAACGCTTTAGCACCAAGAGCTCGTCAGGACCATTCCTTCAGGTTGTGGGAGTGGCCCATGACAGCAGGCTCTTCGGTTATTTTTCAGGACCACTACCCTACTACTATGTTCCTTTTAACCAGAACTTCACTTCCATGCGCATCCTCCAGGTGCGCTCATCGGTCTCCCCTGAGTCTTTGATCACGCAGGTGAAGCAGCAGATTCAGGGCCTCGATCCGGAAATGCCGGTTTCCGATCTGCAGACCATGAGAGAGGCCATGGCCGGAGGAAACGGGTTTCTGGTGTTTCGACTAGGAGCAGCACTCACAGCAATCATGGGTGTGCTGGGCTTTGTGATCGCCGTTGTGGGAGTTTATGGCGTAGTGTCTTTCGCGGCCGCTCAGCGCACTCGCGAAATCGGTGTACGCATGGCACTCGGCGCCAGCAAGAGCAACATCCTGAGCCTGATTCTGGGCCAGGGCGTGCGCTTGATTACTGCGGGAGTAGTGCTGGGACTGCTTGCTGCCTTTGCCTTGACGCGCGCCATGGCCAATTTGTTAGTCGGCATCAGCGCGGCTGACCCGGGTACGTTCGTCCCGGTAACCTTGATATTGTTAATTGTTGCGGTAGGAGCGTGTTATTTGCCGGCACGACGAGCCATGCGTCTGGATCCTGTTATTGCGTTGCGGTATGAATAGTCTCTGCTTGACCTGTAGTTTGCTCCTTGCTTGTTACTAATACGGTCCAGACAAGTCGAACCTGGCTGATCTGGACCGTGTTTTATTTTGAGGGAATGTATTTAAGATCAGCTCTTACGCCGCTCTTGGGCTTCTCACCAGAAGCATGCTGCTGGCCATCAGAGACTATGCATGCTGGAATCTTGATCTGTACTTCACACCCGGCAGTGTCGGTTCTGTTCTGGATTGTCAGTCTTCCACCGTGGGCTTCAATGATCTGTCTGCAAAGGACAAGGCCGATTCCGGTGCCGGTTTCCTTTGTGGTATAGAAAGGCACGAAGAGATTGGACGCATCAAGTAAACCCACGCCCCGGTCGCGGACCCACAGTTCCAAGTCATTGCCGGCCACATTCCAACTCACGCTGACAGCAGGTTCACCGCTGAGATCGGGCAACGTTTCGGCTGTGTATTTTGCAAGGACAGCCTCAGTCGCATTCTTGGTCAGATTGATGAGCACTTGCTCAAGCTGATCAGGATCCACGTTGATCGCGATATCTGGCCCCGGGAGTACCGTGATTGTCAGCCGTGCTTCCAGGCCGCTCACACGCTCCGCCATGTTCCGCAGGCCCACCGTGCGGCGCATGGGTGGAGGCAATTTGGACAATTGAGCATAGCTTTGCAGAAAACGGTTCAGCGCCTCTGCACGCGTTCCAATCACATCCAGGCCGAGGTCAAAATCCTGGTGAACGCGTTCCGGCAATACGTTTTGTGACAAAATTCTACGCAGGGTACGGGCCACGGATTTAATGGGAGCCAGGGAATTGTTGATTTCATGGCTCAGGACGCGAACCATTCGCTGCCATGCAAGCCGCTCTTCAGCGCGCAATGCTTCTGAAGCTTCAGAGAGCATTACCAGGTGATGCGGGACACCATTCTGGCGGAAGTGCGTGCGCCGGACGATCCAGCGCCTTTCAATACCATTGGAAAGACGGGAAATGGTCTGCGATGTTGGACCGCCAAGAAGATCAGCAATGCCAAGTTCCTTGGCATCATGGTTCGCAAGGTCCTCTTCCTTTTTGCCGAGAAAGGTTGCGGCGGCACGATTAAATAGTTTTAATTTCCCGTCCAGCGAGAAAGCCAGAATCACTCCTTCGGCTTCAGCCAGGACTTTGCGCAGCAGATTTTCCGCTTCCATTGTTCCCAGGCGCTCGGATTCCAACGCCTGAGCCAGGTTATTGATTTCGATGGCTAGATCGCCCAGCGCGTCTCCTGAGACAGCACGCGTGGCGCGAAATGAGAAGTCATCTTCCTTGAGAGATGCAACCACATTGGACAGCACGCGGACAGAATTGACCACGCGATTACGCGCGGCAAAGCCCAGGGAAAACCATAACAGGATTGAGAACGCCGTTCCTTCAATCTTGTGGTCGAGCGAATAAGAGTTGGTCCAGAGCAGAACGAACGACAAAATAGCGCAGGGAAGTCCCGTGGTCAGGATGGAAAACAGCAATCGCCGTTCGAAAGGCAGCGAAAACTGGCGCTTACTACTTTTCTTTCTTGACTGCGGAAGGAACATAGAGGCCGTGTTTTTCCATGCGCCGGTAGAATGTTCCCCGGCTCAGTCCCAGCACTTCGGCTGCCTGGCTTACGTTTCCGTTATAGCGCGCCAGCGCTTTGCCGATCAGCTGTGCTTCCACTTCTTCCAGGCTCATATCAGAGAGATTGGAAGTGCGGGCGCTGCTGGCAGAGGGAAGACCTAAATGATTAGCGTCAATCTTCTCTTCGCGGCACATCAGAACGGCGCGTTCAATAGTGTGGTCCAACTCTCTGACGTTTCCCGGCCAGTAGTATTCCAGCAGCTTTTCCATCGCCTCCGGCGTGAACCCATCAATCTGTTTGGTATAGCGTTGGGTGTACTTGTGCAGAAAATGCGCGGAGAGCGCAGGTATGTCCTCCCGCCGCTCTCGTAGCGGAGGCAAGTGGATTTCGACGGTATTCAGGCGGAACAGGAGATCCTCGCGGAAGCTCCCGTTAGCGCATGCAGCCTTAAGATCAGCGTTTGTAGCCGAAATTACGCGGACGTTTACCTTTTGCGTTCGCGAGGAACCTACACGCTCCATTTCGCCGGTTTCAAGTACGCGCAAGAGTCTGGCTTGCTGCCTTATTGGAACGTTGGCTATTTCATCCAGAAACAGGGTCCCACCATCCGCCATTTCAAAACGGCCAATACGGTCTGTGCGTGCATCAGTAAAAGCGCCCCTTACGTGACCAAACAGCTCGCTTTCAAAAGTGCCTTCAGGTAAGCCGCCGGTATTTACAGTGATCAGTGGCTTGTCAGCGCGGCGTGACACTGCATGTAACATCTGGGCGACGACTTCTTTTCCGCTGCCATGTTCCCCGGTAATCAGCACACTTGCATCAGACGGGCCAATTTGCGCAATGGCTTCGCTCACTGGCCGCATGGCGGGAGCCTGGGCCACGAATGTGGTTCGCCCCTGGTTTCGCATCAACTGGTTTTCGGCCGACAGGCGCTGTCCCTGGCGCAGGGCCCGGTACAGCTCCGCATGGACCGTGATCGTGGAAATGAGCCGCTCGTCATCCCAGGGCTTTTGGATAAAATCGCGAGCACCGCGACGCACAGCTGCAACCGCAAGATCGATGGTGCCCCAAGCCGTCATAACGATGATGGGCAGCTGGTTGTCGATTTCTCTGACTCTGTCAAGAAGTTCAATGCCCTCGCGGCCTGATGTGGTATCTCGAGCGTAGTTCAGGTCAAGAAGTACCGCGTCATATTCCCGCAACGCCAGTGATTCCAGCACCACCTGCGGTGAGCGCACGGTATCCACTTCAAAATCGTGCGATCTAAACAACAGCTTCAGCGCATCCAGCACGGCCGGCTGGTCGTCTGCTATCAGGACGCGGTAAGGCTGATCATTAATACGCATAAAGCTATCGTTGTTATCGGAGAGGAACGTTACGCCAGGCCTTGAGAAGAAGCCGGTTGCGTCCACGGGTGATGGCAGAATGCTTTCTCTGGTTTCCATCACTCGGTCCTCAGCACTACCATGGGCTCAATTGCCGTCGCACGTACAGCAATCACCAGGCTGGTCAAGAAAGCAATCGTTACAAGAAGCAGGGCTGCGGTTGCAAGAATACCTGTGGTAGCGTCGAGCATATTATAAATTAACGCACCAAGGAATTTAGTCAGAAAAATACTGGCTACAGAGCCAAGCAGGATGCCAATGGCAACCAATCCGACCCCCTGTTTGACGATTAAACCTATCACGTGTGATTTTTTTGCGCCTACGGCTACTCGCATGGCAATCTCCCTGGTACGTAAAATTAGCTGATAACTCAATATCCCGTACAAACCCACTGCGGTCAGCAGTAGGGCAAAAGCCCCGAAAGCCCCGATCAAAGAAACATAAAAGCGGGGCCGAGCCAAAGAGGTAGACACTACCTGGGTCAGTGGCCGCAAGGACACTATTGCCAGATCGCGGTCAGCGCTTGTCAGGGCATGGCTTAGTGATTCGTAGATGTTGGCATATTTATCAGAGCGAACAATAATGGAGGTTGGAAACAACCGGTTCATAAATGCTGTAATTTGGTCCGGTACCTGTTTGGGGGTAACAAAGACCGTGGGTGGCGGGAGTTTTTCCAATCCAGCCTCCCTGACATCGGCGACGACTCCAATTACCTCATGCGGCACATCAGAGAACTGGCCGCCCAGTTCGCCCCCCATGGCGACCATCTTTCCAAGCGGAGATTGATTGGGCCACCATTGCCGCGCCAGTCCTTCACTTACGATTGTTACAGGCTTGTTGCCCCTGTCATCACTGTCTGAAAAGAATCTTCCTGCAATGAGTGGTATGTGAAGAGTGCGAAAATATTCAGCGCTGACAACCCGAAACTGTGATTCTCCAAAAGCGTTTCTATCGTGTGCCTCAGCGGGATACATAGGCAGGCCAAGCCCTTGTTCCAGCGGCAGGCCGTTGATGCTTGCCACCGTCTCAACGCCTGGAACATCGCGTAGCTGGGCTAAAACCTGATCGAGAAGGTGCGCTGTGGCCGCGGTTGTTGCATAGCGGCCAGGCGCCAGTGAAATTTGTCCAACAGAGACGTTCTGCGCATCAAAGCCAGGTGGTACCGATTGTAGCTTCAAGAAGTTTTGCAACAATGAAGCGGTTCCGGCCAGCAAAAGCAGGGCGAGCGCAGTCTGGGCTGTAACGAGCATCCGGCCAAGCCGCGTCTGCTGAACGCTATGGCTGCCCGTCTGAGACGATTGACGGATCATGTCATTCAGGCTGACACGCGACATCCTGATTGCCGGCGTGAGCCCGGAAAAAATCGCAGTTGCCACGGAGATTGACAACACAAACAGCAGCACGTGCATGTCAATTCTGATCGTGCTGCTTAGCGGTAGATCAGTCGGTGCGGACCAGTTGATAAAGGGAAGAAGCTCCTTGCCGGCTATACTGCCAATCACTCCGCCCGTAATGGAGATTAGAACCCCATCCATCAGGAAAGTCCGGATCAACCGAGTACTGCTGGAGCCCAGAGCGGCCCTGATAGCAAACTCATGACTGCGGGCAGCGCCGCGAACGGTAAGACACAGTGCCAGGTTGGTGCACGTGATCAAAAGGACAAATACCACGGCACCAAATAACGAGAGCAAGCTTTTGCGGACGCCGGAAACGATGAAGCTCTGCAGCTCATCGGGCACCAACGAGATGTCTTCTGCCTTGGAGGGCAACGGATAGGTAAGCCGATAGTCTGTCGTAGCTGCCAGTTCGCTCCGGGCATCTTGCAGGCCTATTCCATCTTTCAAGCGGGCGATGACACGATATTCGTTGCCTGCGTCAACAGTCGCTGAACTGAGAGGGAGTGGCAGCCACAAATCCGCATCAGGATATGACTGAAATCCCTTTTGCATGATCCCTACAATGGTATAAGGCTCACCATTGATACGAACCTCGCTTCCTAATGCTGAAGTATCCTTGTTGTAATCTTGTTCCCACAAACCATAGCTGAGGATCACAACTTGCGGTCCTCCCGCCTGCTCTTCATCTGGATTGAATTCTCTACCCAGTATTGGCGACGCGCCAAGAGTGCGGAAAAATTCCAAAGAAACTCGCTCGGCCTTTTTATACTGTGGAGACCCCAGGGCTGCCACGTTTACTCCGGTATTGACGCCATGAACGGCAGCAATGTTCTGGAAGGAGCGCGCCCGTTCCTTAACCATGAAGAATGCGGATGCAGATATATCCCGGGTCAAACGTCCATGTGGGCCATACCAGGTTAGAATTACCAGCCTGTCAGGGCTTATATAAGGTAGAGGGCGTAATAATGAGGCGTTGACGATGCTGAAAACAACGGTATTTGCAGCGATCCCCAAAGCAAGGGTCAATATCCCCATAGAGGTAAAACCGGGCGTTTTCTGCAGCGAGCGCAAGGAATAGGATATGTCTTGAAAAAGCGTTCGCATTACTCTTGCCGGTCCTCCCTTCTGTTTCACAAAAAACCTACACAGCAAAGGAATGCTATAGGCCGAGCCCTGACAATAAAACGTCCTGTGAACAGCGGAGCACGTTTATAGCTTTTCCAGCGCATCTTGAGGGCCTTCCGTTAAAAACCTAAACCTCTTCAGATTCAACTATTTGCAAGTCTATCAATCTCAGCAAGTTTGCCATATTGTCCATTCATGGACACAGGTGTCCATCCGTGGACACCGGGGAAAGGGAGGGTCTATTGCTTCGGCGAGGAAGCGGCAAAAGAAAATGAAAATGAGAGCCCAATTGCCCAAAACATTGGGTGAGCCCGGAGCTATGGCCTGTTGAAATTGATCATTCATGATTTTAAATAGTCAACCACTTGTTCACTCATGGACAACCCTTTCCAGCACTGGACACTTTAGCGTGACAATCGCCTTCCTATTTCCATAGGCACGCATAAAGCCGCAGGCCCGTTTAAAACTTTTTCGGTTGGAGCCAAAACCCCCTAATATTGGACGGTGCAAAGTCTTTTCACCTGTAAATACGGCTAAGGATAAAACTCTCTAATGCTTATAGTTGCAAGCATGGAGCACTCATCCCTGGCAACGGTACGGGAGAAGAAGTATTTTGTGTCTGAAATCTGAGCATTCACGCTAGGAAGCCAAGCTGCCAATGCGGTTTGGCAATTCCCATGCTATTTAGCATGGCCAGGAACCCCCCAAAAATTAAAAAGAGGAGACAAAATGATGTCGAACGTACTGATGCTTCAGCGGCTGCACTCGAATAGCAGTTCTTCCGAATTCGCGAACCTGTTTGGTAGCGCGGTAAGTACCGTTTGCCCCCAAGGTCCCATCGGCCCCGATAGTCCATTTCAGATGGAGTAGTGCTACGGGGTCCTCTGTTTGTGAAAGCGGCAATTGATCTGACCGATTCCAACAGAGGGCCCATGCAACTTAAGTTAGAGGAAAAAGATATGCGGAGCAGACCCAATCCGTTGTATCGCTTGATGGACAAGGATTACCACGAGAACTTTGATGCCTATGCGCCCCAGAGAACGGATTTTTGTGATCTGGTTTCCGCAGCTCTTCCCGCAGGATGGGGCATACAGCGCAATGGCATCTGGTTTCATTGTGGTTCACCACAAAATGCCATACCACAACAGGGTTGGAAGATTCATGTTTCCGCAACGCCTGCGAATGCGCGCGATCTTCTGCAACGCGTGACCTCGGTGCTGTTCAACAGACGCGATACGGATTTTAAGTTTGCTCTCGACATGTCAACCTTATTCCTGCTCAACAGCAAGAATTGGTCTCGCGGAAGATCAGGGAAATTCATCACCATCTATCCCCATGACAATGGCCACTTCCTTGACCTGATTGAACAACTTCATCGTGTAACTGAAGGACAGCGTGGCCCTTACATCCTTTCTGATCACCGCTACAAAGACAGCAACGTCCTGTTCTTTCGCTTTGGAGGCATGCGCCTCTATGACGTTTTAAATGTAAAAGGAGAGCGCACCCCGATGCTGGTGGCGCCGGATGGCACCGAAGTCCCTGACCAGAGGACAGCCTATCCCGTGACGCCGTCATGGGAGAATCCCCCGCTTCCGTTGGAAGATCCGAGTACGCAACAGCAGGAATTCCAGGGAATGAAAGGCGGGCGCTACAAGATTCAGGACGTGCTCGACTTCTCCAACGCCGGCGGAGTGTACAGGGCGGTTGATCAGCAAACCGGTAAGAAGGTGGTCATTAAAGAGGCACGCCCGTGCATTAACTCCACGTTTGATGGCTATGACGCCGTGGAGTTGCTCAAGAAAGAATACCGTTTGCTCAACGTGCTCAAGGACACCGGAATTGCGCCCCAGCCAGTCGACCTCTTTAAGGAATGGGAGCATTGGTTTTTAGTCGAAGAATATATTGAAGGCGATTCCATGGGGGGGCATTCCGCGCAGCATAACGTTCTGCTGAGGACCAGACCCCGAGCTGAGCAGTATGAAGAGTGGTATGCAACTTTTCGTTCTGTATGCATCAGTCTGGCAAAGATCATGGAAGTACTGCACACTCATCAGATCGTCTTTGCAGACCTTTCCATCAACAACCTTATTGTGCTTGCCGGGAAGGCAGAGCTGAAGCTGATTGATTTTGAGGGTGCAAGCCAGATAGGGGTGGACCGCCCAAGTTCGGTATTCACGCCCGGATTTGTTTCAGAAAACCGGCTGGCCGGATCCAACGCCGCATATGCGGATGACTACTATTCTGTGGGCGCCGTGCTGCTGGCATACCTGTTCCCGATCAACTCTCTTTTTCATCTCAAGCCAAAGGCGAAGCGAGAAATTGTAACCACGATTCAAAGAGACGCACGGCTTCCCAAAGGCATCGCTGATCTGCTACTGGATCTGATGGACCAGGATCCCACTCGACGTCCGGTGCCGGCCAGAATGTTGGAAGTGCTGGAGTCAGAGCCGGTGATTGAGCAGGAAGTTATTGCGGAGCATGCCGAATGGAACTACGAACCACTGTTGACCGGTATTGTTGCGCACATCGAACAGGCTGCGACCTATTCACGCCAGGACCGGTTGTTTCCGGCTGATCCAAAGGTGTTTGCGACTAACCCTTTGAGCCTTGCGTACGGCGCGGCAGGTGTTGGATATGCCCTCAAGCAGATCACAGGAACTCACTCAGAGCAGTTGTTAAGCTGGATCCTCCGCCACAAGATTACATCCCAAACCTATGCGCCTGGGCTCTACGTGGGAATGTCAGGAATCGCGCTATGCCTGCTGGAAATGGGTGCGGTGAAGGAAGCGGAAGAGCTTTTCCAGCAAACATTCCAGCATCGCCTGCTCCATGATGCTCCGGGAGTTTTTTATGGGACCGCCGGTTGGGGCATGACGAATCTCCATTTCTTCCTGCAAACCGGTAATCAACTTTATCTGGATAAAGCAACGAACGCCGGCAACCATCTGCTGGAAACCTGCCATTTGGCCCCCGCAGGCTGCTTCTGGGATACACCAAAAGAAACGCCTCTTGGCTTCGCACATGGAGCCACTGGCATAGCCGTTTTCATGCTGTATCTCTATCTGGCCACCCGCAATGAGGCTTTTTTAGAAGCAGGACGTCGAGGGCTGGAATTTGATCTGAGCTTTGCGGTGACAACCAGAGACGGCGGACTGTCCTGGCGGCAAGCTACGCAAGGGCAGTCGCCGCTGTTTCCGTATTGGCGGTTTGGCAGCGCCGGCATCGGTATGGCCGTACTGCGCTATGCCAGGCTTTTGGGAACAGAACACTATCAATCGATCCTGGAAAAGATATTTATCGATACTGACCGTAAATACGTTGTCCTTCCGGGAAAGTTTATTGGCCTGGCTGGGATTGGCGACTTCATGCTCGACATGCATCAGTTCACGGGCGAAGCCAGATATCTGGAAGCAGCCACAAAAGCGGCCGAAGGCATCCGGCAGTTCCGCGTTGAAAGGCAACAAGGTATTGCATTCCCTGGAGATATGCTGTCCCGGCTGTGCTGTGACTACGGGACGGGTAGTGCAGGAATCGGACTGTTCCTGAACCGACTTCTATACCAGCGAAAGAACGACTTTATGTTGGACTGCCTGCTGGAGCAATCCGGACTGCTGACATCATCGCGGGAAATAAGAGTATCGATACCAGCCTGATGCTCACAGGATCGGAGGACCATTGGCAAAGAACGATAAAGACAAGGGCAATGGTGCCGGTGAAGAGCGGGACGAAGTAGCCGAAGCGCTTGTAGGCATTTTCCGCCGGGTTGGTGAGAATTCAATCGCCAGTGAAACTGGTGGCGCGGCTCGCACAGCTTTAAATGTTTCGGTTCACGATGCGAGAAGATCTCCTACCCCAGAAGGTCCGCAGCTTTACGATGGTATCTCCGGGACAGCACTATTTCTGGCCGCCTATTACTTTGCAACAAATAACCAGGATGCCCGCGATCTGGCACTTCGTTCCGCTGCCCGGCTACGCCTCGCGATCAAGCAGACTGTCGCCATCTCTGGCGACGCCCGCCACACGGGCAATGGAACTGGTGGGCTTGCCGGTGTAGGTTCTCTTCCTTATGCTTGCGTGCAACTTGCGGCGTGGTTGAAGATGCCTGAACTTCTTGATTCTGCCCGCGAAGCGGCAACCAGCATTACCCCGGGCCAGATCATGACGGAAGAACGTCTTGATGTCAGGTGTGGCTGTGCCGGAACATTGCTGGCACTGCTCTCATTCATTGAAGAAGTGACCGCCATGGGAATGGACAGCGGCATAGCACCTGAGCTTGCGCTCCTTTGCGGCAGGCGGCTTCTTGAGAAACGCGTTTCCTATAACTCAGGGCCGCGGGCCTGGGCGGCGGTTGATTCACTTCCGCTGTCGGGGTTTGCACATGGCGCCGCGGGTATTGCGTATGCTTTGATCCGTCTTTTTCAGTACACCGGACATGAAGAGTTTCGTGATGCCGCCATTGAAGGGTTTGCTTTCGAACGTACCCTTTACATGCCTGAACTTCAAACCTGGTTTGATCCGCGCTGCAATCTGCCGTTGAGCAAGGCTTCTTGGTGTGAGGGCGCGCCCGGAGTGGCGCTTGGCATTTTAGGCAGTATGATCGCCATCGATTCACATGCGTTGCGTCACGATCTGGAACAAGCGCTGCGTATTACCCGCATGCTTCCTGAAGGTCCGGTCGATCATCTTTGCTGCGGTAATTTTGGCCGGGTTGAGATTATGAATATTGCAGGCAGCGTCCTGGGCCGGTTGCAGCTAACGGCACACGCCCGCCAGTTGGCTATGCAACTCCTGGCACGTGCGGCCACCTCAGGTTTCCGTTTTCACCCATCTGATCATCAAGCTGCCTTGCCTGAAAAAAATCCATCTTTATTTCTTGGGCTTGCCGGGGTGGGCTATACCTTGCTTCGATTGAACTACCCTGACCTTTTCCCCTCTGTTTTGCTGTTAGAAACAATCATCTGAGTGCTGACTCTTTCAGGTTTTTGCGCCATTCATTTCAATATGGTTCCATTCGGGCAGGATTTCTTCTGCGATTGTCCATGGCTGGAATGGAGCGTCCGGTGTCGGACAGAAAAATCTTATGGAATTCGCTTAAAAGCCTGTTAATTCAATGAAATGGATTGGCAATACTCTTGCACACCAAGTAGGTGCATGAAGCACGATGGCTGCTTAACGGAATCCAGAAGCACTAATCAGATTTGAGAAATGCGGAACTGGTATTTCGTAGTGACGCCAGACGACCTCTTCGCAGCTAAAGAATGAGAGGAATGATGATGGGTGCCATAGGCTTTTCTTACGATCAGGAGTCTTTGTTCACGGGATTGTCCATATTGCTCCGGGGGATATCGTACCCCAGCCAAGCCGAGGAGACTGTTTCCTCATCGTTTGAGTCAGCGGCCAAAGGACTAGGAGTTGCTCGCGGTGGATTGTTTCTGGTTCGGCACCACCCGGCTGCAACCCGGCTGGAGGCGCTGTGCCATTATGGAATGAGTCCGCAACAGATTCGCGCGGTCGAGAGCGGTACTGATCTGGAAGACCCTGCTACGAGTCGAATCTGGAAAATTTTCAGCCAGTGGTGCGCTCAGGGAACGGTTCCTACGAAAGCAGGATCAATCGAGCGAATCTCGCCCAATCTGTGTGTTCTTTGCATTCCAATTATTGATCCGGTTCTTGATGCGCCGGCGGCCGTTCTGCATTTTGAAAAAGAAATGGAGGGCAATCCTGAGTTTGAAGCGGTGGCAAGAGAGTGGGTTACTCCATACGCGCTAGCGCTTGGGCAGGTCCTCAACCTTGGCTTCCCACAGACACAAGCTGAAATCGAAACCGAAGCTAAATCAATCGACATCAAAACGCCGGAGAATGCTCCAGAATTGATTGGCGTATCAGTGCAAACGCAGGCATTGCGACAGGAGTTGCACGAAATTTATATTCCAGCCGCGAGTACCCCAGATCCTGATCCCATCCTTATCCTGGGTGAAAAGGGAACTGGCAAGGACCTGGTAACCCGCTACATCTACGCTTATAGTGCGCGCCGCAACCGTCCCTATGTGGCGGTGAATTGTGCCGAAATTACAGATGAACTGGCAACCGCGCGTTTTTTTGGCCACAAGAAGGGGTCTTTCACCGGATCTCTGGCCAATGAGCCTGGCCTGTTTCGGGCGGCGGACCACGGTGTACTATTTCTTGATGAGATCGGCGATCTTTCTCTCAAAGCGCAGGGAACGTTACTTCGCGTACTGGAGAACCGCACCGTTGTTCCGCTTGGGGAAACCCGAGAGCAGAGAATTGATGTCCAGGTGGTTTTAGGCACTAACTGTGATCCCGACCGTGCTGTTGCTGAAGGCCGGATGCGTCCCGATCTGCTGGATCGTTTTCGTACTCAGGCGATCCGTCTGGCGCCGTTACGGGAGCGTCCATGGGACATTCCTGCGCTAGTCCGTCATTTCATCGCTTACAACGAAAAGCGCACTCAGAAAAAAATTCTAAGCCTCCATGCTGACGTATTGAAAATGCTGGTTGGCTATTCGTGGCCGGGTAACGTGCGAGAGTTGGCCAGAATATGCTCTCTGCTGGTTACGCATGTAAAGTCAGGCAGCTCGATTGATGCAGCTTTGTTTAACCGGGTCATACCGAACATCGCAAAAGAAGAATGGAACCCCAAAGCCGGGGCCTTGTTGGTGGGGGATGTTCCCATGCGCGAAGCTCTGGAAACTTTTGGGCGGGAACTCATTCTTGCCCGTCTGCGGCAGCACAATTGGAATATCAAATCGGCTCGGGAAAGTCTTGGTCTGCCCAAAACAACGTTCCATCGCTATACTCGCGCCCTGGGAATCGCCGGTTCCGTTCGCGACGAACTGGCAGGAATTGAGCAGTTCCCGTATCAGCCAAAACCATCCGTTGGAGGCGGAATACCCGCGCTGAGCTAAACGTTAGCCGATGAAGATTGGCTACAATAGTTTTGCTGCTGCGATGGTGAGATTGCGGGCAAAAGCAAAATATTTGAATGCTCCGCATGTCGCGGATAAAGGAGTAAAAAAGTCATGATAGAACCATGGTTTGATCCGAATCGATTTTCGTGGGTTACGGGCGTTACGTTTGGCGCTATTGCATTGGGGTTGGGAGCTCTGGCGGCATGGCTCGTCCCTCAGGGCAAAGCCAAGGGATTCATCGTTAAGTCGTGGGTTAGCCTATGGGTGGTGGCAATCATACTTCTGGTCACGGGAATCGTGGCATTGAGCGATCAGCAACCTTGGGGTGTGTGGTATGGCCTGCTACTGCCAGGTGTGGTTGGCACTGCTGTGCTTGGTGGGAATCTGCTGATCATTCTGAAGAGATACCGCGAAGTGGAGCAACGCCGGTGAGGACAAGATCCACACCGGCGGTAACACAGCATCAGGCGTAGCGCGCTAGAGACCATTGATAAACGTCAATGCTTTGTTCCATGCCTGCTCGCCGACCTGGCGTCCCAGGGTCCTTCCCATCATGTCGCCATCGGCGAAATGAATGCCGCCAAAACGGCGAGAGATGCCTGCCTCATCGGCGGCGCTTGAAAAGGTGGGCCAGGACAAGAGGACATCGTGAGAAGGTGTAATGCCGGGCTCAATATTTGAGCTGCCCTTGAGTACCTTGGCCGCATCGCCAAAGTTGTCGCTGCCGGTAAAGCGGAAAAGCACTTGAGCGGCCGCAGCACTAAATGTGCTGTGGCCGGATACGTATTCCGGAAAAGGTGGCGTAGTGACTATATCGCGTTGGTATGGAAACCAGACCCCACCGTTGATCGTCCGAGTACCCAAGCCTGGGCCAGCCCACGCCTGTATTTGCTTGCCTGCGTACAGAAACCGGGTAGCGGTAATCGGACGTACAGAATCGTAAAATCGTTTCGCATCCCATGCGGCGATGCCGGCATCAAAGACGGCATTACTCACAGCAAAAAACATTTTCACATCATCATCCAGGGTATGGTGGTCGCGCGATGATATGAACTGCGCAAACAGCAACCAGTGACCAGCAGGCGTTTCTGACGCGGGACCGTCCGACCAGTATTCCGCCACTGCCTTTTGTTCATCCGTCAGACCTGCGCTGATGTTTACCAATTCGTCGACTTCCGCTTTATATCCAGCTGGATCTGTGACAAATGATGGGGGAGGACCAGGGCGAAACTGTGAACCGCTTAGCAGGGCAAACGGGACCACACGTCCCCAAAACGGCGTACTGAAAGAAGTGAGGGCGGGTTCCAGAAATCCGCCTTGCCCGTCTGGAACGTGAAGAGGTTGCCAGTGGTCGGGGTTGTTGATATGGTCCGGATCATTGAGAGGGACGTATCCGGAGTAGTCGGTATAAATGCCTGCATGAAGATCACCCAATTGGTTGGAGCCATCATGATGGCGGAAATTCAGTACGGAAGCTGCAGCCAGATTGCCAATCCCGCTGGGAGTTGCCGGATCATTGCTGGTGTCATCAGGGTTAAATCCCAATGTCAACATTTCCGATCTGAATCGGAATAACTGGTCAGGAAAGAGATCGGCTAGACATCTGTAAGCCGCAAAACTGATTGCCTTGCTCTTATTTCCCAGAGTACGTTCCGCGGCCGGACGTCGCAAGGCAGTCCCCAGGACCGTGGCTTTGGCCTTGTCATCATAAGCAGCCCAGGCATCAAAAACGCAGGTTTGAGTGATTGCCAGTGTCCGGGAAACGACGGTTGGGAAAGGCTTGACGCATGTGGCAGGCGTGGTGAAGCCCGGCCGGCACCCTTGTAAGGTCCGGATCGCGGTCAGGTTCATGTTGTTCCAGGCCACAACAGCATTTGCCACTGACCCATCGTTGCTGTTCGATCCTATATTGATTGCTCCACCGTTACCATTTTTCCCGCACCCGGTCAGGAGCATCATGCAGAAAACAAGAACGCCCGGCAACTTTGATCTGAGGCTTTTGAATAAACGTTCATGTGAGTGTGGCATTGACATGTGCAGTCTCCATTCTGAATTCGCTTTGAATACGTGGCGAAGAAGTGAACGCTTGCGCTATGGGTGAAACGTATATCCGACTTTCACAAACACAGTGCGGCATCGAGATGTCACACTCTGTCCTGCTAGTCCGTTGGCGCTCCCCTGGAAGCCGGCCATGCCAACAGACGCATCTATGGCACAAGAGCCAGCGTTCTGGGGATGATTGGGATCGTCGATTGGATGAGTCGTATCGAAGAAGCGGGCCGCTTTTGGGCCAACGAACGAATCGTTATAGCCGAGGGTGATTGAAATCGGGGGCTTAATTCTGTAGTTAAAGAGGAAAAACGAATTGAGCGTATGGTTGCTACGCAGGACCGGCACCACATACTGGTGCGGATTGCGCGCAACGTAACTGTACTGAAGAATTGAAGTGACGTCCGCTTTTTTGGAAAAATAATATTGAGTATTCACTCGTGCGATCTGGGCATGGTAGACCTCCGCACCGGTGTCTTTCCGTTCCAACCTCTCACGCGATGTGTCTAGCGTGAAAGAAAGCTGGGGTGCGGGCCGGATAACACCACCAAGTCCGAGAGAATAGCCACGGCCACGGCGCACGTTCACCAGGTCCACCAGATCGCCGACAATAAATGTGGCATTCAGAGGCAGCATCCACTTGGTGGGACGGCTTTGCAGTTCACCGATGATCCTTCTCTGTCCGTCAAACTGGATACCACTGACCGTCTGCGTGCTGAAGACGGCATGAAGGCGGGTGTGGATTTGTCCCCTCATTACGCCTAGTATTCCTGCGACATAGGTCCGCTCCATCAAGATACCGTTATGGTTATAAGAGTCGACGAAGCGGAACGCCAGCCCGATGCGTGTGATCGCGGGGTTCGCTTCGGGAATCCATTGCACGGTGCCGGAGGTATCCAACGTGCGAAGGTCGGTCTGTTGAACAAACCCAAGGTCTGACCGAAAATCACGGCCTATGTCTGAATATCCGGTCTGAAAGTTATAGAAAGATCCGCGAGCGCTCGCCTGAACGTTAAAGGCATCGCCTTTCAGTCCGCGCCCTGCAAAAGCCGCCAGCAGTTCGGGGGAACCTAACGCATCCGCGTCCGAATGTGCATATTGTCCAGTGATGTCAAGGTGGGCAAATGGGCGGAGTAGAACGTCCGTTGATGCAACGATGCTGTGCCCTCCGCCTGATTGCATGTCCAGCAATGAAAATCCAAGCGAGGAATGTTTCGGCAGGTTCATGTCATACCGGGCCACGGTATCAACGCTTTCTCCCGGCAATTGAAATACAGAAGAGCCGTTCGGGTTGGGCACTACGATCGTCGGCAGCTCGTCAGTTGCCCAAAGAAATGAGAACTGCCCGCTTGCAAATCTCTGCGTTACCTTCCCTGCGGCAATCGGCTGGGCAATGGAGCGACTATAGAACAGGTTGAGCGGTTGGCCGCTATTGCCCCCAGCAATGCCCCCAGGACTGTCAAATGCAAATCCACCGGGAGTGCCCGGCGCCCGAAATGTGTCATTGGTTTCCTGGAAAAACGGCCGCTTTTCCGGGAAGAACAGGACAAAACGATTGTTGATTGCCAACTGGTTGACGTCCGCTTCAACCTGGCTGAAATCCGGGTTTGCGGTGAACTCAATCTGAGTACCGGGTAAGGGTGCCCACTTAATGGAAGCGCCCGGATCTGCCGCGACATTCGGATGGTTCCTCAGTTGCAATGGCCGGTCAGTTCGGTGGAAGGTCAGAGTGGACTGGATTGAAAAATTGTTGAGGGAAGCATGCTCTGAACCTTGAATGTGCTCCACACCTTGCAAGTCAGGGAATTGACAGATCAGGCATGGATTCTTGTAATCCATTTTGAAATTGACCATTGCAACGCTGCTCCGGCTTCTGGGCCACATGCGTATTAACAGAAATTTCCAGTCCTGGATGGGTTTGGCGGAATACATCAGGTTTGCGAAAGGTATTTTGCCCTCAACGATATATCCGTCATCCGTGACACTGGCCGCGCTGGTCCATGTTCCATCCCATGTGAAATCTTCATTCTGACCTTCAGTACGTACGGCATCCATCTGCACGCCGCGCGGGTTGACTGTAAATTCATAGGCGTGCCGGCCGTCGCCGCGAGTGTCAACATATATACCCGCGAAATCATCAAAAGTGATTTTGTCGTGTCCCGTCACCGCGGCCCTGATAGAGCCGGGATGAGGGTCATAACAGTGAAATGCAAAGTACAGGTTTCCTGCATCGTACCCCAGATAAGCAATCGTTTTTACAGGCGCGGGAACGTTGCCCAAGGGTGCCACTTCAAAGAATTCCGTGGAGACCTGAGCGTCATTCCATTCGGAGTCCAGCTTGCCATTCATTACCGGGGGTTTTGTAAACTGCTTGATGTGTACGGCCTGTTTTTCCAAAACTGCTGGTTTTTCGGCATCTTTGCCTGCGGCTTTACCTGAGAATGCGAACTGGGCGGCCAAGCACAATAGAGATGACAAAAAGAGCCTGGACAACCATTGCGTTGAAATCATGCTCATAGCTTTCCTCATTTAGTCCTAAATGAATGTTGAATGCGTGCCTAAGGGACGGCCAGACGATATCTCGCCAGTCTCACAATTAAGAATGTAGAGTTGGAGTACGCTTATTCCGTTTTCGGTGTCGGCACGCGAGTGCAGGAAACAGGGGCCATCTTAGGCACGGCGCGCGTGTGCTCGTTTAGCCGTAAATACCGCGCAACACCTCATCAAACTCTTGTTCCCCACACGAACAAGGAGCCTCTGGTTGGTGTTTGCCCTTTGCGCCCTTCTTCGCGGCCGGATGGTCACTGTGGCTGGCATCGTTACCTTGTGAGTTCTCTGCGGCACTCTTTCGCGGATTGTCCGTTGGGTGCGCACTCTTCTTCACATCCTGAGCGAGGACAAACGAACTAGCGAGGAAAGACATTATTGCCAGCGCTGCGAATCGCTTTTTCATAGTAGAGCTCCTGATCTTCAAAACTGTGTAGCTTTCAATCAAATATCTGAATGCGATGAATGTATGTCTGGGATTGCCGGCACACAATAACTGCAAATAACTAGAGAATGCATTGGTAGAAGATTTATCTGAGAAACGGCGCTTGAGGATGAAGAAGATCAGAGCAAACGCTCCCATAGATGGAGAACAAAGAACTCCTCTGTACTTGCTTCCATCGGATTCGTTCCTGCATAGCTGTGTGCCAAATTGGGAACTCGTGCCCGCAGCTTTTTCATGCAAACCGTGGAGCGGTGCGTGTCTATAGTCTTTGAGAAAGTGTGGAACCCTAACTCACTCGAAAGTGATTTCATGAAGAGCCCGAGCGCGTTATCTGCTTCGTCTCTCTGTTTGCTGCCGGCATTAGAGATTGCGCAACTGGTCAATTCAAAAGAAGTCTCTGCCGTGGAAGTGATGTACGAGCATGCTGAGCGGATCCAAAGACTGAATCCAGCCTTGAATGCATTTGCGCATCTCGATTTGGAACGCGCATTCGAGGAGGCCAGACGCATAGACTCCGGTTGTATACATGGCTCCGCAGAGGGAGTGCTGCTGGGCGTGCCGGTTACCATCAAGTCCTGCATTGATGTTGAAGGTTTACGGTGTGCAGTGGGAAGCCGCTTAAGGTCAGATTACGTTCCCGCAAGCAGCGCGACTTTGGTTACGCGGCTCAAGCGGGCCGGAGCAATCGTGATTGGCAATACAACGACTCCTGAGATGTTGATGGCATATCACACCGAGAATGAAATCCACGGACGAACCAACAATCCCTGGGACCTCAGCCGGACACCTGGAGGTTCCAGCGGCGGCGAAGCGGCGGCCATTTCCTCATGCATGTCGGCTGGCGGTTTTGGTAGTGATGGCGGTGGATCAATTCGAGTCCCCGCGCATTTCACCGGAATCTGCGGGCTGAAACCGACTCCCGGTCTGATTCCCGCGGACGGTCATTATCCTGCTTGCGCTGGCCCCTTCTCCCTCATCGGAGTTGTAGGGCCGATGGCGCGCACCGTCAAAGACCTACAGTTGCTGTTTGCAGTAACTGCAGGCTGTGAGTCTGCTGATCCAGGGGCAGTGCCGGCGCCAGGGAAGGCTCAGGACAGCGGACGCATGAAACAACTACGTATCGGCTATTACGAAGACGATGGCGAGAGCGGTTCTGACTGCAAGACTGCGGAGGTAGTGCGCTCTGCTGCATCTGCCTTAAGGAATGCTGGGTTTGTGGTGGAACCATTTCGTCCTAAAGGGCTCGCAAGGGCACGAGAGTTGTGGGCTGTAATCTTTGTAGAAGCCGGCGCCTTGCTTCTTGGAGCAATGGCGCAGGGACAAGAAAATGATGTCACCCGGAATACCCGCGAATTTATTGCTCTTGCCGCCGCGCGGCCGGTACTGACGGGTGAGCGGCTGTTGAATACATTGATTGAGTGTGACCAGCTACGCTTGAGCATACAAGAGCAGATGCGGGATTATCCTATTCTTTTGGCGCCAATATGCTCCATGCCGGCATTCCTTCACCAAGATGCAGGGTGGGGGCCAGAACATGCGGCAGATTATCTCCGAACGATGAGTTATTGCCAACACTATAACCTTCTGGGCAATCCTGCTGCCACAGTCCCGGTCGGACAATCAGCAGAAGGCTTGCCGATTGGAGTGCAAATCATCGGCCGCCCTTATAAGGACCATGAAGTCCTGGCTGTGGCAAACATATTGAATCAACAATACAAGTGGAGAGAGCCACCATTGTGCAGAGCGAACGACTGAGAAATAGTGATGTCTGCCGGTCGACTTTCGAGACGGCTAAAACATTTATGCCATGGCATTAAAAGGAATCTCATCAGAACGATCGCCAACGGTGGCCCTCATGTTGGGATTGATTATCACACTCGCGTCAGTGGTGTCATATTCCTGGTATATCACCGGCCAGATCTCCGGGCTGCGTGCGGTGCAGAGAGACCTCGCCGATCGGAATCGCAGAGACTCGCTTCAGTTGTTGCGGATACAGAATGACTTGAACTCCCTTGGTTTGGCGATGCGCGATATGCTCAATGCCGATCAGGCGTATCCTCTCACCGCATGGACGGCCCAGTTCCAGAGGATTCGAGGCGATCTTGACGATGCTTTCCGTCTGGAAAGTAAAGTAGCTATCGGGCATCGCACTGCGGACCAACAACAATATCTGACAGCAGCAGTGACACAATTCTGGAATGCTGTAGATCAGGCCTTTGTGCTTGCCGCCAAAGGAAAGGAAGACGAAGCGCGCGCACAAATCCGTGTTTCTTTGCCGCGACAGGCCGCGCTTGGCAATTCGGTGGCGAGATTACTGGTTGAAAATAATGAGAGCGAGGAGCAAACGGCTATCCACGTTGGGCGCATTTACAATGGTGTGCAGCGTCATGCCTACCTGTTTCTGGGAGGGGCTCTTACCACCATTCTTCTTACAACACTTGGCCTGATTGATTCAAGCCGCCGGCTATTTGCCAAACTATCCTTGCTCTCGCAACAACGCAGCGACCTTGCGCAAAAACTTATTTCTACTCAGGAATCGACCCTTCGGCACATCTCCAGAGAGTTGCACGATGAATTCGGCCAGATACTGACGGCTGTGGGTGCGATGCTGTCACGAATGCGCAATCGGTCTCCAGAAGAATCTTGTATTCGCGAAGAGTTGCAAGAGATTTGCGAAATCACCCAGTCGACTCTCGACAATGTGCGCAGGCTCTCCCAAGCTCTGCATCCTGTTATTCTCGAGGAAGCGGGTCTCGAGAGCGCGCTCGATTGGTATCTGCCGAACGTTGAAAAGCAGACCGCCATCTCTATCTTCTATGAAAAATCTGGTGTGGGCTTTGTGCTTGAAAGCAACGCTGCAATCCACATTTACCGCGTATTACAGGAGGCCCTAAACAATGCCATCAGGCACTCGCGCGCGTCTGAAGTCAGAGTCCGCTTGCGCTATTCAGACAGCGAGTTGGTCCTTGAAGTGGAAGACCATGGCACTGGTTTGCGCCTTCAATCTGGGCGGTCAGGAATCGGTTTGGTGGGCATGCATGAGCGTGCGGAGATACTGGGTGGCCGAATCGATTTTCTGCCAGCAACTCCTGGTACTCTGGTGCGGTTGACGGTTCCCAGATCTCGCGTGGATTTGTGTGAGCGGCAGCCTTTGGCAGTTTCTGATCAATTTGTCCCAAACTGGTAATTGCAAGTACGTGTGACCCGGGTGCGTTGTGATTTCGCAAACAAATGATTCGCAAAAAACCTGCTCATCATTGTCTTAAGCAAATGAACAGGACAACAGCGCACCGCCCAGCTCTCTTTGCCAGTGGATGATCGAGTTTTGCGTTGGGCGCCGTGTCGCTCTTGATGATCCTGGGCTCAAACATCATGTGATTGTTTATCGTGCTGAGCCGAGCTAAGCCTTCCGTGAGATTTAGCACCATAGCGTCCACAAGAATTCACATTTTATCTTGTCTTGTCCAAGATACGAATGCAATAGGTAGTGGTTCGAGCACCGTAGAAAGTATTAGCCGTCTGATCAATTGTTATAACGGAGTATGGGAGAGTAGCCCATGCCGCCCGTTATTTAGACCTAAGGTCCGAAGCCGTGTCAGGATCAACAAAGATGCCCTTGATTCCGCAATATGATTGCATTCCCGAACATTTATCAGCTACTGGGCCATGCCCTTTACCTGATCGTATTTCTGTTGTGCTTGTGGATGATCACGCTCTTGTGCGCTGCGGATTTAAACGTATTCTGGAGGACAGTGCGGACATTTGTATTGTCGGCGAAGCGAGTGATGGTGTTGCAGCGGTTAAGATGGCGCAGGCCCTTCGACCTCGAGTAATGATTATGGATTGCGCCCTTCCTGGAATGAGCGGGCTTACGGCCACGAGGCGTATTGCAGAGGTATCAATCAATACAAGCGTGTTGATGTTGAGCATGCATGCAGAAGACACATGGGTGCGCAAGGCCCTCAACGTAGGTGCTCGCGGCTACATCCTGAAGAACGCTGTAGATTTGGACCTTGTGGCTGCAGTGAAGAAAGTGGCAGATGGCGAAATTGTACTCGATTCTCAATTGTCCCGTACGCCTGCTTTAAAAGGCGAGAGAAATCACGGCCTTACCCAGAGAGAGTTGCAAATTCTTCAATATATAGTCGCAGGCAAATCAAACAAAGAAATCGCTGGACAGCTCGACATCAGCGTGAACACGGTTGCGGTACATCGCGCCAATATGATGCAGGCGCTGGGAATCCATAATGCGGCCGGGCTTGTTGCCTACGCGATTCGTAATGGCCTTATCAATATTCTTTAGCTTGCGCAGACATCACTCTCCGCCTAGACGGGAGACGCATCGTTCGTAAGGACAAGGGGCCACGACAATATGCATATTGCTGAAGCGGAGTTTTTGCTGCAAAGTGCAGCCCATGTGCTGTCCTCATCAACTCGATTGAAATGAGTCTGCTATCGTGCTGACTACGTTGAAGCCTGATGGTTCCCAAGGAGGTTGGTTCCATTTTGGGATTATCCATCGACTACAGTTGCGAATGTTCCACACAGAAGAGAGTTATGCAGAAAACTTCCCGAATGTGGCGCCAGATAGGCGGCACAGTGGTTAAGAGTTGCAATCTGAAACAATGCGCATGTGGACGCAATAGAGCGCAGTCAAAATCCTCCGTCGCAAATTACCTGGCTTTGGGTGTCTCTAGTAATATCAATCCGCTAGTTTTGTCAGCTAGTAAACGTAATCTCCATCGTTAAACATCGTAGCTTGGAATGTGCAAGCTATTGAGATGGCAGTCTAAAACAATCAGAAATTCAATTTTGTGGAGCACAAGACAATGGATGTTGAGGTCGTCAGGGCTAAGATTAAACAAGCAATTCACCGTGTGGCCGGCATTGAAGTGGCTGCAATTTCTGATACTGCCTCATACGAAACCGATCTGGGATTGGACTCGCTTTCCATTCTAGAGATCGCTGTTGAATTGGAAAACCAATTCAAGTTTCATGCTTCCGATGAAGAGCTATCCTCAATTCATACCGTGCAAGATGCAGTGACCCTTGTGACAAAAAGAGTGGGCGTGGAAGTAGCATGACAAGATCTGCGGCAGTTGCCGTTACCGGGCTCGGCGTTGTGACCTCAATTGGGACGGGATGCCAGACATTCTGGGAGTCCCTGTTGGCGGGCCGCAGCGGATTCAGCCGCGTAACGAGCTTTGACACAATTGGCTACGCCGTTCACATGGGCGCTGAAATTTATGATTTTTGCCCTCAAGATTATGTTTTGGAAATGGATCCAGCTGCGATTGGACGCACATCACAACTGGCAATAGCAGCTTCCCGTCTTGCGCTGCTGGATGGCGATCTGGATTTGTCGGAGATCGATAGAGGGCGCGTCGGGGTTTGCGTAGGTACCACTTCGGGGGAGCCGCACAGTATTGAACGCTTTGACGATCAGTATGTGCAGGGCTGCGTGTCAAAGATTGGCGGGGAGTTTCTGCACGGATACCCTTGCCACGTCGTACCGTTTCACATTGCAAAGGAATTCAGTCTGGGCGGGGAAGTGATGATGATCCCTACCGCCTGCGCGGCCGGCAACTATGCAATCGCTCACGCATGTGATCTGCTTTACGCGGGGAAGGCCGACTTCATGCTTGCAGGTGGGGCCGACTCCTTTTCCCGAATTACTTATACAGGATTTGCGAGGCTTGGCGCCATTGCTCCTGAAGTTTGTCAGCCATTTGATCGCGACCGCAAAGGCATGATCCCAGGTGAAGGTGCGGCAATACTGCTCCTTGAACGCAGTGACCAGGCTCTGGCTCGTGGCGCCCGGATCTATTGTGAAGTTGCCGGCTATGGTTTGTCATGCGACGCGCATCACATGACAGCTGCTCATCCAGAAGGCGAGGGTGCTGCTCGTGCCATTCGAATGGCCATGATGCAAAGCAACATCAAGCCGCACGAAGTTGATTACATTAGCGCCCACGGTACCGGCACTCCAACGAATGACCGCTTGGAGACGATCGCGGTCAAGAAAGTGTTTGGGAACCACGCATATAGTGTGCCAATGAGCTCTGTCAAATCAATGCTAGGGCACACAATGGGGGCGGCGTCTGCAATTGAAGCCGCAGTTTGCGCGCTTGCCATTACTCATGGATGTATCCCTCCAACCATGCATTGGCAGCACAGAGACAGTGAGTGTGATCTCGACTATGTTCCCAATGTGGCGCGCAAGCAAAAAGTCAGAGTGGCAATGAATAACGCGTATGCATTTGGCGGGAACAATTCGTCTTTGGTTCTTGCTGCATGTGCTGATTCGAACCGTGAACGCCCATGAGCAAACGAGTAGTCATCACCGGCGTGGGGTTGATTTCTGGGCTGGGAGAATCAGCTGCTCTCCTTCACCAAAAACTATGTGCCGGAACTGGCGGCCTGGGAGAGATTACGGAGTATGGACCCCAAGGTTTTGATTCCCAGCCGGGAGGCAGCATCTCTAATTTTGCGCCCGAATTGTATCTTAAAGGCCGGACTCTGAGGCCCTTGGACAGGACAGGAAGACTCTTTGCGTCCGCAGCCAAGTTAGCATTGGAGAGCAGCGGCTGGACCGCCGAATATCTGGCCACACACGATGTCGGAGTGGTATTGGGAACTATGTTCGGCAGCATGCATACCATTTCGCAATTTGACCGGCAAGCTCTTGTTGACGGCCCATCGTGTGTTAGCCCAATGGATTTTTCCAACACGGTCATCAACTCAGCCGCAGCCCAAACGGCTATCTGGCACAAGCTGCGCGGAATTAACTCCACAACTGCTTCGGGAGCCACGTCAGGACTGATGGCGATCGGTTATGCTGCGGACCTGATTCAATGTGGCCGGCAAAATGCTGTGTTGGCCGGGGGAGCTGATGAATTCTGCTTTGAATCTTTTTGTGGTATGGAGCGCGCAGGTCTGCTGAGTGGTCCGTCAAGCAAACGCGGATGCGCTATACCTTTTGACCAGCGGCGCACTGGTATGGCACTGAGTGAAGCTGCAGCTTTACTGGCGCTGGAAGACTGGGAATCTGCACAAGCTCGCGGTGCAACCGTGCTGGGAGAAATATGCGGGCACGCCAATGCTTACAATCCAGCATGGAACCAGCATGGGCGAGGTCAGGAGGCGATTAGCCGGGCGATGCAGGGTGCGTTGGACAACGCCCGATTATCTGCTGCGGAAATCGACTGTATTAGTGCGGCAGCGAATGGGAGCGTTGCCGATGACAAGAATGAAGCTTTGGCGATCAGTGCTGTTTTCAACGGTCAGGCGAGCCGCGTTTCGCTCACGGCAATCAAATCGATGCTTGGTGAAACGCTGGGCGCAGCAGGCATATTACAATCGATTGATTTTTTGGAGACAATGCGAACCTCTGTACTTCCTGGGATCGCCGGGCTGGCCCAGGTTGATCAGGAACTGGCATCTCTGAATTTTTGCCGCCAGCCGAAGTTCCTGAGCGCCCGTGCGGCCTTGATTAACGGAGTCGGTTTTGACGGCCACGCCTGCTCACTCATCATTACAGCACCGCCACAAGCATGACTTTATGGGAGGAACCTTGTTTACGGTAAACGAATTGGCTTGCGCTCTTCTTGACCGTCACGGTCTTACGCCCCAACTCGTGCCCCGGTTGGGCGTGGACGCATATGAGAAGCACGGCATCACAAAACGACGGGAATGGATTGAAAACAAAACCGGCGACAGCCTGACACATATTGGGTCCTACTCCATTTCCAGTGAACAGATGCGAGGTAATATTGAAAATCCAATTGGTGCTGTTCAAGTTCCCCTTGGAATTGCCGGGCCGCTTGCTATTCGAGGCACATATGCTCAGGGCATATTTTATATTCCCATGGCTACCACGGAAGGAGCTCTTGTCCGTTCCTATGAGCGTGGCATGGTTACTCTCACTCGTGCAGGCGGCGCCGTCACCCGGGTTTACCAGGATGAAAATCGCGTTTCACCAGTTTTTCTTATGAGCAGCGTGGCTTCCGCCTACGACTTTACCAACCAAATAGCGCAGGAATTCACCCGAATTAAGGAGGAGGCGGAATCGACCACGGCCCATGGGAAACTGCTTCGTTTGGAGTGCCATCCTATCGGGCGAGAAGTGATCGTCACTTTCTGCTATTCCACGGCGGACGCGCATGGCATGAATATGATCGTAAAAGCCACCGAACAGGCCTGCCGATGGATTCTAAAGAATCCGCAGGTGCAGGACTTCTACTTATTCAGCGGGCTCAGCTCTGAAAAGAGGGGCAGCGGTGCGTTGCTAGGCGGTGGGAAAGGCAAGAAAGTGACGGCAGGAGCGACACTCTCTGCTGAGTTGATCAAAAATTATCTTCACACTACGCCAGCAAAGCTGGTGGATCTTTGGCACCACACGGTTCTGGGACATCTGCAGGGGAATGCGATAGGATACAACGCTCATTATGCGAACGGATTGGCGGCTCTGTTCATTGCCTGCGGTCAAGATGTGGCCAATATTCTGAATTCAGCCGTCGGAATAACCAATTTTGAATTGCTTGATGATGGGCAAGCCTATGTAAGCGTAACGCTCCCATCTTTGACGGTTGGTACTGTAGGTGGTGGCACCGGATCGGGTACCAGCCTTGAATGTCTGCGGATATTGGGGGTCGCAGGCAATGGTGGGGCGCGGAAGTTGGCGGAAATCGTCGCTGCGACGCTGCTTGCCGGAGAGATATCCATGGCAGCTGCGGTTGTCAGCCATGAATTTACACAGGCTCACGATAAGTATGGACGCAATCGGCCCGAGCCGTAGGATGTGCTATTTCGCCTTCAGTGTGCCGTTTACGATCTTCTGCATAGACTCACTTCAAAGGGTAGAAATCTATGTCACCTAATTCAGAGTTAGAGCCGATCATCGCCAGCGGATACTCTGAAGGCCGCGCGCGATTTGGCGATTTAGGTCTGGATCCTAATGTCTTCGCCAAGCGTATCCATGCCATTATTCAAAAACATCTTGGCGCTAACCCGCCTGCAGAAGCTGCGGTCAGCTTTGCAAAGAGTTTGCATAGCCGGGACTTGTATCTGGCCACTGCTTGCGCTCAGCACAGTCTTTACCCCACGACAGATCCTGCGACTGGTATTCCTTCTGAACATGCTGGCCGGGCATGGAAAACTCTCGAGTCTACTTATAGAGGTTTCATTCGCGATCTCGCGCGCTTTTTCTTTCGTAAGGGCTTTATCTCACAAGATCTTGCTGACAACATCCTTGCCGATCTCTTCCTACCTGATCGCTCCGGGACCAGCCGCATTGTTTCCTATGATGGACGGAGCTCTCTAAGCACCTGGCTAAGGGTTGTAATTTCCAACCGCGCCATCAATGCAAAGCGCTGCAGCGCAACGATGCAAACAGTTGAAATCCTGGCGGACATCCCGGACGAGCCTGCTCTTGAGAGCATGGATTCCGGTTTGCGTACCAAGCGCTATCAGGAGCCACTGGAGGATTCTTTGACTTTAGCGTGCCGCAGTTTAACTCTGCGGGAACGACTCATTCTACTTTGGCGATATGAAGATGGACTGCAATTAGGGCAAATAGCACGTCTATTGGATATCCATCAGTCAAACGTAACCAGGCAACTTGATCGCCTGCAAGGCAAGCTCCGCGAGCACGTGAGAGAGATTCTTTCAACGCGCCACGGACTTAGTCTCGCTGCCATTGAAGAATGCATGAAGGACATCGTAGAAAATCCGCAAACTGTTGCTATTCTGGAATTCATTAAAGGCAAGCAGGGGCCTCCACAAAAACCGCAGGCTACTCATCCCGCCGCCCGCACAATACACAAAAATATGTTTGCTGCAAAGCCTCCGGAATCAGAGCCCGGCCATACCGATCACAACCATGAGCGATGGGGAAAATGTAAATAGCAGAGGTATATCGCATAAGCAATTTGTATGCCAATATTGGCTCCTGCCTTAGTTTTTTGGAAAGAATTTCATATATCCTGCTAAAGCCAAGTCCTAGTGCAAGTAGAGCAAAGAGTAGGATATGCAAAAAATAAAATAAAATATATTGAACAGACCGCCCTAAAAGTCCAAAATAGGACTTTGTGGTGAGTTAAGAGCGGCTAGATCAGCGTGTACACCTCTAAGAAAAAACATGTTACACTAGAACCATTTTGCACGTGGATTGTGGCTACGGACTGTGCCCGAGACTCACAAAGATTTTCCAGTTTTTCCCAAGGGTAGCGTGTGTCTTGCAAAGATTTCGTCCTGGGCTAGCTCCCGATGCTTTGCTTCCCCCTATCGGGCCAAGCGAAGATTTGACTCCCCTCAATGTTGCTTCTAGCGGAGAGGTTCGTGGTGCTAATGGAAATATTCACGGGAATTTTCGGAGATGTTGAGCAGAAATCCGTGAGAGCCAGACATGGAGAAGCCACCCACGGTCAGCATCTTAGCGACGAAGATATTGCTGCGTTTGTGGATAAAAGGGTTCTTGCACGGCAGAGAAGGGTGATGCTCCTGCACCTTGTAAATTGTGAAAAATGTAGAAAGACCGTGAGCGAAGTTATACTCAGCCAATCCGTCGTCAACAGCCCTGACGAGCCTCAGCATTGATCGACTATCTACTTAGAGTCGTCTCTTGGGGCAAATCTTTGTCTCCCGACTGTCCAAGGCATTGTAGTTATAAATCCGTCCCGGCGCACGGATTGTCTCAGTGTGTGCTGCTGATGCTGTCCTGAGCCGTCAGGAGTAATTTTCCAGTGTCCAGACGTTTCCGTGGTCTGCGTGAAGACCCAGAAAAACTCTACGATTGCGTCATCATCGGAGCTGGCGTTGGCGGACTGCTAAGTGCCAATCTCTTGAGCCGTGCGGGGCTGAAGGTCCTTGTTGTTGAGCAGCACTTTATGGTTGGAGGTTATTGCAGCACATTCCGCCGAGGTGGATACACTTTTGACGCAGCCACCCATTTTTATCCTCTGCTAGGTAACACGGCCACCATTACCGGCGCTTTGTTGGCTGAGTTAGGCGTTACAACAGAGTGGGTCAAAATGGACCCAGTGGATTCATTCCACTTTCCGGATGGTTCCCGCTTCACAGTACCTGCCGAGTTTGATATTTATCTTGCGAGGCTCAAGCAGGAATTTCCAGAAGAGTCAGAAAATATCAATCAATTCTTTGCCCTGGTTCGCAAGACATATCTGCTTGGCCTCATTCGCTATTTTCGGAACGTCCCCACGAACCGGATTGTCCCTTACCAGGACCTGACGATCCGCGACATGCTGAATAAATATTTCCGTAGCGAAAAACTAAAGCTAGTACTCACCGGAGACATTGGGCATTGGGGATCGCCTCCATCTAGGACTTCGTTTGTTTTTGATTCCATGCTGCGGCTGGCCTATTTTTTGGGAAATTATTATCCTCGCGGCGGTTCGCAAGTCTTTGTTGATGAACTGGCGCAACGGTGTGAGGAAGCCGGCGGCCACATTCTGATGAGTTCAACGGTAAAGCGAATACTGGTCCGCAATAACACTGCTGTGGGGGTGGAAATTGAGACTGGAAGCCCTCGCAAGAGAGTCCTGAAGCAGGTATTGGCCGGCATAGTGATTTCCAATGCTGATTTGCAGCAGACGCTGGAAAGGATGATTGGTCCGGAACTTATTGATCCGGACTACTTGATTAATGTCCGCCAGATGCGTCCCACACATGCTTGTTTTCTCACTCATCTGGGGTTAAAGGGTATTTCTCTAGACGAACTGCGGCAAGCGGAAGGGTACCACTGGAGTTCGTGGGATTCAGAGAACGTCTCGACCAATGCGTTCAAGGTGTTTCTGCCGACAGCTTACGATCCCAGCCTTGCTCCGCCGGGTGGACAGATCATCATCGTTCAAAAACTTACGCAGATTGACTATGGGGCAATTCAGGATTGGGCCGCGCACAAAGCTGCGGTAGAGACCTACATCATGGATTCCCTGGAAAAATGCCTACCCGGGCTCGGAAGCAAAACTGTTGTTAGATTGAGCGCTTCGGCCCACACATCGCACCGTTACACGCTGAACTTTCACGGTGCCATGCTGGGATGGGAAATGTCTCCAGATCAACTTGGTGAGAAGCGTCCCGGTATACAGGGCTCTTTCCGCAACCTATATTTCATTGGCCACTGGACGAGACCTGGCGGGGGAATCACGCCTGTGATGGTTTCCGCCATGCAAGCCGTAAAGCTAATTCTTGGAAGCAGTGAACTCCGAGCCGGGCTGCCACCGGATGTGGACCGACTTTTGTCAGAAACAAGAGAGGTATTGCTGTAATGTCACATATCTTGATTCGGGGCAATAAGCTCTCGCAATTGTCTGGATATTCTGACGGCCCAATGCGCACGCGGGTGCAGAAAAGCAGTGGATGTAACTTTCAAATTCTTAAGCGAGCTACTTAAAGTGCTACCGATAGCAACACTCAATGCTGAAGGCAATGTTCTGGCAAGCAGCCTGGTAAAGGAACTGCAAGCTACAAGCGAAGGAGAATCCAGCGTCGCCAGCGTGCGGGATCAATATGGCTGGATTCATCAAAATCAATCTGTCAGTTATCTTTATGTTCCATCCCTGATAGGCACGGATGCCATGGCGCCTGACTTGGCTGAGGCAGAGCGGGTCTTCCGGAACCTGGCTCTACAGAGAAGCAGAAAGATAATTGTATTGTCCAGCGCTTTGATCTATGGAACTGGTGCGAGCCGGCAGGCGTTGGTGAGTGAAGATTACGTTACGTCGCGCAAGGCTGGGCAGGTTATCAGTACTTCGTGGAGTATTTTGGAAAAACTGGCCCTGCAATATCTCAGTGAACAAAACAAAGTCACGATTCTGCGTCCTGTAACACTGGTTCCTTCGCCAGCTCTGCTAAGCAGGATATTGACACGGCGCTTCGCTCCAACCCTGCTGGGCCACGACGCCACGCTGCAGTTGCTCAGTCCCAGCGATCTCGCAAATGCTGTGCGCTGTGTCTTGCTTCGCGATTGCCCAGGGGTTTTCAATGTTGCGCCTGACCGTGTTGTGCCCATGCATGCCGCGATCCGGCTTGCTGGAGGCTTGCGCATTCCCTTGCCGCGGACCTTGCGGCGGCTGCGCAAACGCACCGAGGTCCTCGATTATCTGAGGTATCCGTGGACGGTATCCAATCAAAAGATCAAAAGCGTCCTTGGGTTCAAACCCACCAAGACGAGTCTGACGGCCCTGTTGGAAGCTCGTCATCGCGAATCTGACGAGGCGGTGCAGGAGCCGGACTTCGATGAATTTGGCATGGACCGCGACTACATCAGGTTTTACGGAAATAATTTTTTCAAATTTCTTGCCGATTTCTATTGGCGCATTGAAGAAAGAGGTGTGAAACACGTTCCCAGAAGCGGGCGTGGAATACTTGTCGGCATGCATCGTGGCTTTATGCCCTGGGACGGTGTAATGGCTTTGCACTTATTGGTGCAGAAAATCGGCCGGTTTCCACGATTCCTGATTCACCCTGGTCTGCTGAAGTTTCCATTCCTTGCTAATTTCATGACCAAGCTTGGCGGTGTTATTGCATGCCAGGAGAGTGCTGATCGCGTGCTTGAAAGCAATGAACTGCTGGGCGTTTTTCCGGAGGGGATACAAGGGGCATTTACTCCATACCGTGATTCTTACCAGTTGCAGGGGTTTGGGCGTAACGCTTTCGTCAAGATGGCGCTTTTGCACCGAGCGCCTATTATCCCTTTTGTTACAGTAGGCAGCGCAGAAATTTTTCCAATTCTGGGGAAGATCGAATCCAAGCTCTGGCATCGATATGCGGAATGGCCCTTTATTCCGCTGACGCCGACCTTCCCAATCCTGCCGTTACCCCTGCCCGCGAAATGGCACACGATGTTTCTGCCGCCATTGCACGTAGAGAGAACCTATCCGCCTGAAGCCGCGCATGATCGCTCAGTGGTCAAGGCAATCAGCCTCGAGGTGCGTATGCGCATGCAGCAAGCAATTGACGAAATGCTGGCTCAGCGTCGATCCATATTTTGGGGCTCGGCGTTTAAACAAGGAGACAGCACATAATGGTGATAACGAGTGCGCGGCGATTGATACGCGTTTTTACAATCGTGGGGTGGCATGCGGTGGCCCACGGGCTTCACTTGGGCTTAAGGCGGTGGCCAAAGCTGGCGGCGAAAATCTTTGGCCAGGAAGTGCCTGGGCCGCTGAGGCTTCGACTCACGATTGAAGAAATAGGGGGAACTTTCATTAAGTTTGGCCAGATGCTCGCCATGCAGTCTGATTTATTACCGCTGGAATATTGCAGGGTCTTGTTCACATTGTTCGATCAGGTGCCGCCATTTAGCTATCAGGAAGTGGAAAAAATATTTGAGGAGGATTTAGGTCAAACGCCATTGCAGATTTTTGGTTCATTTGACCTGACTCCAATTGCAACCGGTTCTATTGGCCAGGTGCATGTCGCAAAGCTTGGGACACAAAAGGTAGCAGTGAAGGTGAGGCGCCCAACAATCGTCCGTGATTTTGGAGCGGACATTGTGTCCATGAAGATTGTCGCCGGGCTGGTCAAACTGCTGCGCATCAAGTGGCTCTATTGGGTCATTGCGCCAATCGAAGAGTTCATCGCCTGGACCCAGGAAGAACTCGATTTCAGGCGGGAGGCGCACTACATTGATGAACTGGGCCGCAATGCCAGGGACAACCGGTTCGAGAAAGTCCCAACTGTTTTCTGGAGTTGCTCGACCGCGCGGATATTAACGGCCGAATTCCTGGATGGGAGCACGATCTCTGAGTATTTGCGGGACAGGGAAGCCGGTTCGCTTCACTTGCCTGCGGATTTCAACGCAGAGCTTTTCGCCGGCCGGTTGATCGACAATTTTCTGGGAGATGCTTTTCGCCATGGAATGTTTCATGCCGATCTCCATCCCGGCAATTTGATGATCCTTGCGGAAAATGTAGTGGGTTATGTTGACTTTGGAATCTCGGGAGTGCTTAGCCGTTACTCACGCCGGCATCTGATCTCAATGACCCTGGCCTATGCGCGAGGAAATCTGGACGCAATGTGCGAGTCGTTCTTTCGCATATCCACGTTCGCAAAAGACGCTAATCCGGGCGGCTTTCGCCAGGGAATCGTCGACGCCTCCGCTGGGTGGTATGGAAGTGGCACCAGTGAATCGAGGCTGCGCAAAAGCATTACTTCCATCATGCTGGATCTCCTGATTATTTCCAAGAATAATGGGGTATGGCCGCAGCGGGACGTGATCAAGTACATTCGTTCAGCTATCGCCCTTGACGGCTTGATCAAGACCTTTGCTCCGGGCGTGGACATAGGCCGCCATCTGGAGCAGGCTTGTGAGCGCCACATCAAATGGGATTCGGCCAAAACCCTCACCTCCTCCAGTGTTGTGATTGGTTCATTGGGCGGGCTGACTCGCTTGGCCCGAGACGGTTTTCTTCGCGCTTTCGCAATACTGGCCCAGTTCAGCAAAAAGATAGTGAGTGCACCCGTTCGCCCAATCCGCAGCGGTAATACCAATCGTCTGCAAGAGCTCTTACAGCTTTCCTGGATAGTGTTTTGTCTTTCGTTGCCGGTCATGGCAAATGGCAAAGGCCTGGCGAGTTATCACCTTCGTCCAGTCAGCTTATTACTGCCGTTAGCCATGTCGATCGCCATCTGGTGGGCACTTAAAAATATGAGGACGCGTACCGGCTAGCTAATCGTAATGCGAAATTGACGTCAGGACGTAAATGAGACCGAGCGCAACGGAAACGGGGCGAATAGAGATGCTTCATCGCAGAGGACAATACAGGCCGACCACTCAGACTATTGGCCACCGTGGCGTGGCCGTAGTTGCCCCTTTCCAGAATGTCAAAGACGAATCGGTTGAGCAACGCGCAATGGGACTCCAGCGTCTTCTACAGGATGGCGGCCCTTTATTCTCAAGCTTTGCTCTTTATCTTTCTTCCAGAATCGATCTCTTGCCTGCCGAGTTTTGCCGTGAATTGGCGCGTACAGCCGATTCTTCTCCCGTGCTCTCTTTCCCGGAGGCAGAGAAGATCATGGTCGCTGAACTGGGCAGCACGTTTCACCGGATGTTCAGCAAATTTGAGCGAGTGCCATTCAGAGCAAATTTAATAGACCAAACCCACGCTGCGGTCCTGGCCAATGGCGACCAGGTAACAGTTTGCCTCCTGCATCCGGAATATGTCGAGGTTGGTAGCACTGATCAGATGGTATCGCTTATCCGTGAAAAGCCACTCCGCATTTTTTGCCCCGATCTGGCTGAGGAGACGCTAATCACAGATTTTGCCTCTGCATTGCAGCGAGCTACCAACTTACCACTCAGGGGAGAAGCCATGGAAGGCCGTTCCGTTGCCCCTGAGTTCTTAGAAAAAATACCTGTGTGTAAGGTCTATCGTGAGCTCTCTGGAAAGAGAATGTTGACCCTCGCGGGGGTGGGACAAACGATCTTGAGCCATGCAATGCACTTTCCACAATATGATTTGCCAGCATTGGCTCGCCGTGTCTGTCAGGCATGGCTTAGAGAGGCGCTATATGGCCGCTATGTCCCCGCTGACCCGAGGCCGGGCAACATCGTTGTGGCTGAACCGATGGATGTCACTTTCGCAGGGAATGAGTTTGTCGAACTCCCGCCACGCACAACAGAGAATCTGCGCCACTACCTGCTTGCAACACTCGTCGATGATCCTGACCGAGCTACGCTGCACTTGCTGCAAGAGATGCATCCGCCAAGAGGCGGACTAAAGGAGGCAGCCGAATTCCGGAGCAGGTTCAGGCAGGCAGCTTATTTTGGGGCGCTTGAGCCAGTCCTTGGAACAGATACGAACGCCCTTGCACAACTCATCTTCCAGCATTGGAAAACCGCGCTCAATTTCGGATACAGGCCAACGCCACACCTGCTTGGCTTCTATCGAGGATTGTTTTCCGTAGCAAGAGTGGCGCGGGAACTGGCTCCGGCAGAAGACCCTCTGCGCGACGGGCTGGAGGAGCTTGATGCTGACGTAATGTTTGAGCAGCTCAATGCTATCACTGGGACCAATTATTGGTCACAAAGCGTGGACAAATTTGCCACGGCGATGGTCAACCTTCCGCAGACTATAGATGAAGCCTTGAACAGAGGAATCAGCACTGGGTTGGAGAGTCAGCTTGAGCCGGTTCCAGAACAGGCTACGAGCAGGCGCAGAAAGTCTATTGCGACTCTGGTGCTTTTTGTCGCTGCAATCGTCTTTATTTTGCAGGCCGGAATACATCATTGGGTGGAACAGGGTGTAGTGCTTGCGTTAATGATCGCGGGACTGGTAGGCCTGCGAATTTGGGGCGACTGAAGCCGGTTAATGCGGAATTGGAATGGCCTAAGGAGGGAACGAAATGAAAAGTGATATTTCTTCTCAAGGATCTAACGCCCCGGGATCGAGCTTTGCTGACGCGGAGAATATCCAGGCATCTGCCGCAGCGGACTGGGCCCCGGGAATCGAGGTAGCTTTCCCTCGCGAATTTAGAGAAGGCAGCCGGCTCGTGCATTGTGTCCAGGGCACAGTCCCGGAATTCGTGCAAGGAACGTACTATCTGAACGGTCCCGCAAAATTTGGAGTGGGCAATATTCCTTATGAAAATTGGCTGGATGGAGACGGCATGGTTTGTGCTCTGCATTTTGGCGGCAGGAACATGCGACTCACCAACCGTTATGTATGCAGCACGAAACATGAAATTGAGAAAGAAAAGGGCGGTCCCGTTTTTCGCACCTTCGGCACAGATTTTCCAGGCAGCCAGCTGAATCGTTTGAATAATGGGCTGGAGTCTCCCGTGAACGTGAGCGCGTACCGGTTCGGCGATGAGTTGCTGGCATTTGGTGAGCAAGGACTGCCGTGGATACTGGACCCTCACACACTGGAAACGCGCGGCCAGTTCACAGCGCAGGGGCGGCTGAATGATGCCAGCCCCTTTTCCGCGCATCCCAAATTCGATTCCGTCTCGCACGAAATGTTTAACTTCGGGATATTTTTTTCCGCGCAGGTGCCGCGGCTTTACTTTTATTGCTTTACTTCGGAAGGATGGCGATATCGCAAGGCAGTCACTCTGCCTTACCCATGTTCGGTGCATGATTTCTCCTTGAGCCGCCGGTTTGCCGTCTTCTATTTGAGTCCGTACTTGTTTGACATTCAAGGATTCCTGCGCCAGGACCAAACAGTGCTTGAATCGCTCCAATGGGTGCCGAAACGTGGGTCCATGCTGATGGTATTGGACCGCAGCAACGGAGAGGTGGTGGCTTCGATTCCACTTGGTCAACGTTACTGTCTGCACCTGATGAATACATTTGAAAAAGACGGCGCTCTTGTAGTGGACATTCTGGAATTTGATGCGCCGATCTATGGCGAGTATCAGCCGATTCACAGGATGTTTCAGAATGTTACAAAAGGCGGGCCGGTGCGCATTGTAGTCGACCTGCAAAAGCGGGAATTGGCGAACCGCATCCCCATGGAGTGTTTTTCGTCACCTGATTTTCCTGCCATTGATCCGCGCAACATAATGCAGCCCTATGATGACTTCTGGATGCTGGGAATTTCTTCGTCGGGCCGGCCGGGTCGAAAGTTCTTTGATCAGCTATTACATGGCAATTGGAGCCGCTCAACCATGGATGTCTACCAGGCCACGCCGATGCGATATCTGAGTGGAGAGCCGGTGCTCATCAGTGCGTCTGGTTCTGAAGAATCAGTTGTGCTCTGCCAAGAAGTAGATGTTGCGGAACGAACCAGCTACTTCCTGTTATTCGACGCGAAAAGTGTCAAGAGTGGCCCTATCGCGCGTATCGCGGTTGGCCAGCTCCTTTATTGTGGTTTTCACGCCATATTCCATCCTGGGATCTAAAAGCGTGCGCCAAGTGGATGCATGCTTCCCCGACCCTATTGCAAATCAAGGCCCAGGCTTTGTCTATAAAAGGCAGACACTTGCTGCTTTTCAAAGGCTGCCAGTAATGCTGGAGCAAATCATGGGAGTTCGAGCGCTCCAGGCCGGTGAACTGCTCTGGAGAACAAATACCTATGCGACAACTTGCTAAGTCTACGTTAAGTCTTGGCTGGGCTCTTTCACTGCTTGGGGCAAAACAGGCGTATGGCCTCATGACAGGGGGCAAGCAGAACAGCGGAGATGCTTTAGGGCGAGTTGCGCAGGCCGCGGTTGGCCAGCTGGATGAGTCTATGAAGCGTATTCATCGTTCCACCAGCACAGTAGAGTCTCGCATGGTAGATATGGCGTTTTCATTCATGAACCCCGGCCGGTGGCTGAACCCGAAAACGTGGAACGCCTGGAACCCGGTAGCAAGTTGCGGTCGAGCAGCGGAGACAGGCGCTCGGTCCACAGGAATAGATGCCCAGGGAGCTAGTTCCGATTCCGAAGCATTTGAAGATGCAAGTGAGAGCCCGGCAAGTGATGGTGCGTATTCCCGCGGGCCACTACCCGGCGATCCATCCTAGTTTGCAATGAATACAAAGTGCGCGCACTCCGAATGATTTACACCATGGCAAAAGGAGTTCACAGCAGGGGTTGGAGGTGATGATTAGCCTGGTATCGGATCCTATGTGTCACCACAAGTTAGGGCCGCCCCTGCCACGCCGGTTCACCCTAGAACCAGCGTCCGATACCAGGAGCGACAAAACATGAACCGTTTCACAAAAAACCAAAATATGTAACTCAATCTGAAACAAGATTATGAATGAGGTGAGTTGTGCGAAAACTGATTGCGTATTTCTTTGCGGTGACATTGGCTCTGGCTGGTAGTCTCAGTTTCAGCCAGACCAAGAGCAGCACCCGCCAGCCCTTACAGATCGATAGCAATTTCTTTAACACGCTCGTCCGGGCGCCCCGGTTTATGCGCCAGAATCGTCTCTCCGCGGCAGCAAACAGCGCGACCAGAGATATGTCAGGCGTGCAGCCCCCTCGTATTCGCAGCGTGCAGACTTTCTCCAGTTCGTTTGCGTTCCAGGGGCAGACGTTTCCATATACGATGGTAGGCCGTCCGCCGCAAGCAGGCGGTACCACCAGAATAGCCACTTCGTACATCCCGATGTCATTGATATTTGACGAATTCGTGGATGCAAATGGGAACAGCATCTTTATGGATGCCGATGCCCTCACCGACCAAATGCTCCATTCGCCCAATTTTGAGAGATCGCAATACACCGTGGGCAACACTCAGTTTGGCGACGCAGTGCAGCGAGCAGAATTCTTTAGCGTAATGAAGCGGCCCAACGGCGGAGATGACGACGACTTTGATGGAGGTTCCTGGCACACCATCTTGCAACGTCCCCGCATACTCACGCCAGTTGTGATTGAAGTGCCGGTAGGATCCTCGCTCGTTTTTCAAATTCCGGACGGCGGGTTTCTGGCATTGATCGATATCAATTTTCTGGCCTCGCAACTCAACACGCTTCTTCAGACGGAAGGTGTCCGGGTTGATGAACTGCCTATATTCACCACGCGTAATGCCGTGTATGGAGACTTTTTCTTCGGCTTCCCGCTCAGTTGCTGCATTGCAGGGTTCCACACAGCAATAGAGGTTGGGCAAAGCGGGAACACTACCTCCGTGCAGACATTCGCATTTAACAGCTCACTTGATGTGGATATTGCAGTCGGCGCTTTTGGAGATCCCAATTTCTTTACTGATGTGCAAGCGCTTAGTCATGAAATCTCGGAGTGGATGAATGATCCCTTTGCAAACAATATTGTACCTACCTGGCAGTTCCCGGGTTTGAGTGGCGGATCATGCTCCAACCTTCTGGAGACGGGTGACCCGGTTGAGAACCTACCTAACCCTGGGTTCCCGGTGGTTCTGCATGGCTTCACATATCACCCGCAAACAGAGGCACTGCTGCAGTGGTTCTCCCGCGAGAGTCCCTCAAGCGCAATTGGGGGAGCGTACACATATCCAGGCAATAATCTGAGCTCACCTTCGTTGCCTTGTGACAAATAACAGGAGCAGAACAACCAAAAATGAAAGGCGCCGCAATGGCGCCTTTTGTTTTGCTAACAGGAATCCTGGCCTAGTCCCTTGTAGTAGCGTCTATTGTCCGATGTACCGGTAATTCCCTTCTTGTTGCAGCCAATCCAATCTCTTGGACGAGACAATGAAGCCGAGTACGTTAGAGATTCCCTCACATTTTCCCATTTGATATATACTCCATTCTTTGGGCGTGCGCAGCTGGAGCTGATTTGTTTTTGCATAAAATGACCCATGATGTGGTCAACGTTACGGCACTCCGTTCACTTTGCATCTATTGGCAGGGAAATAAAACATGGAAAAACAGACGAACCCATCTGCCTTTTCGTCGCGATTGCATACACGGCGAAAAATGATTGCGGGAAGCACCATGGGACTTTGCGGCATGGTAGCCGCTGGCGTTATAAGTAAAGCTCAGGAAGCAGCGACCGGTGTGCAACCGTCAAAAACGATTTTGATGGTGAAAGCGATCCACCATGAAGAAGATTTCACTGCGTCACCGCAGCGAATTTATGACGCGCTTCTGGACTCCAGGCAGTTCAGTACTTTGTCCGGCTTTCCCGGAGCGGAGATCCACAATGAAGTGGGAGGAGCATTCTCGTTATTTGGAGGCCATATTATTGGGCGAAATCTTGAATTGGCGCCCCATCGACTGATCGTACAGGCATGGCGCGCCGTAGATTGGTCCGGTGGAATTTATTCGATCGCGAGGTTTGAGCTGGCGCCGCAGGGTTCCGGTACTCGAATCAAATTTGATCACACAGGCTTTCCACCCGAGAAGGCGGAAATCCTGGAAGCCGGATGGCGAGAGCACTATTGGACTACGTTGCGTAAATATCTCGTTTAGCTGGAAAGATATGGGGCGGTCTTTTTTTTGTCGAAGGCCGTCAGCCGAGGTTCATTTCGGCCAAAAGGGCGCGATAACGCGGATCTGAACGGTAAGGATCGAAATACGGCTCCGCGTCCATGCGTGTGAGATAAGAATCGCGCTCCTTTGCCGCATCGCGCAGAAACTGGAACATTTCTTCCGGCTGCCCCACAGCAGCATAATAGACGCTAAAGCTGGCCGGCGATACAAAGCGCTTTGTGCCAGTTTCCCTGATCTCTGCTATCAGTTTTTCTGCCTGCTCGCGTTTGCCTGCCCGGGCATAGGCTGCCGCCAGGAAGCCGGCTGCCAACGTGAAAGCCGGTGCGAGCCGTACTGTGGTTCCCAAGCTGCCGATAGCCTGCTCCAGCGAACCTTTTTGCGATAGTGCCAGCCCCAGCGCGAAATGCACGAGCCAGTAGTCAGGATATATTTCCACTGACTTTGCAGCGTGCCTGATTGCGCTATCAAATTTGTGCTGGCAATAAAGCGCAAAAGCCAGGCCGAAGTGGACCATCATGGAGAGGGGGTCGGTTTCCAGTGCTCGCCGGTATTCCTCTTCTGCTTCCTTGAACCGTCCCAGCGGGGTCAGGAAATAAAGAGCATAGCGGACACGAACGAGCGGCGATACAGGATTGACGGCCATTGCCGCTTGAAGATGATGCTCGGCCGCTTTCCAATCATAGTCGACCGAACCAGAAATTACTCCCAGCACGCTGTGCGCTTCACTCAATGTCTGGTCGAGCGCGAGCGCCTTCTCCGCTGCGGACCGTGCCAATGGTGCTGTTTCGACCATCCGTTTGATGCTGAGAGCGCCAATACCATGGTAGAAAACCGCGAGACCGGCATACGCGGGAGCATAGTTCGGATCGTGCTGCAGAGCTTGTTCGAAAGACTCCTTGGCTTTCGCCAGACTCTCCGGTGTATAGCGCTGGTACCAATACAGCCCCTTTAAGTAACTCTGGAAAGCCTCAACATTTTCAGGGCGGCGTTGAGGTGTGGCAAGACGGACCTTCAGGACAGTGGCGATCGCCTGTGAAATGTCGTCCTGCACGGCAAAAATATCGGTCATCTCACGGTCGTATCGTTCAGACCAGAGCTGCGATTCATCAGCCACTCTTATGAGCTGAGCGGTAACGCGGACATGATTGCCCGCTCTGCGGACGCTGCCTTCCAAAATCGTTCCCACTCTCAGCCGATCACCAATGGTGCGCAGGTCCTGCTCTTTTCCGCGAAATGCAAATGCAGATGTGCGGGCAATCACTTTCAAATCCGGTGCCTTGGCAAGAGCATTGATGATCTCCTCAGCCAATCCGTCACTGAAGTATTCATTTTCCTTATCGGGGCTCAGATTGATGAAGGGCAATACAGCAATTGACCGAGGCTCACTAGTCGCAGAGTTTGCGGAAGCTTCCGCCAGATCCTGTTTGACCTCTGCCATGGTTTGGAATCTTTGGGCAGGGTCTTTGCGCAGACAACGGGCAATGTGCTGTTCCAGTGAATATGGAATCGCAACTTTGAGGTCTCGTAATGCCCTGGGCTCTTCGCGCAGAATGGATGTAAGGACGGAGATCCATGATTCTCCCTTGAAGGCACGTTGCCCGGATATCATTTCGTACAACACAAGTCCGTAGGAGAAGATGTCAGACCGGGAGTCCAGCTTTCTCCCTTCTACCTGTTCTGGCGACATATAAGCAGGCGTACCGGCGAATGTTGCTGTGCCTGACGACCGAGTCGCCTCGATTGCCTTTGTCAGTGCGGGCTCCGCCAGTTTGGCGAGCCCAAAATCAAGCAGTTTTGCCCGCCCATCCTCCGTGATCATTACGTTTGCCGGTTTCAAGTCGCGGTGAATAATTCCTGCGGCATGGGCGGCTGAAAGTGCTTCCGCAATCTGCGCCGCGTACTTCAATGTGTCCTTCAATGGCAGCCCATTACCACTGTTCGCCTTTTCCAGTGTGGTGCCGGTCAGGTACTCCATGGCAATGAAGCAAGAACCATCGTGCTCTGAAATGTCATGGATGGTAACGATGTTGGGGTGATTTAGCCTGGATGCGGCTTGAGCTTCTGCCAGGAACATTTTCTTTCGTTCAGCATCAGCGACCTTGTCTGGCGGGAGAGTTTTTAACGCGATAATGCGCTGAAGCCTGGTGTCACGCGCTTTATAGACCTCACCCATCCCTCCCGCTCCAAGGAAGGAGAGTATTTCATACTGACCGATTCGAACCCCTGCGGCAAAGGCCATAAGCTTCACCGATTTTAACCCAATCAATTGAAGTGGGAGTCGTCTCCTTGATCAGACTTGTTCGACGGATATCGAATCAACATCCGGTGAGCCCATGCCGCAAAGTTGAGTTCCGGCAAGAACTCCAAATGCACAGAAGCCCGCTGCGTAGATGACAGGTTGAATATCCGCCCGATGGAGGCTTCAGATTCAAAGGTGTGGCGTGATTGAATCACATCAACCGGCCGCGCACGTGTTTATTTGAGCAACACGACACACCCTTGCCTGTTGCTCTGGTGGAAAGTAAAGCATGGCTCAACGGCGATTCTCCGCAATTGAGTTCGAAACAAAACCCGGTCGTTATCGATCTGGCGACTGGCAGACGTTAGTGCTAAGGAATTTACTTCTCCTGCACAGCGGCTGCCATCTTGTCGGCTGTCCGTTCGGCAAGGGCCATTATGGTGACCATTGGATTGGCCCCTAAAGCCGTGGGACAAGCACTTCCATCGCCGATCCATACGCCCTTTACGTCATATAGCTCGCCATCCGTATTGGCGACGCTTGTTGCTGGATCCTTGCCCATTCTGCAGGTGCACAACTGGTGAGCGCTGATCATGGGCTGCGCGCCGTTCAGAATTGGCAACTTCATCACGGATTCGATGAACTCCTCAAGGTTTGTACCTCGCTTCCAGGAGACGTGGCCGTGGGCCAGGCTGATGATGATTTCCTGTGCGCCTGCGGCACCATGAATGCGAATGGCTTCCGCGGCCGCTCGCCGAAAATTCTTTTGGTCGGTTTCATCATCGAGCGAATAAAAAGGAACTGCGTTGCCGGCTTCATCAAGCGTGACTTGCCCTGTGCCCCGATCGCGCAGAAACCAGATAAATGTGCTGATGAATGGGACTTTACTCATGAGTTCCTTGTGTCCATGACCAGAATCCCAGGGGATGACAGATGCCACGAAGCCGGGCCCAAATGCTGGAATCTCCATGTAGAAACCAAAGCCCTCGCCGGTATTGACGAAGTGCTCACAGTTGGTGGTCATTGGAGAGCCCCACCACCCTTTTTGCTTTTCCTTGTAGACACCGTAGACGGCACCGCCCGGCTGTACGCGAAGATTTTTCCCGACGGCAGGCCCGCCAATACCTGTCCGAAGCAGCAGTGCCGGCGACTCCAACGATCCGCAGGCAACCACGACTTGAGGAGCGTTCACAGTCACTTTTGCCGTCCGACCCTGGTCAGAGTAGGTTGATTCTACGCCCGTAGCTCTTCCGTCTTCCACCAGGATACGGTTGGCATGGCAATGGATGATGAATTGAGTTCCGTTCCGGAAGGCGTCAAGAAGGAAAGTTCGTCTTGCTGTCTGTTTTCCACCGGTTTGATCGCCGAATCCAGTGTATCCGGCCATCAGGGGATTGAAGATATTTGGGTCCCAGTTGATATGCGTTTGTTTGTGCAGGTAATTGAGCTTGTCGCATCCTTCTTTCATCCGCAGGTTTTGCGAATTGTAGATAGAAGTCTCAGTGGAGGACAGTATGCGCCGCTCCACGTCATCCAGATAGCGATCAAACTCATCCTTGTCTATGCCCTCAAGGCCATATTGTTTGGCCCAGTCTTCCCGCACCAGCGGTGGCGTGCGAACGCAGTTCATCCAGTTGATCTCTGTGCCTCCACCCAGGGACCCGCCGGCAAGTAGCGCTACGGTTCCGTTAACCGTGGGTGTGGCTCCGCCTCTGTACCACAAATGCCTGTACCCCCACAGCTCAAGTTGATGGAAGTCTGACGAGTTGTAATGGCCGCCTGCTTCCAATACCACTACACGCTGCCCACGTGCGGACAGCTTGGCGGCAATGGCCGCGCCGCCAGCGCCAGAGCCCACGATACAGACGTCCGCTTCCATCGTCATGCTGCAGCCTTGCGGAGTTACGGTGTGGATCTGTTTTGGTTTTGCATGAGGAACGCTGATTGGCCCCGGATATCCCATGGCTTCCCAGTTTGGGTTCTGCCCCTGTGGCGATCCATATATGACCCCATGGGGATTCTCTCCTGGTTCCTCGGGAAGACCATAGGTAAGCAGCAGTATCTGTTTTTGATAATAGGTAACCGATTGCTCGGATACGGGCGATGAACTGGCGATTTGAGCCAGCAGTTTCTCCCGTTGTTCCTGCGACGCTTTGACAAATTCCTTCGCGGAAAGGTCGTCAAGAAATTGCACCAGAACTTTACGCAATTTCTCAGGAACGTCATTCATTATTGCTTTCGCAAGGACCTTGTCCGTGCCGATATCAGACGCCGTTCGTGCCCAAAAGCCGAGAGGATCTTCCGCGACCTTGATGGACGGAACAAAAGTATTGCAAAGCGACCGAAGGACCAGTTTTTGAGTTTCGTTTAGCTCAATGCTCATATATCTGAACTCTTCATGAAGTTGTTCGTACAGGCCGTGGATGTGGTGCCAGAGAATGGCGAGCTAAAAATGCTTCGCCATTCACCGGAGGAGCATGGAGAAACTCTTAATCGGCGTCAGTTGTCCCTCTATGAGCGGACGTGCCTGCAATCAGCCGGCGCGCTGCGACTTTGGCACCAGTTTGAAATAGGTTGTGACCAGCGCTACAAAGCCGGCAGCCAGAATCTTGATCTGTTCATCGATCTTATCTGACCAGATTGGCAGGTAACCGCTGCCCAGATACACTGATGCTCCGCGTACCCCTTCGTATCTGCCCGTGGCTTGAGTCACCATCGCACCGCTGCAGACCCAGAACTGGGCGCCGCCATTCTTGAGAGGAGCAATTTTCGGAGTCGAAGGCCCGACCGTGATCAGAGAGGTGGCATCCGAATCAAAAAAGTATGCCTGCTTGGAATAGCCCTGGTTGGTGGAGTGGAGTTTGTCAACTGGCGGCTGATCAAAAGGAGCCACCTGGACCGGAGGCCACTTGAATGATTCATCCAGGCTGCTCGGGTCGATAGGAAACGTCGTCGCGACGCGCGTGCCCGGTATAATTTTATGGTTAAGGTCAGTGAGAGGACCGTGGGAAGAAAAATAAGGATGTCCGGTAGGGTCCTTCAAGACGATAAACTCGTTGTTATTGAAAGCCAGGACCTCTTCGATGGGGCCGTTTGCAAGCTGCGGGAATTCTATGCCACCCGCGAAAGACGCGATCATGTCGCGGATTCCATCCAGGGCATTTACGATGCTCCTCTTTTCAGGGTCCTGGCATGGCTTATTTTGATCAGACATTTGCTCCACTCCTCATTCAGATGTGCTGCGCCACCGTGGAATTCAAGTCCACGTGGAATAGACAGGAAAATAGCCAAAATTTGCAAATTGCAAAAGCCATGAAGTTGTTGCCACGCAATATTGGCGAATATGGAAATGGCAATCAGGCTTTATCTTCAGAAGGCCGAATGCAATCATTCGTGGAAGCGGCCACACTAAATTCGTGGCTCTCCGGTTTCGCGCTCAGGAACGGCGCGGTAATGGCGCTCACTTCCCTGAATCCGTGCTGGAAAAAGCGGTCTCCGCTTTCCCTGGATTTCCAAAAGCTGATGGCGGTGACATGTTCAGGCTCCGTGGCCGAAATCAGAATAATCTGATCAATGAAACCTTCGGCCTGCTTAATCACTTCCGGTATCGCTCGAGTGCGAAGTGCAGAGACCAGCAATTTTGCCTGTCCGGGCTTGGCGGTTAGTTCAATGATGTGACTGAACATTGGCGAGGGCTCCTTTTCTATATGTACTGTGGAGTTGTGCTGGCATGCTGACGAAACGGTTATGTCTTCCTGCTTTATGCGCGATTGTGCCACCAGTCCAGATCCTATAGCTGCTTTGAGAGGAAACAGGGAACGTGGTTGCTGGAGAAACAGCGTTTGCATTAGATATCTTCACCACCCGGGCCAACTTGAATACAAACGTAAGAGACTGAAGGAGATGTAGAGAATTGCGCCGCAGCCTGAACAGTTTTCTCGACGCCGTTCTTTGTCCACACTCCGTGTTTTCCTGGGACAGCGAAAAGTCGCCCATGCCGGCGGCCAGTCCTTCCCCCAAAATAACAAAAGGTGATGTTTTCAAGAGTGACTCCGCGGCTGATCTGGGAAGAGATGCGGCGACCGTATTTGAGTCGCGTAACATTAGACACACGACATGCTCAGAACTTGCGGAGCCGTAAGGATTGTTTCCTGGCAAGAACCTGCGGAGAGGCCATGCTTTTTTGCCAAAGAAGATAACGGGTTTTGCGCAAAGAGTTTTGGGGCTTAACTAAGATGGGCAATTGGCATTGCTGGCCGCCAGGGAGACAGAGGAATGTTGAAAGGCGCGGCAAGAACCATATACCGCGCCTCTTGCACTCAGGCTAGATATTTTTTGAGAGGTTCCAGGTAATTTGCTTTCCAACCGGCCTCCAGATGGTCTGCCGAGCCTTCAGGAAAGCCCACATGGTCAAGAAGAAGCTTGGTGCTGGCGCCTTGTTGCTTAAGCTCAAATTTAACGATTGAATAAACACCGGCGTCCCAGTTGCCGGCCCGCCACGCCTGAACGATTCTCTCGTTGGGTACCAGTTCAATTTGCCGCCCGGTAACCATGCCTCCGAAGCAGGAGAAAACCCCGCCTGCGTCGCTACTGATCTCGGCTGGCGCTCCACCCGTGACCTTGCTGAATTGCTTGGAATCTACCAGCGCTTCATATATTTTTTTGGGAGCTGCTTTCAGGAGCACTTCCTGATGAATTACTGTGGACATGGGGTCTGTCTATCCTCGCTTTCATATATTCAAAGATGCTCCCTCCTCCATTCACCTGGCCAATTTTTGTATGCTATTTCTACTAACTTCGCTTTATATTTGTCAAGGATATGCCCGAAGCGCTATAAATCCGCGCGGTCCGTACTGCTAAATGACCAAAATAGAGAAAGCCTGGATTGCTACGAATGAGAGCGATTCACTTCAGAGAAGGCCATCAGAATTTTGCGTGGGAAGCACGCATTCGCTCTCTTTACAGTTGTGCTCAACCGCATCTCTGAATCCAAGCTCGATAAGGCGCTTCAATCCGTCCTGGCCGAAACTCAACCATCCTATGTCTTGTGCTTCATTTGAACTATAACGATGGATGATTACCTGCCGGTGAGAAGATTTTGAACGAGGGTGGTTGTCTTTTCTCGATGCAACTTGGAGATTGACTTTGGCGGCCAGCTGTATGTCCTTTTTTAACATCGTGCCTAGGGCTATCTCCAGCGCTCGCGATATCGCACCTGCCGTGCTGGGCAGTTGGGGTAAAGGTGTGTTTGCCACTGCGGGCTCTGCATAGATGACATGTAGAATTTCTGCTCCGCTGTCTATCACCGGCTTTAGCGGTGTATTCATGACCACTCCGCCGTCGACATAAAGGCTGTTTCCAATTTCTACAGCGGAAAAAACTCCCGGAATGGCGCTGGATGCCAAAATAATTTTGACGCCAACCTCATCCGTCATGGATGAATTGATAAAGACCCTTGCAACTCCCGCGCGCCAATCAGTACATGAAATCTTAAGAAGCTTGTGTGAAGAGCGAATGTTGGCCAGGTTAACTCGAGAGGACAGGACCGCTTCAAATGCGTCTGTGGATACGAGTGAGCTGAAATCTATGAGTTCTATGACTTTCTGGCTGATCTGCTCACTGGCGAACAATAAGTTGGTTCCACGTTTGAATGCCTCACGCGTCAAAAATGCACTGTCCTGCGCCAACAGAGATAACGATGCGAATGGGTTGGGCAGCCAACATGCCGGATGCAGGAAATGCACTGGATTCGCTCGTAGTCTGAACATTCTGTTATTGCAGTTGCCTGGAACCAGAGCGAAATCATCAAGCCATACATTCTCCATGTAGCTGGCCGCAGCGGATGGTCCATCATGCATTGCCGATAATAAGAGACATGCGTTCAGACTGCCTGCCGACGTGCCCGCCACAACATCAAAGTCAAGTGGAGTGTGATCAGTCGCAGGGGATTTGCCGTTCAGCAAGGCCTTCAGCACGCCCACTTCATAAGCTGCCCGCGCACCGCCGCCGGACAGGACTAGCCCGCTGGATATTGAGCCAGTGCTTGATCGCGAAATCATTTGTGTTCCTCAGGTTCATTGACGCGACTATTTTTACCGACTACTTCCGATTGGAAGTATTCGGCTGCACTTCGGACGACCGGCGGTCCAATGTTGGGCGCTGTCTCGCGCATGCTCTGATCAAAACGGGAACGGTTGAATGCATGCACGGCCCGACTTACGAGCGCATCAACTTTCATCGTGTCAGGGGCGTTGGAGGCCACCATTTCCGTGCATGATTCCAGTGCAACCCAAACGGGGCGGACCACTTGAGAAAAAAAATTGCTCATCGGCGCCATCCAGGTAAATCAGATCGGCCTGTGCCGGTCAAAAAGTAAATTGTGGCCTTGTTTCTTGCTGGCCAGAAGCCGTGCAGTTGTTTGATAGCGAAACAGCTTCCCCAGGTGCTCGCCTCCAGCCTTCGCGCTGCAGTAAACTAAGGCATTACGACATGCTTCTCCCACGTATCTATTCCACAAGTTCAGGATCGGTTCCCGCCCATCGCACTGGTAGTGGTTCATGCGATTGAGATCATGGCTATTCGAGCAAGACCTGGCCCAGATAATGAGCGCTGAGCACACGCCGTTCACAATAGCCTCCTGCGCCTGCGGGTTTTTTCCGTGGTGAGACAGGAACTCCGCCATGATGTGCGGCTGGCGGATATTGACGAGTGTAAGTGCCCAGACGAACCCTGCTACCGTGTTGCGTCTGCATGTCTCGTTTGGTGGTTCTTTCATGCACATCTCAAGTGCTTTCCATGGCGCGGAATTCCCAGGCAGAAACGATGATGGGACAAAATAGAGCGCGCGGCCAACTCCGTGCCAGAAATATTCTGGCAATTCTTCGTTTACCCTGAGCAGGCTGAGGTGCATCTTTGCTGTCAGGTGCGGATAAAGGTTTCTGGTGGCAAGGCCCAGGGCCTCGTAGATTATTTCCAGGTATTCTGGTTGGAATGTGTTTTGGAACAACCTTACACACTCAGCTACATGCTTCTGGAATTCATTGCTGCTCAGGCCATGAATATCAGCTAGTAACCGCTCCACCAATGCAAGCCCGATGCCCGCATGTAGCGGAACAAGACTGGCTATCGGCAAATCGTGAGTGCGTGCATTTCCCCAGATTGTCGTCATGTGGTTGTCGCAGGACAGGTGCGAGTCAGCAAAATAATGACCAACACCCTCCGTCGCCCAGACGGAGAAATATGGGCCAAGCAGATGGGCCCTGTGCGCGAGACCTGGCAAGGAGCGGTCCGCGGCGCCGGCGAGATTTAGCTCCAGATCCACATGTTCAAAAAGGCTGAAAGCCTCCAGCTTGTTGCGCATCTCTTGCCATTGGGCAGGTAATTTGTTGACAGGCGAAATTTTCTCAAAACAATCAAGAGACCGCCGGCATATTTGCCATGCTGTCCATAAAAGCTGACGAGGGCTGGCAGGCGCTGGGGCGGAAGGGTCGAAAAGCAGAGGGGAAGGTGTCTGCGTTCCTGTTGTGCCAGTGTCGCGTCCCCTGCCACCAGAGGCAAAGAATGAAGCGAGGCTGGTGATGGACCCGGTCATCAATGGTACGGTTTCTTCAATGCCCCGAAAAGCGCAAACGGATATTGCGTCACCTAGACAAGCCACCGACTTGAAGAATTGGTCCATAAGATGCGGTAGGTTAGGTTGTCACTTACGTCTAAGCCTCAGCCTTGTCGAAAGCATGTCAGAGATATTAGGTGTGACCAGGAGTTCCTGCCAGCCACGGAAAGTTCCATAAGGTGGAATTTCCGTGACTGAACAGAATGCTTATCAAAACATGGTGCATGCCCCATGTTTCAAGTTTGTCTGACTACTTCACCACCCGCGTCAACACGTTGCGGGTATCTGCCAGGGCGAGATTGCCCAGCGCCGAGTGAACAAGAGTCCGCCCGGTGACGCTGTGAATCAGAGTGTTTCCGTTGTTGGCAGAGGCGAAGGTAGCTGAGTTTTGTTCCTGCTGGCCATTTGCGAAATTGCGGGTTTGCTTCCATGCCCACTGGCCATCAGCTACCTTTGAGATATACGTGGTCTCGGTGGAGCCGTCAGGATAGATCGTGTTCTGCTTGATCTGTCCTGATGCGGGATCAAACACGGCGATAAACCTGCCGGCAGCGGTGCCGTTCGGGTCAGTTGTAGCAACCAGCGCGGTGTTCCCGTCCATCCAGCTGACGGAAAGACTTCCGGTTTGAACTGCCAGACTGCCTTTTTCCAGAGGGCTGGTACGCTGAATTGTCCAATCCCCTACGATCATATCACCCCACTCTTGTAATGTTGTTGTTGCCACTGGTGTCTCCTGTTTTCCGCGTCTGAACGCGTTTGAAGTGGCCGGCGGCGTGCGGCCATATTTTTAACCCTTGCAGGATGGTGTTCCTGGATGGGGCGCCGCCGGCAAATGGATCGTTGACTGTAATTGTTTCTCTACTGGCCGCTTGAGAAACTTACAGGTTTACCCTCATGGTTGTAATGACGGTTGCGGAGTGCTAAATTGCGCGCGTCAATATGTTGCGGGTATCTGCAAGCGCGAGTTTGCCCAGCGCGGAGTGAACAAGAGTACGCCCGGTGACGCTGTGGACCAGGGTGTTTCCGTTGTTGGCAACGGAGAAGCTGGCCGTGTTTTGTTCCTGCTGGCCATTCGCGAAATTGCGGGTCTGCTTCCATGCCCACTGACCATCAGCTACCTTTGAGATATAGGTCGTCTCGGTGGAACCGTCAGGATAGATCGTGTTCTGCTTGATCTGCCCTGATGCAGGATCAAATACCGCGATAAACCTGCCGGCGGCGGTGCCATTTGGATCAGTTGTAGCAACCAGCGCGGTGTTTCCCTCCATCCAGCTGACTGAAAGACTTCCGGACTGAACTGACAGACTGCCTTTTTCCAGTGGACTGGTCCGCTGAATCGTCCAATTGCCAACCAACAAATCGCCCCATTCCTGTAAAGTTGTTGCCATTGTTGCCTCCTGTTCCGCGTTTCACGCGGGTGCAATGTCCGGCGGCGTGCGGCCAATCGAAACCCGATTGATCGTTCTTTCCCAGTGGTCGCCGCCAGTGAATGGATGGTTGGCTGTGTGGTTGTTTCCCTATGACCGCATGGGGAAACTACAGGTAGGCCGCCAGGCCTGTGGCCGGTGGGTTGTGGTTGAGGCGTTGACGTAATCAATATTTTTCCGATGGATCTCATTGAGAAGCGTCTTTGCCTTTTTAGAACATAGGACGTATGCGCTCGTAATACTCGACTACGGCGGAGCGCATCGACTTCCGCTCGAGAATTGCTCCATCAGCTACGGCAATTGCATATCGCAATCGTTTCCAGGGTTCTGACCGCGTTTATCGAGTTTTACTGGGCGAAGTTGTTTGGTGATATCTTGTACTTGCATGCTTTTGCATGAAGCAATCCCAATTCGGTATTTGGAGCAGTGTGCAGCGTTACAGACTGTATAACCTCGCCATAGATCATTCCGCCAGCTCCAGTGCAGCGAGTATTAGCGAGAACGATTCGACCATCCCAGCGTCTACGGTCGAGAGCTTGTCCCCAACGCTCCGTAAAGATGGATCCCTCGGGTATTGCTTATGCCTTTCTAACTTTTCATCCAACGTAGATTGAGACATCAACGGGGAGCAAATTTGCACAAGCCATACGGCAGCGCTCAGACTGGGATTGCCTTTTGTAAGTTGAACGGATTTCGTTCTGCAGGCTCTCAAGCCACATATTGGAAGGAGTTCGCAAACCCCATCCCCTTGCCTGTCTATATCCTACGAACCAGACATATGGCCGGCGGGAAGACATAGTGAGGTTAGTACTGGGGCTGGCGTGATTCGGTGCTTAAGGGAGTGAGCCGAGTCATGTCTAGCCCTGGTAGATGGATTACGTGTGTGAATCAGCCGATCTCAAATTAGGAAAGATGACATTTCATAAAACGAGTATTGGCTCGCCGCATGCTGGTGTTCTACAAGACGCAGTATTTTGTGATGGTTTGTCCAGGTGTAAAACGATTCATTGACCTGTTTGTTCCTGAATGCTTTTATGGCAGCGATCCAACATGAAGTCGTTATTCTCGGCGCTGGACTGGCGGGCCTTTCCCTGGCGCGGCAACTATTAACGAGCACTGGCAAACGCGTTCTCCTGATCGAAAAGCGATCTGAGGTCCCCTCGACGCGGCAAAAAGTTGGTGAAGCCACCGTGCAGGTGGGCGCTTACTATTTCGCGAAGGTGCTTGACCTTGAAGAGCATCTTTTCAGCGAGCATTTTGTGAAATACAACCTTCGTTTTTATTGGGCCACTCCAGGGCGCGAGAACAAGACTTACGAGGATTACAGCCAGTCCTATATTCGTGATTTGTCAAACATCGCAACGTTTCAGCTTGATAGAAACAAGATTGAGGAAGAATTGTTGCGGCTAAATCTGGAGTGCGACCGCTTTGAATTCCAGCCCGGCATAGCCAACCTTGATGTCACGATCGGGGAAGCGGACAAGCCCCATGGGATCAGTTACGAAGTTGGAGGCCAAAGAGTTGAACTTCAAGCTGACTGGCTTGTTGATGCCAGTGGACGGGCAAAGTTTTTGGCCCGAAAACTTGGGCTTACCAAGCCAAGTCCAATTCACCACGGCGCCACCTTCTTTTGGGTGAATGGACTTGTCAATGTAGAAAGGCTTACGGGGTTATCTTCAGTGCAGGGGTTTGCTCATCCGAGCCGGCAAAAGCTTGGCCACCTGCCGGCCTGGCTGGCCACAAACCATTTCATGGGAGAAGGGTATTGGTTCTGGACAATCCCATTGCAAGGGAAAACCAGTCTGGGGTTGGTCTACGATCATTCGAAAGTACACGCTGATGATGTGTCGTCACCAGAGAAAGTGATTGCATGGATTGCGAAACGGTTTCCGCTGTTTGCGCAAGACCTTGCGACCAGAGAAATTGTGGACCAGGGGCTGTATCGTGACTTTTCCTATGACTGCAGCCAGACCATCAGTGCGGACAAGTGGGCGCTTGCAGGAGAATCCGGCCGGTTTACAGATCCCCTCTACAGCCCTGGGAGCGATCTGATTGCGCTTTATAACACGATGATCACCGACGCAATTCTTACTGAAGAGCAGAGCTCGCTGGCCGTTAAGGCGCGTCTCTACGAGTTGCTTATGTGGGCTTTTTATGAGGCATATGTCCCCAGCTATTCGGTGAGCTATGACGTTCTGGGAGACCAGGAATGCTTCGCGATGAAATACAGCTGGGAACTCATGGTGTATTTCACGTTCTATGTTTTTCCCTTTATCAATCATGTGTTCACCAATGCTGCCTTTGTGGTGCCATTCCTTGATCTGTTCGCGAAGCTTGGAGTCATCAACAATAGTATTCAGCCTTTTATCGCGGGTTACTACCGCTGGAAAAAAGGAAGACTCACCACTCAACAGGAACCGGTATTGTTCGATTTCACGTCATTTGAGCCGTTGAAGAAGTCGCAAGAGCTCTTTTACCAGGTTGGTTTGACGCCCCGGGAGTGCATCAGGGGCCTGGAACGGCAAATGGCGAACGTTGAAAAAATGGCGCGATTTATCGCTGCATACATCTATTCCGCGGTGCTTGAAGACGACAGCATCCTTTTGGCTAAAAATCTGGCGGAAACCATTGACATTGAAACGCTGGAGTTTGATCCGGAAAAGATGAAGCAGACAAGCAGCGTACTAAACACAACGAAAGAATCCAAACTCACTAAAGCAGGCACTGATTTCATCACAGAGTTTCGCCGCCCGAAGCAGCAAACTTCCTGAGAGTACTCTGCTGGCATTATTCCTGGAGGCAGAAACGCATCGACGACACCCTCTCCTTGAGACCTTAAGAATCACATGCAGTCCAGCCTACCCGCTCCAGGATTAATCGGGTTTACCAAGGCGAGGAGGGAAGAAGCCAGAGCGCTATCTGGTGGGCCGGCCTTTCACTGGAAATGAGCGATCTCGCAGAGAATCCAGATCCTGGAATGCTTTGCGGGTGTTGTACTTCCTGAGATAAGTCTGGTGTGCTGGATCGCTGGGGTAGTGCTGCGACGAAGGGTAAGGGTAGCTGCTCATAGCGTGAAAAGGCAGCGGATTGACTGAATTCGAATAAGCAGTGTTAGGATCGGAGTCCTTTGCCCATCCGTCCACGGACAATAGATAGTCTCGCTTCCACCCCGGTGCCACTGGCGGCAGCCAGCGCAGATCAAAGTCTAATTGCAACTCGTCTCCCGAACCCATGATAACCATCTCATCGTCAGCGTGGCGCAGAAGCGTTCGTACATCGCCGTAGCGTGTGTAGAGTCCTGGTGTTGGGTTCCACATTGACCGGGCCGACCATTTCTCATACTCAAATTGCTCAGGTTGTGCGCGTTGGGTGACAGCTAACATACTGGAGAACCCGCGGTACCGCAGGTCGGCGGTACCAGGGGAGAGCGATGTCATCTTTGTATCTGGCTGCCGCGTCTCTTCACTCAAAAAGATCTCGTCCCAGTAGACGCAGAGGTTTGTGACGATGCGAATCTTTCGTGAGCGGGACAAGAATTTGTTGGTCAAATCAACCACGATCGCCTTTGGTTTGCCGGAAGGCATACCCATGTCATCGATTACGGTCTGCCATTGCCCGGATGCATCTTCCACCTGGAGATATGGGAAGACCAGGGCAGTCTTGCTTTCCTGGGCGGCGCCCAGAAAAGTACTACCGTCGGCCCAGTTGACCCAACCCTGCAAGACAAGAATGGCGCGTTTGTCAGCGGCGGCGTTCCCGAAGTCGAGAGCAATGCTGTGGAGTGATGATGTACCCGCTATGCCGCAGGTGGAGATATCCACATATTTTTGGTCTTGATGGCGCAAGCGATCCAGAACGTCATGGCCATTCTCGTCGTGAGCATGCGAGGCATAAAGCTTGTGCTTGACTCCGTATGTTCGAAACCGCGGGAATGGGGGCCGCGTAAACTTGTCGTTGGTAAAGATCTCTACGTTCGCTTTGTGGTCCACCGCCACTAAACGTACCTGGTCCAGATATGAAACTTCTTTTAACTCTTCAGTAATTCTAATCTTGTAGTGGTTCTGGCGCGGCTGAATCTCTCTGGAAGGTAGCTGAACATACTCCCGATGATTTACTGTGAAGTATTGCCCGTCACCACTGCTTGCGCCGAGCGGCGCGACGCCCAACACATCAGTAACAAACTCAAAGTGATTTCCATTCCAGGCAAATATCATGGGACAAGACCCCGAGAGCCGGGCCTTCTCTTTAAATGCCAGGGCTTTTCCAACCTGTTGCTTTGTCTCATTTTGCACCAACCCGTTAGGCCAGGTGATGCGTACCGTATCCACTTGTGAATAAGCACGAAGCCCAAACAGGAGCGGTGCACCAGAGTAGGTTCGCTTTTGATACCACGCTCCGGTTTTTACCTCAACGACCGCGGCATTCGCCTGTTTCAGGTTCTTGATTCCTTCAAGGCGAATTGGAAGATAATTATTCGAAGTTGCCGTAACATTCTTGAGAAAGTACACTGAGCCATCAGACTCTACGGCCGCCAGGTCGGTCCGGCCGTCTCCGTCAAAATCCGATTGCGCCAGTGCAACGGAATTGGTCAGTGGCTCAACGCGTGCCGGTTCAAACTTTGCTGATCCCAGGTTGCGATACACAGGGCCTGCCCCTATCAGATCGGCGAGAGCACGATTAGCAAGATCTGCGATCGCCAGGGGCCCTTTCGCAGGGAGTGGTTCTGCACCGGCACTAAGCCTGCCATGGTCATTGATCAGCAGGCGGATCCCATTCACAGACGACAGAATCAAATCGGTCCAGCCATCATTATTTATGTCGAATGCCTGGATCGAAGTCGCCACTCTAGTTCCAGCAAGGGGCGGTTGGGCCACAAAGTGGGCCAACAGTTTGTCGCGATAGATGACTGTTGATCCGTCACTATAAAGAACGGCCAGATCGGTTTCATTGTTATCAGGCACCAGATCAAATACTGCACCATCAACCGCTCTGCCGGCGGCAAAAGGGAAGTGAGCAGTTTGATTACTAAATCCGGCGGCGCCTTCATTGCGGAGGAGAATGGATTTCTCTCCCAGCAAAATGAGATCAAGGTCATAATCGTGGTCATAATCCAGCCAGATTGCTTTGGTGAAAACCCCGGCGGATATCTTGATAGGAAGCAATTCGAATTTGCCGCTGCGATTCAGATAGAGTGCCGCACCAGTTCGCGTAAGAACAGCCAGATCCGGCAGGCCATCATTATTAAAATCACCGGGCGAAATAGACACTACGCCCTTGAGGCTTTGCAGCCCACTATCGGGGACAGGTGTGATTCCATTCTTGAACAATGCGACCCCGTTTTCGGACCATACGAGCAAGTCAGGCTGAGCGTCACCATCGAAATCCAAAATGGCCATTCCGGCGGTCGAGGGATCAATTCCGAAAGCTACCTTACGGGATTGGAACTTGAAGGGCGCCGATGCTCCACTATCAGGCTCGCCATCCAGCTCCACCGTATCGTAAATTTCAGCGTAGTAACTCCACTCCGGGTCTTCCGCAACGGCTGCTCCGGCCTTGCGCTTTTTGATTTCGTTAAACAGGTCCAATTCCCGCGTGGAGTCTTCCTTCCGGCCCACTTCGCGATATGCGTTGTAAAGCTGAAAATGTGGAGCGGCAAAGTTGGGGTCCAGCTCTGAGGCTTTAATGAAATGTTGTAAGGCCAGGCCGGCCTTGTTGGTGAGCTTATAGGCGATGCCAAGATTGTAGTGTGTTATGGTCTCATTCGGTATGAGCTTGAGCAGGCCTTCAAATTGCTCTATTGCGTGGGTATAGTCAAAATTCTTCTTGTACGCGATGCCCAGATTGAACCACGTGTGCGGGATGAAAGGGTCTTGTTTCTGCGCTATGACCAATTCGACCATCGCCTCCTTTGTGCTCCCCGCACGCAACAGAGCCAGGCCATAGTTGACGCGATCTCGCGTTGAGTTTGGAGCGAGTTCCAACGCCTTCCTGAATTCTTCAACAGCCTGTACTTGGGTCATTGGATTTTCATAGTAGGCTTTACCCAGATTGCGATGCTGCCACAAACGGTCACGCAGGCCCGGAGTATCGGGGGCTTCAAACAGGAGCAGAAGTCCCAACACGAGTAGTTTCATCGACAGTAGTCTGGCTGTCACCGCTTGATCACTCCTCGTCCTTCCTCTATATAAGCGACCCGATTCAGGGGGACGGACACGGACTCAGTGCGACCGCTGGGCCAGCGGATTTCCAGATGGTCAATCTTCGCTGCGTGTCCCAGTCCGAAGTGTGCTCGCCGGGTGCTTTGGCTCGAGTAACCATTTCCTCCGTCGATCTCACGGATCTGGGTGAGACCACCGGCTACGAGCCGGATGCGCGCACCGATAGCATCACGGTTCGACTTTCCGGTGCCGATCAGCTTCAGTTCAATCCAGTTGCCGGATTTCGCTGTTACGTTGTGGTAGAAGAGCAGAGGTTGATCGGCATTGGTCTGAACAATATCCAGGCGTCCGTCATTGTCAAAGTCTCCTATTCCGATGCCACGTCCATCCAATTCATTGTCTACGCCTGAGTCAGCGGCAATCTCTTTGAAGCTGCCGTTGGCAAGATTGTGAAAAAGATGTTTTTTCTGATAGCCGCTCCACGTGCGGCCTGCGATGTCAGGCCAATTGTTTACATCAGTGATATCGAGCCCTGGTGTTGTTAATACCGGCAGCAAAAGCGGTACATAACTTTCGGGGCCGGCGGAGCGAAGTCCGTTCACGACGAAGAGGTCCAGCCATCCATCATTGTCAAAATCGCCAAATTTAGCGGCCCAGCCCCATCCGGTATTGCAGGTCGCGGTTTCCTTAGCAACATCAGTGAATGTGCCATCGCCGCTGTTGTGCCACAGCATGTTGCACTCTTTCATATATTCATCAGTGATGTTCGTGATGTAGATATCGAGCCAGCCGTCATTGTCATAGTCGGCTACGTCAACATTCATGCCTTTTTTGGTGTCCCAGCCGGTTGATTTGTCAGTGACCTCACGGAAAGTTCCGTTGCCATTGTTCATGAAGAGATGATCGGTCCCGTAATCGCATGCGATGTAGATATCCTGCAAGCCGTCATTGTTAAAGTCGCCGTGCCCCACATCGAGCGCCCAGCCATTCACTTTTCCAAGACCGGCTTTTTCGGTCACGTCTTCAAAAGTTCCTTTGTCTGTATTCCGCCACAACGTGACGCCACCGCCGTTGCTCGCATTATCAAGATCATTCGGCAGCACGTGCGGATCTTTCAGGTCCAGAAGGTTTACCGGACGGAAGTAATTTGCGAATAGCAGGTCGAGGCGCCCGTCATTATCAAAATCGAGCGCAATGACCCCAATGGTGTTCGCAAATTTAGTAAGGCCCGCAGACGCGGTCACATCCTTGAATTTTCCGTTGCCCTCATTGTGATAAAGGATAGGAGTTCCAAAGCGCCCGAGCAGCAAATCCAACTTGCCGTCATTGTCGTAATCGAACCATAGAGCGTCAGAAACGACGGAATGCGGATCATTTCCGCCCGCCACACCTGCTACTGTGGCCACGTCTGTAAATGTGAGATCGCCATTGTTGTGGAACAAATGGTTTGCTTTACCCGTGTCAGAATCCGTGACGAAGATATCCTCATAGCCGTCGTTATCGTAATCTCCCACAGCAACGGCGGAGCCACCGGAGGTAAACATGCGGAGAACGTCAGCGTTTTTGCCATGAAATCTGCGCGTGTGGTGCTGGACGCGGATCCCGGCCTTGGCGCCGATCTCTTCAAAGCGAATCGCCGTCTGTAGGCTCTCTGCGGCCCAGATACTGGTGGAAGCACAAAACGCAGCTAATGTGAAACAAGTTTTGATCGCTCTTAGTCCGCCCATAGGTCCCTCAAATCTGTATTGACGCGCGTGCCCGGATCAAATTGTGCTTCGATCAGATTTTTAAGTTCGTCTCCTTTGAGGGAAAGACGCTGCTTTAATGCTATGGAAGCAGGGAACTCCTTCAGTCCCTCGGCCCACACGGCCCGTGCTTTGTCCAAATCGTCCGTCTTCCAGTAGCCATCACCTAACGCGATATAAGCCTTGACGTGGTAGCTGTGGCGTCGTCCAGATTGTTGTATTTCCATGGCGCGCTGCAGGTCGGCGACTCCAAGGGCTGCTCTTTTGAAAATTTTTGGCCAGAACAGATAGCTTGTGCCCCGAGTGTAGTAGGCGATCCAGGAAGGTTGAAGTTCGAGAGACTTGGCGAATTCAGTGAGCGCATCATTGGCAAGAATTACCTGGGTGATTGAGCCTGTCACGGGAATCTTGTCAACATAGGCGAAGCCATAGTTCAGGTGCAGATTCGCTGATTTCGAATGCTGGACAAGCATTTGCTCAAAAAACTTTAGTGCCCGATCGAATTCTTTGCTGCGGATGATTGCCTGCCGGTAGTCGCTCCCATACCGCAAATTGTCCGGGTCGCCGGCCACTGCCAGCTCCAGATAGTGCAATGCGGTGGAATAGTCATTAGTTTCCAGGGCCTTTAATCCCTGCAGGTAATCCGCATCAGAAGCGTGAAGCTGGCATGGCACCAGCCAGCTTGCAACTAAGAGTAACGGCCAGACGGAAGAAAATAGTTTTTTCATGGCTTTGCCTTCCTTGGTTTGAAAGCTATTGGTGATTTCCCTTCGATGATTTTGTAGTAGTGGTCCGCAGTGAGGGGTGGAAGCTTCTGTGCCAGCCCCGAGGGCCATCGAATTTCAACCGCATCAATCCTGGTTGTTTTGGCGAGGCCGAAATTTACATGAGCGGTTGATTGACTGGCAAAACCGTTGCCTCCATTTACGTAACGTAAGTATGTCTTGCCGTTAGCAGTTAATCTGATCTGTGCGCCAATGGCCATTCGGTTGGATTTTGTGCCTTGCAAAATGAAACCTACCCAATGGGCACCGGTGGGAAGGACATTGCGGTAGAGAAATGGTTCATCTCCGGCGTTGGTAATGAACAGATCGAGGCGGCCATCATTATCAAAATCGGCTACCGCGATACCCCTGCCGTCTTTGGTGGAATCTAGACCGTGACGGGCAGCATCATCCTTGAAGAAGTGCCCATGGTCGTTGTGAAACAGCCGTTTCTTCTCATATCCGCTGAGCGACTTACCGCCGATGGGCGGCCAGTTCCTTGCATCCGCAAAATCAACACCCGGCCGTGTGATCATGGCGAAAATATCGGGAATGTAGTCGTCAGCCCCCGCGGAAACCCAGCCATTCATCACATAAAGATCAAGCCAGCCGTCATTGTCATAGTCAAAGAACTTACCGGCCCAGCCCCAGCCAGTTTCATAGGTGCCGGTTTCACGTGACACATCAGTAAAGGTCAAGTTGCCGTTGTTATGCCAAAGAAAATTTCCCTCGCGCATGTATTCATCGGTGATGTTGGTGACATAGATGTCGAGAAGGCCGTCATTGTCAAAGTCTCCCCAATCGGCATTCATGCCTTTTTTAGTATCAAAACCGATTGCGGTCTCAGTCTTGTCAGTAAAGGTGCCGTTTCCATTGTTGAGAAAAAAACGGTCTGTTCCGAAATCATTGGCCACATACAGGTCGTCGTATCCGTCATCGTTGGCGTCGCCATGCCCCAGATCCAGGGTCCAGCCCGTGGTGAGGACACCCACACGCGACGTTACGTCAGTGAATGTGCCATCGCCGTTGTTGTGAAGTACGGTCACACCGCCGCCGTTATTTGCATTCTCAAAGCTTTCCGGAAAGAACCGTGGCGTGGCCGGGTGAAAGATATCCAGCGGCTGAAAGTAGCTGCCAATAAACAAATCGACGTACCCGTCTTTGTCGTAATCAAAGGCGATGGCCTTGATTGCGTTGAAATAGCGGTCCAGTCTGGCCGCCTTCGTTACATCACGAAACCGGCCGTTTCCCATGTTTTGATAAAGAATGCTGTGGCCAAAGCGCGCAACGAACAGATCAGGCAGGCCATCATTATTGAAGTCGAACCAGAGCGCGCCGGCTGAAGCATTGGTTTTATCATTGCCGTTCGCCACGCCAGCCTGCTCAGCCACATCTGTGAAGGTGAAATCACCGTTGTTGCGGTAGAGATGGTTCTTGCAGGTGGTGCAGGAGTCTGTGACAAAGAGGTCTTCAAATCCGTCACCGTTGTAGTCCGCAACGGCCACGGCCGCACCCAATTTCGTATAGCCCTGCATAATCTCCGCGTAAGCATTGTCAAACCGGCGCACATGGTGAGGCTCATGAATCCCAGCCGCGTGCGTTACGTTCTTAAACCAACTCTGGTTGTGGTGGCTAGAGGGCCTCCCGGCAGGTGTGCTGGTATTTCCCGGGGATGGCAGCAGAAGGAGCAGTCCCAGCGCAGTATTAATAGAGTGCCACCGGATAATGTTTTTCAACAAAGCTGGTCTCCCCTTCGGTGATCTGCAGGATTCGGTCGGCTTTTACACGATTAAAAATCTGAGTCAGTTCAGAAACGGGCCAATGGACCTCAATTTTGTCTATGGTGTCATGCTGATTCAGGCCAAAGTGCAAGCGAAGCGAGCTCTGAGATCCGTAACCATCCCCCAGTACCACTTCGCGCCACTGCTGAGAGCCATCCACCTCAATCATTACGCGAGCGCCTACGGCATCACGGTTGGTTACGGTTCCTACAAGTTCAATCTGCAGCCAGTGGCGTTTGTAATTGCCAATATTTTTTAGCAAAGCATGCCGGCCGGTGGATGCGGCCACGGCGATATCAATTACTCCGCGGTTCCAGAAGTCGGCCACCGCGACACCGCGGCTGTTGAGCACCAGGTCAGTACCGACGGCCCGGCCAATTTCGCGGAAAGTGCCGTCGCCATTGTTCCGAAGATGACGGTTGCGCTCCCATCCGTGCCATGAGTTGGCGCCAAAGTATTTGGGATCAAAATAAATGCCGGTCTTGTATGTTTTCTGGTTGGTTACGACGTTGTTGAGAAACTCCAGCTCAATCTCTGTTCCTTCGTCGTTGTAAACCCAGCCGTTGGCGGCATAGAGGTCCTGCCAGCCGTCATTGTCAAAATCCGCAAAAGCCGCGCCCCAGAACCAGCCGAGCGGGTTTGCGTTTGCCTTGGCGGTAACGTCTTCAAATGTTCCGTCGCCTTTGTTCCGTAGCAGCGTATTCCCTGATGCCATCTGCTGGAAGACACCAACGAAGCCCAGGCCCGATTGACGGAATATTTCCATGTACAGGGGAAAATCTGTTTTCCAGGTGCCCTGGGTAAATGATCTCAGCATGTAGCGGAGGACCGTGGGCGCTTCCGCATACCAGGAATGCTCAGAACGAATGTGTGTTACATAAAAATCAAACTTGCCGTTGTTGTCATAGTCCACATAGGAAGCGCTCATGCCGGCGCCATAAGCGAGCGTGTTGCTTTTTACGGTAGTGTCAGTAAATGTGCCGTCGCCATTGTTCCGGTAAAGAGTTTTTCTGCCGAAGTCATTCACCACGAAGAGATCAGAATAGCCGTCATCGTTATAGTCACCCCACACCACGCCCAGGCAGAGCCCCTTGTCGCCCACGCCGGCTTCCTCTGTTACGTTCGTGAATGTGCCGTCATAAAGGTCCAGGAATCCATCATTGTCGTAGTCAGCCCACGCGGCAACCGTGGTGCAGCAGTCCTCGCCCAGCCCTGAGTCCCTGGTGATATCAGTAAAAGTACCGTCACCGTTATTGTGGAAGAGCTGATTCGGCTGGAATGTGCGCGAGATAAACAGGTCCTTGAAGCCGTCATTGTCATAATCCGCAAATACAGCAACGCTGACACCATCAAGTCCGGCCAGTCCGGCCTGGCGGGTCACATCCTCAAACGTTCCATCTCCGCGATTGCGAAACAGCTTCGATTCAACTCCATCCGGGATGAAGATGTCATATAGGCCGTTATTATCGTAATCCACGGCAGTAATTCCACCGGGGCCGTAGCGGATCATTCCGAACTTCAGAGGCTGGCTAAGAAATTCAGGATAGTACTGATTTTCAAAGTCAATACCTGCCGTGTGGGCCACATTGGCAAATTGTTCCTTGTCCGCGAGAACCCGTTCTCCTTCGACAAGAGATTGCTCAAGAATCTGCAAAGAGCTGCCGATGCGTATCCACGCAACGCGGAAGTACGCCCGGTCAATGCCCGATCTCTCCGCACCATAGGGCGTGCCGATATGTTCGAAACGGATTGTCGTAACCAGCGGACGGTGCGGTCTCCAGCTTTCCATCCTGTGCAGATGGAGGGAAATTGCTTCCGTGGCGGCAAACCCTGCAAGGTATGAAGCCCACTCGGCAACGGCCTCATCACGGTTGCACGCTTTCTCGTCACTAAAAGCACGGTAAATACGGACATCATCTTTTACGGAGTCGAGTGCCAGGCGGGTCAGGCCAAGACGGCTGCCGGAAAACTGTGATGAATAGAACCAACGCAGTGTAGATAGTTGTCCTGAACGGATTGTTTCAATGAATTTTTGGAGCGTTTCCACCACGAGGCGCCCGGTCTGAAAGAAGACTTCGCCGTCTTTCTCAATAAGATCAGGGAAGGAGCTTCTAATCAGCATCCGGCTGCGTTCCAGCAGGCCTGGTTTACTTATCTTTGGGCGCACGAAAGCCTCACTTCCGCCATGGTCAGTATTTTCCGGCACTCCTAAGACGAAGATCACCCTTTGATTTGCGCGGTGGTCCCATGAATTTGCGTTCAAAAAATATCTGCTGTAAGCGCAAATTGCCCTGGTGCAACTGTCATGAATCAGGCGGCCCGGCTATGCAGCCGGCCACGAGAGAAGGGCGATCGCGCATTTAACTGCTTCCAGTCTTGTGAAACAATGAAAGAGCGGATCCATCAAGAGCCCAAGGTCACTGGCGCTGTTACGGCATACGATGCGCTGGCTCCTTTCTACAAATCAATCTCCGCCGCCAGAAGCCCTTATCTGGAAGCGGTTGAGAAGATCATCGCAACTGGCGTGCGTGGCGCCGGTTCCTTGCTCGATATTGGCGCGGGTGATGCAACACGCACTTGCATAATCGCCGAGACCGCTGGAATCCAAAATGTTGTTGCCGTGGAGCCCAGCGCCGCAATGCGTGCGCGATGCGAGAAGAAAGTCCATTTCTGGGAATGCAGAGCGGAGGAAATTCCGGAGACCGACCTGAAATTCGACGTGATCGTCTGCCTATGGAACGTCCTCGGCCATATTCAGACGACGGAAGAGAGACTGCTGACTTTGGCCAAAGCCAAAAGGCTGCTGTCCCCAAATGGTGTGATGTTTGTTGATGTGAATCACCGCTACAACGCTGTGGTGCATGGGTGGAGCAGAACGTTATGGCATATGCTCCGCGACTATTTTTTCTGGTCAGATACGAATGGGGATGTGATTGTTTCCTGGAAGATAGGTAGCCGCCCAGTTTGCACCCATGGGCACCTGTTCACACAAAAGGAGCTCAAGATTCTCTTTCAGTCCGCGGGATTCGTCATCAAAGGCGAATGGGTTCTGAACTATCGCACTGGCACAGTATGCAAGTCTCCCTTGCGCGGCAGCCTGCTGTACCGATTGGAAGCAGCCCAGGACGAGGCCTATGTTCCGGCGCCGAGCGTTGTATGGGGCAACGCTGCCCTGACGTTTCGCAAGCGTTGAATTCGGCGGCGACGCTAATTACGGCTGGAAGCAAGAGCAGTATCAGCGTGGCTTATGCACTGAGCAACCAGTTCGGAGAGAGTGTCGCAAATTTCCTGTACCTCACATTCTTTGATCTTGTTAAAAAATGGAAGAGCTAGAGAACGATCGGCGATCCATTCGGTGACGGGCAAATTGCCCGTCGTGCACGGCTCGTGCCGGTAGAGCGGTTGCAGATGAATTGGAACAAAGTATCTGCCACATTCAATGCCATGAGCGGCCATTTCTTGAATGATCCACTCGCGGGCAGACCCGTCTATACAAGAGCCAAGGCGAATCACGAAGGCAAACCAGCTTATTGAACGATGAGATGCCTCAAGTGGTGGCGGAGTGATATACCGGCAGCCGCGCAGCTTCTCTGCATATATGCGGGCGATGGCTGCCCGGCGGAGCAGAATTGGCTCAATCCGCTTAAGCTGCGCGTTCCCCAGTGCACAATTCATCTCAGGGATGCGATAATTGTATCCCAACTCGCCGTATTCGTTGTTTCCATCACCATTCACCCGTCCCTGGTTGCGAAGTCCTCGCACCAGGTGTGCCAGGCCGGCGTTATGAGTTACAATGGCGCCTCCTTCGCCGGTGGTGATCTGCTTATTGGGATAAAATCCGAATACTCCTGCATCACCCAGCAAACCGCACTTTTTGCCGCGATACTCCGCACCGAGAGCTTCGCACGCGTCTTCAATCACAAAAAGATTGTGGCGGCGCGCAATCTCCAGAATCTCGTCAAGTTCCGCTGGACATCCAAAGGTGTGCACAGCAATGATGGCGCGCGTCCGTGGCGAGATGGCTTGCTCGATTTGGGCGGGATCAATGTTCAGGCTCTGCGGCTCAATATCGACGAACACAGGTATAGCATTCTGGTAGCGGACCACATTTGCGGCAGCGATGAATGTGAAGGATGGAACAATCACCTCATCGCCTTGCTTGATGCCGAGAGCGCGCAGGCACAGATGCAGAGCGCACGTACCTGAGCTGACAGCAACCGTGTGCGAGGCTCCAATGTAGCCGCCCAGGGTTTGCTCAAACTCCTCCAGCATGGGACCGAGGCTCAGGCGAGTGGTGCGCAAGACGGCAGTGACCGCTTCGATATCTGATTCGATGATGTCAGGAGCAGAGAGCGGTATTCTCATGGATGTTTTCCTGGGGCTGTGGCGAGTGTTTGAAGAGAAGATCCGCGGACAAAGGAATGTCAGTTAAAACCTGCGCAATAATGCCGGCAGCGGTGCCGTTTCCGTAGGGGTTTTCCATTCCATCAAGACTGTTGCGGAACGCGGCGCTTCTGGCAATATTTATCTTGGCTAGAATGGCATTCACTGACGGCTCAGCATCCAGAACGTTGCGCGCGCGTTCACGGCCCTTTTGCCTTAGGCCCACGTTCACCGCAGGCAGAGCGAAGGAAGGAGTCTCCATGATTCCGCTGCTTGAGTTTCCGATAAAGAGCTTCGCGGAGCGCAAGAGGCTCCAATAGGTAACGGCATCAAGGTTCGTCCAGATACGTCCATGCTTGCGGGCCGCGAGGAACCGGCGCGCGCGATCAATGAGGGCGCGGCTCCCGGCGTCAGCGTTGGGATAGCAAAACATAATCTGCTCAGGAATATTGCTGAGAGCGGTAAAAAGCGCGTCAGCCTCCAGAAGGGTATCGCGCATCATGGTGACCGGATGGTACGCGACGACAGCGTAGGGCGCCTGCAGATCCAGATTCAACCTGCACTCAAGCTGCTTGCGGGTCAGCAAACGGTGGTGCCGCAGGTGGTCCAGTGATGGAGACCCCGTCCGATGCACGCGCCACTCTTCTTCTCCCATTGCAATCAGGCGCTGGCGGGCCAGATAGGTTGATGTAAAGTGGATGTGGCTCATTTTAGTGAGGGCGTTTCTTACTTGATCGTCAATTGCTCCCTCAGTGATCTCGCCGCCTTCAATGTGGGCAATGGGTATGCGCAATGCCATGGCGACCGAAGCCGGCGCCAGCATCTCATAGCGGTCTGCGATGATTACCAGCAGATCAGGACGCAGTTGGCCGAGGATATCCGCCAGGCCCAGGCAAGCCAATCCGATCGTCTTTGCCATGCCGACGTCAGAGTCAGAACTTAAAAGGCATTCAATCTTTGCTGCTATCTTGAACCCATCCTGCTCCACTTGCCGGACTGTTTGCCCAAATTCAGGAGACAGATGTGGGCCGAACGCAATGATTCGCAGATCAACTCCGGATTTTTGCGATAGCTCCCGCAGAGGCCAATACAAGTGACAATAGTCCGCACGCGAACTGGTAACCACCACGATTGTGCGTTTGCTTGTCAGATGACCTCCGGATTGCGCCATTGAATGCCTGCTGACGCCAGCAGCGTTTCACTGGGTTCGTATTCCGGGACCATCTCACCCAGACTGCTGAGCATCGAGGTCAGATCGAATTGCTCGACAGAATGCTCCAGGTGTGCGATAGCGCGATGCAGTGCCATGACTGACATGCGAGGACTGTTTACGCTACGTAGGACCCCTTCGATAGAGTCGCCTGCGATTTCACAACAGGAAGTCAGATCTTCATTTAGCTTTTCTCCCGGTTGCAGGCCCGTATAACGAATGGGAATCTCTGTGCCCGGTATATGTCCGGCCTTCCGGATAAGGCATTCAGCCAGTTCACGGATGCTGACCTGCCTTCCTGAGGCAGGAATAAAAATGCCGCCAAAGTGTGCGATGCATGCGGTGCTCAGGACCAGACCGATTGCCTGTTGCAAACTAAAAAAATACCTGCGCACTTCCGGGTGTGTGATTGTGACTGGTCTCCCTTGAGAAATCTGCCGTAAAAACAAGGGTATCGCGCTACCTCGGGACCCGAACACGTTGCCGAAGCGCACAGCTTTCAACAACGTCTTCTCGCTATTCAAACTGAGCAAAGTGAGCTCCGCCACGCGCTTTGAAACTCCCATCACACTGCGGGGAGTGGCAGCCTTGTCAGTGGATACTAGAACTAATTCATCGGCTCCATATTCATGGGCCGCGAGCACCAGCCTGTATGTCCCGATCGCATTATTGCGAATCGCCGCGAAAGGATTGCTTTCCGCAAGAGGCACATGCTTCATGGCGGCCAGGTGATAGACAATTGCGGGCCGGTAACGGTGGAAGAGCGCATGCAAAAGACGTTCATCACAGATATCGCCCGGAACCGGCACCAGCGCAGATTTGTTTGACGGATTTTCTTCCACAAGTTCGCGGTAGATCTGAGAGAGATCGTGCTCTGAGTGATCAAGCAAAACCAGACGATGGGGCGCCGCCTGGCCAATGGCTTTAGCCAGGGATGATCCGATCCAACCTCCGGCGCCGGTTACCAGAATGGACTTGGCCTGATGATGGCTGCGCACGACCGCAGGCGCGGGCCCACCTCCGAGTTGGGGTAGCCAGTCGGCTGCCAAATTGTCCACGGAAATATGCTTTTCGGATCCAGGAAGACCCGTCACGACTAAAGCAGGCATGGCCATGGGTCCCTATCAGCGCACGCTTGCGGCAGCAGTTTTCAGCTCAGGCAATGCGTGTCTGGTAAATTGTTTTCTTAACACCATCCCGGCACCTTCTTTAATGGTGATGGTCTGGTCGGCCGCTATATCCAACAGCTTGTCGGTCTGGCCGCTGGGCCACTGGACCTCTATCCGACTGACGTTGGTTTTGGAGCCCAAACCAAAGGTAAGGACGAGTTCACTCTGAGATAAATAGCTGGAGCCGCTGCGCAGAGTTTGCCATTGATGCTCTCCTGAGTATTCGATACGGACGAGGGCGCCGATGCCGTCTCGATTCGATTGCACACCTTGTAATTTGAGCCGGAGAGAATGGTTCTTGCTGCCGCCGTCATTTCTAAAGAGAATCGCGGGCCCGGCGTTGGTAGTGATGAGAAGGTCAAGATCGCCGTCATTGTCAATGTCAGCATACGCGGCGCCTCGCGCGACACGAGGCGTGCCAAAAGCTGCTCCCGCGTCCGCCGTGGCTTCAGTGAACTTGCCGCCGCTTAAATTGCGAAAGAGGTGCGGCGGCTGCCGGTACTTGATGCGCTTCTGGATTTTTTCTATGTCGCTCTCAATGTGCCCGTTGGCGACAAAAATATCCGGCCAGCCATCCAGATCGTAATCGAAGAAGAAACAACCAAATCCCAGTGTAAGAAGAGAAGACTTGCCGACAGCAGACTTGGGCGCTTCATCCACAAACAGTCCATTGCCTTCATTGTGGTAAAGAGACAGCATTTGATTGGCAAAGTTCGTGATGATCACGCTGGGCCGGCCGGAGCGGTCATAATCGGCAGCATCCACGCCCATTCCAGCGCGCGCGATACCGTCTTCACTGAATGCGATGCCCGCCGCAACGCCGTTTTCAGTGAACGTTCCGTTGTGATTGTTCAGGTAGAGCTTGTTCGGCTGAGTATCATTAGCAATCAGAAAATCAGGCCAGCCATCATTGTTGTAATCGAGCACGGCTATGCCAAGGCTCTTGGAACTGGAATCATAAAGTCCGGCCAGGTTAGTCACGTCCTGGAATTTGCCATTGCCCAGGTTGTGCCAGAGCCGGAGCGAAGCGCCCCGATAGGATTCAGGAGTGCAATATGACTTATGCAAGCCGTCAAGTGTGCACCGCACGTCCGTTTGTGGAGTCCACTGAACATAGTTGGCGACCAGTAAATCAAGCTTGCCGTCGCGGTCATAATCAACCCATGAAGCACTTGTACTGAACTCTTTAATTCCAGAGAGCCCGGCGGTTTTGGTTACATCCTTGAATGTGCCATTGCCATTGTTGTGAAAGAGAAGACTCTGTCCAAGGGCGGTAATGAAAATGTCATCGTAGCCATCACTGTCATAATCACCAACGGCCACTCCCATGCCATAGATGCTTATGTTCAAGCCAGCTCTGGCAGTTGCGTCAGTAAATGTGCCGTTGCCATTGTTGTGATAGAGCTTGAGCGTCGACTGAGTGTGGCCGTGGCCGGGGAAACTCTGTCCGTTCACGATCAAAATGTCGGGAAAGCCGTCATTGTCATAGTCGATGAACGCGCAGCCAGGACCAAGAGCCTCCGGCAAATACTTGTCACCAAAGGCGCCATTGGTGTGCTCAAAGTGAATCCCGGCAGCCTGTGTGATATCAGTGAACCGAACATTGCTGGTGGCCGTTTGTGCATATGTGCTGAGTCCCAACGGCAAACAGAGAAATCCAAGCAGAAACGTTGCAGACCATGCTGTGCGAGAGTTCATTGCCCGCCTCCTTTTGCCGGCTCCGGCTTGCCTGTGGATTCAGCCCGTACTGAGGGAGCTAAAGTCCGGTGACGCGGCTGCGAAGGACGGTGTAAGTCACTTGAAATGAGTGAAGGCAGTGCAACTGAGTCATGCTCGTGGATCGCCTGCCGTTCATTGTTGTCATGGGGATGAGTCTGGCGGTAAGGTCCGGTGAGCGCCTGCGAGGATTCATCGGCCTTAAATCGCAGATACAGTTTCTGTTCGTGTTGGGCCTTCTCGCTTTCGCCCTGGCCCTGATAGCAGAGCATCAGGCTGTAGTGAGCCTGCAGGTCTTCCGGATCGATCTTTAACACCCGCTGCAGCTGGGCAATGGCATCTGCGTATTTGCGTTGCAGAAAGAAGATCCGTCCCAGGTCATTGAGCGCAACACGATCCTGCGGATATTGCGCTATGACTTTTTGGAGCCGATCTATTGACGCACTGTAATTGCCTTCGGCGCGCAAGACTCGCGCGAAGAAGTAATTGGCCCGTGCCAGCTCAGGGTTGAGCTGCAGCGCTTCTTCCAGAACGGTGCGTGCACGAGCTACGTCGCCTTCCTGGAGGGCAACACGTCCTAGGTTGACCCAGCCGTCAGGGTTTTTTGGATCGATCCTGGTAATTTGTTCGAACGCCTGCCGCGCTCCCTTTAAGTCGCCTTGAAGGAAAAGGCCAATGCCGTAGTCATTCCATCGTGTCCAATCATCGGGCTGCAACGCCACTTTAGGCTGAACCAAAGTGCTATTCGCCGGCAGGACGTTAAGCGTGACTTCATTTTCAGAAACCGTGATTGTCGGCAGGTCCGGAATTTTTTTCAGGTTGCCAGAAACCCGGGAGGTATCTCCCGTGAAGGACATGTTACGGTCGTCAAAGTCAGGCGTTGTTTGTGACGGTGGCGCGTTTGGATCAGAGACTCCGGCAAAGGCAAAATGCGTGTTAAACCAGGAGAATTTCCGATACAACAATCGAGCATGCAGTTTGATTTTGTCACCCGCATCTTTGGGGATCCGCAAATGATAGTGAACTGTGTCGGCTGCGCCGGGCGGTATCAGACGAACGTAAACTGTTGCACGGGTTGACCATGCGTTCCGTTTATTGATGGGGTGGCCATGAGCGTCAATCTGAAGTGCACGGTAGAAGTGTGCGCCGGGATCAACGGGGCCTTTGCCGCCATCTTCTGCCTGGCCACTCCAAAAAATTACGCGATCCTGTTTGTCCGTTGCCTTAAGTTCCACCCAGGTGTCATAGGCGTCCACGGTGCCGCCAGGGAAGAAATGGCCCACTTTCCGCGTGCGTACCACCACATCCACCAGGACTGAATCACCGCGACGGACAGCAGGATTGACGCGGTTCAATGGAGCGCTTATCTGCATCGGTCCGTTGGTTTCGCCTTGCGTATTTTGTGAGCGGATATTGGTTTCGGCTTCTTCGCCCACTGCGAATCCGGTTGCGATATCGGCGGACGGCATTTCCCCTCCCGCACTTTTTGGCTGGGCAGGAGAAATGGCAAAGATATCGACCGTGACCGAGTTCTTCAGGAAGTTTTCTGAGAGCTTGAGCTGGGCGGCGTTTTCATTTGCGATTGGCACCGCGGTGTTGGCGCCTGGGAAAGCGTGGGAATGGATCATACCTTGCACGTTGCCAGAATCGCCAGATTTGACCGTGGGCATATGGCAATCCGTGCACTGTTGGGGCTTGGGAGGATAGTAAAACGACCGTGCGCCCATGCCAGATACGCCACTTGCTTGCCAATTGTCGTACTCATTGAAGCCCCGTATCCATCGATAGTGATTTACCGGTCCATCGAGATGAACCTTGTGACAACTTGAGCAAAATTCGGAGCTTTGCGTCCGCATGAATGGTTTTAGAAAAACTCGGCGATGGGGTTCTGGATTCAGGTTTGTGACAAAGTCATGCAGCCATCGCGCCACAGGATTCTTACTGGCGGCCAGTTGGTGCAACTTGGGATACTCCAGCATGAAGTCGCCCTGGCCCATGGTACTTTTCACACCTGAAATGGAATGGCACATCATGCAACCAAGGCCCGCACGCGCCTCAGGCCGATCGACGATTTGCTTGATGGGCGTGTCAAACAGGCCGCTGTAAAGCAATGCGGGATCATGACAGCCCGCACACCATTTTGATGGTTTTACTCCAACAACATTCTGCATGTATTCAATGCTCTTGCGATACCACTGGTTGTTGAATGATGAGAAGTGATGCATTGAGCCTGACCATTGCTTATAAATGTCACTGTGGCAGCGTTCACAGGCGTCAGACTCCATGAAGTATTTGCTTGGTATGCCACCTTTGTGGACCGTCTGTGAGGAACTGGGGAAGAACGGGCCTTTTGGACCGTCGCCTTCGCCATCCATGGAGGTGGGCGGTGGCGGATTCACAATTCGATGCGAGCTCAGCCATCGTCCTTGTCTTACTTTCCATCCATACAGGCCGAGTGCCGCGGCCAGTCCAAGGAAAAGCGCGACGCGTGCTGCGGAGAATACAACGTTTCTGGCCAGCCAGCCTTTTGAGCCCACCCATTTCGCTACAAGAAGCGCTATGCCAGCAAGGGAAACGGCAACGTGGGCGTACATCCAATTCCAGTGCGATCGCGAGGTGCCAATATACAAAAGATAAATACCAATTACACCGCTCGCGCTGATTGCTAACCAGCCTGAGTTTTCCACCAGCTTTTTGAATGAAAGCATGGTGGCCAGCCTGGGGACCAGGAACAGGACAGCCAATACACCAATCGCCGCATGGACCAGGACAGCGGCAATATATGGCAAGGTTGGAGACGGAAAAACAAACAGGTAAACAGCCGTGACAAACAGGATCGTCAGCAGTAGGCGCAAAACCCGCCAGGATACTATGCCGGTTGCGAGAATCTTAAGCTTGCCATGCCACATTCAGATGTCCCCCTTGCAAAAAAGACAACGTGGGCAACTGTAGTGACGCGAGCCGCGGCAAACAATAACGTAGAAATACTAGAGGGCACACCTGAACAGCTTTTTTCAAATCGTCGCGAGCGCTTGCGCTGTTTCCAGGTTTCGGGCGGCGTTCATATTACGGTTTTAGGATTGGCAGCCGATTCCCATGGTGGGAGTGCAAATGTCTGTAAGCAAAGCAGCTTCAATCACGTGCACCAGACTGAGTAGCAGAAAGCAGTGCTGAAGCAAGTGCTCTGCGTGCTCTTGTCTATCCTAGTGAGCCTCGCAAGTTCCGGAAAGAGTTTTTCGGCTCGGGTTAGAACCAGGGTATTTTCCGTGAGTGCTCAACTTAAGAAAACCGTTCCAAGTCTCTTTATTTCCTATGCTCACAGTGACGCGGGACTGGTCGCTGGCCGCCTGGCGGCAGATCTAAGAGCCAGGGGTTTTGATGTATGGCTCGATCTTGAGAGAGCAAAGCCAGGTGCAAGCTGGACGCGCAGCATTGAAACCGGCATTGATGGCGCAGATGTTGTCCTGGCGCTTCTGAGCAAGGGCGCATTTAATTCCGACATTTGCCGTGCTGAGCAACTACGGGCGCTGCGCAAAAAAAAACGCGTAGTCCCCGTCCTGACTGAAAAAGATGCGGATGTCCCGGTACATCTTGAAACGGGACAATACCTGCGTCTATACGAAGGAGCGTATCAGGCGCAGCTGGCCCAGATCTGCGCGGCAATCGAAGACACATCAGTTACCGTATTGCTGCAACAGCGGTACGAGAGACGCTACAGAACATATCCACCTCTTCCGCAACACTATGTTCCGCGTCTGCAATTGCTAGAGAGCGTGCGGCGAGAAATTATCCAGGCAAGACGCGTTTCCCGATGGTGTGCTATGGGTCAACATTGGCCAAAGCCCGACGAACGAACATCTTTGTGAGCAGATCAGAGAACTTGCAAAAGCACTTGGCGATACGCTTACAGCCTATGACACATTGCAGGGCTGCCAAAACCAGCTTCGCAATACCTTGCATGACAAGTCAGTGTTGATTGTGCTAGATGACGTGTGGGACCCCAACCATGTGCAGCTGTTCAGTGCAGACGCTCCAAGGTGCTGCCTGCTGATTACAACAAGAAGCCATGTGGTGGTCAACGGTACAAACGCCCGCGAGATTGCCGCAAGCGTGATGGCAGAGACGGAATCAAAAGAGCTGCTGGCTCGCAAGGCCGGCTTGAGTACAGAATCACTGCCTCCTGAGGCCTTGAAGATAATCCAAAGGTGTGGGGGATTGCCCCTGGCCTTGGCAATGCTTGGGGCACGCGCAAGGAAAGGCGGAAGCGAGTGGGCGCGAATTCTGGATGCATTGGACCGGGGAAGGGCAGAGGTGGTAAGCCTGAAGCTCTCTGACTACCGCTATGCCGACCTGTTTCAAAGCACCCTGGTAAGTGTGGAGTCTCTCCCGGAGAAACAAAAGTCTCGTTATTTTGATCTTGCGGTCTTTCCTTCCAATGTTCTCATTCCGCACAAGGTCCTTGAAACGCTTTGGAACGTGACAGAAGGAGAGGCTCTGGACGCAATCGAAAGCTGGGAGGATGCATCTCTGGCCACTTATGAGCATGGCATGGTGACACTCCATGCCTTGCAGCGTGACTATATATGCAGCCAGTCAACGGACTTAAAACGGCTGCACGGCTGTTTGTTAGACGCATATAGAGAATCGCTCAGCGGCGGTTGGTCCACCGGACCTGACGATGGATATTACTTTTCACATCTCGTCTACCATTTGCGCGCGGCAGGTGCTCTACAGGAGGTACGCGAGCTGCTTCTGAGCGCTGACTGGATCCGAACCAAATTGGAGAAGAAGGGCATTTCTGCACTTATTTACGACTATGAGTTTGTATCCCCGGAATCCAAAGTGGTGCTTATACAGCAAGCTTTGCAGCTCTCCGCGCATGTTCTGGCGAAAGATACCAGCCAGATGGCAGGCCAGTTATTTGGCCGCTTACGGTCACTGGCTTTTACGGAAATGTATGAATTACTTGGAGGGATACTGAATACGCAGAAGGTGCCGTGGCTTGAGCCGCTCTCTTCAACTTTGTGGAAGCCAGGAGCGGTGCTTGTTTTTACGTTGGCCGGCCACGAAGGCGCAGTAAAAGCTGTGGCAATGAAGGCTGACGGGAAACGCGCGCTGTCTGCCTCAGACGACCACAAGCTCAAATGGTGGAACCTGGAAGCCGGAACTGAAATCTTTACGTTGCATGGGCACTCAGCTCCCGTAAATGCAATCGTGCTCACCAGTGACGGCAAAGTTGCTGTTTCGTCGTCGTACGACAAGACCATGAAAGTGTGGGACCTGGAGAGAGGCAGGGAAGTCCATACATTGACGGGGCATTCGCACGTGGTCCATGCCCTGGCAATTACCAGGGATGGTAAACGCGCAGTTTCCGCATCTTATGACACGACACTGAAAGTGTGGGACCTTGCCAGCGGGGCAGAGTTGTACACGCTCGCCGGACATGTGGGATGGGTCAATTCAGTGATTATCACAAGCGATGGCAAGCGAGCGGTGTCAGCTTCCCGCGATCACGCGCTGAACGTGTGGGGCCTGGATACCGGCCAGTTGCTGCATACCCTGCTTGGCCACTCCGGACCAGTCAACAATGTGGTGCTTACTCCGAATGAAAAGGAAATCGTATCCGCTTCGCATGACACCACGATCAGGGTTTGGGACCTGGAAACTGGCGCCCACATCCGTACCTTGTTCGGTCATACGGGTGGTGTTACTCGCGTGGCTGTTACGGCGGACGGCAAATCCGTGGTTTCGGCATCCCAGGACAAAACGATAAAAATCTGGGACTTGAGGACTGGTATGCAGTTCCGAACACTCATCGGCCATACCCGGCCGGTGAAAGCAGTGATGTTAATGCCGGATGGCAAACAAGCTATATCCGTATCCGATGATAACAACCTGAAGATATGGGACCTGGGAAGAGGCGTGGAACTTGGCACCGTGGCCGCCCATTCAGGTCCTGTGAGCGCGGTGGTGACCACGCCTGACGGCAAGCGGGTCATTTCCGTTAACGGCGCTGAAGACGCCACACTCAAAGTATGGGACTTTGAAATTGGGGCAGATCTTGATAATGCGACTAGCCACTCGCAAATGGTGAATGCCGTGGCGATTTCGCCAGACGGTAAATACGTAGTTTCAGGGGCTGATGACATGACCCTGAAAGTGCACGATCTTGGCAGTGATGAGCAGCTCCACACTTTGACCGGCCATTCTCATGCGATTAATGCCATCGCAATTTCTCCAAACAATTTATTTGCCGTGTCCGCTTCCGCAGACAGAACACTGAGGGTGTGGGACCTGATTGCAGGAGTCGAATTGCATACACTCATTGGACATTCACGCTCCGTTGACCAGGTGGTGATTACATCTGACGGACGACGTGCTGTTTCCGCCTCCTGTGACCGGACGCTGAAGTTATGGGACCTGGAAATTGGCACCGAGCTTCGCACTTTTTCTGGCCATTCGGGCTGGGTGGATGATGTTCTGATCACGCCGGACCAGAAACGTGCCGTGTCAGCTTCCTATGATCACAGTTTGCGGGTGTGGGAGATGGAAAGCGGTATTGAACTCCTGACGTTGTCCGGCCATTCAGGGTGGGTCAATGCTCTGGCAGTCACCAGCAATGGGCAGTTTGTGATCTCGGCTTCCTATGACAATACTCTCAGGGTGTGGGACTTGGAAAGCGGAGAGCAAGTGCATGCGCTGAGAGGCCATTCCGCTTCAGTCAATGCCGTAGCAGTTACCCGTGATGGAAAATACGCAATTTCGGCCTCACGTGACCACACCCTCAAGGTCTGGAACCTTGTAACGGGAACAGAGGTCCAAACGCTTGCCGGCCATCTGCGGTCGGTGATCGCTGTGGCCATTGCCGGCGATGATGGACACATCGTATCTGCGTCAAGCGACAATACGGTCAAACTGTGGCGCCTGGAAGGAAAGGAAATGGCAACCTTTACCGCGGATGGATCAATCATGTGTATGGCATTGCATCCCGATGGGCGAACGATAGCTGCCGGAGACTATCTGGGCCGGGTCCATCTTTTGCGGGTACACCAAACAGGCAAGCAGGCATAGACACAACAAACTATCCGTGCGCGGACCAATTCCAGTACTGCTTTGTTGCTATGCACCATTATGTTTGGCAAGATAGACGCGCAAAGGCTTCCAATAACGTTCTGTCCACTCTTGCTTTACGGATTTCGCGTGTCCCGGCGGCACCATGGATTGCACTAGTGTCACGAGCGTTTCCTCGCCTGCTTCTTCAAGGGTAATTTCGACGATCGACGGAGGAGCATTGGATGGCCACTGGGCGGTTTGCCATTCTTCCAAAATGCGCCTGCCTGGCTGCAAATCCAGATAACGGCCGGAAATGTATTCGTCAAAGATGGTAAAACGCTTGCCCGCCTGCGCTTTTCCGGTTGCTTTGGCTCCGGTCCACTTTATTTGCATAACAGGATTGGTCAGAGCCGTGAATACTACGGAGGGTCTTGCGGAAAGACATTCTTGCTGGGTCAGTGTCCCGGTGTCTTGCAATCAATGTTCCTCCCTGGACGAACTATTGCTTGCTACCGCCTGCTACTTGTAGTGGTCTCAGTTTTGAAAACTGTGTCCGCCATCGTCCCGCGAAACCCAGAAGCTGACGGCCCTTGATCGGAAGAAGCTGATGGCTGAAAAAGAACCCGACTTGGCACCGCTAAGCAGGACTATCCCGTCAACGAAGCCGTGAAAAGGGCGGATAATCTCGGGTATGGCCTGCGGGCTGAGAAGAGTCATAACCTGCTGAACCTGTCCGTCCTCGTCTGTCAACTCAACCATGCAGCTATATCCGGCCATCTGTCGTTCTCCTTCCCGAAAATTGCACAGCGCGAGTTCTTTCGGAACCGCATTCATCAGGTCCGGATGAGAGCACAAAAACCTGAACCTGCCAGTACCGTTTCTTGAGACTCAGTGCCCCGGCGGCTGCTCTTTTGCGCAGAGGACTTCTCGGGTGTGGCAGCCACCAGGGCAGACCATGCATGAGTGATACCTGCAGATGTATCGGGCACTCAATGTGTCCCATGCACGACCCTACTGATGAGTATTGACAAAAGGCGTGCAAGTATTTGCATTCACGGATGTCTCAGGCCGGCGTGCTTTTGCAAAGCACGTGCGATTTGATCCAGTTCCACAGGTCAAACAGGCATAGCCGGACAATGATGAAGATCAGCAGCAAAACTGACGCCGCAGCGCCGGAGCCGTGAGTGCCTGATGCGGCAGATACGGTGCTGTTGGCATTTTGAAGCGGAGGTTGGGCGATCATCGCAATCACCTTCAGATCAAGACAGCAGAGCGGATGAATTTTGCGTGGAAAAATGATCCTGCCCAGCATATTTTGGGCACCGCTCAGAACGGTCGGGACGAGTATTTGTCCGCGCGGCATCTCCCGCAAAAACTGCCGGCCTGACGGGTCTATGCCAGTAGCCCCCTTCTGCGTTCGTCAGGGCGATTTAGCGATGACAGCGATCAATTCCAATATGGAAAAAATGCAGGAATTTGGCCAGCCGGTTCCGGAGTTTGCACTCCCTTTGCTGGATGGTACCGGCAAAGAAACCTTGCATGATCTCCTGATTGGCAAAAGAGGCGCTGTGATTGTTTTCTGGTCCGCAGTCTGCACGCACTGCTGGCGCTATGACAACTATTTCAATGCCTTCGCAGAATGGCATCCGGAACTTGGGTTTGCGGTGATTGCTTCACGTTATGGTGAAAAGCCGGAAGAAATACAAGATGCAGCCAGGCAGCGCTATTTGCACTTCCCGATACTGCTTGACGAAGGCGGCGAAATCGCGGGCAAGTGGCGTTCGCAACAGACACCACGTTGCTACCTGATCACGGCGGATGGAAGGTTGTTGTATCGAGGCGCCATTGACAACTTCAAATTTCCTACTGATCCGGAATATGTAGCCTATCTGGAACCCACCATTGCTTCCTACCTCTCCGATGGAGTGATTATCCGTTCTGAAACTGCCAGCTTTGGATGCGCCATCGAGACCACGTATTACCACCTCCCTAGGCAGCTATGAAAAACATAAACAGTGTGCGAATGAACCTGGTCGATTCCTTGCTCATGGCCCCAGCCCGGCTGGCCCGAGCAGGCTTTGCGTTAACAGAGATCATTGCAAGCGCTGCACAAACCACGCTGGAACGAGCCGCAGGGATCAAACCCGCACTGAGCACGCTGACTCCACTCGAGGGACCTCGGGACCTTGACCACGCCTTGTCTGAACTGGCTAACCGCACAATGCGCATCATTCACTTCACGCCCATGGCACCGGAAGCACTTCCCGGGGCGATCAGAGAATGGCTGCGGGCAGCAAGTTTTTCCTTTCACTTTGTGGACTGGCGAGATCCACACAGCCTGGCATTGGCGCTGGCCTCGCCCTTTTCACTCGCGACGCTGGGAGCGCAGGCGGGACAGCGCGGGCTACTGACGTTGGAGGCAATTGGTGCTCCAAGGTATTTGGATTTCATCAAATATTGTGTCCAAGTCTTCTCCGAGTTTCCCGTCTACGTGGGACTCGAATACGGAGAGGTAATTGAGAAGCACAAGCGCTGGCTTGAGCAGCATCCAGACGATTCAGCAACGCGAACGGAATTGGGTCGCACGCTGGTCAAAGTTGGCCGGTTTGAAGAGGCGCGTGAAGAATTGTCGCGTGCAGCGGAAGATCCTGCGATCCGCTCTGTAGCCATGCACGAAGTTGGCCTTGCTTACTACAACACCGGAGACTTTGCCGAAGCAATCCGAGCGGGCTGCGCGGCTCTCAAAGCTAATCCGAAAAACCAGCCGGCGCGTCATTGGGTTTGGCTGGCGTCAGAGCGGATGGGCGGGTATCCGAGCGATGTGCCTGCCGAGTTTCGCATGAGCCCCAAAGGGGGTTGGGATAAATCAGACCTTCAGTATGAGGAGATTTCCGCACTCTGCGGTCTGGATAAGACCAGCGGCGCCAGGGGAATCGCGGTATTTGATTACAACAATGACGGCCTTTTGGATGTGGCAATTGCCGCGGCGCACGCCGGAATCTCGTTGTATCGCAACAATGGCGATGGCACATTCACTGACGTAAGTGTTGAGTCCGGTCTTTACCGGTCAACAAATGGTTTTGGCATTACGGCCGGCGACTATAACAATGACGGCCATACCGATCTTTGTGTTTGCCGTATGGGATTTTACGGCGGTGAGTGCGAATTGTGGCGCAATAACGGCGATGGAACTTTCACCAATGTCAGCCAGGAGTCCGGTGTTGGCTCATGGGGACCGAGCTTCTCGGTCTCCTGGGCGGACTACGACTGTGACGGCTGGCTGGACCTGTTTGTAGCCACAAATCTTGGCGGGCTGTTTGACCGGAAAACACCGAACAGGCTCTTCCATAACAATCGAGACGGAACTTTTACGGATGTGGCCGTTGAAGCAGGTATCACATCAGCATGGCCGACGATCGGCCATTCCTGGGGCGACTACAACAATGATGGCTACCCGGACCTGTTTCTATCCAACGCGATCGGGCCACCGGAGTTGTACCAGAACAATGGCGACGGAACGTTTACCAACGTTACCAGCCAGGCGAATCTAAACCACACTAACCTGGCGTTTGGGGCGCAATGGTGCGACATAGATGATGACGGCTGGCTCGACATCATTCAATACTCCTGGGCGATCCATGAGGACGTGGTGCACTCAATGCAGACTGGAGAAGCCCCGCGTTACGCGCATCCCACACGCATTTACCGGAACAACCGCGATAGCACATTTACTGAAGTTGGCCGCGAACTTGGAATCACAGAGTGCTGGGGCAGCATGAGCGGCAATGCGGCGGACCTGAACAATGACGGCCATCTCGATATCGCCCTTGGGAATGGCGGCCCGCTCATGGACCGTTCAGAGCCCCTGGTAATTCTGGAGAACGATGGCCGGTTGTTCCGCAATGTTACTTATACCGCCGGTCTGCCACCGGTAGGAAAAGGTCACGGACTAAATTGCGCGGACCTATTCAACGACGGCCGGCTCAGCATTTTGGTAGGCACGGGCGGAAATTATCCAGGCGATCTGATGACGAGCTCAGTCTTCTGCCCTACGAAGCGTCTTGGGAACTATCTTGCAGTGCACCTCACGGGAACGGAGAGCAATCGAAGCGGAATCGGAGCGCGGCTGCGATTAGTAGCTGGCGGGCGTCAACAACACCGGGTATTGAATGGCGGCAGTAATTTTGGGTGCTTGCCACCGGACCAGCATTTTGGTCTCGCAAATCTGACACACGTAGAGAGCCTTGAAGTCTGGTGGCCGAGCGGCGTGAAGCAGCAGTTTGAAAACCTGCCAGTGAACGCCAAAATCTGGATCATCGAAGGCCAAGAGGCACTGGCGCAGAGAGAGAGCGTTTTTAGCAACTTTGGTATGAAGTAGTCCCTGATCGTTCTGGAGAAAAAGAATGGCTGAAGGCCCCAAGAAACCCAACAACACTGCTAAAAACCAGGCGCGCCAGAGAGTGCGTGATTTCACAGAAGCTCTGGAGATACTCTCCCACGTGGCGCAGGGCCAATTGGGTAATGTTTCTCAGTTGGCGTTTTTCGTTGGTGACGGCCTGCAAAGGGCGGTAACGGATAGCATCTTTGACGCACTACGGCCGGAAACGTGGAGGCCAGCAAGCCTTTTCAAAATCGGGTCCGCGCTCATCAATCAATCGGCACAACTCACGCAGTTATTTGTTTCAGGAGAAGCGCAAACCGCATGGCAGGAGCTTATCAACAAGGTTGAAGTTTTTGCCCTGGTAAAAAATCTCTCTTCGGTATTGGCCCTGCCAGAAAAGGAATTCATTCCACTCCCCGATCTTGTTGAAAAAGCTTATGGCCTTTCTTCATTTGATGCCCTGTGGGCAGTGGAAGGTGTAGGGCACTATTACGCTGATGATTGCTGGGCCCGCGAAGGCCCGCCGCAGGGCCTGTTGGCGGAGGAAAATGCTCCGGTCCCGGCAAAAAGCCTGCTCATGCTCCATGCGGGTATGGGACTCTGCTTCGCTGATCGTCTCGTCGGCGCATTGACGACTGAATCTACAGCGGGCGAGGTGCGTGAAGCCCTGGAGCAGTTTGTCACGCTTTGTACGGACAACTCCCGGGTGGGATATCTGGGGGCAGCGGTTGAATCACTGGGCATAGTTACGCGGGACTTCTATCCGGACTTGAGCAAAATCATTAGCGAGCAATTCCGGATCGCGGCGCCTGAATTGGCCGGCTTTTACTGGCATGGAATAGGCCGCGCAATCTATTTCTCCCGTAAGTTCTTTTTGCCACATCTTTTTTCCATGTGGAATGACGTTAACGTGGAGGCGAAAACTGAACCTGAGCGCATGAGCGTAAGGGCCGGCCTGACATGGGCGTTCACTCTTGTGAATATGCGGCACCCGGCGATTGTGGAACCAGCCGTTCGAGCTTATGCCAGAGATTCGACGCTCGCCCAGGCATTTTCAAACGGCGTTAGTTCGTGCATTGTCATGCGCTCTGACACTACACCGAATGAACTTTTTGTTTCCACTTTCTATGAGCACCGGCCAGCCTCACAAGACCGTGAATTAACGCTGGCCTGGCAGCGCCACATTTCTCAGCCGGCCGTGGCAAGCGTGTGCACCTATTACCCAGCGCTCTATGAGCACCACGCTCTTGACCAGGTATTTCGTTATCAAGATTTGGCCCAGCTTGTTGAATGCCTGCAGGCCCAATCTCACACCGCGCCAGTTCGCCCGCCAACGGCAGCGGGGTGTGGTTGTTGCGAAGAGATTTAGGCAGGTCGTGAACAGAATCCGTAAACATTAATCCATAAACAGGGCCCCGCTGCAAAGCGAAGTGTCTGCAAAGTGATTGACCATCTTATGGCAGCGAAGATCATGCAAATCAATCCATCCCGGCCACGGATGAAATTCTGGTATGCCTACGTCGGCGCGTTCCTGACGGTGTGGGTTCTGCTGATGTCAGTGTACGGCCTCTTCCCCGAAGTTCTGCAGCAGTGGCACATTGCGCTGGTCATGATCATGGGATCACTTGTTGCCGGTTCCACTCCAATGGGCGGAGGCGCGGTTTCTTTTCCGTTCCTGGTGCTGTGGCTCGGCGTTTCGCCGGATAGCGCGCGTAACTTCGGCCTGGTAATTCAGGCACTGGGCATGACTTCAGCCATGATCTTTATCCTCTGCCGGCGTGTACCAGTGCAGATCCGCGCTCTTGTGTGGACGATCGTTGCTGCCGCCGGAGGGATGTTCCTGGGCACGTTCGCAATTGCGCCGCATGTGGCCAGCAATTTTGTGAAGCTTACCTTCGCCTGTATGTGGATGAGCTTTGCTATTTTGACGATCTGGAAGAACCGGGAGTTTTGCTCCATTACCGGATCGCGTTCCATAACGAACCGAGCGGCGATGCAACTGGGAATACTCGTCGGACTCACGGGCGGAATCATTGCTTCAATCATTGGCGTGGGCGTAGAAATGATTCTGTATATTGCACTGGTATTGATGTATCGCTGCGATTTGAAAATTGCCGTGCCGACCGCGGTTTCAGCCATGGCTGTGACATCCGTGGTAGGAGTAGTAGCGCGTTTGTGCGCGGGCGAAATCTCGCATGATGTAATGATGAAATTTCTGGCCGCGGGACCGCTCGTTATCTTTGGCGCACCGATAGGAACTTACATTGTCAGCGTGATCCCGCGAATCAGGACGCTTTATGTCATTTCAATCTTGTGCATTGTGCAGTTTGTATGGACCTTGAGCCGGCTTGAGCGGACGCCGGCAGAATGGGCCTTTGTTGTTGTTGCAATCACTTCAGCCAGCGCCGTCTTCTACTGGATGTACCGCCGTGGCAAGCGTGGCCAGGATATTCTTCCGGAAGAATAGTTGCTTTGCGTTATTGCCTGTGCAGTTGGGACGCTGCACGATGGATCCAAGGATTGTGTATGAGCCGGACCATCGCACATCAGCGGACAAGCCTGGGTTCAGGGAAACTCGGCGCAAAACAGGACTGGCACGCAATCCACGCTGATCTTCTTGTTCCTTCCTTAAAGCGTCAAACGGCGACCTACCTGAGCAGGATCCCACTCCCATGGTAACCACTCCTTTTTTTTTCGGAGAGCGTGGGATGGAGTTGAGCACAACGCGACGGCTGCGTGGTGGCAAGGTAGTGCTTGCCACGGTAATTACAGGCTTGCTGGCGGGAATAGGCTCAGTGGTATTTCACTACTTAGCTGACAGTAATCTGTTGGCATGGTGTGAATCGCATTCACTCAGGGCGCGCCTTCCAGTCGTGCTGGCAATCCCAACGATCGGCCTGTGCCTTATCGGGATAGTGTTGCAGCTCGTTCCGGAGAGCCGCATCGGCGGTGTCAAAGAAGTCTTTGAGGCCCTGGAGAGATTCCACGCCGTTATTCCGATGCGCAGGATTCTGAATGTGATTTTGAGCGCGCTTGTACTTGCGTTTGGCGGATCAGTAGGCCCAGAAGGTCCGATGGTCCAGCTGGGCGCGCTGCTCGGGAGCCAGGTGGGCCAGCGGGCTGGACTCGCGAGACATCATCTGGCGACACTGGTGCAGGCCGGCGCAGCGGCTGGAGTTGCGGCTGCATTTCGATCTCCCGCCGGAGGCGTGTTGCTGGTGCTGGAGCTCTTTGGCGCACGGTTTAATCGCGGGTTGGCGGCGATTGGGTCCGCCGCCGTCATCGGGTATATGGCAAGGACAGCGATTGTGGGCGATGCTTATCCGTTTCGTCCAGCGGTGACTTTAGATCCGCTGCCGATGGCTACGTCATTCCTGATAGTGCCGATCATGGGGTTGCTTGCCGCTCCCACGGGCCATTTCTTCATCTGGATCTTCAATCTCTCCCCAAAAGTGCTGCCATTCCGGTGGCCGCTAGCATTGCGCGCCACCCTTGGCGGGTTGATGGTGGGTGGAATCGCCATCTGGTTTCCGCAAGTGCTTTCCGCAGGGTATCCGGTGATTGAGCACAGCCTGCATCAAGGCATCGGATTCGAACTATGCGTGATTTTGCTTGGGCTCAAGATGCTTGCAACTTCCATCACGTTTGGATCCGGTGCTGTAGGTGGGCTGTTTGCGCCCACACTGGTTATCGGCGCAATGTATGGTGGAGCATTCGGGTTCGGCTTGCACAGGCTTGCGCCCGCGGTTGTTCCCCAGCCCGAATTGTTCGTGCTGTTGGGAATGATTGTAATGTTTGGATCGATTGCCAAGGGCTACTGGAGCGGTCTGCTGATGGTTGCTGACATGAGCGGTTGCTACCACCAGTTGCTGTTACCCGGAGTCATTGCCGGCGGGATTTCATTTCTGCTGAGTTGGGAGATGCACGATATGTCAATCTTCGGCCTGCCCATTGACCCTGCGCGAGAGTTTGATCGCGATGTGACGCACACGTCACTCTAATCGTTATCCAACGGCAATCTTAACGCTGCTCAGTTGCGGCAAAGCGATGAGTTAAGCTACTGAGAAGCCGCAGCCGGCAATGAATTGCCGGAGCGCTTCTTCAGATGTCATGCGATTGTCAAAGCCGATGATCACTTTGGCTTCAGGGTAGCTGGCGCTGGCCCGCGCAACGCCCTTCTGCTGCAGGAGCAGCACTTCCAGTCCGGTAGCGCAGGTGATGCAGGTGAATCCCTGTACCTGCCAGGTGACCACGCGGTTCTCTTTCGCTGACGCTGCAGCCATGCTCAGGCTGGCAGCAGCAAGACCAACGGCGGTTGTACCCGCCGCACCGGCAATGATCCGAGATAGAAATTTCCGTCTGTCCATTGTGTTTTCTCCTTATTGCGCGTTCGCGCTTCCGGGTTCATAGATCCAGGCTGTCTTGATGGCAGCGCGGTCCGCGAAGCGAACATCGACGTATTCTTCAAATTCAATCTTCTTCGTGAGCACGCCGGTTTCAATCATGAGGTCACGCACCAGGTCAAAGTCGGGTTTCCTGGGTGCCAGCGGACTGTACATTACGCGGTCCAGGGGCTTGGTGAGCGCCCAGCGCAGAAGGGCGGGGTTCTGGTTGTAATAGAAGCGTCCTACAAAGTCCGCTGCGTTCTCGCGGTACGGTTTCCCTTTTTCCAGCCACAAGCCGGAACGCGCGACTCCATCCACAAGAACCTGCACAGCTTTAGGACGCTGATCAATCATGTCCTGCCGTACCACGAGCACGCATGACATAAAGTCCGGCCAGTATTCCCGTGCATTGAACAGCACGCGGCCAAAGCCGCCCATTTCTGCTTGTGAAGGGAAAGGCTCGCCCATGGAGAACGCGTCAATGGCTTTTGCAGCGAGTGCTCCCGCTACATCGGGCGGCGCCATCTCCACCATTTTGATTTCGCTCGGCTTGATGCCGAATACTTTCATGACACGGAAGACGATCAGGCGCTCATCAGAAAAACGGCTGGGAATCGCGATGACGCGGCCGCGCATGTCAGCGAACGTCTTGATGGGACCATCTTTTCGGACCACCACAGCGCTGCCATAGCGATGGCCCAGATAGACGATCTTGATGGGTACTCCCTGTGACCTCAGCGCGATTGCGAGCGGCGCGACAATAAACGCCGCCTGAATCTTGTTGGAGATCAGAGCCTCCTTGATCTCAGGGAATCCCTGGAACATCTTGGGCAGGAATATCTCTCCCGCTTTGGAGAATTTGGAAATGTAGTCAGTAACCGGGCAGGCAAGGTGGCAGGTGACCGGTATGTATGCCACGGTAAACTTCCGCTTTTCCATCGGAAGATAGTCGTTCACTATAGAGGGCCAGTTTACATTCAGATAGGCATGCAGACCGGAAATCAAAGTCAACCATCCGAAGACGGACAGAAGCAATCGGCTTTTAAGACTCATTTCTAAACCCCCATCGGACAGACCGCAGTTTTTCTATGCGCCGGAAAATTGTGTCGAGAGCCAACCCTGTTAATCCGATCAATATCATGGCGGCCACCACCAGGTCATAGCGTTTGCCGGAGTTACGCGAGTCAATGACGAGATAGCCAAGGCCGGAATCAACGGCAATCATCTCCGCGGCCACCACCACCAGCCATGCGATTCCAAGAGCGATTCGCAGTCCAACGATCACCTGCGGCAGTGCTGCTGGAAATACCACCCTGGCGATGAGCTTGGCCGGTGAAAGGCCAAAGTTGCGTCCAGCGCGGCGATACATTGAGGGAACATTACGGACGCCATTGATGGATGCGACCAGAATAGAGAAAAAAGAGGCAAGAAAGATTAGGTAAATAGCGGCAAGATCACCTACACCGAACCAGATGATGGAGACAGGAATCCAGGCGATGGGGCTGATAGGCCGCAGCATCTGAATTGTGGGATTCACTACCGCAGCTGCAGCGGGATACCAGCCGAGCAGCAACCCAGCCGGAATTGCCAGTACGGCAGCGCCCAGATAGCCGGCAGATACACGACGCAAAGAGTCCACAACATAGTGCAATAAGACCCCCTTGCGTATGAGTTCCGCGGTGCCTCGTACCACATCCACCGGCGAAGGAAAGATTTTTGTGTGACTCCATCTAACAGAGAAGTGCCACAACAGCAGGAGCACGCCGGCCGCAAAGAGCGGCCAGAAATACCGCTCCCATTTCATTGGCTGCCCGAGCAAGGTCATACTTTGTGTGCCAGTCCAATCTGTTCAAAGATCCCATCACGCAATTCCAGGTAGCGGCTGGAACTGATATCGCGCGGATGAGCGATATCGATTTCGACAACGCGCTGAATTTTTGCCGGCCGGGCGCTCATCACCACGACACGATCCGAGAGCTGGACGGCTTCTTCAATGTCATGCGTGACGAAGATGATGGTTTTGCGTTCGGCTTCCCAGATGCGGAGAAGCTCACGACGCATGATGAGGCGCGTAATGGAATCGAGGGCGCCAAACGGTTCATCCAGAAAAAGCATATCGGGATTTACCGCCAAAGCCCTGGCGACCTCAAGGCGCTGTTTCATACCGCCGGAGAGTTCCTGCGGATACGCCTTCTCAAATCCCTGGAGCCCGACCAGCGTAATGTAATGCGCGATCCGTTCAGCGCGCTCCTTTTTGGAGAGCTTGAACAGACCAAAGCCGATGTTGCCTTCAACGGTAAGCCAGGGGAATACGCCGCGCTCTTGAAAGACGAAAATCCGGCGGGGATCGGGGCCACGGACAGCTTCACCATCAATCAACACCTGCCCATGAGTAGGAGAGAGAAATCCGGCGATCACATTCAGCAACGTGGATTTGCCGCAGCCCGAGGGGCCCAGTAAACAAACAAATTCTCCCTCGTGCACTTCCAGTTTGACGTTTTCGAGTACCGGTACGCTCGTCCCGTCTCGAGTAAAGGCCATGTCAATGCCTTCAGCCCGCAACTTGGGCTTAAGGGTCTGTTTGGTCGCTTGTGCCGGCACCATAACCGTCTTTGCCATACTTGTGGTTGCCATTGTCTGTTCCATTTAGTCCTCTGAATAACCCCAACGTAGAGATTTAACGTTTTCCATCGATCGCATACCGATATCCAATAACAGTCCAATCACGCCAATCATGACCATGCCGGCCACGACCAGGTCATAGCGGTTGCCGGCATTTCGCGCGTCCACGATCAGAAATCCGAGGCCGGAATTTACGGCAATCATCTCCGCAGCCACCACCACCAGCCACGCAATGCCGAGAGTAATTCGCAGCCCGATGATCAATTGAGGCGCCACAGCCGGATAAAGGACCCGATACACCAGTTGAGGTTGACTCAGACCAAAGTTGCGGCCTGCACGGACGGTCACGGGCGGAATGCCGGCGACTGCGTTCATGGCCGTTACCGTAAGAGGCAGGAAGGAAGCTAGAAAGATCAGGAAGATTGCCGCCAGGTCGCCAACGCCAAACCAGAGGATTGAGATTGGTATCCATGCGAGTGGTGAAATCGGACGGAAGATCTGGATCAGCGGATTCAGCGCCATCTCTGATCGCCTGTACCATCCGATTGCAAGTCCGAGCGGTATGGCCAATATGGCCGCGGTTGCGAAGCCCCATGTCACCCTGAATAAGGAAGCAACGATGTACTTGAGCAACAGGCCGCGTTGGGCAAGTTCCGCGATTCCTTCAGCGACGGCAAGAGGGCCGGGCAAAATGGGCGTTGCCTGATGCTTCGCAGCGACGTGCCACATCACCAGGAGCGCGGCAACGAATCCGATTGGCCGTAAACGGACATTGAGTTTCATGGCTGGTAAGGCCGCTCCCATCCAGTCCGGCCTTCCGTAAAACGAACCGTATCGTTGATGGGGAGACCCGTGAAGCGCTGCACCAGTCCGCTGGGCCACCGAATTTGCAGTGCGTCAACCTTGTGCGCGGCCGCCAATCCAAAATGCTGCTCGAATGGCAGGCAGCCAAAGTTGGTGCCGCCGGAAACGTCGCGGTATTGCTTGCGACCATCGGCTTCCAGACAGATACGGGCCCCAATCGCTGAGCGGTTACTTGTGGTGCCCTCCAGGCGCACGTTGAGATAGTTGCCCGGTAGACGTTTGGGATAAAACACGCGTGTGGTCAAGAGATCACCCGGATAGGCTCCTCCTGAAGCGACGATCACTGAGAGCCGGCCATCGCCGAAGAGATCAGCCATGTTGGAGCCGTGGCCCTTGCCGCCAAAAGGTAATCCGGCGGCGAAGGTAACGTTGCGGAACCGCTTGCCGTCATTCTCAAGCAGAATCGGCGGCTCAAGACGGTCCATGCGGGGGCTGCCGTTTCCCAGCACCAGATCGATGTTGCCGTCATTGTTGAAATCACCGGCGTTCCCGCTCATGGTGCCCCAACAGCCGGTCAGACCGATATCGCGACTACGCAGAGTGAATGTGCCATCGCCATTGTTGTGATAGATGCGGGCAGGCTTGCCATCCGGCGGGCCTTCACCGTGGCGCATTGTGTGGATTACGTTTTCATGGTCTGACCATGTGAACTGCACAATATCCAGCAAGCCATCATTGTCGTAGTCACACCAGAGAGAGATGCTTCCAAAGCAGTTGTCCCCGATGTTGGCTTCAGCGCTTACGTCAGTGAATGTGCCATCACCATTGTTACGGTACAACTGAGATTTGCCCAAAGCGTTGGAGAGGAAGAGATCAGGATAGCCATCATTGTTGTAGTCGCCCCATGCTGATCCGATAGTTGGCCACATGGTGGAGAGGCCAGCTTCTTCCGTGACCTCAGTGAAAGTTCCATCGCCGTTGTTATGAAACAGACGGTTCGGTGTTTTGCGGTCAAACATGCCGCCCATATTATTGGCGATGAATAGATCGAGCCTGCCATCGCAGTCATAGTCCACCCAGGAGGCGCTGAAGGCCGGTCCCCAGACTTTAAGGCCGGCTTGAGCCGTTACATCAGTAAATGTGCCGTCACCGTTGTTGCGGTATAGCTGACCTTCGCCAACATAAAAACCAAGGCGGGTAATGAAGAGATCAGCAAAGCCATCATTGTTATAGTCTCCAACGGTGATGATGAAAGAATTAATAGCGGCGTCAAGCCCGGAGCTGACGGAAACATCAGTGAACGTGCCGTCGCCGTTGTTGCGGTATAGATTACATCCGCCATGGGCGGAAGCGATTGCCACATCCAGCAGGCCGTCATTGTTGTAATCGAACACGGCCACGCCCCGCCCGCCACTGGTCTTATCCAGGCCAATGCGCGGGGCAATGTCTTCAAACTCCACGGTTGGCTGGTCGTATCCCACCTTCATTTGCATGCGCTGGTCGACAGGGATGAACTCGGGATATCCGCCCAGCTGCTGGGCCGTAAGCCAAAGCCATGCCCGCGCACGTTCATTTCCGGGGTTGGCGGTGAGCGCGCTACTGCCAACGCGGGCGGCTCTCTCAAGTTTTCCCGCGCGGTGCAGGGCCACGGCTGCTTCATGCAATGCCAGAGCACGTACAGACGGATTGTCAGATGCCTTGAGCAGGTTGTCTGCTGCCTGATCGTGAAGACCACACTTGATTTGTGTGCGTCCGAGTTCAACGCGAATTGCGGCGTCATCAGGGCGCTGGACGAGGCGCGCTTCATAATCTTCAATCAGGGCTCGATATTCCAGACCAACATAAATGGGTGTGTCAGTGAATGACTCCGTGAAGTCAGTGATGAATCGGAGATATTTTTCCGGGCCGACCATCTCATAAGTCACCAGCATCCGCAGTGCTTGCTGGATGAACAATGTACTGAAGGACAAAGCGAGTTGCATGGGAAATACAACGCTGTTGCGATTTGCCGGATCTATATTGCCAAATGAGATGCGGGCCGCTGAGAGCGCTTTCTTCAACCCCGCAGCCAGTTCAGGAGCCTCAAATGGTGTAAAGCGCACAATACCTGCCAATCGATTAGCGAAATCAGACGCGGCCGAATCGATATCTCCCGGCCCTTCCAGAGGAGGAGCAGTCAAGGGTTTGGGAGGGGTCTGCCCTGCAACACGTGAGATTGCCGACTGAATCGATTGCAGCGCGGTATTGATCGTGACCAATCCAGCTTCAATCAATCCCGAGGGCGGATGCGAAGCAGGAGGTTGTGAACTTTGACCGCTGGACTGCGCTTGGTGGAGCACTGCCGTGACAGGGGACAGCCCCGCGCGAATGATTCTTACCGGCAAAGTAAATAAGGGAAATAGAGATCCTGTCATAAGGCCTTGGGAAACTTGTAATAAACGGAATCAATGGCACAGCCGAAACTGGAAGTTTCAGTTCTGCTGATGGGCTTACCGGCAAGGAACTGCGCGATTACGGGCTCAAGATAAGCCGCATATTCAATGTCGCCAGGATACTTGTAGTTATCAATAGCCCCGCGGAACTTCAGGATGCGGTCCGTATCCACCAGAAAAGCGCGCGGCGTTTGCTGCGTGCACCAAAGTCTTGCGACAAGACCGCCGGGATCGTGCGCGATAGGGAATAAAAGATTTCGTTCCTGAATGACAGTCCTGATTTGTTCCGGAGTTTCACCGCTGCGGGAAGCTATTACCAGAAGGCCGAGATCCGGATGTCGCTCTTCAAAAGCGCTGAGATAACCGTCATAGCGCACGCAATGCGAGCAGACGCCGGACCAAAACACCACGACTGCGCCTCTCTTGCCTTCCAGGACCACCTTCAAGCTGACTGCCGAGCCGCTAAGCGTCGTCAGGTGGAAATCGCTGACCGGCGCACCAATTTCCTGGCAGACAGTCTGTGTTAAGGCTTGTGACACATCGCCCTCCTGTGTGAGATGAGGTTATCCCCACCGAAGAGAACGGACAATAATCCCAAATAACTACACGTGAATAAGGCTGCTCAGACGAGCGAATGGTTATGGATCGCAGGTGCTCGATCGGCAATGGATCGGAGTGAAATCCCCGTTATCGAAACACACTGAGGAGCGATGGAAAGCGCGTCAATGAAGTGACAAGTGATCTTTGATATAGACAAGCTGCTGCGCTAGGATTTGCGCGGCCACGGACCACGGCAGAGAAAATTATCGGCCTTGCCTGGCGTGAGCACAGGCCGCTAAAAGGTGGGCTTTATTGGCGTACTGGAGGCGCGGAGTCTGAGTGCTGGTTTCCAATACCCATAACAAATTCAAACCGGACCTCGATCTCGCTTTCGTGGTCTGCGGCTTCATACTTCCACTTCTTTACAGCCTGGGACAGCGCAGCTACCAGGACCGGATTTCCACCAAGCTCTTTGACGCCGACGACTCTACCGTCAGCAGTTACGGTAAGCAGTACGCGAGCCGCTCCCTGGATGTTCATCTTACGGGCGAGATCTGGATATTCCGGCGGGGGACTCAATTTGAGTTTGCGGACGCTGCCTTGCGGTTGCGAAGCTTGCAAAGCTGCACTTGGTTTTGCCAGCGTATGCCAGAACAGGATTCCGCTCAAGACCAAGAAGGTAAAACTGAGAAGATGACGTACATCGCGCTGCGAGTTGGCGGCCATAACGTGTGCTTAAAATCCTTGCATCAAACTTTCTTGTATGTCAGTAAGCCACTGCATTTTCCAACTTCATGGTGCGGATAAAGTGATAATAGCCTGTGTATCTTCGCGACATGTCAACTTAAGTATGTTGCTAACCTTACCGAAGTAACGATGTCACTGCCTGTTAGTAAATGGAGCCTGGATGTTCCAAAATAGGAGAATAAATTTTTGTTAACGTTGGCAGTTACTCAGTGGGGGAGTCGATTTAGAAATTGATTCATGGATATAAGTTGTGTCTTCTAGTGACCCTGCTGGAGGAATTCAAACCGCACCTCAATTTCGCTTTCGCGGTCTGCGGCTTCATACTTCCACTTCTTTACAGCCTGGGATAGCGCGGCTACCAGCACAGGGTTACCACCGAGCTCTTTAACGCCAACAACTCTACCATCAGCAGTTACGGTAAGCAGAACGCGAGCGACGCCCTGGATGTTCATCTTGCGCGCAAGCTCTGGATATTCCGGCGGCACGCTCAGTTTGAGCTTGCGTGAGCTTGCCTGCGATTGTGAAGCTTGCGAGGCTGCATCCGGGATTGCCAACGTATTCCCAAAAAAAGCCCCAATCAAGGCAAAGAATGTAATTCTCAAAAGACGAAGTGTGGAGCGTGACGAGTTGGCGATCATACTGTGCCTGTGCCCTTACTATCCCAAATGTGCACTTCAGCAAAAAAGTCCAAACATATTTCCACGATTTCGGATTTATGTAGCACGATGATAGCTCTTATGTGTCGCGGATGCGCCAGCTTAAAAGCGGTGAAGGCTCACGGAAGTTAATAAAGTATTGGCCTTTTGTAATTATATTGTCTGGCACATTACCACGGTGTGAAGGCAAGCGATAGGCGTTCCATATTGGAACTTACCTAACAAACTATAGCCCAAAATGAAACCATTCACCTCAAGCGAAAGCTTTTGCGGCCCCTCTGTCAATTCGCATTCCCAAAATAGGAAAATAAATAGAAATCATCTAGAGCTATTGCGATAGTAATACGACCCCCGTAACTACCCCCGCAAAACGCGAAACCCTGATAATCAGCCCCGCCAGAACAAATCACTGTAAGTGCTTCGGCCGACCACCCCCGACGATCGAATGTGCACAACACGAAAGTTGAAGAGGAAGAGAAGAAATGCTCGAAAGTTTACTTCGTCGCCAAAGAGTATTGAGTGGGCTTGCGCTTATGCTGATGTGTCTGCTTGCCCAGTTCACGTTTGCACAATCAGATGCTGGCGCAGGCGCACTGCGCGGTGAGATCAGCACGCCTGACGGCAAGCCGGCCGCGAGCGCCGCGGTAACGGTGCGCAACGCGGAGACCGGCTACCTGCGTGAATTGCATAGCGATAGCCGCGGCCAATTTGATGCGCAAGCGCTCCCTGTAGGCCGCTACTTTGTACAAGCCGCCCAAGGCGACTTCAAGACTGATGAAGTAGAAGCCATTGTCACGGTGGGGCGGACCCACACCATGACCCTGGAGCTGAAGTCCGCGAACCAGGATGCAGGCGGGACAGAAACAACGGTCCAGACGCAAACCATGGTGATGAATACGGACAGCCCGATTGACACGCACGATGTTTCCAGCTCCTCCAGTGTCTATCTGCGGTCGATCGCTACGGCGCCGATCCGCGGCCGGTCATTTCCGGACTTTGTGCAATTGACCCCGGACATCTATCAGGAGTCGGACCGCAATGGTCTGGTGATCTCCGGACAGCGCTCGATCAATTCCTACGTGGCGCTGGATGGCGCGGACTTCAATGATCCGCTGCAAGGCAACCAGCGTGGCGGCAATGATCCAGTATTTTTCTTCCCCCTGGCCGCAGTGCGGGAGTTCCAGGTGGTCCGCAGCGGTCTTGATGCGGAAGTCGGCCGGACGAACGCAGGCTTCGTCAACGCGGTGACCAAGTCCGGAACCAATGATTGGCACGGAGAAGGCTTCTACACCAACCGCAATGCAGAGTTCACTTCGCCGGACGCCTTCGGCAACCCAGCCGTGAACATGCAACACCAGTTCGGCGGGGCGGTGGGCGGGCCGATCAAGAAAGACCGCACGTTCTTCTTTGTGGCGGCCGAGCAGAACTTCCTGAACCTGCCTTTTGTTGTACAGTTCCAGCCGCAGCCGGTTGGCGTTACGCTGCCTGCCAGCCTGGCCTCGTTGCAGGGAGAGAAAGAGGGCACGAACAACGTGACCTCTGCTTTTGCCCGGTTCGACCAGTCACTCACTTCCAAGCACATACTGAATGTGGATTTCCTGTACGCCAATCTGGACGCAAAGAATTTCGCTCTTTCACCGCGCACCAACGATATCTCTGAGGCGACGAACTTTGACCGCCAGGGATCAAGTGTCGCGGTCAAGGGGAGTTTGGTTTCCGCATTCAGTTCTTCGTTGCTGAATGAATTGCGCGGGCAGTTTGCCACAGACAACAGGTTCGAAACGCCCAACACCCAGTCTGCAATGGTGGTGATCACAGGTGTAGGCACGATTGGTACCGAGGTCACGCATCCGCGCATGTTCGATAACCGGCGATACGAGGGGACCGACAACGTCAGCATGACAAAGGGGCGCCACTCCATCCGCTTTGGAGTGGACGGCAACATTACTCCATCCCGTGAGCAGCGTGAAACGTTCATGGCCGGACGGTATGATTTCAAGTCTTTGGCCGATTTCAATGCCGGCAAGATCGCGCGGTATCGTGGGACACTGCCGACCAACGGCGATCCTAATTCCCTGATTTATGACGCCACGCAGCACGAATTTGGAGTGTTCGTGCAAGACAAATTCGCGCTTGCCAGGAACCTGATGATCAATGCAGGATTTCGCTGGGACGGACAGTGGAACCCGCAGCCACCGAATCCAAACCCCGCCGTCTCTCAAACACAACGGATTCCCAACGACCTGGCGATGTATCAGCCGAGGCTCGGCCTGGCATGGGACCCCAAAGGACACGGTACGACCGTGATTCGCGCCTCCGCCGGCCTCTACGACGCGCGCACGCCGGCCAATCTGTTCCAGCGCATGTTCACGGACAACGGCTTGACGACAGCGGTTCTCGACAGCAAATTCGATAAGAATGTTTTGAACTTCGTCCAATTTCCGAACACGTTGACCGCGATCCCGGCGGGCGTGAAGCCGGCCCCGGCGAAGGTGGTTGGCTTCTCGCCCAGTTTTGAGAATCCGCGCTCTTTCCAGGCCAGCGCCAGCGTGGAAACCGCGCTGGGTGATTCCTGGTCGCTCTCCGGCGGATATACCCGCAACTCGACCTGGAGCCTGCAACGCCGGTTGGACAAGAACCTTTTTCCGGCAACGTTTGACCCGACGGGCATGCCGATTTTCCCCACGGTACGTCCATTCCCGTCCATCGGGCCATTGTCGATTAATGAATCAGAAGCGCACTCCCGTTATGACGGATTTGATTTTGCCGTCAACAAGCGCATGAGCCACCATTTGCAGTTCCAGGCCGGCTACACGCTGGCGTGGAACCGCGACAACGAGTCTGGTGAACGTGTTTTCAACCGTGAAGGAGCGCTGGACCCGTTGTTGCCCGAACTGGACGCCGGTCCTTCCAAGAACGACATCAGGCACAACTTGCGTCTGAGCGGCATTCTGGATCTGCCGCACGGCTTCACCATCAGCGCAATCACTCTGAACCGTTCCGCCGCGCCGTTCACTCCGCTCATTGGATTCGACACGCAGAATGACGGCAACGACGACAACGATCGCATCGTCGTCAACGGAAAAGTCGCCGGACGCAACAGCATGCGGGGCACTCCCTTCTCTGATCTGGACATGCGCGTACTGAAATCATTCCGTCTCGGCGAAAGGTCCAAAGTGGAAACATTCGCGGAGTTCTTCAACATTACCCACAACACCAACAAAGGCTACGGGCCCGATGCGGTCAGTTTGTTCGGGACCCCGGCCACTCCCAATCCAACAGCCGGTCAAGCCCTGTTTGCGCCGTTCACCACGCGGTTTGGCGGCCCCAGGCAGGTACAGATGGGAGCACGATTCAGTTTCTAAACTTTCTCAAGAGCATCTCCCCCAACGGATGAAGAGGCAGAAAGTGTTGTTCCGTCTTCCGATAGGTCAGAGATCGCCCTCGGCACCGTACGTGCCGCCGGCAAGGAGATATTTGTGAAGAAACAAAGAGTATCGCTTGCAGTTTTGATTGCCATGATGGTTCTTTTGGTCCGCCCGGTTTCAGCGCAGCCTGGAAACGTTTGGACCGCCGGGAGCCTTCCTCAACAGGGCCATATAACCGGGGGGCCCTGGACCCTACAGCAAAGGGGAGCGAGTAACGCGGCCCCATCCGCTGGATATTGCATTAACGGCGTTCCTCAACCCAACCCGGGCACGGAACGGATGTCACCCTACTACTTTGCATTTGTTACCAACTCCGGGAACACGATGCATGGATTTTTTGACTATCGTCCGCGCAACAGCAATGAGGCGATTGTTGCGGCCACGTCCACGGATTTCGGCCAGACCTGGCAGTTCAACCAGGAAGTGCTGGAGCTGAACAAGGGAATCTGTCCAGCCAGCGATAATGTTGATTTGGCCAGTGAAGCGGGATTGGGCCATCCGTACGCAATGACGGTCAACGGTCGTCGTTTTCTCTATAATCTTGATCGCCGAGCCGGCCAGGTGGATGTAAGCGGCCTGGTCGTCCACGAACTGTTCCCGCAACCCGGAGCACCCCTCAACGGCGTGTCGGCAACGGTGGACTTTGCGGCGCCACGAACGGTCGGGCTGCTGAACCCGGACGGCATCATTGCGGAAGTGCCGGGATCTTCACCCAAGACAATCCTGTACGTGCAGAAAATTCTGAACGGTGACAGGACTGGCGCCACCGCTTTACCTGTAGCGCAGCAATGCGGACAACCCTCGGTCTTCAACGAGCCCGGTCCCAGCCATGACATTTCCATCCCGCGCATGGCCTCAACCGAAGATGGAATCAACTTCACCGATCTTGGTCCAGTCAACGGACTCAACGACATTACAACGGTTGATCCCACACAGATTCGCTACATTGGTCCACGCGGCACGCTGCTGCGCTTTGAAAACAAATGGGGGCTGATCATTTCAGGCGGAAACTGCCTGGATGGAGACTCTGACGCTTTCCATTTCCTGGGATATGCGGAATCAACCGATCTGCGGAACTGGAAGATCATCAATGGAATCCAGAACCCCATTGCGTCCACCATTCCGTTGACCGTGACTTTCAACGGCTCACCGGTGACCATTCCGGCGACACGGCCTGTGGTTGGCGATTCTCTGGGATGGTTTAACGGCCGAATCTATGGCCCGTCATTTGTGAAGATGGGAGACCATGACGGCGTGATGACCTTTACCGGATATCACACACCCAGGCCGAATGACGACCGGGGCGACACGCGCGGCATCGGCAGCGTACGTCTGCACAGCGCGCAAAGAATCATAGCCATCAGCAACGGAGATGACGAACCGCGCCGTCGTGATGGTGATGACGACGACGATGATCGCGGCAAGGACAAGGACAAAGACAAAGACAACGATCAATAACCAGGATTGCTGTCAGGAAAGAATTTGGGGTCTCTTAAGGAGACCCCAGAGTTTTGTCTCAGCAGTAGTGAAACTTCCTATCCGTTCATTTGGTGACATTCTTCTCTGCTCACTCTGTGTTCCTTTGTGCCCTTTGTGTTAGAGCTTTTCGGTTTTCAATTTCCGACGATTTTACAATTCACATGGCTCTGCTCAACTCCACCACTTCCAGCGGACACTCCGGCCAATTATGCTTCCAGCACACGATCAAGTCGCATTCACTCACCTTGTGGCCGTGTTTGCAGAAATTGCGGCTTTCGTATTCAAATTCAATCCGCACCCACTGCCATGTGTGCTCGTCTATCCGCCGCAAAGCCTCGCAATCGGGGAAAGCCGAGTGTATGCGAATCACCACAAAGCCCAGTTTCTCCGCCATCGCGCCAAACAGGTAAATTACTCCCATCTCGTTGACAGGCCCATGGGCCATCGGGCATGCATGCATCACCGGCCCGTACACAGGCCTGTCCGGCAACAGTCTGGGGCCGTCCGCCCACGCTTGCGCCTGGCCCAGTTTCTCTTCCTGCGCTGCGATCATTGTCAGCACGTCCCGCCACTTCTCCGCCCAGCCGTGTTCTCCCGCATATTCTTTAAAGCTTTGCGCCACCTGTTTCCAACTTCTGTAGCGGACCCGCAGGGATGTCTCGCTGTGCTTGCCGAAATGCCGGTATTCCGTGACGCTGGGAAGCCTCTTCAGCTTTCTTGCGACCCTGGCCCAGTCGCGAAGCAGATCTTCCAGGTCCACTTTCCGGCCCGGGCCAGTTTTCTCCAGATGGCACTCATGCAAGGCCCAGATGTATTTGCCAAAATGCCTTTGGATTGCGCGACGTCTCACACCGGTGATTCTCGCCAATTCGCTCATGTTGGGTGTGTGCCCGAGCTTCCTGGCGCATTCCCTGATTGCCGCCATCATTTCCTTTTTTGTCATGTTCTTGCTCCAATAAAAAAAGCCACCGCATGGGTGGCTCTTGATTTGAAATTTTGTGTAGCTGTATAGCGCAGGCGCACTCGCCTGCGTTTCCTTCGATCATGAAAGCTTTGTGGTCTTTTGGCTAAAGGCTAGTTGCTAAGGGCTAATGGCTGGTTTTACACACTTCTGGCCCCAAGCCGCAGGTACCACCAGAGATTTGAGTCTCTGTATCAGCGGGGCCACGGTAGCTGGGAGCGGAACGAGGGCCCACAGTCCGTAGGGTTGCAGGCCTTTTAGGGTTTCCCCACCGACGCCGCTCTCGGTCAAAACTACTACGAATCATAAGCGAAAGGGCTTTGGAAGTCAACGAAATTCAGATCTGGGTAGTAGTGCAGTTTGTCTCTTCCCTTATCAAACCGTCATGAGCAAGCAAACACAAGGTCCCTCCGTCCTACTCGCACGCTGAAGAAAACACGTGCTCGCTTAACGGACGTCGGGATGACGAGCCAGTGGTGGCGTGGTTGATTTTCCGCCACTGTTTTCAACCTGTACCACTACCTAAAATTCAGATCTGAAATGTGGAGGAAAAAAGTGGGAGCAATTTATTTGACTCCCAATTCTGGAAACGGAGTCGCGACCCTCCCCAATTCCGCTGCAAAATAACGACGCTGAAACCAAAAGGCCACATTCACAAGGCCAATCATGACTGGGACCTCGACGAGAGGTCCGATGACAGCGGCAAAAGCAACGCCTGAGTTCACTCCAAAAACTGCGACAGCAACGGCGATGGCTAGTTCAAAGTTGTTGCTGGCAGCCGTGAATGCAAGGGTGGTGGTTTTGCTGTAATCAGCTCCTACTTTCCGGCCCATCCAAAAGCTCACCAGAAACATGACGACAAAGTAAATCAGCAGAGGAATCGCGATTCGCACCACGTCAAACGGCAACTTTATGATGAGATTTCCCTTGAGGCTGAACATAACGACAATCGTGAATAGCAGTGCTGTCAGCGTCAGCGGACTTATCAAGGGAATGAAACGAGTTGCGTACCAGTCCCGGCCTTTCGCCCGCACCAGGACCATGCGGGTCAGCATACCGGCAAGAAAAGGAATCCCAAGATAGATGAAAACGCTCTCAGCAATTTGTCTGATGCTGACAGCAACGACGCTCCCCTTCAAACCGATCATCGGGGGAAGAACAGTGATGAACAGCCATGCATACACGCTATAGAAAAGGACCTGGAAAACGCTGTTGAAGGCCACAAGACCGGCGGCGTAGTCGGAATTGCCTTTAGCTAATTCGTTCCAGACAATGACCATGGCAATGCAGCGCGCCAGACCAATGAGTATCAGGCCTGTCATGTACTCGGGATAGCCACGCAGAAATGTGACCGCCAGCAGGGACATCAGGATTGGCCCGATGACCCAGTTTTGCAATAGCGATAAACCCAGGACCCTGCGATTGCGAAAGACCTCTCCCAGCCGTTCATACTGCACTTTGGCGAGCGGCGGATACATCATCAGAATCAAACCTAACGCAATGGGAATGTTCGTGGTGCCGCTCTGGAACCGCCCAATGAAAGATGTGGCGCCAGGGAGAAAGTGCCCGAGCCCGACTCCCAGGACCATTGCCAGAAAAATCCACAACGTGAGATAACGGTCAAGGAACGCGAGACGCCGGCGTCTTCCCGGCGTACAGAGATCAGAACTGCTGGCGTGGCTTACCTCAGCACTCATCTGCCCTTTATCTCCTCATGCGCGTTTGCAGTATGGATTGTGCGGAAACCATGACAGGCTTCAATGCGCTCATGCTGCAAGCACCGTTCCTGATGGCCTGTTTGAGCTTCTTTGTGTCGGCCAAAAAGAGTTTGTCCTTCAATGCAACCTTAAGATATGAGACGAGAGCTTTGTATTCCGGTTGGTTGTCTTCTGCGAGGTGGTAATAGATCCTGTACCCATCTCGGCGGTCCAAGACCAAGCCGGACCTTTTCAAATACGTGAGGTGGCGTGAGACATTGGATTGCGTTACGCCAAGCACATACTGGATGTCACAACCGCACAGCTCTCCCGTAAGCAGCAGATTCATGATTCGAAGGCGGCTAATGTCGGCCAGCCCCTTGAAATAGGCTTCTACATTTCCCATAGATTTTTGTGCCGCGTGTTGACAGAAGGCAACAACGTTTTTATTATCCCATACGTATTATAGTTTATGCGTCTATATGCATAAAGTATTTAAATTTTATTGGAAGGCTAGAGGGGGCCGCAAATGAGCCAGCCAAAAGTACTGTTCTTGTGTACGGGCAATTCCGCCCGCAGCCAGATGGCGGAGGGCTACCTTCGTCACGTTGCCGGTGACAGGTTTGAGGCGATGAGCGCAGGCATTGAACCGAAGGGTCTCAACCCGCTGGCTGTTGAGGCCATGCAGGAAATTGGCATTGATATCTCCCGCCAGAGATCCAAGGACATTGTGATCCTGTTAGGCCAGCATGTCCCGTATGTGGTGACCGTATGCGATAACGCCAAAGAGCGATGTCCAATTTTTCCGGGTACATGGAAATTCCTGCACTGGAGTTTTGAAGACCCGGCCGCGGCAACGGGCACGCATGACGAAAGGCTCTCTGTATTTCGCCGGATTCGTGACCAGATTATTGCGCGTATTGATCGCGAGTTGGTCGAGGGTGACATATCACAAAAGAGAGCCTGAAATGTGCGCCTTTGCTACCGGCCTATCAAGCGCTGGTGGCGCATCCCCGGCAATATATGAACGGCGTCACAATACTCACCCCCAAACGCAGCACTGCCCGGAGCGCTTGTTTTCACTCCGGGCAGAAGCTAATTCAAATTTGAGCTCCGTTTTTTGTGACTGTTTTAGCTCTTTTTCGGCTGCTCCACTTGCAGGTTATTTTCGACTGAGAAGACGCCTGGTACGCCATTTGCGCGAATGAAGGCATCGTCTTTTTCCGCCTGGGTCCGTACTACACCTTCAAGATTTACATGACCGTGCTTCACGATGATGTGAATTGGAGGAACGGACTGGATGGCATAGCTGGACAAACGCGGATCGTTGAACACGGCCCGCGCGACTTGACGCCGAATGCGGTCATCATTGAATGATGCCGGAAGTATTTCAATCTGGTTATCAACGCGCTCCACGCCTTCCAACCGCTTGACCCGCTTTTCAGCAGAGTCTTTTACGATGGCGTCGCGGACCTGGCCGACGAGGGTGACCGTGCCGCCGTCAACGCGGTAAGTAAGGTTGTCAAAAACAGTGAACTGCGGAATCATCACAAGCTCGTGACGGACTTCTCCGGAAAGCCGCTGTTCAAGGCGCGTGTTTGCATTCACCGCAGCCTGGTCAACCGGGCTTGCAAAGGCAAGTCCTGCTGTTCCCAGGGCAAGAAGCATGGCTAAAGATAGATGCAGGGCTTTCATTGCCCCTCCTTATATCGACTGCACAAAGTTAACTGCTTGGTTAATTTGTTAGATGGCAAGAGGAGGGTAAAGTTTCGGGGCCAAGGGGTTAGATGACAATTCTTAACATGAGAGCAGTCGGTGCCTGGGTAAGAGCTATGGGTAGCTTTCTATTGCCAGCGATTTCGCCTCGAATCCGCCCATGGCGGGAGCGCCCTGAGAAGCGGAATGAAAAAGGAGGTCGCGCGCTCTGCTCTAGGAGATCCAAAGAAACAGACGGTTTTTGACTATCCACTTTGAAGCAGAAGATTCGCGTGCAAGAAAATAGAGATGCCCTGTGCCGCATAGCCAGCCACAGGAATGCGCCACGTAAAGAACAGCTTCGTTGTGATCACGATTGTAGCCAGGACGGGAGAATGTCCAGATGCCAGCTGCCCGTGGGTGGGCCTTGTAGAAGTCATGCCAGCCATCGTGTCCCTTTTTACCTTTCTTGCCAAAATAACCGTCGAGTTCTGCGTGCTTGAATGGTCGATAAAGGTTAATGTCGCCCCAGTTTTCTGCGAGAGGGCACGCATACCTCGATTTGTCCGTGTAATCGGTGCGAGTTTCGCTGGAGGGTGGTATGCACATCTCACCTGCTAATCTCTATAAAGCATGTGGACAGGTATCGAGATGTCCAGATGTGATACTGGTGGCAGGAAGGGAGAATAGTAGTCAAACGGAGGGCACGGTTTTTTCGTGTTCTAAAATAGTTCCACCACTGACATTTCCACCATTTCCGATCAAATTCTGACGAGCTTATTGTTGTCTCACGACAAACAAACACGAGCGAAGAGAGGACAACAAACCGATTGCTTCATCCTCAACAAGATAATACGGGAGCGTTGCCATTGTTGCTCATGGTCAGTGGATATGCTGCAATGGAGCGCGGCTCCGACTCGATTGAGCCAATCGATCTGGTCAAAGCCCTCTATATTGTGGATCTGGAGCACCTAGCGGTCTTTTGGCACGATTGGGAAGGCTTGGAAAGACTGGTCAGCAATCAGAGGCTTGTCAATGGCCAATCCAAAATGTATATCAACCGGATGCTTTACCTCATACATTTAGAAATGGGTATGATGTCCGAGGCTGACAAAATTAATATGTTTGGAAGCCCTTCTCCGAAATTTCAGGAAATCGTGAACTCTGCCAGAGAACTGGCAAGCAAGCGGGAGGGCACTTCCAGCACTCCCACTTCACGAGACTTGTTGTTTTGCACATGTTCTCATGACCCCGGGCTGCGGATAGCATTGCAAGAATCCGGACTTCAGCTTGAAAAATTGGCTTTTGCTGTTGGAGGAACCGCCTCATAATCCCATCCGCGTGAGCGTCTCCGCGAGAGCGATGCCCTCGCTTGTGTGATTTAGCATCGCTTTACACCCCCCGTCATCTCGTGGTACTCTTTTCAAGTCACTTACAGGACGAGATTTAGATATAGGAGTCGACCAGAATTCAGTGTTAGCGAGAGAGCGCAAGGCCGACGTCATCAACCGCTTCCGTACGCATCACTCTGATACGGGCAGCCCGGAAGTCCAGATTGCCATACTCAGTGAGCGTATTGGAGAGCTGACGGAGCACTTCAAGAACCACAAAAAGGACCATGCCTCCCGGCGAGGTCTCTTGATGATGGTCAGCAAGCGCCGCCGCCTGCTGGACTATCTGAAAACGTACGATACTGAGCGTTACAAAGACGTCATCCAGAAACTTGGCATCCGAAAATAATCGATCGCGATCGAGCGGACCTACGGTCGTCCAAGTGCCGGCGGGATACGTGTATCTTTCGCCGTTTAGTACCTAAAGGTGCTCTCTTTTTGAATTCAGACTGCTGGTCCTCCTAGAAATGAGGAATAGATGAAGCAGACAGCCACTGTTGAACTTGCAGGCGGCAAAACCCTCCAATTGGAAACAGGACATTTAGCAAAACAGGCACAGGGATCAGCCATTGTGCGCCAGGGAGATAACGTTGTTCTGGGCACGGCATGCGCCTCACCGGAGCCGCGCGAAGGCATAGATTTCTTCCCCCTGACCGTTGATTATCGTGAATATACCTACGCCGCCGGACGCTTTCCGGGCGGCTTTATCAAGCGCGAAGGCCGGCCCAGCGAACGTGAAGTCCTTACCTGCCGCCAGATTGACCGCCCTATCCGCCCGCTGTTTCCTGAAGGATTCCGCAATGAGACCCAGGTGATTGCCCTGGTGCTTTCCGCCGATACGGAAAACGATCCTGACGTTCTGGCGATTAACGCCGCCTCCGCCGCACTGTCGTTTTCTGAGATTCCGTTTCATGGTCCCGTGGGCGCTATTCGCGTCGGCCTGATCAACGACCAGATGGTCGTGAACCCGACCTATGAAGAGATACGCGAGTGCACCCTGAACATCATGGTTGTGGGCACGGCTGAAGGCATTGTGATGGTTGAATCGGGAGCGAAAGAGGTTTCCGAAGAGCAGGTGCTGAACGCGATTGAATTTGCCCATGAGCAGATCAAGAAGATCTGCGCGGCGATCAGCGACTTGGCCAGCCGCAATGGCAAGAAGAAGCTGGAAGTGAAACCGCCGGAGATTGACGAAGCGTATTACAACCACCTGAGGGCCAAAGTCGGCGACGAACTGATTGACGCGCTGGATACGGCGAAATATCCCAAGCACCAGAGTTACGAGAAAGTCCGCGAGATCAAGAAAGGGCTGAAAGCCGAGCTGCCGCCAGATGACAAAGAGGCCGCAGCGAAGCTCTCACACTATTACGAACTGCTGCGGGAACGCATTTTCCGCGCGCAGGTAACCAAAGACCGCAAGCGCCCCGATGCGCGCGCGTTTGACCAGATCCGCGACATCTCAATTGAAGTTGGCGTGTTGCCACGGACGCACGGATCGGCAATCTTTACTCGCGGTGAAACCCAGGCGCTGGTGACCACCACGCTGGGCACACCGGACGACATGCAGCGCATTGAACGGTTTGAAGGCGAGACCAAAAAACGCTTCATGCTGCATTACAACTTCCCACCGTTTTCCGTGGGCGAAGTGGGCCGCATGACGGGTGTGGGCCGTCGCGAAATTGGGCACGGTGCGCTGGCGGAGAGAGCAATCTCGGCGGTCCTGCCATCAGAAGAGAATTGGCCTTACGCCATCCGCGTGGTCTCTGACATTCTGGAATCCAATGGATCATCGTCCATGGCTTCAGTCTGCGGCGCGTCGCTTTCACTGATGGATGCGGGCGTTCCGTTGACTGCGTCGGTTGCAGGCGTGGCCATGGGATTGGTGAAGGAAGAAGACTCCTACGCGATCCTGACGGACATTGCCGGCGCGGAAGACCATTACGGCGACATGGATTTCAAAGTCGCGGGAACACGCAAGGGAATTACCGCGCTGCAAATGGACATCAAGGTGATGGGCATCACCTCAAAGATCATGCATGAGGCGATGGAGCAGGCACGGCGCGGACGGTTGTACATCCTGGACAAAATGGAAGGCATTATCACCGGCGGACGCGAAAATATTTCAACGTTCGCACCGCGTATTTACACGTTGCAGATTCCTGTGGACAAGATCCGCGACCTGATTGGTCCGGGCGGAAAGATGATCCGCAGCATTATTGAAGAAACCGGCGTGAAGATCGATGTTGACGATAGCGGCAGAGTGAATGTCGCGTCGAACGATGGGCCGTCGGCACAGCGGGCGATTCAGCGGATTAACGACCTCACGGCTGTTCCGGAAGTCGGCAAGACGTATCTTGGTAAAGTAGTGCGGCTGGCTGAGTTCGGCGCGTTTGTGGAGATCATCCCCGGAACGGATGGGTTGCTGCACATCAGCGAAATTGCCGAACATCGGGTGAAAGAAGTGAAAGACGAGTTGAAGGAAGGCGACCAGGTCCTGGTGAAAGTCCTGGGCATTGAAGGGAACCGCATTAAGCTTTCACGCAAAGCGATTCTGCGCGAGCAGCGCGCAAAGATGGCGCCGCAAGCAACAGAAGGCGAGGGCGAAGGCCATGCGGCTGGAGAGGGCGGCGAGACGAGTGCTCCCAGAGCTCCTCAGCAGCCCCGCGGCGAAGGCGAAGAGACGATTACCTTTGAAGGTGGCGGCGATTTCCCTGAGGATGAGGGCGAACCAAACTTCAATCGTGAAGATGCAAATCGTGAAACAGTTGCTGCTGGAAGGCCGGAGCGTCCGCACAGCGACCGTCCACGAGGGGATCGTCCGCATGGCGGCGGAAGCGGGCGTGGAGGTAGGCCTCGTCGTGGTGGTGGAGGCGGCGGCCGCGGTCCACGAGGAGGCGGCGGTGGAGATCGTGGTCCACGCGGCGGTGGTGGTGGAGATCGCGGCAATCGCTAGACCAGCAGACTTGCTAGAAAACAAGAGGCGCACTCAATGTGCGCCTCTTGTTTTCGTCCGTCAAGTGAACACAAGCTCTTACGCAGCTGTTCCTGCTCCGTGACACTTCTTAAATTTCTTGCCTGAGCCGCAAGGGCATGGATCATTTCTCCCCACCTTGGCTGCGCCGCGCACTACCTGCTGCGGTGCGGTACTGCCGTTCGATCCCGCCATGCGGGCCTGTTCCAGCTCTTTTTTCTTGCGCCTCTGGAACTGTGCTTCCAGGTCGTCCATGGAAGTGGAAGCGCGTTTTCTTGGTGGCAGCGCCTGCTGCTGATCACCGTTTGCGCTTGACGCAACCACCGGCTCCTGGGCCATAGGTGCGTCCACCACCTGCATGTGGAACAGATAGCGCACAGCGTCTTCCTGTGAGCGTTGCATCATGCTCTCAAACATGTCGAATGATTCGCGCTTGTATTCCACCAGCGGATCGTGCTGGCCGTAACCGCGCAGATTGATGCCTTCTTTCAAGTGGTCCATGCTGAGCAGGTGGTCTTTCCACTGCGTATCCAGCACGCTGAGCATGATCATGCGTTCGTGATAGCGCATGGCATCGGCGCTGAGCTGTTTCTCTTTGGCTTCATACAGCTCTTTGAGTTTTTCGAAAATCTGATCGCCCAGTTCCTGCCGGTTGAGTTGATTGGCGTCAATACCGGACTTGGACATATCCAGTCCAAACTGCTCCACCAGAAACTTATTCAAGGCCTCAATGTCCCATTGGTCGGCGTGGACGTTGCGCGGCGCAAATCGGTCCAGCGCATTTGCCACCATCGTGGCGACATAGTCTTCCAGGATCAGCCCTTTCTGATCGATTCCCGACAGCAATTCCTTGCGCAGCCCATACACCGCAACACGCTGTTTGTTCATTACATCGTCATATTCCAGCACGTGTTTGCGCGATTCAAAGTTCTGTGCTTCCACCGCTTTTTGCGCGGCCTCAATGCGCCGCGAGATCAGCTTCGATTCAATCGGCACGCCTTCTTCCATGCCCAGCCGCTGTAGCAGGGTTGAAACCCATGCTTTGGCGAAGATGCGCATGAGATCGTCTTCCAGTGACAGATAGAAGCGTGAAGACCCAGGATCGCCTTGGCGGCCAGCGCGTCCACGCAACTGGTTGTCGATGCGGCGTGCTTCGTGGCGCTCCGTGCCCAGAATATGCAGGCCGCCCACGGATACAACTTTTTCATGTTCCGCATCAGTTTCTTTCTTGTACTTGTTGTAAGTTTCGTTCCACTTGTCCGCCGGGCACTTGTATTCCAGCCCGTTGTAATAGAAAACGATATTGTCGGAGGTGTCCTGCTCAAGCGCCACTTCGCCGCCGGCGGCGCGCAACTGCTGCGCGATGCCTTTTTTCACCATCTCCTGGCGGCCCATGAACTCAGCATTGCCGCCCAGCAGAATGTCGGTTCCACGGCCAGCCATGTTGGTGGCGATCGTGACTTGGTTCATTCGTCCGGCCTGGGCAACAATCTCGGCTTCCTTCTCGTGGAATTTGGCGTTCAATACCACATGCTTCACATTCTTCTTTTTTAATAGATCGGAGATGCGCTCAGATTTTTCAATCGACGTGGTGCCCACAAGCACCGGCCGCCCCTCCACGGCAATCTTCTGGATCTCGTCCGCCACGGCGTAATATTTTTCTTTCTCCGTGCGATAGACAATGTCCGCATTTTCCTTGCGCAGCATCGGCTTGTTGGTGGGTATCACCACCACCAGAAGCTTGTAGATCTTGTCGAACTCCGCAGCTTCGGTTTCCGCCGTGCCGGTCATGCCGGCCAGTTTTTTGTACATGCGGAAATAATTTTGGAAGGTGATCGTGGCTAGCGTCTGCGTTTCGCGCTCGACTTTGACCCCTTCTTTGGCTTCAATCGCCTGGTGCAGACCGTCTGACCAGCGACGTCCGGGCATCAAGCGTCCGGTGAATTCGTCCACGATGAGGACTTCGCCGTCTTTCACCACGTATTCCACGTCTTTGCGATACATGGCATGCGCCTTTACGGCAGTCTCAACGTGGTGCTTCATCGCCCAGTTTTCCGGATCGGCAATGTTGTCAATTCCCAGCAGGCGCTCTGCTTTCTCCCACCCCTGGTCCGTGATCATTGTGTTCTTATGCTTCTCGTCCACAACGTAATCGCCGGTATATTCCTTGGGCTCTCCCGGCGGCTTTTCAATCTCCTCGCCCTTGATCAGGTGGGGCACCACGCGGTTGGCTTTGTCGTATTTGTCGGTCGATTCGTCGCTCTGGCCACTGATGATCAACGGCGTTCTGGCTTCGTCAATCAGAATGGAGTCAACTTCGTCCACAATGCCAAAGTTGTGTCCGCGCTGCACGCACTCCGCCAGGTCAAATTTCATGTTGTCGCGCAGGTAGTCAAAACCGTATTCGTTATTGGTGCCATAGGTCACGTCAGCGGCATAGGCCTCGCGACGCTCATCGTCATCCAGGTCGTGCACAATCACGCCTACGCTCAGTCCCAGGAAGCGGTAGAGCTTGCCCATCCACTCAGAGTCGCGTTTAGCCAGGTAGTCATTGACCGTAACCACGTGGACGCCGTCTCCGCTCAGCGCATTCAGGTAGACCGGCAGCGTTGCCACCAGCGTTTTACCTTCACCGGTCTTCATTTCAGAAATCTTGCCCTGATGCAGCACAATGCCGCCAATCAACTGGACGTCAAAATGGCGCATGTTCAGCGCGCGCTGGCCGCCTTCGCGGCAAACCGCAAACGCCTCCGGCAGGATCTCATCCAGTACCTCATTCCGGAGCGTGAGCCTTCGCTTGTTCAGCTCTTCCACCTGTTCCCGAATGTCCTGGTCAGGAGAGGTTTTCATCTCAGTGGTCAGCCGCGCAATTTCGGCGTCAACATCCTGCAACCGCGTTTTAATGCGAGCGCGGAACTCCGCTGTCTTGCCGCGAAGCTGCTCGTCCGTGAGCTGCTTCATCTGCGGTTCAAACGTATTGATCTGGTCCACCAGCGGCTTCAGCCGCTTGATCTCCCGTTCGTTACTGGTGCCAAAAACCTTGGCGAGTGCTTTTCCTATCAAGTTTGGTTTTCCCTTAGTAATTACTCTGTTGTGAGGACAAAGTTACTCAAATTAAGCCTAACATATTGGATGCCGCAGAGGCAGAGCCGGACGCTCCGGGCCAGTCCGGACAGCTCCAGAACGGCTTTCCTGCCTGTCCGATGCGCCATTTCGGCGGAACAAACGCAACTCTTCTCCCGTATTTAGACAGTGTCCGTCCTTACCCAGCATGCCAAGCCAAATACCACAATTGTCTGAACCAGACGCACCAGTGGAAACGCTGTCTGCACTGGACGATCCTTTCACCGTCGCACTGCGCGGCTTTGGGCCCCTGGGAATTCTTGCCATCCTTCTCATCCTCTTCGGGAATGAGGTCTTTGTTCCTTTCAGCGCTGTTCTGGTCCTGGTATGGGCACGCTTGTCGCGCACGCCCTGGAGTGAACTCGGCTACGTACGGCCCAGGAGCTGGTTTGCGAGCCTGGCCATCGGGATTGCTTTTGGCATCGCTTTCAAATTCCTGATGAAGGCGCTGGTGATGCCGCTGCTCGGTGCCGATTCGGTCAATCACGCTTACCACTATCTGGCGGGGGACCGTGCCGCAATTCCGGGAACCTTATACGCTCTGGTGATCGGTGCGGGTTTCGGGGAAGAGACTCTATTCCGCGGATACATGTTCGAACGGTTGGGAAAGCTATTGGGCAAAGGCAGAGGCGCAAAAATTTCAATCGTGCTGATCACCTCTGTGTTATTTGGATTGGCCCATTACTCTGTCCAGGGGCTTGCTGGTGTGGAACAGGCTATGATTGTTGGCTTGGTTCTGGGTTCGATCTTCGCGGTGACTGGCCGTATCTGGATGCTGATGTTCGCGCACGCCGCATTCGATCTTACTGCTTACGCGATGATTTACTGGAACCTCGAATCACGCGTGGCCCATCTGATCTTCAAGTGATCTGTTCTCATCTGTAAATGTCGGCTTTGCGATCCTGCTCTAAATGTCGACTTTTGCGATCCTCCGAACCCTAGCGAATGTCGTTTTAAACCTGTCCAACGCCTTGATTGGAGGCAACATGGCTGTCATTGAAGCTACACATCCCGCCTTTTGGGTGTAACCTACAGCAAGCACTCAGCAATCGGCACGCAACATTCAGCCCCTCAACCACCCCTATTCTGATCAGCGTTCATCTGCGTAAGTCAGCGGCAAACTGTTCTCTGCGTTGCTCTGCGTCCTCTGTGGCAAATGGTCCCCGGTTTTCTCCGTGCCTCTGTGTCTCCGTGGTAGGTGTTTTTCCCAGAAAGCAGGCCGTCATGAAAAAGCTCGGGTTACCATGGCCGCCAGCAATTCTTAAAACTTCTAATTACCCCCGTGACTGGCGGCTTACGTGTTTCCGGGTCTAGGCTAAAGTATGGCATTGTCGCGATGGATGCAGGAACACGAAATTCTGGCGGCCATCATCTTTATTGCCATTTCACTCGCGCTCATAGGATTGTTCGCCTTGTTGGAGCGGCAGTTCAAACGGCGATAGCTCGCCTGGCATCATTTAAAAAAGCGCGGCAAATAAAAAGGCCTGCCGTCCCGGCAGGCCTGTAATCTAACGAATTAAATCTAGTGGTTGGACTGCTGTGCCGCTGCGCGCTGGGCCACAATCTTTTTGGCGTTTTCCGCCAGCTCTTTGGCTTTGGGCAGCTGGTTGAGCGCTGTAATTACCTGCGGATCGTTCTCCGCACGCACGCGCAAACCCTCTTCCTGGCCAAACTCGGAAATGAACAGCTCCGTCTTGATGCTGGACTTGATGAAGTCAGAACCTTCATTCAGGTCGGCCTCAGTAAATGGGATCTTCTGCGACTCCAGGAATTTACGGAACTCCTGCATCACCGCATCATTCACGTCAAAACTCTTGTCCACGTGGCGGTTCGCCAGGTAATGCTTGGCGAAATTGAAGAACGCATATTTCACCAGCAGGGAATCTTCGAATTTTGTGGTCTTGAACGGTTTCACTTTCACGTCCGGCGTGATGCCTCCTCCGCCGAACATGGTGCGGCCGCTGTCCGTCAGCTTCACTTCTTTGGAAGGCGTGGCTGAATTTGTGTTGGCGTTGTTGCTGGGATTATCTTCCTGCTCGCGCGCGTAGTAGTAATCGTAGAGTGAAACTCCGGTGTAATCGCGCTGGATCAGCCGTCCGCTGGGCGTGTAGTATTTTGCCGTGGTCAGCGCCAGGCCGGTATTCTCAGAGAGCGGATACACGGTTTGGACCAGCCCTTTGCCAAACGTTACTTCACCCACAATCAATCCACGATCGTGGTCTTGTATGGCGCCGGAAACAATCTCAGCGGCGGAAGCGGTGCCGCGATTTACCAGAACAACCAGGGGATAATCTTTTCCACCATTGCCGCGCGCCGCCTTATAGCTGCGCTCCGGAGAGCTGCGGCCATGGTGTGAGACGATGACTTGTCCCTTCTTCAGGAACTTATCAGCCACGCCCACGCCTTCATTCAACAGGCCGCCGGGATTGCCGCGCAGATCAAGGATCAGGCCCTTCAATTCGCCAAACCCCTGTAGTGCGTCTTCCACTTCCTGCTCCGTCGTCTCATTGAACGCGGTCACATGCATATAGCCGATGCCCGGCCGGATCATGAATTTCAGATCAACGCTGTTGCGCGGAATCTCATCGCGAATCACATTGAACTCGAGAGGTTTGTCGTTGCTCTCGCGCAAAATCGAAATGTGGACGTTGGTGCCTTTCGGCCCTTTCAGGAGATCGGCCACATCGCTCACGCTCAGGTTGTCCGTGGCTTTGGCGTCAACGGCGATGATCACATCGCCCGGACGCAGCCCGGCTTTGTAGGCGGGGGTGCCGGCAAACGGAGCCACAACAATGATCTTGTTGTTGCGCGGCGCGATCTGCATGCCCACGCCGTAATACTTGCCGCTCTGCTCTTCGCGCAGCAGTGAGTAAGACTTGGGATCAAAAAAGTTCGAGTGCGGATCAAGCACATGCAGCATGCCCGGGATGGCGCCGTTGTAAATCGCCTTGTCCGGATTCACCGGCTCCGCATAGTTCTGCTCCACGAGACTATAGATCTCGGAAAACTGGCGCAGACCGTCGCGGACATCATTGTCCGAAGCGCCCATTGCATAGGACGGATTGCCGCGCTGGCTGAATGCCGCTGAGCCTAGAAAACCGCAGGTGACAATAACGAGAAGGACAAAGAAAAGAGAACGACTTGATCCACGAGACATGAATATCCTCGGCCGCTGAGCTTGAGCTCCGGTTGCGGAAACTAACCTAGTATAACACTCTTCCCCTCAGGACTTTACATGCATTTCGTCCCGGCGGTAGTTCTTCCGTAACCTGCTGCTCTGGCCCGTCCGGCAAGTAGCGTAAACTTTTGTACTACCCTTAAGATGCTGTTTTGTCCGTGCGGGCTGCGGAACATTTTTATTGGAAAAGTTAATCAAATATCCAGCTCTTTTCTAACAAATCCTGCGGTATTATGTGACTGAGCGATATGAATCTAGGCTTTGCAGAGATGTTCTTCCTGGTGGTCCTGGCCATGCTCCTTTTTGGGCCCAGGCGGTTGCCGGAAATTGCCCGCCAAATGGGCAAATTTATGGCTGAATTTAAACGAGCCAGCAATGAATTCCAGGGCCAGATTCATGAGGAGATCCGCAAACTTGAGCTGGAAGAGGCGGACCCGCGTAAGCACATTGAGCCGGAAGTGGCCAAGATCGCCGGAGATGAAGATCTCTCCATTCAGGGCGCATTGAATCGCCTCACCGAGCGCATGAAGAACACCATCCCACGGGACTACGATGCCTGAACTTGTAGCCGAGCCCGAGAGTCCAAAGAAGCAGGAAAGAGAAGCACGCCAGATGGGCTCCATGAGCTTGATGGAGCATCTGGAAGAATTGCGCCGGCGTGTGCTCCACTCAGTTGTAGCCATAGCCCTGTGCGTTGGCGCCGGTTGGTATAAAGTTGATACCGTCATCTCCAAGATGGTGGCGCCCATTCAGAAGGCGTTGGCTGATCACCATTTCGATACCAGCCTCATCTATTTGAACCCCACTGATACCTTCAATATCCAGCTGAAGATCGGTCTGATTGTGGGAATTTTCATTGCCTGTCCTTATCTTCTCTATCAGGTGTGGGGGTTCATCTCCCCTGGGCTGTACCGGAATGAAAAACGTTTTCTGCTTCCATTCCTCTTTCTCTCGATCGGCTTGTTCCTGAGTGGCGGATACTTCGGATACAGGGTCGTATTTCCTGTGGCCATGGATTTTTTGATCGGCCAGGGCGGCAGTAACTTGAAACCGATGATCGCTATCACCGAGTACACAGACCTCTTTCTCACCATCATCCTTGGTCTGGCAGTTGTCTTTGAATTGCCGATTGTGCTCGGTTTTGCCGGCGCCATGGGCGTGGTGAGCGCCAAGTTCCTCTTCAAACATATCCGCGGTGCGGTCCTGATCTTCTTCGTGATCGCCGCCATCCTCACCCCAACCACGGACATCATGAACATGAGCATCTACGCGGCGCCGATGCTCCTGCTTTATGTCCTGAGCATCGGCATCGTCTGGCTGGTCCACCCAAGGCAGCGGCGTAAGCGTGCAGATAAGCGCAAGGAAAAAGACCGAGAAAGTGGCAGATCGCTCTAAACGGACTTGTGGTATCTGAAATCTGTGCGGCAAGGAGCGCAGGCGTGATCTTGTGTGTACGTTGGAGTGCGATAGTAGTCCTGGTTTTGTCCCTGACCGGGCTGGGATGTTCCAAAGACAAAGCTGCTTCCGCGACCAGTGAAACTCCGTCCGCGCAGCCCATAATTCAGGGCGCCAATAACACCTCGGCAAAACCCGTCGAGCCCGTTGGCCCTGCCATGCACGTGGATGCAGCACGGGCCATGCAATACACCAAAGAGATCATCGCCTTCGGGCCGCGCTGGGACGGCAGCAAGGGAATGGATCAGGTACGCGCCTACCTTCAAGCCAAACTCAAGGCTGACACGGTGGAAGAAGACGCATTTGTAGCGGAAACCTCCATTGGCAAGGTCCCCATGCGCAACATCATTGCCAAATTTCCCGGCTCCAAAGACGGCATCATCGTTCTGGCTTCGCACTATGAAACGAACTACTGGCTGCGCAACATCAATTTTGTCGGCGCCAATGATGGCGCTGCCACCACCGGTCTGCTGCTTGCCATTGCCGACCAACTCCGCGGAAAAAAGCTGGAAGGTTACAGTGTCTGGATCGCCTTTCTGGACGGAGAAGAATCCATGACCCGGCAGTGGCACTCTGACGATGCTCTCTGGGGCAGCAGGCATCTCGCCAAAAAATGGCAGGATGACGGCACCAGCAAAAAGGTGAAGGCATTTCTGCTGGCAGATATGATTGGTGACGCCGACCTGGGCGTTTACCGCGATGAAAACTCCACTCCCTGGCTTGAAAATCTGGCGCTTCAGGCCGCCACCAGGCTGGGGTACCAGTCACACTTTTTCACCGCAACCACCTCTGTGGAAGACGATCACCTGCCCTTTGCACGGGCCGGCATGCCCGTGGCCGATCTGATCGATCTTGATTATGGGTACAACAACAGCTTTCACCACACTGCACAAGACACGATAGACAAACTCAGCGTTGAGAGTTTGAAAATCAGCGGTGATGTGATTCTGGAGACGATCCGGCTGGTCAACGGCATGGGAGACAATCCTCCGCAGGCGCCGAAAGTGCCGTCATAAGAAGAAAATCGTTCGCAGGATTTGAACTCTCCGGCGTTCTCTGGAGCAACAGAGTTCCGCCAGCGCCCGAAAAAGCTATTGAAATGATGGAGGCAGTCAGAGCCACATGAGCAAAACACTACTTCGTTACATCCTTCCCGCCTTGATGCTGGGCCAGGCAGCGTCAGCGCAACAACCTCCGCGCATGTCAACCGTAATTCTTGTGCGCCATGCGGAGAAAGCCTCTGCCGCGCCGGACGCTTTACTGAGCCCCGCCGGCCAGCAACGCGCCGAATGCCTTGCCCAGGTCGTGAAGGAAGCCGGCATCAAGCGCATCTATGTCTCTGACGCTAAGCGGACACAGCAGACAGCCGAGCCCGCGGCCAAAGCTCTTGGCATCAAGCCCGTGGTGGTTCCGGCCAAGGACGTAAATACGTTGGTGCGCGATGTGTTTTACGGCACCGGCGGCAATGCTCTGGTCGTCGGCCATAGTGATACCGTGCCATTGGTCATTGAGCGTGCCCAGGCCGGCAAAGTCCCGCCGATCGGCGAAAATGAATACGATGGCCTGTACGTTTTGACCGTGCTTGAAGGGGGCAGTACTCCCGCATTGAAGCTCCATTATTGTGCGGTGTCTCCACCCTCTGCGGCCCCTGCTTCCATGGAGCCGCCTGCCGGCAAAGAAAAGCCGGCAAAAAAGCCGCCAACCAAAAAGAAGTAGTCCTTTCGCGACGCAGCTTTCGTGATTTCATACAAAAATCGCGGGGCTGCGTCCATCTGGAAACCGTAGCTCTCCTGTCTGGTTCTTCCTGCTCCCCGATATAATCGGCTGCATGAGAAAACTCTCTGCGTTTACGTTGTTTTTCTTTTCCTGCTATCTCCTGGCACAGTCGCCTGCGGAGAAACTGATTGCGGAAGGCCAGCAGTCGCCGACGCTTGAAAAGAACCTGCGCGTGCTTACGGACGAGATTGGCGGCCGCGTCCCGGGCACTCCCGCCATGGAGCGCGCCGAGCAATGGGGGGTTGACGCATTCAAGGCCGCGGGCGGTGAAAATGTCCATACCGAACCCGCGCAGCTGGCGGCATCGTGGACAGAAGGGAACACCCAGGTAGACGTTGTGAGTCCGGTGCGATTTCACGTTCGTGCAGTGTCATTAACGTGGACCGTCCCTGCCAGCGCGCCCGCGGAAGGCGTCCCGGTGGTGGATGTTGGCGCCGGCACAAATGAGGATTTCCAGAAAGCCGCCCACCTGCGTGGTGCAGTTGCGCTGGTCCACTCCAAAACCATGAAGACCTGGGACGATCTCTTCGAAGAATACCTGACCCAGGCTGACAAGCTGAGCGCGGCCAAAAAGGCCGGTGCGGTCGCCATAGCGTTTATTTCCACGCGTGACCAGGACCTGCTGTACCGGCACATCGGCAGCTTCAACGATCACATTAATAATTTCACGCAAATACTTTTTGCCCGTGAAGATGGCGAACGCATTGCCCGCCTGCTGACAGCGGGCAAAACAGTGCGGATCAAATACTCCATCCCCAACCATGTCGGCGGTTCGGTAACAGCCCACAACGTGGTGGCGGAGATCCGCGGCAAGGAAAAACCGAACGAGTTTGTGGTGATCGGGGCGCATCTGGATTCATGGGAGCTTGGCACCGGCGCTCTCGATAATGGTTGCAACGCCGCCCTTGTAATCGAAACGCTTCGCGCGATCAAGGCTGCCGGCCTGCAACCCCGCCGGACCATCCGCTTTGTGCTGTTTACCGGCGAAGAAGAACTCAACGTGGGCTCTTTTGCCTACACTACCGCTCACAAAGCCGAATTGGACAACACCATAGCTATGCTCACATGGGACGAAGGCACGGGCAAGACTACCGGCTTTTCTCTTGGGGGACGGAAGGACCTGGTCGATCCTGTTACACGTTTGCTGGAGCCCATCAAGCAATTGGGCGCGAATACCCTCACCACGGATGCTTTTGTTGGCACAGACAACATGGATTTTCTCCTTGAAGGTGTCCCTAATCTGGTGGCCAACCAGGAAGAAGCCAATTATCTGATCAACTATCACGCGTCGTCTGATACTTATGACAAAGTTGATTTTCCCCAGCTCAGGAAACACATTGCTATTGCCGCGTATCTTACTTATGCAATTGCAGATAATCCGGAGCGGCTGGGCCCGCGCCAGGACCGCAAACAGATTGAAGGCCTCATGCAGGAAACCCACCTTGACGATCAGATGAAGGCGTTTGATCTATGGTCGTCTTGGGCAGAGGGCAAGCGCGGGCGATCACACTAATTTTTACCCATGCATATCGGGTTTTGGATCGTTTTTAATGCGGTAATTCTTCTTCTGCTGTTTCTCGACCTGGCGGTCGCGAGCCGCAAGTACCAGGTTGTTCCCTTCAAGCAGGCCATGCTGATGAGCGCCTTTTGGATCGCGCTGGCGCTTGGTTTTGCCGCTTTGGTTCACCACTGGATGGGCGCCACCAAGGCGCTGGAGTTCGTGACCGGCTACCTGCTGGAAGAAGCTCTGAGCGTCGATAATCTATTTGTTTTCATTCTTTTGTTTGCTTATTTCAAAGTTCCGCCTGAAGAAGAGAAGACGGTGCTTTTCTGGGGGATCATTGGCGCGCTGATTATGCGTGGAATTTTTATCCTGGCGGGAGTGGCGCTGGTGCAGCGCTTTCACTGGATCCTCTACGCCTTCGGCGTCTTCCTGATATGGACCGGGTTTCAATTGATGCGCAAGGGAGGAGAAGACCAGCAAGACCCTTCGCGCAACCTTGTTTTGAAACTATGCCACCGGTTTTTACCGCTTACTGAAACTTATGAACAGAAGCGCTTCTTTGCCTGGCGAGAAGGAAAGATTTTTGTTACTCCGCTATTCGTGGTTCTGCTGGTAGTGGAAACCACTGACATTCTATTTGCCACGGATTCTATTCCGGCGATCCTGGCCATCACCCGGGACCCATTCATCGTTTACACGTCCAATGTCTTCGCGATCCTGGGCCTTCGCTCACTGTACTTTGCACTGGCTGGCCTCATGAAACTGTTTCACTATTTGAATTATGGCTTGTCCGTGGTGCTGATGTTTATTGGGACTAAGATGCTGCTGCCGGAGAGGTATCAAGTTCCCACATGGGCAGCGCTGCTGGTGATTGCCGCCGTGCTGGCGATAGCGGTGCTCGCCTCAGTAGTATTTCCCAAAAAAGAGGGGCCTGCTTCGGAGGGAATCTAGTCGGGTAAGTCTAGTTCGGAAGCGAGCCTGGCTTACTCGAGAGCAGCAACGCGAACTGCTGTTCCGGAGAAAGAGCGGTTGCGTTCCGGCGCCGGGCCGTGCCCATGCGGCTTTCCGGCAGCATTCCCGCCCGGTCCATGTCCTCATTGGACAGGTTCATCTCCCGCAGTCCCCAAAAACGGGTGCGGATGGTCTTGCGGTGTTCATTGAGATAGACAATCTCATGCTCCGTAATCATGGTCAGGGCTTTTTCATAGGCTTGTTGGGGGGAATCCGCGAAGATGATGCGGGTCTTCCTATGGACGACATTTTGTGGATCGCCTTCCAGGGTCACTTCTTCCGTTAGTTCGGCGATATACCAGCGGTCTATTTCGGGGGAGTTGGACATGTCCATCCTTTTCAGCAGTTTGCGCGGAGCCCAATAACGGACCAACAACTTACCCGCCAGATTATTTCCCTTTAGGGAGTCAACGCCCAAGGGGATGATACTCAATACTATTATTAAGGGTGCGTGAAGTTGCTAAAAAATAGGTCTTTTTTAAAACTTATTTGACCTTGATTTCATTTAGTAAATCCGGCATAAGGCAGGCTGTCCCCAGCCGAAAGGGTATTACGGCCTCAAAAGGTCAATAGACCTGTGGAAATCTGAATGTGTCAGAGGCGTCTTCTAGTAACTTGCAGATCGTTATTCATCGTGAGACGATATATCCATCATTTAACAGCGCTACTCTCCAATCTGAAATGGGCCCTGGGGAACCGGGGCCCGTTGGCTTTTGGTGAGTAGTTACCACTGCTGCAATCGACACCCGAAATGAAGACCAAGGGGCGTACCAGAAACCGCCGCGCCTCTCACCGAAAATGCGACCAACGTGATAGTCTGCCGCCGCTTATATAAACCGCACGCCTTTTTCCCCCACAATGGAGTGCTTTTTGAACTTGGCGTCTTCATGTTCAGGATAGTCCGTGCGGTAGTGGGCGCCGCGGCTCTCCAGCCGGGCCAGTGCTGAACGCGTAATTAATAGTGCTGCCGTGTGGATGTTCCTGGCCTCACAGGCGCGCCGTGACGTTGGCGCCGGCGTCTCCATCGTGGAAGTTTGCAGCCTTTCCAGCGCTTCCATCAGGCTCTGGCGTGACCGCACAATTCCAACCTTGTCCCACATGAGCTGTTGAATGCTATGAATGAAATGCTCTGCATCCGAATTCGGCGCACTGGCGGCCACCGGCTGCCCGGCATCTTTTGCTGCGGTTTTACCGCTGGCCTTCTCATTGCGCATGGCGTGGCCTGCTCTTGCTCCAAAAACCAGACCTTCCAGCAGGGAGTTGCTGGCCAGCCGGTTTGCCCCGTGCACTCCCGTACATGCTGCCTCACCTGCCGCATAAAGACCGGGCAGGCTGCTGCGCCCTTCCAGATCAGTCCTGACTCCGCCCATCAGGTAGTGGGCTGCGGGACGGACCGGTACCAGGTCAATCGTGATGTCCACGTTGTGCTCAAGGCAGGTAGCGTAAATGCGTGGAAAGCGCGCCTTGATGTGGTCTGCCTTCAGGTGCGTCAGGTCAAGATAGACTACCGGTTCTTTCAGGCGGCAAACCTCCAGCTCATGGGCGATGGCGCGGGCCACTACATCGCGGGGCGCCATTTCGCCGTCATCGTGGTACTTCGGCATGAAACGGTGCAGCTCGGAATTGCGTAGTACAGCACCCTCACCGCGCAAGGCCTCAGACAGAAGAAACCGTGGCGCTTTTTTTAAGTAGAGTGCCGTGGGATGGAACTGGACGAACTCCATATCGCTGATTTCAGCGCCGGCACGGAAAGCCATGGCAATGCCGTCCGCCGTGGCAACCGCGGGATTCGTGGTATTGATGTAAACGTGGCCCGCGCCTCCCGTGGCCAGCAGTACCGCTCCGCTGGTAACAGTGTGCATATCACCTGCGCCTGAGATCAACCTGACTCCACAAACGCGGCCTGCTTCCATATACAGGCTGGCCGTGAATTCAAACGCGGAAAACGAAATATTCTTTAACGTTGAGGCTTTGGCGTAGAGAGCGCGCCCTATCTCGCGGCCTGTGGAATCGCCGTGTGCATGCAGGATCCGGTCCCGGCTGTGTGCCGCCTCGCGCGTGAACGTCAGGCGCGTGCCCTTACGGTCAAACTGCGTGCCCCAGTCAATCAACTCCTGGATACGGTCCGGACCTTCTTCCACCAGCACGTGCGCCGCATCTGCGTTCACAATGCCATCGCCGGCATTGATGGTGTCTTGAAAGTGCAGGCTGATCTCATCTTCATCGCTTAAGGCCACAGCAATGCCACCCTGCGCATACTGTGTGGCCGACTCCGTGAGCTCCTGTTTTGCCAGCACCAGGACCTTCCCAGCTTCTGCCAGCGCGATTGCCGCGCGCAACCCGGCCACGCCGGCTCCGACCACGATGAAATCTACCTGTGCAGGAGGCTTTTTCATGTCGTCAAAATGGTAACAAAGAAACAGGGGAAACCGTGCATTCACAAGTCGCACGTTGAAGCCGCATTGGCGGTGGGTCCTGAACATGCGCTGGGGCGCGATCTCGGGCGATCTCCGGCTCCAATCATTTATTATCAATTTGGTGCAAAAGATCCACGTTAGAACAAAACCAAACGCTTATGACGTCATGATCGGCGCCGGCCTGTTGCGCCGCGCTGGGCGGGAGGTCCGGCGTGTGTTGCCGTCCTTGGACAGCCGCGTGTTCGTGATTACATCGCCCAATGTGCGCCGCCACTGGGGAGAGGCGCTGGAAAAATCCTTGCAGGAAGCCCGCCTGCCTTATGAAGTCCTGGAGATGCATGATGGCGAGCCGGCCAAACGGCTCCATACAGTAGAGCAGCTGGCTGATCGCCTGGTTGACGCCAAGGCTGATCGCAGGTCGCTGCTGGTGGCATTCGGCGGCGGTGTTGTGGGTGACTGCGCCGGCTTTCTGGCGGCCATTTTTATGCGCGGCATTCCGGTTGTGCAGATTCCCACCACCGTGGTGGCGCAGGTGGATGCCAGCATCGGCGGGAAGACCGGTGTAAACCTGCGCGCGGGAAAGAACCTGGTGGGCGCGTTCCATCAGCCACGCGCCGTTCTGGTTGATCCGGACATTCTACAGTCGCTGACGGAGCGGGAATTTCGCTCTGGGTTATTTGAGTCACTGAAATGCGGCGTGATCCGGGACCACTCTTTGTTCGATTTCATGGAGACAAACCCGAAAAAAATCCTTGCGCGCAATGGCAGAACGATGCAACGGGTGATCGCGGACTCTATCCGTGTAAAGGCCGATGTAGTTTCGGCAGACGAAAAAGAGTCGGGTCTGCGCCGCATCCTCAACTTTGGACACACCATTGGCCATGCGCTGGAAGCGGCCACTGAATACTCTCACTTCCTGCATGGTGAAGCCGTGGCCTTGGGCATGATGGCGGCATCGCACATAGCCCGAGACGCCGGCCTTTGCAGCGCCGAAACGGCGAGCCGAATTACTTCCGCCACTCTCGCCTATGGGCCATTGCCACCGGTCGCCTGCGAGGTCCAGGACGTGATGGGGCGGCTCGGCGCTGATAAAAAGACTGTCGGCGGGACAGTGCACTTTGTTCTTCCCCAGAAAATCGGAAAAGTGAAGATCTCAGGCGATGTGCCGTCAGGCATTGTCCATGACGCCGTGGAGTCGATCAGACACCATGCCTGAACAGGCCAAAACTCCCGTGACTGACCCGGTCAAAACCGCTGTTCGCATCCCCGCTGGCGGCGCCCGGGGCACCACGCCTGCTGGAACATCAGACGAGCATTCCGCCGCCAAGGCCGTGCGGCAGATGTTTGACGAGATTGCTCCCCGCTATGACTTTCTGAACCATGTGCTCTCCATGAATGTTGACCGCCTGTGGTGGCGGCGCACAGCCCGCATCTTTACCCACATCCTCTCGCGGGGCAATGCGCGCGTGCTCGATCTCTGCGCGGGTACCGGAGACATGTCCGTGGCCATGCGCGCGGTGGCAGCGCGGCAGAACAGCAGCGCCACAATCCTGGCTCTGGATTTCTCCCACCAGATGCTCCAGCATGGATTGCCCAAGTACAACGCAAAAAAAATCCAGCCGGTTGAAGCCGATGCGCTCCATCTTCCGCTGGCTGACAGCAGCATGGACCTGGTGGTTTCCTCCTTCGGTTTCCGCAATCTGGCAAATTATGACACGGGTCTGCGCGAGATCTTTCGCGTGCTCAAACCGCAGGGGGAAATGGGCATTCTGGACTTCAGCGAACCCGGCGGCCTGCTAGGCAAATTTTACGGCTTCTATTTCCGCAACGTGCTGCCGCGCATCGGGACGCTGATCTCCGGTGTTCGCGGACCCTACGAGTATCTGCCTGCTTCCGTGCAAAAATTTCCAGCGCCACAGGAGATGCTGGCTCGCATGGAAACCGTAGGCTTCAAGGATGTGAGCTGGACGCCCTACACATTTGGGATTGCCGGCCTGTATCGCGGGAAGAAGCTCTAGGTCATCACCGGACTGGCAATAATGTCCTGAGGTTTTTCCGTGGGGAAGCCGGCCTGGCGGACCTCCATGGCGACCTGCGCCCAGTGATGGACGCCGTGTAGCACCACTTGCGTCAGGGTCTTGCGGTCTGAGACGGTCACCGGGCCGAGCGTGCGCGTGTGCTGCAAAGCCTCTTCGTTGGCTGAATCGATGTATCGCGTGAGCTTCTGGTGCGCGGTTTGATGCATCTGCTGAAGGTCTTCCAGTCCATGCACATCGAGCTTTGCCGGAGGAGCCATGGATCCGGCGCCCGGCTGCAATAAAAGATCGGCAAAGAACAGTTCTACCTGAAAAATATGTGTGACAAGATCCCGCAGTGTTCCGGTCTTTCCGCCAACGTCAATGTCCAGGGCTTTGGGGTGCTGTTGGAAATAGTTGAGCCATTTCTGGGCAAGGTAGTCCGTGTAGGCAAGAAGGTCAGCGAACGCAACCGAAGGGGCTTGAGCATTCATGATGGGTCGAGTCTAACGGTCAGCCGGTAAAGCTGGCAACTCTTGCCTGGCGAGGAATAAGGTTATTTCTCAGGCGGGGTTACTGCATGGCCCCGGTGTAAATCGCCATGCCGACGACTGCGTCCACTCCGATGGCCTCCAGTTCATCTACCTCTGTGCGCGACCGGATACCTCCCGCAACAATGAGTTGCTGCTTGGTCATGTTTGCCAGCTCTTGCGCAAGGCCCAGGGGAAATCCAGTCATCGTGCCTTCGGTATCGATGTGCGTGTAGAGAAACGCACTACAGTATGGATCGAGCGCGCGGATCATGTCTGCCGGGCCGATCGACGTCGCTTCTTTCCAGCCCTGAATCGCAACCTTGCCACGGCGTGAGTCGATCGCAAAAGCGAGCTGTTCCACGCCGAGAGTTTTCGCCGCCTCCGAGGCCAGGGCCGTATTGATTGTTCCATCTTTAAGCAACGCTGATCCAAAGATAACCCGTTTGGCGCCGAGCGCCAGCAATTCGCCGCCGCGCGCAATATCGCGGATGCCGCCGCCGGTTTGGCAGGGAAGCCGTTTGCAGATCATGGCGATCAGTTCGCGATTGTTGCCGCGGCCCATGGCTGCATCCAGGTCGATCAGTTGTACCAGCGGATATGCCGAGAAGCGCTCAATCCAGTAGTCAAAGTCATCGAACTCCAGCGCCTTCTTTTCCCCCTGGACCAATTGCACGATCTTGCCGTCCATAAGATCAATGGAAGGAATCAGCATGGCCACCTCATGGGAATGCCATGGTCGAGGAGAATCTGCTTGAGTTCGGCTACGGCATTAGTGCCGAAGTGCTGATTTCCAAAGTGAAATATGGAAGCAGCCAGTGCGGCGTCGGCTTTGCCGGCCGTAAAGACTTCAACAAAATGTTGTGCGTTCCCTGCGCCGCCTGAAGCGATCACCGGAATCGCAACGGACCCGGCGATTGCGGCGGTAAGCTCACAATCAAAGCCAATGCCGGTGCCATCGCGGTCCATTGAGGTCAGCAGGATTTCGCCAGCGCCCCGCTCTTCTGCTTCGCGCGCCCACGCCAACGCTTTTTTGCCCGTGGCCGTGCGGCCCCCTGCGACAAAGACCTCTGCGGTGTCCGCTGGACCGGCGCCCCGCCGCGCATCAATCGCGATAATCACTGCCTGTGAACCGAAGCGGCCGGCGATCTCCCCGATCAGTGCCGGATTGGAGACTGCCGCTGAGTTGATGCTGACTTTGTCCGCGCCTGCATCAAAAATCCTGGCTGCATCTTCCAGCGTTCGCACGCCGCCGCCAACGGTGAAGGGCACAAACAGATCGTGCGCCGTGCGGCGGACCGTTTCCACCAGCGTCTTTCGACCTTCTGACGTTGCTGTAATGTCGAGCATCACAATCTCGTCTGCTCCGGCAGCGGCATGTACGCGCGCCAGTTCCGCAGGATCGCCGGCATCGCGCAGCTGCTGGAACTTCACGCCCTTGACCACCCGTCCGGCGTCCACGTCAAGACATGCGATGATTCGTTTAGCGAGCCGCTCAGAGGGCACAGAAGTTCTCCAGAACCTTCAATCCTGTTTCCGCGGATTTCTCCGGATGGAACTGAACACCGAAGACGCTGTCGCGCTCCACGGCGGCAGAAAAGGCTCCGCCATACCTTGTGCATGCCACAGTCTCTTCGATGATCGGCGCGCGAAAAGAATGGGTGAAGTAGACAAACGCTCCGCTGCTGATGCCTTTCAGCAGGCGCGATTCTTTGCCGGTCTCGATCTGGTTCCAGCCCACGTGTGGTGATTTCACTGAGGCAGGGAAGCGGGAGCATTCCCCGGGGAACAGCGCAGCGCCCGGCGTCTCCGGGGCTTCCGTGCTGCCTTCAAACAGCCACTGCATGCCCACGCAGATCCCCAGGAACGGTTTGCCGCCGCTGATGGCATTGAGCACGGACAGCCGCAGGTTTCCATTTAATGATTGGCAGCGGCTGAAGTGGCCCACTCCAGGAACAATAATTTTCTCCGCCGCCGCAATCACTGCTGGATCGAAAGTTACCTGCGCTTCTGTCCGCAAATGTTCCAGGGCTTTCTTGACTGAGCTGATATTGCCCGCGCCATAATCGACAATTGCAATCATAGAAGGCCCTTGGTGCTGGGCAGCATTTTTGCCAGTTGCTTGTCGCGCGAACAAGCCACGCGCAGAGCGCGGGCAAATGCCTTGAAGAGCGCCTCAATCTTGTGATGGTTGGAGCGGCCATAGATGGTTTTCAGGTGAACGTTGGCGCGGGCGCCTCGCGCAAATCCCTCAAAGAAATCATCGACCAGTTCAGATTGAAGATCGCCGACCAGCCGCGTTTTGACCTGTGTATTGATCACGGCCGCGGCGCGTCCGCTGAAATCCACTGCCGCCACGCCCAGCGTTTCATCCATGGGCATCACAAAGTATCCGGCGCGCATGATGCCGCGTTTGTCGCCAAGCGCGCTAAGGAAAGCTTCACCCAGCGCGATGCCCACGTCTTCCACGGTGTGGTGCTGGTCAACGTCCAGATCGCCAGTGGCTTTCAGCTTCAGGTCAAAAGCGCCATGGCGCGTGAACAGCTCCAGCATATGGTCAAGAAAGCGTATGCCCGTGGAGACCTGGTAACGGCCCCGGCCTTCAATGGTCAACGCAAGCCGGATCTGCGTCTCTGTAGTTACGCGGCGGAGAGTGGCTTTTCTCATAGCGCGGATCTCATAGGTCTTCCTGATATTGAAGGCGTTTTCACCGCGCCGCCTTTGCCGCCGGAAGCTGATACAGGACTTGCTTCAGTTCAGTGAGCAAGCGCTCCATCTCCTGTTGGGTCCCAATGCTGATGCGCACGCAGCCTTCGCAATCCGGACGGTCACGCAGCGCAATTCCGCGGGCGCGCAGAGCTTCAAGCATGGCTTTCTTCTCTTCTCCGAAACGGCAGAGAATAAAGTTTGCCTGGCTGGGCCAGCACTTGAAACCAAGCTGCTCAAGCTCTCGGCGCAGCCATTCACGGCTGGTTTGTACCTGGGAAACATAGGCAGCAACAAATTGCCGGTCAGCCAGAGCTTCTGCCAGGCACTCTATGGCGAATGCATTCACATTGAAGGGAGAAGCCATGCGGCGTAACACAGACATCTGTTCCTGATCACCGGCCAATATGCCCAGACGCATGCCGGCGAGCCCATAGGCCTTGGAAAATGTGCGCGCGATGAACAGATTCGGGAGCTTGCCAATCTGCTCCATCATGGTCTGCCCACTGAAGTCAAAATAAGCTTCGTCCAGTAAGACTGCCGCGTCAGGCGCGGCTTCAATTACTTTCATGATGCTGGACCGCGCAACCGCCGTGCCGGTTGGGTTGTTAGGATTGCAGATGACAATCAGCCTGGTGTTGCCGCTCAGAGAGTCAATCACGCGCTGTGTGGGAAAGCTGAACTCCGGTCCTGTTGGCACACGCACGACTTTCGCATTTTCCATTTGCGCAAAGACTTCATACATGGTGAAAGTCGGGACCACAACCACGATTTCGTTTTCCGGCTCCAAATACGCGCGGCAAAGGAGGTCAATGCCTTCGTCGGCGCCGTTGGTGAGCAGGACTTGCGCGGCAGGAATGCCGAGGGAGTCGGCCACAAGCTTTTCCCCTGACTCGCGCCGCGGATAGAGCGCTAGAGCTTTCGCATCCATGCTGTGCAATTTGGCCAGAACACGGGGTGAGCAACCGGTGGTGCTCTCATTCATGTCCAGGCGGAGATTGGTGGCGGTACTGCTCAGAGGAGAATGGTATTCACGCATCTCACGGACGCACTTGCGCGCTTTAAGCATTGGCTGACCTCACTCGAATGGATTCTGCATGGGCCGTAAGCCCTTCGGCCTCTGCCAGCGTGATCACCGCGTCGCTGATGCGGGCCAGGCCGTCGCGCGAGAGCTGCTGGACAGAGATAGTCTTTACAAAATCATGCACTCCCAGTCCGCCACGGAAGCGTGCCATGGCCCCTGTCGGCAGCACGTGGTTCGGCCCCGCGGCATAGTCGCCAGCGGCCTGCGGAGAATAGTCGCCGATGAAAATGGACCCTGCATTGCGGACACGCGCCAGATCTTCCTCATTCACGGTGATATGTTCAGCGGCAATCCGGTTGGCGAAATCGAGGGCCTCGCCGTGCGAGCGGGCAAGCAGAACTGCGCCATTGTCTTTCAGGGAGATATTTGCGATTTCATTGCTGGCCGCGGCGCGGTCCACCTCAGCGGCGACCTGGGCCGCCAGAGAGTCTGAAGCGGTAATAAAGACCGCCAGCGCATCCGGGTCATGCTCCGCCTGGGCCACCAGGTCGGCGGCGATGAAACGCGCTTCTCCGCGTTCACTCACAATCACTACCTCAGTGGGACCGGCCAGGAAATCAATGCCGCAATCAAAAGCCACCATCTTCTTTGCCGCCGTTACAAACAGATTTCCAGGGCCGACAATCTTATCGACCCTGGGCACGGATTTTGTCCCAAAAGCCAAAGCAGCAATGGCCTGTGCGCCGCCAATGCGGAAGAACTCGCGCACGCCGAGGAAATGGGCGGCAGCCAGGGTTTCCAGCGCGGGGCGCGGCGAAACGACGCGGACCTCAGGAACGCCCGCCACCTGCGCCGGAATTACCGTCATAAGCATGGTGGAAGGCAGCGGATAACGGCCTCCGGGAACGTAGCACCCGGCGGATTGTAAAGGCCTCACCACCTGCCCTACCTGAATTCCCGGGGCCACTGCATTGCGCCATGGTTGCGGCCTTTGCCATTCACAATACTGCCTGACGTTGCCTGCCGCGGTGTTCAGTGCCTGCTTGAATTGCTCTGGGACCGTGTTCCATGCCTGCTCAAGTTCGGTGGCGGCGACGCGGAGCGGCTGCCTGGGTTTGAGACCGTCCCATTTTTCGGCGTAACGGCGCAAGGCGCGATCGCCATATTTTCTTACTTCCGCCACAATCCTGCCCACCTGTTTTTCCACGCGGGCCAGATCGGTGGCGCCGCGCTTCTCCAGCGCGCGCACGAACGCCTGAGCGTTGCGGCCGTGGAGCGTGCGCATCACAACACCACCTTGTTCAACGGGTACTCGACAATTCCTTCCGCCTTGGCGGTCTTGAGCTTGGGCATAATCTTCCACGCCGTGCTTTCCTCAATGATTGTATTCACGGCCACCCATTCGCTGTCGCTCAGGGTTGAAATTGTAGGCTTTTGCAACGCGGGCAGCACGGACAAGACGCCAGCCAGGTCTTGCTTGCGGACGTTGAGCATCAGGCCCACCCGCCCCTGCGCATAGATGGCGCCGCACAGCATCAGGGCCAGGCTTTCAATCTTCCGGCGTTTCGCGTCATCGGCCCATGCAGTCTTATTGGCGATCAGTTGCGTGGTGGATTCCATGACCGTTTCAACAATGCGCAGCCGGTTGGCCCGGAGCGAGCTGCCGGTTTCCGTGATTTCCACGATTGCATCGGCCAGCGTGGGCGGCTTTACTTCCGTTGCACCCCATGAAAATTCAACTTTCACAGGAATGTTGCGCGCGGAAAAATAGTTACGCGTCACGTTCACCAGTTCAGTGGCGATGATTTTTCCGGCCAGGTCTTCAACTTTCCTGAAAGCTGAATCTTCCGGCACGGCAAGCACCCATCGCACTTTGCCCAGGCCCTGCTTGGCATAGGTAAGCTCGGCGGCGGTCACCATCTCCAGGCCGCTCTCCACCACCCAGTCTTTGCCGGTAAGTCCGCAATCCAGGGCGCCGTGGTCCACATACCGGGCCATTTCCTGCGCCCGGATCAGCATGCACTCAATTTCCGCATCATCTGTAGCGGCAAAGTAAGAGCGGCTGCTGGTATATACGTTCAGTCCGGCGCGCTTGAACAGAGCAATCGTTGACTCCTGCAAACTTCCTTTGGGCATTCCAATGCGCAGTTTCATCGCGACGCCTCCACGGTCTTGATCGCCAGCGGCTCAGTAAAGCAGGATTTGGCGCCGGTATGGCAGACCAGGCCATCGCCTTCCACAAAAACGCGGACCAGGATTGTGTCGCGATCGCAGTCTGTGAGCGCTGAGATCACGCGCAAACGGTTGCCGGAGGTCTCGCCTTTCATCCACAACTTTTGCCGGGTGCGCGAATAAAAGGTCACGTAACCGGTCTCAACCGTGCGCGCATAGGACTCGGAATTCATAAAGCCTACCATCAGAACCTGTCCCGTGGAATCTTCCTGCACGATGGCCGGGGCCAGGCCATCCATTTTGTCAAAATCGATTTGCATGTGTCCTCACTGAAAGCATGCACCAAAACAAAAAGCCCGCCGATTTATTTGCCGGCGGGCCATCTTATCTGATGATTGCTCTGTAGTTTAACTCTTACAGGCCTCCGCCGACACGTACGCCGTGTGATGATGATGGTGGCGATGGGCGGAAGAAATCATTGCGGATTTATGCTAGCGAACCTTCCGACGACATGTCAATCAGAAAATCTGACCATATCGAGAGCGCGGGCGCCATTGTTGGAAAGCCGAATGGCCCATGCCTGGCGTTCCTGCAAAGACAGGAGACTGTACTTGTCAGTAATCTTGAAAATCTTTTAATATAATTTTAGCTGCCGAGGGAGTGTATTGCCCAAGCAAGGGAAGACAGTCCGAAAGAAGCACAGGCCAGGAGAAATGGTGCCGGAAAACGGCGTCTATCGTGTCACTCATGATTCTCACCGCCTGATGCATCAGGCCACACTACTCAAGGGTGATCGGTTTCCACTTTGCAGGCAATGCAGAGAAAGCGTGCGTTTCGAACTGAAGCGCGCGACGGCAAAACCCACGCAGATATACTCCGGTTACCATGCCATTCTGGAAGACTATCCAGATACGCAGCCCTTCGTTGTTTAACTATCACTAAAAGAAGATTCACTTAAAACCAGAACAAATCAACCGGGCGGTGCTGACAAGCGGCATTCCGGAAAGCGGCTGTGCTTGAAGGCCATGCGCGCATTTGTGTTCAGGCTCTTGTGTTTAAATCAATATTCATGCTGCACACGCGAGACATCGGCCAGGAGTTTCGTCCCATGCTGCGGTTGGCGGCGCCGCTGGCGCTCACCGAGCTGGGATGGCTGGCCATGGCATTCGTTGACACTGTCATGGTTGGGCGCCTCCCCGATAGCGCGACAGCCATCGGGGCGGTGAGCCTGGGCAGCACGTTGTTCTACACCATCGGAATCTTTGGCAGCGGCATCATGCTGGGTATGGACACGCTGGTGGCGCAGGCCTACGGCGCGGGACGGCTTGAGGAATGCCACAAAACCATGTGGAACTCCCTGTATCTGGCGTGCGCCATTGCTCCCGTCTTGATGTTGTCGATGCTGGCCTTCCCAGCAGTCTTCCCGCATATGGGACTCTCGCCTGACCTGGTGGCGGAGACAGTTCCGTTTTTGAAGGCGCTGGTCTGGAGCACCCTGCCGCTGTCGCTTTACTTTGCCTTGCGCCGCTACCTGCAATCCATGCACATCGTTAAGCCCGTGGTGTTCACCTTGATCTCCGCGAACCTGGTGAACCTGTTGGGGAACTGGGCGCTGGTGTATGGACATTTTGGTTTTCCTGCCTATGGAGTAGCGGGCAGCGGCTGGTCTACATGCATTTCCCGTGCCTACATGGTAGCGGTGCTGGCAGTGGCCGCTGTTTACTATGACCGCAAGCGCTCCAGCGGATTGTGGAGTGCCTCACGACGGCTGGAGTTGGAGCGCATCCGCCAGTTGTTTCGATTAGGTCTGCCTGCCGCTGTGCAATTACTGCTTGAAATTGGCGCATTTTCGTTTGCGACCTTCCTCATCGGCAAGCTTGGCGCCATACAACTTGCCGGACACCAGATCGCCCTGAACGTTGCCAGCTTCACATACATGGTCCCGCTTGGTATATGTTCCGCGGCGGCTGTCCGCGTGGGCCATGCCATGGGTGCGCGAGACGCGCATGCCGCTGCCCGCGCCGGGTGGATGGCATTGTTCTTTGGCGCGCTTTTCATGTCCTGCTCCGGACTGGTGTTGTTTTTTTTCGCGCGGCCCATTGCACGCGTGTACACGCCTGACCGTGACGTAGTTAGCGCCGGAGCCACGTTACTGCTGGTGGCCGCGGTGTTTCAGTTGTTTGATGGGTTGCAAGTAGTAGCCACCGGGGCCCTGCGTGGCGCAGGCAATACGCGCATTGCCATGCTGGCGAATCTGGTCGGCTACTGGGTCATCGGCTTGCCTCTGGGAGCGTTCCTCTGCTTCAAGCTGAAAATGGGCGCGGTGGGAATGTGGGTAGGACTGTGCCTGGCACTGGTGCTGATCGGCAGCGCTCTGCTTTGGGTATGGCACTTGGTGATTCAGGATTTGATGGCTCCGCACGCAGTCGCGTCCGGAATGGAACCCTCATCGTCAAAGTAGGAAGTGGAAGCCCGAACAACACTGCTGGGCACTCCTAAAAATCGAAACTGCAAGAGGTGCGGCCTTAACCTGGGGGTTACGAAGGTAACCATACGGACCATAATGGGAACGGGGGCAAGATGCGAATTCAGGCAGCGGACCGAATTTAGGTTTTTAGCGGTTTTTACCGGGTTTCATGCCCTTTCTTCCGCAAGTTCTGTCAAGGACGATGGCCTCAGGTGCATGACCTATCGCGTCAAAGATAAGGTGAACGACTGAACCGATGTACCTGTGTACCGATTGACATTCGTTCAGTTGTTGCTATATTCGCGCGTGAGGCCCCAAAAACGATGACCAATATATATGACGCGATAAAAGAGAAAGAAAACCAAATCGCCATTTTCCAGGCGCAGATCTCGGGCTTGCAGGCGGAGATCGAAGCGTTGCGGGTAGCAGCGCGAATCCTGGAAGGCGGAGCACCGGTTTCGACGGAAGCCGCGCGTCCCGTGGCAGTGCAAAGCACCGCAAACGGTGGCGATAAAACAAAGCGGGTTTGGCCGTAAAAGACAGGCCGTTCACCGCCGCACGCGTTTCCTTGCCCCAACCTGGGCGAGTCCCCCTGACGCATCCGGCACCAAGCGCCCACGTCTGACTTTTCGCCGATCCAGCAACTTTTTTTGATAGTAGAGCTGTCTTGTCGCGGCGCAAGCTGCCCGCAGGCAGGTTTTTTTCCATCGCTTGCTCAGGCGCGCATGGGGTTTTTGACCGGCGCGTCTCTACAGGCGTTTACAACTGATGTTTTTCCCGGACACAGTCCGGATTGAGCAAAGACAAGACAAATTGCGTTTGAGGACGGCGTAAAAATGGCAACTCAAGCTTCCGATACTGCAAACACCACTGCCGGCAAAAGGCGTGGCGCATCGCCAGACGATCTGGCGGTCGTGGCGCAGCGAGCCCAGGCGTTTACCAATGCTTCCGGAGTTGCGATCGCGTTGAGCGAAGGCAACGTGGATGAGATCGTATGCCGGGCGCGTAGCGGCGCCAGCGCACCCGAAGTGGGCGCGGCCTTGCGCACAGAAGGGTCGTTTACCGGCCTTTGTATTCAGACTGGCAAAGAGCTGCGCTGCGACGATTGCGAAACTGATACCCGCGTGGATACCGCCGCCATCCGGGCCCTGGGCATACGCTCCATGGTGGTCACGCCCATCCGCGACGAGAGCCGCGTGGTTGGCGTGCTGGCGGCATTTGCGCCCACTCCACATGCTTTTACCATCACGCACGTGGCCGTGCTGAAAACCATGGCGGACCAGATTTCCGTGTTGCTGCAAAAGGAGCGCCGGGCCCGCGAGGAAAATCCGCAGGCTGAGGCCCCAAAGCCCGCGGCGCCAGTGATTGCTGCCAAGCCGGTGATCGCCGCTACACCCGTGCCGGTTGTTCCAGCAGTGGTCATCAAACCGTCAACGCCTGCTCCGCGCGCCGCTGCTCCTGCGGTTGCGAAAGTAGAACCCATCAAGAGCATGCCGGTAGAGGTGGTCCCTCTTGCGACGCCGCCCAAACCGGAGAAGCGCGCCGATGTTTCGCCGCGCGCAAATTTCGGGACTTTCGATTCAGTGGCAGCGGAAGACAAGAAGCCAGGCAACCGCATGATGATGATTGGCGTGGTCGCGGTGCTGGTGATTGCGGCCGGAGCGACGTTTGCCTTTCTCAAGTTCCAGAAGTCCGGTGCTTCGGCGCAACATGCACAGGACGCCGCGAACGCACAGCCTGCCGCAGCCGCGTCTTCCGGCAACTCTCAACCGGGAGCGCCAACAACAAATGGTCCGTCTTCAGTCTCTGGTTCCGGCGTAACAGCCAGTGCAAATCCGGCGCCAGCGGTAACCGCCAAGCCTGTGACCGAAGTTGATGCCAGAAGAGCCCCCGGAAAGTCAGGCCCGGACAAGACCTCGAGCATCGCAGCGGACAAGCCTTCTCCCGTAGAGAAACCTGCCGCTGTAGCGACTTTGGCTTCTTCGGGAACATCGAAAATTGCACAACAGAACACGGCACAGCCGGCCCCGGAGATTGCACCATCCTTTAACGTTGGCGGCGGCAACCAGGGTGCGCCATTAACGAACCTGGCGCGTCCAGTGGCTGCCTCCACACCGTCGGCGGCGGCAATCGAGCAATCGCAGCTGGAACCGTTGCAACTGATGAAGACGGGACCGCTCGTCTATCCTGCCATTGCCAAAGCCCGCAACATCACCGGCGTTGTGGTGGTGCAGGTTGAGGTGGATAAAGACGGCAAGGTAGGCAGTCCCAAGTTCATCAGCGGCCCTCCGATTTTCAAAGATGCGGCGTTTGAATCGGTGATGCAATATAAGTTCAAACCAGCCAGACTGAATGGACAGCCTATTTCGCAGGTCACACAGATCAGGCTCAACTTTCACTGAGAATCGGGCTTCAGAGACAAGAAAGGCGCATCTCCGGATGCGCCTTTTGCTTTCTGAATGACTTCAGCTTAGCCAACAGATTCGGAGTCAGGCTCGTACCGCTTGTCCTGCGATTGCGCGGCGGGTGCGCGCGCGTGCCATCAGCCAGACGATCGCGCGATAGGTAAGCAGGACCGCCAGAATCGAGCCATAGGTGAATGGCAGGCGCAGGTCCGCTTTGACCAGCCAGATGAAATGGACCACACCCGCAGTGGCGCTGAAGTAGATGAGTCGGTGCAGCTTTTGCCAGCGTTTGCCGCCCATGCGGCGAATCCAGCCAGTGGTGGAGGTCAAGGCCAGCGGCAGCATCAGGGTCCATGCGGTCACTCCGGCGGTAATAAACTTCCGCTTGGCAATGTCATGCAGCATCTCATGAACGTCAAAAAACTTGTCGAGCCAGATATAGGTCATCAAATGCAGAGAGCCGTAAAAAAATGCGTACAGCCCCAGCATGCGGCGGAATTTGATCAGCCAGGTGAGGCCGCTTAGCTTCCGCACCGGCGTAACACTGAGCGTGATCAGCAGGAAGGTGAGGGTCCATTTGCCGGTTGAGCGAGTGATGACGTCAATGGGATTGGCGCCAAGGCCATCATGGAACCCTTTCCACGTGAGCACGAAGGCCGGCGCAAGACAGCCGACAAACACCGGCACCTTCAGTGCGCGGACGAATTTTTCCGGCAATGGTTTCATCAGTAATTAGTAATTTTTATTCAGGTCCAGACCGGAGTAAAGGCCCGCAACCTGGTCAGCATAGCCATTGAACATGAGGGTCGGACGTTTACGAAACTCGCCGATGCGGCGCTCGCTGGCCTGGCTCCAGCGGGGATGGTCTTTCTGCGGGTTTACGTTGGAATAGAAGCCGTACTCGTTTGCCGCCATCCTGTTCCAGGTGGTGGGCGGCATGGAGTCAGTGAAGCTGATCTTCACGATCGCCTTGATGCTTTTGAAGCCGTATTTCCACGGCACAACCAGACGCAGAGGCGCGCCGTCAACATTAGGCAGCACTTCGTCATAGAGTCCCACGGCCAGGATCGCGAGCGGATGCATGGCTTCATCCATGCGCAGCCCTTCCACGTAGGGCCAATCCAGGACGTCGCGTTTCTGGTTCGGCATCTGGTCCGGAGCGGATATGGTCTGGAAAGCGACAAACTTCGCGCTTGGCAACGGCTCCGCCTGCTTGATCAGCGCGCTGAGCGGGATGCCGACCCAGGGAATCACCATGGACCAGCCTTCAACGCAGCGGTGGCGATAGATGCGCTCTTCAAGAGGCGACAGCTTCAGGATAGTGTCGATGTCCAGCTTCTTCGGCTTTTTGACCATGCCTTCAATCGAGACGGTCCACGGGCGGGTGCGGAAGTCTTTGGACAGGCCGTTGGGCTCATACTTGTCCGTGCTGAACTCATAATAGTTGTTGTAATTGGTGATGTCTTTGAACGAGTTCGGCGTTTCCGAGGTGCTGAATGGGCTCTTTACGATACCGCTGAGCTTCACGCCGGCGGCCTGCACGGTAGCTTCGCTGTCCATGTGTTCGCGCAGGTAGAAGCCTCCGGCCAAAGCGGCGCCTGCCGCTATTGCACCGGCCATAAATTTGCGGCGGCTCAAATACGACGGTTTCGGAGTGATCTCTGAAGACGGTATGTCGCTCGGTTTCTTGATCAGCATATTGTTCTTGTTTCACCCTGTTTCTATTCTAAGTCCTGAGTCTAAGCCCTGCCGCGACGGATTTCCGCCCTCTTCTAAGATGAATAAGTCAGAAGAAAGATACATTCAAAGTACGAAATCGGCGAGAAATTGGATTTTTGTGGTGCGGGATGCGCAAGTTACTGAGATATTTGGCGTTCCATCCACAGGTACATAGCCATGAGAGAAGGGCTTTTGTTATTGGGGTTGTTGGCGGCTGGACAGGTAGCACAAGAGCCCAGCTTGCGCTGGGATGATCTCCAAGAGCCGCGCTATCCGCAGTTGGCTCGTATTGCGCACATTTCCGGACGGGTGGTTCTTGAGATTACAGTTCAACCGGATGGCACGGTGACAATTCAAGAAGTTGAAGGCCATCCCATTCTGGTGCAAGCGGCCAAGGATAGTGTGCAGAAGTCAAAATTAAACTGTGACGGCTGTGGTAACGAGCCGCATACTTTTTCCATCATGTATGAGTTCAAGATAACCGATCCGCCCCGGCCGTCCATTGTTGCAGCGCCTCTTCCTCCGGCAATTCGTCATCACCGAGTACGGTCTCTCCGCTGTATGTATCTGTGGAGATGTGGGTCCTGATAATAAAAGACGAACGATTTAGGAATTGATGGATTTTCTGTTGAGTGGCGCTCCGCTACGCTGCCGTGCCGGCTTACGGCTCGGACGGGACAACGACTTTATCGGTCGTCACTTCTGTCAAAACCCACAAACACCGGTTCCGGCTGCAAGCTTACTCCCCAAGTGCCGAATACCTTTTTCTGGATTTCGTTTTTAAGAGCAAGAATATCGTTTGCCGCCGCGCCGCCCCGATTGACGATGGCAAGCGTGTGCTTGCGGGAAATTCCCACCGGTCCAAGGGAATAGCCTTTGTGAAATCCAGATTGCTCTACCAGCCATGCGGCTGCCAGTTTGACCTGGCCATTGGCAGCAGGATAACGCGGCAACGCTTTGCCGGGCACAAGCTTTTCCGCCAACGACTGAACACGGTCAGCCTCGGCCTGGCTGACGATAGGGTTCTTGAAGAATGATCCGGCGCTGCGGCAGTCTTCGTCACCTTCCACGATCAGCATGGCCTTGCTCTGGCGGATGGAGCGCACGGCGTCACGCACCTGCTGGAGCGTGGGGTTAGCGCTGTTGCCGGCAGCGAAGAATTTCTTCAGATCGGCATAATCAATCTTTGGGTCTCCATTGCGATGAAGCCGGTAGGACACTTCAAGCACGATGAACTGGTTTTGATGCGTGGTGTTGAACCTGCTGGTGCGATAGGCAAAGCCGCAGTCGCTGGTGCTTATATCAAATGTTTTGCCGGTGGCGATCTCCAGCGCATGCACGCGGGTGATGGTTTCTGACACTTCCTGTCCATAGGCGCCCACGTTTTGTACAGGCGTGCCGCCCGCAGTGCCGGGAATCCCGCTCAAACACTCCAGCCCGCTGCAATTCTTGCTGACGGTGAGAGCGACGAAATCGTCCCAGTTTTCGCCGGCAGCCACATGGAAGAGCATCTTCTGTATGTCGCCTTCAAACTCCACGCCAGCGAGAGAAATTTTCAGGACCAGACCGGGCCAACCGGCGTCAGACACGACCAGATTGCTGCCGCCGCCCAGAACGAACAGAGGCAGCTTGCGCGCGAACGCATAGGCCACCGCTTCTGAAACTTCGTGCTCTGAATGGGATTCAACAAAATAGCGGGCCGGGCCACCCACGTGCAAGGTGGTGAACGGCGCAAGAGGGATGTTTTCCTGGATTCTCAAGGATTGGAATCAGATTACAGCACAGATGGACGCTAGGGAAAAGGGTTTTTACTTGATAGAATCTTTACTTAATAGGATCAAGACAGAGACCCACTGGGAGGAAACAGAATGTATCCAGAAGGAATGGTGGCGCCCATGCGCCAGGAGCTGACCGCAGGCGGCATTGAAGAGGCGCGCACCGCGGCTGACGTGGAAAATGCAATCAACCAGAAAGGCACGCTGATGGTTGTGGTGAACTCCATCTGCGGGTGCGCCGCAGGAAGGATGCGTCCCGGCGTACGCGCGGCCATACAAAGCAGCATCCGGCCAGACCGCATGATTACAGTCTTTGCCGGTCAGGACAGAGAAGCAACCGACGCTGCCCGGCGGCACTTTACAGGGTTCCCTCCGTCTTCACCTTCGATAGGCCTGTTGCGCGACGGGAAACTGGTTTACATGATGCAGCGCCACGACATTGAGACGAGCGATCCGATGACGATTGCATCGCGGCTGAAGCAGGCTTTTGAAAAGCACTGCGCGAAAGAAGCAGTCAGCAATTAGCAACTGGCAATTGGTTAACGGCACGCCGGAGCGTGCCGTTTTGCTATTGGGATTCCATATTGCTGGGTGAGCCGAATCAGCTTCGATAGTTCTCACTTTCCCGGGTTCTTCTGCGGAATTGTGATGTCGATGGTCGTGACCTTGCCGAAGATTGCGAGTTCACGGTCAAAGTCCTTGGCGTTCCCCACGACTAACACCGCCATCTTCTCCGGATGAATATATTTCCGGGCCACGCGGTCAACGTCAGCGGGCGTGACTTTTTCAATGCCCGCGCGGAAGCGCTCCAGAAAATCTGGCGGGTAACCGTAGAACTCATAGCGCATACGCTCAGACAAAACTTTTTCCTTGGAGTCAAACTCAAAAATAAAAGAGTTCAGGATGGCATCCTTGGCTTTCTTTAACTCGTCCGTTTTGACCGCGCCATTGATCAGCTTGTCCATTTCCCCACGCAAGGCTTCAATGCCGGCCACAGTGCTTCCACTCTTGGTGCCCATGGCAAAGCGGGTGATTCCGATATGATCAAAGCCCGTGCCTACGCCTCCACCCACGGAATACGCCAGCCCTTGCCTGGTGCGAATATTGGTAAACAGACGTGAGGAGAACCCACCGCCGAACAGTTCATTCATGACCTCAAGGGCATAGAAATCCGGGTTGCGGCGGTCAATACCCAGATCAACCATTTGGATTGAGCTCTGGTTAACGTCATTTTTTTCGACAAAATAAATCCCCGGTTTAGGAGCAGGGAAAGCGATTTTCGCAGAGGCGAACGGTGCACTCCGGGGCATGCTGCCAAAGGCCTGGCGCAGCTTTTGCTCCATGGCGGCAGAGTCAAAATCGCCGGCCATGCCCAGAATCATGTTGGCGGGAGCTACAGTGCGTTTGTGCCACTGGAGCAGATCTTCCCGTGTGATTGCGTCAAGGGTGGAATACTCCGCGGAGCGGGCGTAAGGACTGTCCTTCCCATAGGCCAGCTTGGTGGATTCGCGCTGGGCGATCTCATCCAGATCATCATTGCGGCGCGAGATCAAGCTGGCAAACTGCTGTTTGGCGAGATCAAGCTTGTCCTGGCGGAACTCCGGGTTTCCCAGCAGATCAAGGACGACGGGAAAGACCTGATCAAAGTTTTCCTTGAGCGATGACCAGGAAAGAAAGGTGGAGTCCGAGCTCTCTGACGCTTCAACGCGAGCGGCGTGAGCTTCCAGGAAGTCATCCAGCTCGTCGCCGGTCTTGCTCTTAGTGCCGCCGGTGCGCCAAACATCCCCGTAGATTGACACCATGCCGGTTTTGTCCGCGGGTTCTTCACGGGAGCCGCCGCGAATGCGCACGGTGCCTTCTATCAGAGGCAGCTCGTGGTTCTCCTGGAGAAAAACGATCATGCCGTTGCCCAGTTCCACACGCCGTGGCTCCTGCGGCTTGAATTGATGCAGAGGAGGGATAGGAACTTTATCCCAGGCTTTGGCAACCGTGCCGGAGCCTTTTGGCGATGGGGCCGTCTTGGCCTCAGTTTTGGGCGCAGCGGGGTTGGCTGCCTGGGCAGTTGCGGAGTCCGTGCTTAGGAGCAGGGCAGAGAGCACGAAGAACACTGTGATCGATTTGTTCATTTCTGCTCTCCCTTGGCCGGCGCCGCTGTAGCTTTGGGTGCTTCCGTTTCCATTTTTGCCACGGTGCGATTTTCCTCGCGGAAGGTTTTGTTGGCTACGCGCCGAATGTCTTCTTTGGTGACTTTATCAATCTGCTCAATTTGCTTGAAAAGTTCGCGCCAGTCACCGTAGAGCGCCTGATACTCACCCAGTTGGAAGGCCAGGCCCTGGTCGTTGCCCAGTCCGCGAATGAGGTCCGCTTTAGCGCGCGTCTTGATGGAGAGCAGCTCTTCGTCGGTGACGTCCTGCGTTTTCAGCTTCTCGATCTCTTCATGGATCGCTCCGGCCATCTCTTCTGCCGTGTGTCCCTGTGTGGGAGCGGCAAAGAAGAAGAACAGGCTGGGATATTTGCTGCCGGGGAATGAGCCGCCCTGTGCGGCGATGGCAATGCGCTTATCGCGCACCAGAGAGCGATAGAGCCGGGAGGTGCGGCCCTTGGAGAGCAGGTCTGACACCACGTCATAGACGGAGTCATCCGGGTCATGTAAGTCAGGACGGTGATAGCCTTCAATGTACAGCGGCTGGCTGTGGTCATGAATCATGACCTGCCGCAACGCCTGCTGCGGAGGCTCTTTGATGCGCAGCGGCTCGGGCGCGGGCCGCGCGGGAATGCGGCCAAAATACCTCTCGATGATGGGCATGGCCTCAGCGGCCTTCACGTCACCCACCACGGTGACCACCATATTGGCGGGAACATAATACTTGTGGAAGAAATTCAAGGCATCGGTTGCGGAGAAGGCACGCAGATCAGAAGGCCAGCCCACCACCGGGCGGCCGTAGGGGTGGGCGATATATGCCGTCCCCAGAAACTCTTCCAGCAGGCGGCCCTGGGGCGAACTGTCCACGCTCATGCGCCGCTCTTCAAACACCACGTCGCGTTCTTTATAGAACTCGCGCATCACCGGCTCCAGGAAGCGCTCTGATTCCAGGTAGGCCCACAGTTCAAGGCGGTTCTGCGGGAACGAATAGAAGTAGTGTGTGTCGTCGCGGTCGGTAGAGGCGTTAAGGCCCACACCGCCCTGGCTTTCCACGATCTCGCCAAACTGGTTGGGGACGACAAACTCATCGGCGGCGGCCACGGCGTCCTGCCAGGCCTTCTCCAGTTCGGCGACCTTCTTTTGGTCGCGACCCACTTCTTTCAGGTTCTCTTTGAGATACGCGGCATAGGCGGTTTCCACCTTCTCCAGCGCGACTTTTTCCGCGGGCCAGTTTTTGGTGCCGATCTCATGTGTGCCCTTGAAGGCCATGTGCTCAAACATGTGGGCCAGGCCGGTGATGCCGGGGACTTCCTGGGCTGAGCCGGCGTCAACGTGGGTATAAAAGGAAAAGACGGGGGCTTCCGCGTGCTCCATGATGATGACGGTGAGGCCATTGGAGAGCTTCTTGACCGTGATCCGCTTTTCAAAGGAAGCGATGTCCTGGGCCCGAAGGGCGACGGCGATGGAAAAAAAACAAATAACAACAGCGAGGTTGCGGGAGAAAGAAATCTTCATAGCGTGTCCAAGTCAAGGGTAAAGGGTAGAGCGGATGTTTTCAAATTGGACGCACCATGCATGCAGAAGTAAGCACCCCTGCAAACATGAGCACCAGCGCCCGTAAAAATCAAAAATAACATTGCTCCCGCGCGGGGTTGAGGTTTATAACAGGAGCAATCTTTTTAAGTTATGGCACATAAGTCTTGCCCAGGATGAATGACTCATGTCAAAACACCAGGACCTGCTGCAAGGGTTCCACAATTTTGCCGAGACAGCTTCCAACGCGACTGCGTTGATGACCCACATTGCAAAGACCCTGCACGATCAAATGGCGCGCTACAACTGGGTTGGTTTTTATCTGGTGGACCCGGCTGATGCTGGAATGCTGGTGGTGGGGCCTTATGTGGGCAGTTTCAGTCCGAATGAACGTATCCCGATCAACAAGGGGCTGTGCGGCGCGGCAGCCACTACACGGCAGACTGTTGTTGTGAATGATGTGGCGGCTGATCCGCGATATCTTTCCGGATCGGAGCTTGTGAAGGCCAATATGGTGGTGCCGATCTTTGCCCGGAACCAGTTGGTTGGGGAGCTCGATATCGAGAGCTATTTTGTCAACGCGTTTCCCAAGACGGAACAGACTTTTGCGGAAGCGATGGCAGAGCTGGTAGGGAAGTTCATGGAAAAGAAGCGGTAGTGAGCCAGAACGCCTGTTCATCGCCTCGGCCAGACGTGGCTCGCCACACAATTTTGACCCCGTGTTTTTTTTGACCATGAACCCACAATGACATTGTGGATGAGCCACGGGCCGCTATATAAAGGCACCAAGACGTTCGGTGACTCGCAGCCAATTGAAGAGACAATGTCAAAGCACAAGGACTTACTCAAGGAATTTGGGTATTTCGCCCAGTCCGCGCGGACGGTAGATGCTCTGATGGAGCAGATCGTGCAACGTTTGCACGACACCATGACTCGCTATAACTGGGTGGGCTTTTATCTGGTCGACAAGACCAAACCGGGCAGCCTGGTGCTGGGCCCGCATGTGGGCAGCTTTGAGCCGCATGAAAATATTTCACTGGATCGAGGACTGTGTGGCGCGGCAGCCAGCTCAAAAAAAACCGTGGTCGTGAACAATGTGGCGGCCGATCCCAGTTATCAGCCGGGCTCACAGCTGGTGAAGTCAGAGATCGTTGTCCCAGTCCTTAGCAAAGGTACGCTTTACGGCGAGATTGACATCAACAGCTATTTTGCCAATACGTTTACCGCGGAAGACCAGGAGTTTGTGGAAGCATGCGCGGCCCTGGTAGGCGCCTTCATAGAGAAGGCGCGATAAGCCGTTCCCTCGCAATAGCCATTTCCTTTACGGACGCCAAAAAAACTGCTATGGCGGCTGGTATGATGTCGGGGTTTATGAAACTCCTCAGACTTGCTCTGCTTATTCTGACTCTTGCAGCTACGTCGCTTGCTCAAAACTCTTCAGCCGTAAAACCCAGCTTTACCCTGGAACAAGTAATGAGTTCGCCGTTTCCCACCGGGTTAACCTCAGCGGCGAACGTCAACCGCATTGCCTGGGTCTTCAACAGCAAAGGCGAGCGCAACCTATGGGTGGCTGACGCGCCCGATTTTGCCGCGCGCCAAATCACCCACTACCAGGGCGATGACGGCCAGGACATTTTTGCCGTAAAGCTGACGCCTGACGGCAAGACCGTGCTCTATGCCCGCGGCTCAGAGGTGAGCGGTGAAGGCCACGTTGCGAATCCAACCAGCGAAGTGAAGGAACCCAAGCAGCAAGTGTGGGCCGTTGAGGTTGAAACAGGGAAGCCGCGCCTGCTCGGCGACATGGGTTGTCCGGAAGAAGATTGCGAAGACATTCAGATATCGCCCGATGGGCTGACGGCGGTCTGGGTGGGCGCCAAGCATCATCTGTGGATTGCCAATGTGGCAGGAGACAAGCCTGCGCACCAACTGACTGAGTTGCGTGGAGAAGAGGGTGAGCCGCAATGGTCGCCGGACGGGAAACATATAGCCTTCAACTCAGCTCGAAAGGACCACGGCTTCATTGCGATCTTTGACATCGCCGAGCAGCGTGTGCGCTACGTTTCTCCCAGTGTGGACCGCGACTTTGCGCCGCGCTGGTCGCCCGATGGCAAGCAGCTTGTGTTTATCCGCATGCCCGGTGCGGAAAACCATCTGCCGCTGATCCCCAAACGCGTGCAGCCATGGGCCATCTGGCTTGCAGATGCCGGGACCGCTCAGGCCCATGAACTCTGGCGCAGCGGAAAAGAGATGAATGATTCGCTGCCGCCGTTTGCCGCGGAGTCATTGAAGTTCGCTGAGGGAGGCAAAATAGTTTTTTGTTCCGAACAGGACGGCAGAAACCACTTGTATGCAATCTCAGCGCGTGGTGGCGCACCAAGACTTTTGACTCCCGGAGAGTTCGACGTGGAGGATGTGGAACTGGCGACAGGCAAGAATGCAGTCCTGTACACGTCGAACGATGGAGACGTGGAGCGCCGGCATATTTCCGTATCCATTTTGCAAGACATCACTCGGCCGAATGAACTGCATCTGAAGTTGGGGCCGCTTACTTCGGGTAAAACCATCGAATGGCATCCCTTGATGCTGGCGGACGGCAAGACGATTGTTTGCCTGGGATCAACTGCAACGTCGCCGGCCATGCCTTACCGGATTGCTCTCAAGTCAGAGGGCCAGCCGCCGAGCCGGGAGATGATTGCCGCCGCCGCTCTGCCCAAAGACTTTCCATCGGCACAATTGGTCGAGCCGCAAACCGTAACGTTCCGCAGCGAAGATGGACTGGAGATCCACGGCCAGCTTTTTGTTCCGCGCGGCCGCACTCAGCCCGGTCCAGCATTGATCTATGTTCACGGCGGACCGCCACGGCAGATGATGCCCGGCTTCCACTACTCGTACTACTATCACAACGCTTACGCTCAGAACCAGTATCTGGCCAGCCAGGGATATGTGGTGCTCTCAGTCAATTACCGCCTGGGCATCATGTATGGGCGGGCTTTCCGTGATGCGGCGAACAGCGGCTGGCGCGGATCGTCTGAGTACAAGGACGTGGTCGCCGGGGGCAGGTATCTGCAAGGGCTGACTTATGTCGATAAGAAGCGCATCGGCATCTGGGGGGGCTCTTACGGCGGCCTGCTGACCGCGCTGGCTCTCTCGCGCAACTCAGATATTTTTGCCGCCGGCGTGGACTTCCACGGCGTGCATGACTGGTCCACCTTGCTGGGCCGCCGACTGGGAGAGGACGCCCCGGACTACCGGGAGGCGATGAAGCTGGCGTTTGATTCGTCGCCAGTGGCGTCTGTTGCGGGATGGAAGTCGCCGGTGCTGTTTATCCATGGTGACGATGACCGCAACGTGCCATTCCAGCAGACTGTCGACCTGGTGCAGCGGCTGCGGCGGCAAAATGTCCAGTTCGAACAGCTTATCTTCCCCGATGAAATCCATGATCTTCTGCTCTGGAAGAGCTGGGTCAGCGGATACAAAGCCGGCGCGGAGTTTTTTGACAGGAAGCTGGGCCAGGAGAAGGGAAGTAAGTAGAAGTAAGTAGACATTCCCTTTATAGAACCCGGCACAGGATGGAAGTCTGGATTGGTATAAATCAAGACTACTGTTAGAGATCTCTAAGTTTTATCTAGCCTTGTTTCATCTAAGTGCAAAATATTGGTCAGAGGCTGCAACCATATTCAGCTTCTCCTGTTGTATTGAAATAGTCTGGTTCTATTCTTAGTTTCATCCACAAAGTAAATTTGTAACTTCGGCATCCATTTTATTTATGAAGTAATAAACTATGGAGGCCCAGAGATTAGCCAGCGACAAGGCGGCTGTTGTTCTCTGGCACAGAAAGAGAAAGATATGTTTCAAATCAAAATCACTGCCAGATTCCTGCTATCCATAGCAGGATTTTTTTTGCTCGCGGCAATCGCTGCCAGGCCTGCGTTTGCCGTTCAATGCGGAGACGTAATCCAGACAGACCTGAAGCTCACGGCCAATTTGAACTGTACGGGCAATGGGCTACGCGTCTTTGGGCCATTGCCTGGTGCACCCAACATCACCATAGATCTGAATGGACACGATATTACCGGCGACGGCACAGGCATGGGCGTTTTCATTTTCGACGGCCAGGTGACCTTGAAAGGCAGAGGCCGGATTTCGAATTTTGAGGTCGGCGTGTCCCTCATTACGGCCAGGGATGTTGAGATCTACGACTTGACCATTGAAAACAACCAGGCGGGGATTGCCCTGTTCCGTTCATCGCGCGTCCGCATGTTCGACAATACGATTCGCGCAGGCGCGAATGGACTGAGCGGGGTGATTATGAGCGTGGTCTCGCACACGGCCCTCTATCGAAATACCATCAGCGGGTTCTCGGATGTTGGGGTCATAATACCCAGCGGAGACCCGCCCGACGAGAGTATCCCGGTCATTAGCGAAAATATCATCCGCGAGAACCAGACCGGCATTTCCATCCGAGGACTGGATTCAGACTCGATCATTCGCGGAAATCACGTCGTGGATAATAAGCTCAATGGGATCGAGATCGCTTCGATTTTTGAAGCAGGCTGCACCATCCAGGAAAACCAGGTGTTGAGAAACGGCGGTCATGGGATCCTGCTTCAGGGTGGAGATCTGACTGGCTGTCTCATTGCAAACAATCTGGTGGAAAAGAACGGACTGAGCGGCATCAACATTCTTGAGGACGTACAGCCTCGCAATCAAGGCATCCTGGTGGAGGGCAACCGACTATCGCGGAATGGCACGGACCTGCTTTGGGACGGAGTGTCAAACAGTTGCTGGCTACAGAATGTGTTTGTCACGAGTTCTCCCCTGGTGTTGCCGAAGTGCCCGTTGTAATCGACCGATCAGGTGCGTCGCGTGACTCATCACACCGGTGGGGCCCCATCCTTCGCGGTTTTTTGCGAAGGATGGAGCACCCGGCTGACAAGCGGCATAAACTCAGGCCTAAAGCTGTTCGCCCAAACGCAATGAGCCAGGTTGTCAAAGACCTCTTCTGACTGGTATCAGCCAGAAACTTACACTGCTCACTTTCCCTGGCCGGCATGCTCTGCTGTTGTGGCGGCAGCGGCCAGCCGATCCAGATGCTGCTTGAACTGCGGCAGCCGCGGGTCTCCTGTCTCGGTGGCCACGGTCACTGCTTTTTGCGTATTCTGGCGCGCCAGATCGGTTTTTCCGGCAGCTTCCAGGCCGTCGGCCAGACTGTCATAGACATTCGCTGAGTCCGGATAGAGTTCCACGTTGCGCTTGAACGCCGCCACGGACTCTTCAATCTTTTTGTCTCCCAACAGGGTGTATCCCATTTGATTGATGGTCTGTTCGGCGGAGATGGGGAAGCCGAAGCGCTCTGACAATTCGTGGTAGTGTTGCTCAACGCCCTTCAGGCCGCCCACCGGCAAACCGTCTCTGAGATCGCGTGGCATTACCCAGCAGTCAAAAACGGTGCGCAGCCCGGCGTAATGGGCCAGGAACGTAGTTGAGCCGTGGTCCTCGTCAGGATAGCGCGCCGAGCGCACCAGGAAGCCTTTCGGCGTTGTGGTGGTGAAGAGCTTCTGCAGCTGGTTAAAGCCATCGCCCATCGGGTTGGGAAGAGCGCCTTCATTTCCCAGGGAGAAGAAGAGCGTCTTCTTTAATTCTTTTTGTTTGGCAAAGAATTGCTGGGCCTGGTGCAGGGTGTGCTGGTCGTCCCATTGCAGGCTCGGGCTCACGGCAATGTATGCATTGAACATGTCAGGATGCGCGATCAGTGCATGGATCGCCAGCAGCCCGCCCAGCGAATGCCCGGCAAAGATGCGATAGGGTAGCGGCTGGTAACGCTTCTCAATCTCCGGGAAAAGCTCCGTCTGGATGAATTCCAGAAACTTGTCGCCGCCTCCGCTCGTAGGCTGACTCTCAACTACCACGCCCATGGCGTTCTTCTGGTCGGCGTGCGTCGGCGTCAGATCACGCGTGCGGTCCGTGTTGGGTATGCCCACAATCATCACCGGCGCGCACCGGTTCTGGGAGACAAGAAAATCAATGATCGCGCCCACTTCATTAATGTGGCCGTCGCCGTCCGCCAGGTACAGCACCGGGTATCTGTCTTTTCTTCCCTGCGCAGCCGCCGGCATCCGCACCAGGACCGCCCGGTCTTCATTCAGCACATTGGAGTGGATGGTGAAGCGCTCCGGCGTGGGCGGCGTCAGGTTCTGGGCGAGGGAGAAGATCGAGGCGAGACAGACAACAAGAAAGGTGGAGATAGCGCGCAGCCGCATACTTTGAAGACCTCCAGGGGGAAATGGGTCACACCAGTCTCAAGGCAACTCACATTCCAAAAAGGGATCCAGGTTAAGGCATTTTAAATCAAACGGATGGTGCGTTAGATTTGATCCCGGGCTGTTCGCTTTCGTTAGCGACTGTGCGGGAACGAACAGTTACGAAGTGCATGGACTCCCACCCTTCGCAAAAAGCGCGAAGGATTGATTGGATAAGAGCGAAGGCCCCGTCCGACACAGTATTCTTTGTTTGACGACGAAGACAACTGGGAAGAGAGGAGCCTTCAGATGATCATTATAGGTTGTGATTTCCATCCCAGTTGGCAAATGATTTCGTG
>JAIQGL010000068.1 GCA_020072585.1 Terriglobia bacterium | reverse complement strand
TGATCATGGAGGCCCAGCGCCAAGGCCAACGTCTCAACTTGGCGCCGTTGCCGATTCAGTACGTGGATTACGCTGTGTGGCAGAGAAAGTGGCTGGAAGAGAGCGGGATACTGAAGCAGCAACTGGCGTATTGGCAGGAAAAACTGGCCGGTGCCGCGGGGAGTTTGGATCTGGCGACAGACTATCCCAGGCCAAGCGTGCAAAGCCTTGCCGGGACGAGCCATGCGTTCGCCCTGGATGCGCAACTGACAGGGCAGCTCAAGAACCTGGCACAACATAAAGGTGGCACGCTCTACATGATCTTGCTGGCTGCCTTCAAGGTGTTGCTGTATCGCTACACGGGCCAAAGCGATATCTGTGTCGGCAGTCCGATCGCCAATCGGCAGTACGGAGAGACGGAAGGCCTGATCGGGATGTTTATCAACACGCTGGCTTTGCGCAGCCAGGTAGAGGGCGAAGATACATTTTCCGCTCTATTGTCCCAGGTAAAGGCGACCTGTCTGGGGGCGTATGAACATCAGGATGCGCCGTTTGAGAAAGTGGTGGACCTGGTGCAACCCCAGCGCGACCTCACCATCAGCCCCCTGTTTCAAGTGATGTTTATATTGCAAAACGCCGACATGGGAGCATTGGAGCAGCACATTCGGCCCTATCCTTTGAAGAGCGGCATCAGCAAGTTCGATATAACGATTGACTTTGAGGAAACCCCGGCGGGGCTGGCCGGGTTCATTGCATACAGCACAGCGCTGTTCAAGCCCCAGACCATCGCGCGCATGGGCGAGCACTTTGTGGGGCTGTGCCGGGCCATCACGGCCACACCCACGGCTAAGATTCGCGACCTGGATTATCTAAGTGGCGCAGAGAAGCAACGGTTGTTAATCGAGTACAACGATACCCGCGCCGACTATCCCAAGGACAAATGCATCCATGATTTCTTTATCGAGCAAGTGCAAGACAATCCTGGCGCGAGAGCGGTGGTGTTTGGCGAACAGGAGTTGAGCTATCAAGAGCTTTATGACAAGAGCAGAGATCTGGCGCTGTACTTGCAATCGTTGGGGGTGAGGCCAGACAGCGTGGTTGGACTCTGTGTGGAGCGTTCCCTGGAGATGATGGTGGGGATCATGGGAATCGTGCGAGCAGGAGGGGCTTATTTACCGGCTGACCCGGGGTATCCAGATGACCGGCTGGAGTATATGTTGCAGGACAGTCAGGCGGAGGTTGTCCTGACGCAGGAGAGATTTAAGAACAAGATAAGTTCTTTATTCATAGGAGACGTAAAGGTAGTTACGCTGGATAAGCAGTGGCCGGAGATCACTAAAAATGTTGCTGCATTGAAGGCGAAGGGCATTGAATTGCGGCAAGAGGTCAAAGCCCACAACCTGAGTTACCTGATCTATACGTCGGGTTCAACCGGAAAACCCAAGGGCGTGCTGGTGGAGCATCGGGCGTTGGTGAATCGACTGCATTGGATGCAGAAACGGTATGCGCTGACCAAAGACGATGTTGTGCTGCAAAAGACGCCGTATAGCTTTGATGTTTCGGTGTGGGAGTTTTTCTGGCCCATGATGACGGGAGCTTCGCTGGTGTTTGCGGTTCCGGATGGACACAAAGACGTTGAGTATCTAGAGAATCTCATTCATCAGGCGGGAGTAACGACGCTGCATTTTGTTCCCTCGATGCTGCGCAGCTATTTGGAGAATGCGCGCAGCGGCTGTAACAAGGTGAAGCAAATCTTTTGCAGTGGAGAAGCGTTAGACAGAAAATCTGTCGATGATTACAAAGCAAAATTCCCCAATGCTGTTTTGCACAACTTATATGGTCCCACGGAGGCGGCGATCGATGTAACGGCCTATGACTGTTCGCAGCTAAATGATCCGTTTGTTCCGATCGGCGCGCCGATTGACAACACGCAAATCTATATCCTTGATGAACACAACCACCCACAGCCGGTTGGGGTACCGGGTGAGCTGCATATCGCGGGGGATGGGCTGGCGCGTGGGTATATGAATCGGCCGGAATTGACGCAGGAGAAATTTGTCGCCAACCCGTTCGCGCCGGGCGAGCGCATGTATAAGACGGGGGACCTGGCGCGGTGGCTGGAGGACGGCAACATCCAATACCTGGGCCGGATCGATACACAGGTGAAGATCCGCGGCTTCCGCATTGAACTGGGCGAGATAGAAGCATGCCTTAATCAACACCCAGAGATACAAGACAGCGCTGTGATCGCGAAGGAGCAGGAAGGCAGCAGGCAACTGATCGCTTTTTACCGGGCGAAGGAGACAACAGCAGAGCAGTTGGTGCAGTTGCCGAATGAGGAACTGCGCGCGCATTTGCTGAAGACGGTGCCTGAATACATGGTACCTGTAGCGTTCGTCAGCCTGGCCACAATACCGTTGAGTTCGAACGGCAAAGTGGATCGTCGCGCCCTGAGCCGGAAGGAAGTGAAGATAACGTCAGGTCAGCAGTATGTGGCGCCGCGCAACAACACGGAAAAGCAAATGGTCGAAATCTGGGCCCATGTGCTGCAACTGGCGCCGGAGAAGATCGGGGTCAACGACAGTTTCTTTGAACTGGGCGGGCATTCTTTGCTGGCTGTGAGATTGATTCAGATGATGAGGCAACAGGGGCTGCACGCGAGGCTTCAAGCGTTGTTCGGCGCACCGACTCCGGCCAAACTTGCAGCAGCTATTGAACGTGGTCCGAATGCGGATATCATTTCTGACGAAACCGTACCTGATCTTAACCGTGAAGCCACCTTAGACCCAGCGATTGTGCTTCGAACCAAGGGTGCGCTGGGAGAGATGCGAAATGCGTTTCTTACCGGGGCCACTGGATTCCTGGGCGCCTTTCTGCTATCAGATCTGCTGGCCGAGACCGACGCAAATATCTACTGCCTGGTGCGAGATGCGAGCATTGAGGCTGGACACAGGAGAATCGAAGAACGGTTGAAGTCCTTTGGTCTCTGGCGCGCAGCCCTACGTGACCGCATTGTTCCTGTCCTGGGTGATCTAGGCAGCCCCCTGCTTGGCCTTGCCGGCAACCAATTTGAGGAATTGGCTGGGACAATTGATGTGATTTATCACAACGGCGCCATTGTGAACTTCTACTATCCTTACAGTTTTCACAAGGCTGCCAATGTGCTCAGCACGGAAGCGTTGCTGCGCCTGGCAAGTTTCGGACGCAGCAAGTCGCTTCACTTTATTTCCACGCTGTCCGTAGCGTTAACTCAAGCAAGGGAGGATACGCCAGCGATCATCAGCGAAAAAGATCCCCTCCCCGGTGCACCAAATCTTTCAGACGGCTATGTTCAGAGCAAATGGGTCGCTGAAAAACTTGTCAGTATCGCAGCTTCCAGAGGCATCCCGGTGGTAACTTACCGTCCAGGCACCATCATGGGACATTCCAAAACAGGAGTGGCCAATCTGGAAGACTTTGTCCCCTCCTTTATTCGTGGATGCATGCAGGCCGGCTGTGCACCCGACATTGAAGTTCATGACGAACTCCATCTAATGCCGGTGGATTTTTTGAGTCGCACCATCGTTGCGATATCAAGGCGTCAGGAATTCTTTGGCCGTGTATTCAACATAACGACTCCGCACGGCATGGTTGGACGGGAATTGGTGGATTCCTTGCTGGCATTCAACCCTACTCTGAAGAAAGTTTCTTACCAAAAGTGGACGTCTCGCATTGCCGGCGATCCCGGCAATGCTTTGGCGAGGCATGTCGCAGCATTTCCTGAGCGTGTGCCAGACGAACGATTGGTGCGCCCCCAGTTCGATTCTGAAGAAACATTGCGGATTGCGGAAGCGGCGGGCATTGATCGCCCAAAGATAACTCAACAGCTACTTGAGGTTTACTTTTCCTACATTGCCGACAATACCTTGAATCGCGCCGCAGCTGGAGACGACTAAGGCCGGAATTTGTTACCCGAACAGGGTTCATGCCATTGATGTTATTTCTTGTCGCTAATCCTCTGTTGCCGCGTGAGCGTTCACAAATGCCCACCACATCTGGGTTCGAGTACTGAAGTGCATGCTAGGCAACGGTTGTTTTCTTCCGCATAATATGCAGCTGCGCCTAATCTCAAATCTTCGTGAAACTTCGTCATAAGCCACGCCTATATCGGACCCCACCTGATACGTTTTGGTAGCACCGATTGCGGACGCTCAACCGTAGGGCCGTACCCGGCATGTGGCTGCATCAATCCCGCCGCCCCCTCCGACGACAAGGGGCATCTCTGCCATCCTGACTCTTGTTCGACCATGGTGCGAACTCGGCTTCGCAGACACGAATCGATAGTCAATAACGGCCACAGCACAACTTCAAACACTACCCCATGAGCGGCAGCTCTCATGATGGGGTTAGTGTGGCCGTTATACTAGAAGCCATCTCATAAATAGTTTCTCAAGAGAATGAGGATACAGCCGAGTTGGACCATGCCGAGGAAGTTGGCTTCGTGATACTCCCAACGGATGACCAGACGGCGGAAATTATGCAGCCAAGCAAACAGTCTT
>JAIQGL010000017.1 GCA_020072585.1 Terriglobia bacterium | reverse complement strand
CTGGTCTGTGAATTAGACCCGCTCCAGTCCCGCTCCTTTGCTGGGGATCGGACCTGGAGCTGCAAAACTTCCAGCAACAAAGTGTGAAGGATGTGTTGAGAACGGTCTGTGAAGAATGTCCCTGAACTTTACACCTGAAAGGGCCGCTCTTCCACCAACCCTCCTAGTTTTTCTCCGCGCCTCCGCGTCTCCGTGGTGAAAAGTCTTTGTTCTTCCTTGTTACAATGAACAATTCTCTTCATTGTGAGATTTGAGGTCACCCGACAAAATGCATCGTTGGTCACAACTGTTTATTCCCACGCTACGTGAGGCCCCGGCGGACGCCGAGGTCGCCAGCCACAAGTTTCTGGTCCGCTCGGGGTATATACGGCAGCTGGGCGCCGGCATTTACTCGTACCTGTTCATGGGACAGCGGTCGATATTGAAGATTACCGATGTGGTCCGCGAGGAGATGAACAAGATTGGGCAGGAGTTTCTGCTGCCGGCGCTCAATCCGCGCGAATTGTGGGAGCAGAGCGGACGCTGGCAGGTGATGGGCGACAACATGTTTCGCCTGAAAGACCGCAAAGGGGCCGATCTGTGTCTGGGCATGACGCATGAAGAGGTCATGACGGACATCGCGCGGAAAGAGCTGCGCAGCTACAAACAGCTTCCGCAGATCTGGTACCAGATACAAAACAAGTTCAGAGACGAGGCAAGGCCGAAGTCGGGGCTGATACGGGTGCGGCAGTTCACGATGAAGGACTCGTACTCGTTTGATATCGACCAGGCCGGGCTGGATGTGAGCTACCAGAAACATTATGACGCTTACCGGCGGATCTTTGACCGGTGCGGGCTGAAGTATGCCGTGGTGGAGGCGCATTCGGGAGCGATGGGCGGATCGGCGTCCCACGAGTTCATGTGCATGACCGATGCGGGCGAAGACATGGTTGTGAGCTGCGAGAAATGCGGCTACGCCGCGAACCTGGAGAAAGCAACTTCAAAGCTGGCTCCGGCGCAGGACCTGCCGGGCGATGGCGAACCGGAAGAAGTCCACACGCCGGGGATGAAGACGATTGAAGACGTGGCGAATTTTCTGGGCGTGTCTCCGACGCAGAAGATCAAGACGCTGGCGCTGATGCAGGTTGAGCCGGACAAGAAGAATCCGGGGCAGGTGAAGACCAGGCCGGTGATTGTGCTGCTGCGCGGCGACCACACACTGAATGAAGCCAAGCTGACGTCGGCGCTGGATGGGAAAGAGTTCAGGCCGATGCATGAAGAAGAGATTCAGCGGGTGTTCATGTCGCCGGCGGGATACCTGGGGCCGGTGAAGGTCCCGGCATTGGCTGCGGGCGCGCAACATCTGGGGAGCGTGACGCAAGCGATCATCCTGGAGGCGCTGCCGCTGATGCTGGCGGACACGGCGCTGAAGGGTCGGAAGAATCTGGTGACAGGCGCGAACAGGGAAAATTATCACCTGAAGAATGTGACGCCGCTGCGGGACTTCCATCCGACGGAGTGGGTGGATCTGCGGAATGTGGCGGCTGGTGAGGGGTGTCCGAATTGCGGAGGAGTGCTGGTGGTCGGCAGGGCGATGGAGATTGGACACATCTTCAAGCTGGGATACAAGTACACGAAGTCGATGGGCGCGACGGTGCTGGATAAAGATGGCAAAGAAGTCATGCCGATCATGGGCTGCTACGGCATTGGCGTAGAGAGGATTTTGACGGCGGCGATCGAGCAGAACAATGACGCCGACGGCTTCTGGCTGCCGCCGCAGATTGCGCCGTTTGATGTGGTGGTGACGTCGACAAATGTGAAGGATGCCGCGATTATGGGGGCGTCAGAGGAGATCGCGCAAAAGCTTGAAGGCGCGGGCTTTAGCGTTCTGCTGGATGATCGCGATGAGCGCGCCGGGGTGAAGTTTAAGGATGCTGACTTAGTAGGAATACCTTACCGGATCAACGTTGGTAAGAAGGTTACCGAAGGGAAAGTTGAGGTGGTTTCCCGCTCGACACGCAAATCGGAGGATGCTAACATCCCCGGCATTGAAACCACTTTCACGCAGTTAATGCGGTCCTGAAGGAGATTTGCGGCTGGCCATATGGGCAAAATTAAAGGATTGATCGGAATCTTGATCGTTGTAGGCAGCTTTTACACCGCCTGGAATCTGATTCCCCCGTATTTCAATAACTATCAGCTGCAGGATGGGCTGGATGATATCGCACGGAAAAACAGTTATACCACGCTGACAGATGACGACATAAAGAAGCTCGTCGTCACAAAAGCTGACTTAGAGAACATTAAACTGAAGGAAGATCAGGTGATTATCACGCGTACCAGGGACGGCCTTGGCATCAGCGTCAAGTACCGCATCCATGTCGATATGATTGTGCATCCAGTGGATTTGGACTTTACTGCAAACTCAATCAATAAACGTATATAATAAGCAAGACCGAACTTCTCAGCACCAGCAGGTAACGCTCTGGCCCGCCATGAGTCTGAGAGAAACACACGGCGAACTCCGCCTACTTGGAACATGGCTATTAAAATAAAAATTCCTCGCGTCAAAGGCTTCCGTGGCAGCCTCAGGAACCCGTTTTTCCGGGCCGGGTTGGCTGCTTTTCTCATCATCTCACTCCTGCTGTTCGGCGTGTTCTCGTACTACTACATCAAGTACCAGAAGATCGTCGATGCACGCATGAGCAAGCCTATCTTTGCCAATACGGCCAAGATATATGCTCAGCCGCGCAGCATCCGCATTGGTCAGAAGGCTGACCCGCGCGAGATCGCCAATTATCTGCGCCACGCTGGTTACACTGAATCCGGCGAACAGGGCAAGTCTAAGTTTGGCGTCTACAAGGTGATGAAGGACGCCATTGAGATCAAGCCGGGTGAAGAGTCTTATTACAGCGCTGAAGGCGCGGTTGTCCGCATTAAAGATGGCCACGTAGATAAGATTGCCTCCCTCGCCGGCAGCGACGACAGCCTGACAGCCTATGAAATTGAGCCTCAGCTTGTAACCGGTTTGTTTGACGGCCAGGCCCGCTCCAAGCGCCGCCTCGTCAAGTATGAGGACATCCCCAAAGTCATGGTCGATGCCGTTACCTCAATTGAGGACCGCCGTTTCTTCCATCACAATGGTGTGAATTACTGGCGCCTACTGCAGGCCGGCTGGATCGATCTGCGCCAGGGCGGGAACCGGCAGGGTGGGTCCACCATCACCATGCAGGTGGCTCGCGGATTTTTCCTATCGCCGGAAAAGAAGCTCAAGCGAAAGCTGACCGAGATCTTGATCTCCATCGAACTGGAGCAGCGGTTCTCCAAAAAGCAGATTTTTGAACTCTATGCCAACCAGGTCGATATGGGACAGCGCGGCTCATTCACTATTACCGGCTTTGGTGAAGCTGCGCAGGCTTATTTCAGCAAAGACCTGAAGGACCTCTCTCTGCCGGAAGCAGCCATGCTGGCGGGATTAGTGCAGAGGCCCAGCTATCTCTCGCCGTACCGCCATCCAGAGCGCGCGCAGGACCGCAGAAACCTGGTGCTTGAGGCCATGGTGGATACCGGTTCCATCACTCGTGCCCAGGCCGACGTGGCTAAAGCTACGCCGCTCAAGCTGGCGCCGCAAAACGTAGAAGCAAGTGACGCGCCGTACTTCGTCGATCTGATCCGCGAACAACTGGTCAGCAAATATGGCGAAGACGATTTGAACGCCGATGGCTTCCGTATCTATACCACGCTTGATCCTGCGCTCCAGCAGGCAGCGGCCCAGGCGGTCGATATTGGCCTGAAGGAAGTGGACGCGCAGGTCGCCAAGCTGCGCACCAAGAGGGTCAAGGTCGGCAAGAACAAGTTTGAAACCAAGGTGATGCCCGGTCCCATCCCGCAAGTAGCGCTCATTGCGCTTGATCCTCACACCGGAGAAGTGCTGGCGCTGGTCGGTGGTCGCAATTACGGCTTCAGCCAGTTGAACCACGCCGTGGCCAAGCGCCCAACCGGCTCCATCTTCAAACCATTCGTTTACGCGGCTGCCATCAACAATGCCGTAACCAATGAGCAGCCAATTTTTACTCCGGCCAGCCTGGTGGACGACTCGCCCACGGCCTTCATCAATGGCGACGATGTTTACACGCCGCGCAATTACAAAGAGGAATATCACGGTCAGGTCACCGCTCAGTTTGCTCTGGCGCATTCGCTGAACAATGCCACGGTGAAAGTGGCTGAGATGGTGGGGTATGACAAAGTTGCAAACCTCGCCAAGATCGCCGGCATCGCCTCCGTTCGGGCCACGCCTGCTATGGCCCTGGGATCGTATGACGCCACCCCCATGGAGATGGCTTCTGCCTATACTATTTTCACCAATAACGGCCAGCGCATTACGCCTACCATGGTCCGTTCCGTGCGTGACGCTAATGGCGACATCATTGACAATTTCCAGCCGCAAAAAAGCCAGGTGCTTGATCCTCGCGTGTCTTATGTAATAACGGACATGATGCAGGGCGTCATCAATAACGGCACAGCCGCCGGACCTGCGGGAGTCCGAGCGCGCAAATTCATGGCCCCTGCAGCAGGCAAGACCGGCAGCTCGCATGACGGCTGGTTTGCCGGCTTTACCTCAAACCTGCTCTGCATCGTCTGGGTCGGGTATGACGATTACAGTGACATTCACCTGAGCGGCGCGGTTATCGCTCTGCCTATCTGGACTGAGTTCATGAAGCGGGCTGTGGACCTGCCTAATTACTCTGACGTTAAGCCCTTTGCACCGCCTCAGGGCGTGGTGGAGCTGACTCTGGATCGTGCTACCAACCAGATCGCCACCGCTGCCTGCCCTGACGATTACACCACTGCATTCATTGATGGTACTCAGCCCACGCAAACTTGTGAGCAGTCAAGCCATGGCAACGTTTTCCAGAGAATTTTTGGCATAGACCCCAAGCCAACTCCTACCCCTCCGGCTTCTGCTACGTCTAATGGGAATAGTGGGAGTACTGCCCCCAGCGCAGCACAGGTGCCCGTGCCGCAGAATTCAACCCAGAGCCAGCCTCAGGAACAGGAAAAGAAGAAAAAAGGCTTCTGGGGCAAGATTTTTGGTGGTTCAAAAGACGATAATAAGGACGATAATAAGCAGAACAAGCCTGCGGTCGCGCCCAGTCCCGGCAAGGACAGGCCGCACTAAGGGAGGCCTTATGGGTTACTCTTTGATTGGTCGTTTCAGTCGCTTGTTAATGATAATCGGATTACTGGCTCTGGCCTTCCCCTTATGCGCCCAGGAGCCCTCCGCCGCCGATTCCAACGCACAGCTGCGCGTGCCGCCTCCGCCGGAAACCGCTACCGCCGCGGAATTGGAACTTCAAGGCGACCAGTTGCGCGCCCAGAAAGCCTACCTGGATTCCATTGACTACTATCGCGCCGCCATCAAGAAATCTGATAGCTACGTGCTGCACAACAAGACCGGTATGTGCCTGTTGCAGCTCCGGCGTGATACGGAAGCAAAAAAGGAATTCCAGCACGCCATCAGGCTCAAGAAGGATTATGCTGAAGCTTATAACAACCTGGGCGCGCTCTATTACAACGCCAGGAGATATGGTTTGGCGATAAGGGAATACAAAAAAGCCATCAAACTGAGTGAGGAGAACGCCAGCTTCCACAGCAACCTGGGTGGGGCCTATTTCTCACAAAAAGATTTTGACCGTGCTGCCAAGGAATATCAGCGTGCCATCGAGCTTGACCCTGATATTTTTCAGCGCCAGTCCTCTTCGGCGGCCATCTCCATCCGCCTGGTTGGGTCCAACGATCTCGGCCATTTCCACTACGTCATGGCCCAGATGTACGGCCAGCACGGCGATAAGGAGCATTGCCGCTTCTACCTGAGCAAGGCCAATGAAGAGGGTTATCCCATCAAGAGCGCGTTGCATGACAATGAGTTTGCCGGTTTGCGCAAAGACCCGGAATTTGTGACTTTCTTGCGCTCGCTCAAACCCCCACCAGCCAATCCAAACTAAAGGTTTGATCTGTCCGGCTGCCTTGCTTTCTGCATTTGTGGGCGCCCCGCCGGGCTTTGCCACTGCCATTTGCTGATTGCCAGTTACACCAATGCTGGCTTGCCCGGCAAGTCCGGCTGCGAAAATTTGTCACGTGTCGGCAACCTTTTCCAGGTAGCTGCTTCTAATCTGAGTAGCTGCAGTACTTGGCAGCTAACGAAACAAAACTGATCCACCGGTTCGACGCGTAAGCGTCTTGGCAGGGAAACCGGTGGATCATTTATTTTGTCGCTTCCGCTCCACCCCGCTATAGATCATCGCCCACCCAGAGATTATTTCTGCGCTTGTGGCAGCGGGCTCGGCACGTGCCCGGCCTCGCCCTTTCTTTCTGTTCATTCGCTCCAGACAGCCGTGTTTTTTTCCTCCGCGTCTCCGCGGTGATCGCCTTTTCGATCAACGTGCGATCACATGCGTTTACCCGATTTTCGCACCCTTATCCCCTGAACGTACTCCTCAATCACCTTCTCCAGCGTCCCTTGCGCTTCAAGAATGTACTCCACCGCATCCCGCGCTGCTCCGTGGCCGCCGCTGGAGGCCGTCTCATGATGTGCCATCGCCTTTACCTGCGGACGCGCGTTCGCCACGGCAATCGCCAGCCCGCAGCGCCGCATAATCGGCAGGTCGATTACGTCGTCGCCCACATAGGCAATCTGCTCTTCGCTGAAACCGCTCTCGGCCAGGATCTTGTCCAGAATGTCCGACTTATTCTGTGCCCCCTGGTGCAGAAAATCGATCTTCAAGTCCCGCGCCCGCAAAGCCACGGTCTCCGAAATTCGCTTTGTAATCATGCCCGTCTTCAGGCCGCCCAATCGTGCCAGAGAAATCGCTGTGCCGTCGTGCGCGTTGAAACCCTTGGCTTCGATCATGTTCTGGCTGATGATGCCGAACCCCGGCGCATCGGCATGTTTCTGTGCCTGCGCGTCCGTGCTGCGTGGAGCTGCGGACGGGGCAGGGAAGAGCCAGATGGAGCCGTCCGTGAGGACGCCATCCACATCAAAAAGGATCACTTTGATTTTCTTTGCGCGATCGCCTGAGTCAGTCATTGGTATTTGGTACTTGGTATTTAGCAAAATCTGCAAAGCCAAATACCAAATACCAAGTACCAAAAGCCGGTATCACACAGCCTGTGCCACTAATTCCTAGCCAACCACTTCATCCCACGAAAACAAAGCTAAGAGCCAAGAGCCAATAGCCGATAGCCGTCTTCACACCATCTGCGTTCCCCACAAATCATGCAGATGAATAATTCCTTCTACCGTGCCATCCGCTTGGGTCACCACCAGCGAAGTAATTTTCTTCTGCTCCATGATGTTCAGCGCGGTCATGGCGAATTCCTCAGGCCGAATCGTCTTTGGATTAGCCGTCACGCAATCGCCGGCCGTCATGTTGAACACGTCTTTGCGTTTCTCCAGCAGGCGCCGCAGGTCGCCGTCGCTGATCACGCCCAGCAGTTTGTTGTCTTCCACCACGGTTGTGATGCCCAGCCCCTTGCTCGACATTTCGTAAAACACGTCCGTCATCTTGGTGGCCCGCCCGACGCGCGGCACCGAATCTCCGCTATGCATGAGTTGAGAGACGCGGGCCAGCTTCTTTCCCAGCTTGCCTCCCGGATGCAGATGCGCGAAATCTTCTTCCTTGAAGCCGCGTTTTTCTGAGAGCGCCACCGCCAGCGCATCGCCCAAAGCGAGCATTGCCGTGGTTGAAGCCGTCGGCGCCAGCCCCAGTGAACACGCTTCCTGGTCAATGGAACAATCCAGCGCAATGTCCGCCGCCTGGGCCAGCGTGGACCGTTTGCATGAATTCCCCGAATTGTCTGGATTTGAAGAGTAGAGTTTGTCGCCAGTGATCGTGATTAGCTTGCTGCCAATCCGCCGGATCGTCACCAGCAGTTGGAGGATCTCCTCCGTCTCCCCGCTGGATGAAAGGGCCAGCACCACATCGCCGCGCACTACCATACCCAGATCGCCATGCACGGCCTCCGCGGGATGAAGGTAGAGCGCCGGGGTGCCCGTGGAACTGAGTGTGGCGGCAATCTTGCGGGCGATGATCCCGCTCTTGCCCATTCCGGTGACCACCACGCGCCCGCCGCAGGAATGCAGGCACTCCACCGCCCTCTCAAAATCCTTCGCCATCTGCCCGTCGATGCGATCGGCCAGCTCGCGCAGCGCTTCCGCTTCAATGCGCACTACTTTGGAACCTGTGGATTTCACTCGGAATAATAGTAGCAGCTTGCGGCGAGAATTCGCCGCTCGTCTGATGGGCTCTGGCTATTTGCTAATTGCTAAACGTCCACCACCCGATACGGGCACGGCGGGTCCTGCGCCATGAGCAGTGACAACGCCACATTGTGCACCGGCACTCCGCCGATGGTTTTTCCGTCGAGCTTGCCGTGGTGCGCGTGTCCATGGAATGCCACCACGGCCTGGTGGCGGTCAATCACTTCGGCGAGACGGGAGCTGCCCAGGTAAGGCCATATCTCATGGCGTTCGCCCTCCACCGTCTCGCAGATCGGCGCGTAATGGGTCACGATCACGATTTTTTCTGTGCGTAGCATGGTGAGCGCCCGCTCCAGTTTGAGCGTTTCGTCCAGCCCTGCCTGCACAAACGCTTTGACCTCCTTTTCGCCGAAGGCCGTCAGCATGCCGCGGCCAAAGCCGCCCAGAAAGCCCTTAGCGCCGGCAAAGCCCACGCCGTCGCGCTCATAGCTGCTGCCATCCAGCACCTTGATGCCTTCGGTGGTCATCATCTTGATCAGCTCGTTTTCCTGGCCGCTTTCATAATCGTGATTGCCCAGCACCGCAACAATGGGAATACGCAGCCGGACCAGTGCGTTCAGAAGGGAATGCATCTCTTCCGGCTTGCCATAATTGGTGAGATCGCCGGCGATCACCAGCACGTCGGCTTCATCCCGCACATGCGCCAGCGGCTCGCGGATGCGGTCATAGCCCTGGGGCGTAAAGTGCAAGTCGGCTGTGGCTGCAATTCTCATGGGTTGAGTGTAAAGGCTGTGCTCTTTTCATGTGAACTATGCCGCCTCTTCGTTTTCCTCCCGGATCATCTCTGCCTTGGCGCGGCATTCTTCAAGAATATTGCGTTTTCCCCATTCAGCCACGTCAATGGCGAACATCTTCTCGTCGATCAGACTCCCCCGGAACTCTGCGCCCATATTCGGATGGGCCAGCTCAATAGTGAACCGCTGCACCAACTCCGTCCATATTTCCTTCGGCACATAATCCGAATTGGCCGGATAAACATAGTGATAGAGCACCAGGGACCAGAACAGCATCTGCCAGTGGTCGCCAATCAGGCTCATCAACCGCTGCCAGTCGAATTTGCCGCGCGTACCGTAAATCACATGGCAGATATCGGCCCCGTCAAAGCGTTCGCGTCGCGTGACAAAGATCTTGGATGCAATCAACTCTTCCGGTGCCAGCACGCGCATGGACATCCCAAAAACCTCGGCCCGGCTTGCGTGCCGGATCCACGAATAGTCCACGCGGAGGACTGCATTGCTCATGCCGGTAATCAAGTCCACGAAAAACCCATCGCGCTTGGCTTTGGCCAGCCACACGGAATCAAGGATTTCGGTTTTAAAACCGTCCTTTTCCAGAATTCGTAGCGCGTGCCCAACTTCCTGCGCCGGCAGGAAAAGATCAAGGTCTTTCGTGTCCCGCCATATACCAGTGTGCTCGTGTAATGCAAAAGCCCCGGATATCACAAACGGAACGCGGTTCTGTTCCAGCAAATTTATTACTTCGCGGAACAGCGATTCCTGCTGCTTGCAAAAGGCCGGTGGTTTTGAGGAACTTACCGGTAGCGAGTTTTCACGCTCGTCAGGCATCAGGAATTAGATGTCTGATCGCGCCGCTAATGTTGTTGAACTACACTGAAAAATACAGCTCGGGTGGCTTGCTGGATTCGCCGTCTTGCCGGGCTCGGCATCAAAATATGCAAAGGATCCAAGGAGCCAAAGCATGGCCAGGAAAGAATCTGAGATTGAAGTGGAAGGCCGGCAGATCAAGCTCTCCAACCTGGAGAAGGTCCTCTATCCCAAAGCCGGATTCACCAAGGGGCAGGTGATTGATTACTACGTGCGCATCGCACCGGTGCTTCTGCCCCATCTGGCCGGACGCCCGCTCACGCTCAAACGCTATCCCAATGGCGTTGACGGCATGTATTTCTACGAGAAGAACTGCCCTAAGTATCGCCCGCCCTGGATGAAAACAGCCCGTGTCTGGAGCGCTGGCAACAACCGCTTTATGGACTACTGCCTGGTCGCCGATCTGCCAACGCTCGTGTGGCTGGGCAACCTGGCCGATCTGGAACTCCACACCTGGCTGGCCCGCGCCCCGGAAACGCAGCGTCCCACCGTGGTCGCTTTTGATCTTGATCCCGGCGCTCCGGCCAACATTGTGCAGTGCTGCCAGGTGGGGCTCTGGATTCGCGCCATCTTTGAGCAGCTCGGCTTGCAGTCCTTTGCCAAGACCTCCGGCTCCAAGGGTCTTCAGGTATATGTTCCGCTGAATACCGCCGTGACCTATGAGCAGACCAAGCCTTTTGCCAAAGCCATTGCGCGCCTGCTGGAAGAGGGCCATCCGGACCGGGTGGTTTCTGACATGAAGAAGGCCCTGCGCGTGAACAAAGTCTTTGTCGACTGGAGCCAGAATGACGATTTTAAAACCACGGTCAACGTTTACTCTCTCCGTGCTAAGGAACAACCAACTGTTTCCACTCCGGTTACATGGCAGGAAGTGGAACAATGCCTGGCCAAGAACGATCCTGAACTGCTGGTCTTTACCGCGGATCAGGTCTTAAATCGTGTGGAGAAAGTTGGTGACCTCTTTGCGCCTGTACTCGAGCTGAAGCAGAAACTGCCATCTCTTGATGCACTTGGGAACTCGATCCCCGAACCCGCAAGCCCATCTCGCGCCTCGAAGGCATTGCGGACGAAGGCCGTCGCATCCACCAATTCCGCGCGAAAGAGTGCGGCTGGGGCACGCAAACGCAAAGCCCAGTCCAGACCCAGGGTGAAGTCCATTAAGCCTAAATGGAAGTCCCGCTGAGTCTTCTGTGAGCAATGCGCAATAAAGAAACCGGTCCGCGCATTTTATAATCCAAAGGTCTATGAAAACCATCGCCGCAATATTTCTTGCCGTAATCGGTTGTGCTCCTCTTACTGCTCAAACTGAATTCCTCAAGCCGGAAGGGCTTGCACCTAGCCCCAGTTATAGCCATGTTGTTGTGGCCAGTCCCGGTAAAATGATTTTCATTGCCGGTCAGGTGGCAAATGATAAACAAGGGAAGGTCGTCGGCAAAGATGATCTAAAAGCCCAGGCCACGCAGGTTTTTGAGAACCTGAAAACGGCCTTGGCAGCCGCTGGCGCCACCTTCAACGACGTCGTCAAAATTAACTGGTACGTGAAGGGATACAAGCCGGAATACCTTCCCACTCTGCGTGAAGTCCGTAGCGCGTATGTGAATAAAGATAAGCCTCCGGCCAGCACACTGGTGGGTGTTGCCGCGCTTTTCCAGGATGACTATTTGCTTGAAGTGGATGCCATTGCTGTTGTCCCGGAGAAACATCATAGGAAAAAATAGCTGATTGCTCTCGGCGGCAACGCAGTTTTGGCCAATGTTTATGCGGCCCTGGCAGAGAGACATGCCAAGGGCCAGTTACCTAAGGACAATCCGGACCCGCCCAGACGAAGCCCGTCTCCAGTGGCCATGTTCGTGCGGAAATATGCTGCACTTCAGACCTCCCACGCATCAAAATAGATGCGCAAGAGCATGGCAGATAAAAGTTTCCAACTCGCTTCCCGGCTTCGCAGCCTCACCGCAGAGTTGCGCGGACTTGAGCAGGAATTAAAGTCATCGCCCATTTCTGATGCCGCGGCGTTGCATGATTTTCGCCACGCCGTTGACGAAATCCGCATGGCGGCCTGGACCGCCAGCGAACTTCACAATGCTCAGCCGGGACGAAAAGAACTTCTGGCTTCTTTCCTTGCGGCGGAGCGAATTCGTCGTTTCGCACAGATGATACGGGACCTCTCCGTCGATCTTGAGCACCAGGACGTTAGCTGGGAGTCCGGCGGGATACAGACTTTGTTCGATTCTGTCAGCGTGCTGCAATCCCGCCTTGACCGTCTCATTCGCGAGCACCGCGCGAACTTCCGCAATCTCAAAGACGAGCAGCACTAAGCGTCATCGGTTCCCGGGACCACCTCAGGCCAGCACTCCCTCCACCACCCATAACGGTGCGTTGGTGGGTACAATGCGCGTCAACCTCAACCCCGCTGCGGCAAATAATCTCCGGAATTCCTCTTCGGTCCGCTCGCGTCCTCCGGGAAAGGCCATCATTTCCAGGTCAATAAACTTGCCGAGTTGCGGTGCATCCCCGGGTGCAATCACGCTTTCCACGAGCAATACTTTTGCATTGGGTTTCCCCGCCAGCGCCTTACGGCAATTTCTTAGGATGGTTACAGCCTCTGCGTCATCCCAATCATGGATAATGTGCTTCATGATGATCGCGTCAGCGTTCGCGGGTACTGCGGCAAAGAAATCAGCGCACAGAAATTCGCAGCGATGAGCCATCGCTTGATTTTCCGGCAGTTGCTTTGCGCCCTGCACCACGTGCTCAAGGTCGATCACGATGCCGCGCATGGAAGGATACTTTGCAAGGATGCTGCGCAGCAGTGCTCCATGCCCGCCGGCCACGTCCATCAGGGTTCCGATTCCAGAGAAATCATAGGCATCCAGCACCGCAGGCGTCACCATTTCGCTGAAGCATGTCATGGCGGAATTAAAGACCTCGGATTCCGCTGGATCAGTAGGAAAGTATTCAAAGACCGGTTTGCCCATTACATGGTCAAAGGTGGGTGCGCCTGTTTTCACTGTGTGCATCATTTCGCCATAGACGCGGAAATGCAGAGGGTCTCCAATCCAGATCGCCATGGGACGTATGGATCCCTGCACGTCTGACCGCAAAGTTTCGGCTGCCGGCGTTAGCGCAAACTTGCGCGCGTCAATTTCCGTAAATATTCCCACGCTCGCCAGCGCGCGAAGCACGCGGTACAGCCGGTCTTGGTTGGTGTTGGTGGCGGCGGCAAGTTCAGAGACATTTCGGGGGCCATCCTTCAGCAGGTCAGCAATGCCCAGCTTGGCAACAATGTGAATTGAGATTGAGGCCATGTATCCTGTCGCCAGTTGCATAATACGTTCTGCGGCATTGGGTTGTTGCTCTGTGTTAGGCGGATGGGTAGCTACGGCGGACATCAATCGTCTCCTCTTGGACTTGTTATTTGTGTAATTGACTCACGGCTTGCAGTGTTTTGCTATTTTAACTTAAATCTTGAATTGCAGAGCTCCCGGCTCACGTGGCAAAACGTCATTTGTTAGACGCTGATTAGGGCCATTCGGAAAGCAGTTTCCGTCTGTAGCACATCATGGCCGATGATTCTTCGCAAGGCTAACAAGAGCCGCGCTTACTCCTCCGGCTTTGTGCGGCATACCGGCCAGTTGCAGTCCCATCTCGACTCCGCTTAACGTGCCCGCCAGCATCAGGTCGTTGAAATGGCCCAGATGCCCAATGCGAAAGACTTTCCCCGCCAGCTTGGCCAGCCCGGTGCCCAGAGACATGTCAAAGGCCGCAAGAATAATTTCCCGCAGTTTGTCGGCATCATGGCCTTGCGGCATCAGCACCGCTGTAAGTGAGCTGGAATATTCCTTTGGCTCCTCACACCACACTTCCAGGCCCCACGCTTTTACTGCGGCGCGTGTTGCTTCAGCATGGCGGTCATGGCGGCGAAACACGTTCGCCAGGCCTTCTTCCTGCAGCATGGCCAGGGCTTCGCGCAGGCCCCACAAAAGGTTCGTCGCCGGAGTGTAAGGAAAGAACCCGGCTCGGTTCGGCTTGAGCATCTCCTGCCAATCCCAGTAATAGCGCGACATTGTTGCTGACTTGTTTGCGGCCAGCGCCTTCTCTGAGACAGCGTTGAAGCTCAGTCCCGGCGGGAGCATCAATCCTTTTTGCGAGCCGCCCACGGTCACGTCCACGCCCCACTCGTCATGCCGGTAGTCGATGGACGCAAGCGATGAGATGGTATCCACCATCAGCAGCGCCGGATGGCGCGCTCTGTCCATGGCCTGGCGGACCTCGGCAATGCGGCTGGTAACGCCCGTGGAAGTCTCATTGTGGACCACCATTACGGCCTTGATCGCCTTCTGCGTATCTTCTTTGAGTTTCTGCTCCGCGTCAGCGCTCTGTGCGCCGCGCCGCCAGTTTCCGGGAACGTAATCCACGTTCAGGCCGTGCCTGAGCGCAATGTCTCGCCAGAGATTGGAGAAATGCCCGGTCTCAAACATCAGCACGCGGTCGCCGGCTGAAAGCGTGTTGACTATGGCCGCTTCCCACGCGCCTGAACCAGAGCTTGGATAAATAACGACAGGCCCGTTGGTCTTGAAAACCGCCTTCAGCCCTTCCAGTACCTCAGCGCCAAGCACGGCAAATTCCGGCCCACGATGATCGATGACAGGACGGTCCGTAGCGCGCAGAACGCGGTCAGGAACGTTTGTGGGGCCTGGAATCTGAAGAAAATGGCGGCCAGTATGGATCATGGATGCTCCGAGGGACAAGTGTAGACGAACTATGATCTGTTGTGGAACACCTCAATGATCTATAAAGTCGCTGCGTTGTTGTAAAGGATTGAGATAAGATCTTCTGAATGTCACTATCAAAACTAGGCGGATTGATTCTCGTAGCATGCATTGCTGCACCCCCTATTACTCCGGCCTGCCAGAATCGGGCTCAGACAGTAAAAGTTACCTTTGAAGTTGTGCCCGTTAAAACAGTTTTTCACCCCAATGAGCCAATTGTCTTAAGGTTGGTTCTGACGAACCGTGGTGAAAGCTCAGTTACAGTAGAGCGTTTTTCCCGTTTGTGCAGCAGCGATTTTTTCGTCTTCGTAGATCTGAGAATCCTTGATGCGAACGGACAGGAAGCACAGCAAGCAGGATGTGCTGCGGATTTCTTTCCTAGTCAGGAGTTTTTGGAGCGCGTAGTCTCGGAAGTTGGCAAGACGGATGATTGGATTAAGCTCGACCCCAATGATTTATATGGCGAAGAGACAGCTCGAACAGTAAAGACTCGAAAGGGCGCCTACACTATTAAGGCTGAATTTCTACCCGCTCGGATTCCTGAGGAAGATACGGAAGTATTGGCGCAAAGGGGTATCACTGTCTTGCCAGGAAAAATTACCGCACCAATCGTGAAGATAGTTGTTCGTTAGTCAAAATCCGCGTGATCCGTGTTCATCCGTGGTAAGGTTTTTCCCGCGACCGGGAATCAGAGGCTTGCCACAATCCTCTGCAACTCCTTCGCAATCTCCTCTGGATCAGCCGTGGGTTCAAACTGCACCGGATCGCCAATCCGCACCTGCACCGCATGCGGAGGCGCATAGTGTTTCTTCGCGATCTTGAAAGGGAACAGCCCATCAATCCGCATGGGGATAATTGGCAAATTCAACTGCGTGGCCAGCAGGCCAATGCCGCTGCGGAAGGGTGACATCTCACCTGTCTCCGTGCGACGGCCTTCCGGGAAGATCACCACGCTGTAGCCGTTATCGGCCAGTTCGCCGGCAAAGCGAAAACTCTCGCGGTATTTGGCCCGTTGCGGCAGTGAGAATACATTGAAGAACGCGGCGATCAGCGCGTATTGCAACTGCTCCCACCAGCGCTTCACAAAAAACCATTCCTTCGGCGGATAGCGCATGCTTCTTAGCTGCTCTCCCTGCATGGCCACGCCCAGCCGGTTGCGCAACTTCATTGGTAGAGCCGCCATCAGGAACCCAATATCGATCTGTGCGACGTGGTTGGAGATGATCAATGCCGGTCCGCGGAAGTCCTTCAGCCGCTCCCGTCCAATGACCTTGGGTCGCGCCATCACCATAATGTATGGCAGCGTTACGCCATGATAGACGAGCACGCGAATCCAGCGAACCAGCGGGTTTTGCGCCCAACGCGCGTAAGGATAGTCAGCTTTCTTTGTTTCAGGCGCCGACTTTTTCAATAAGCTCTCCAGGTCTGCCACTGTATTCACTTTGGCAAACTCCCGGTCGCCCAGATCAACCTGGTAACGGTTTTCAATGGCAGACATCAACTCCACCCGGTCCAGTGAACTCAGGCTCAGGTCCTTTTCCAGATGCGTTCCCGGTTTCAGGTCAACATGTCGTCCCGCTATGTTTTCCACCAGCTCTTCCAGAGCTCCTGACCGCGCGGGTGCCCCATCCTTTCCCTTTCTTTGCGAAAGGGTGGGGTCCTCGCCGCTAAGCTGCGCTTCCGCGGCTTTCCGAATCACCTCAAGCTTGGGTTTCTGCGTTGATGTTCGGGGAAAATCGTCATCCGGCCACACGAACCAGCGGCGTATTTTTTGGAAATCGGCTAGCGTCTGGTTTGCGTTGGTCACCGCGGTGCTGCCGGAGTCGCCATTGTTCAAGAGCAGCACGGCGCATGCCTCCGCATTGCCGCCTTTGGCCACGCCAACCACAACGCAGTCGCGTACCTGTGGCTGTTTCCGCAGCGCCTGCTCCAGGTCCTCTGGATAAACCTTCAGCCCCGCCGGCGTAACGATCACGTTTTTGCTGCGGCCCTTGAAATAAAGATTGCCTTCTTCATCCATGGCGCCCAGATCGCCTGTCCGAAACCAGCCTTCTTCGCCGGTCACCGGCTTCATTCCGCTGCCCTGCCAATACTGCCGCGCCACGTTCTCACCGCGCACCAGTATCTCGCCGGTTTCAGGGTCAAGCTTCATTTCACGTCCAGGCAGGACCTTGCCAATCGATCTGCGACCCACTTTGAAAGGATGATTCAAACTGATGATCGAACTGGTCTCGGTAAGCCCATAACCTTGCACCACCACGTAACCAAGGCGTCGCCAGAACTCTTCAGTATTCTGGTCGAGTGCCGCGCCGCCGGAGATGATGGCCCAGAACTTCCAGCCAAAGCGGCGGCGGATCCTGCGGAAGCGCCACCAGCGTTTGAGAAAATGCTCTTTCTCAGCGCTGTCCCAGTTCTTTTCGATATACGGTCCCAGGTCGTCGCGCAGCTTGTTCTTCAGGGATTCCACCACGCGCGGCACCGCCACCAGCACGGAAATTCGTTCACGTTTGATGTTGGAGATAATATCTGTCGGCTTGAAGCTGTCCTGAAAATGCACGGTGCCGCCGAGCAGCGTGGGGATAAACATCCCCATAAATTGTCCAAACACGTGGCTCAGCGGCAGCAGTTCCAGAAAGCGAATCGGATGAAAGAGCCGTTCTGAGCGGCGATATTTGGGGAATTCGCGTTCAATAGGATCAACGCTGGAAAGAATATTGCCGTGCGTCAGCACTACGCCGCGCGGCTCTGCCGTGGTCCCCGATGTGAAAACGATCTGAGCTGTATCATCACGGCTGAATGCAACGGGGGCATAGGGCTCCGCCGAGCGTTGCCCGATTGCGTCACGCAGACCCTCAAGCTCCAGATAAGGACGATTACCCGCGTGCTCCGCCAGAGCGCGGGCGCAGACCACGAGCTTGGCATCCACGTCCGCTGCCACGCGCTGGGCAAAGTCGGCAGCGGCAATACTGTCCATTGGGACGGCAACGGCGCCGCGCAGCATGCAACCAAAGAAAGCCCCAATCCATTCCGCACTGTTGTCACCCCACAGCAGTACGCGGTCCCCTTTGCCGATCCCCCTGGCCTCCAGTTCGCGGGCAAAACGAAACGCCAGTTCGGCAAGCTGCCGGTATGTCCATCGCAGCGTGCGAAACCCGCGACGGTAGACGTAAGCAACCTCGTTCTTGCGTGCCAGGTGTAACTGGGGATATTCGGCTAAGGTCTGTGGCATCTGTCTCTAAAATACCGATTCAGAGAGCAGGACGCAAAGCGGCAAAGCGCGACATGTTCTGAAATCCCGACGCGTAGCGAGGGATCCCTATCGCGTAGATATATAAGGCGCACCTTTTTATGAGTTGTTTATTGGTCCGTAGATGATTCGCATAATTCGCGCTTATTCGTGGGCAAATCTTTGGACATCACGGCGAATCAGGAAACACCACCCGCTACTCATGTCTTAGCGCAACCGTCGGTTCAATCCGCAACGCGCGCCGTGTTGGGGCCCAGGAAGAAATCAATCCCAGCACGATCATGGTTGCGTAGACGTCGGCAAACACAAGCGGGTCTCTCACTGATCCAAATATGACCGTTTCCAGCAAGCGGCCTGCAGCCAGCGCCAGAGCAAGGCCGATCATCGCACCCAGACCAAGCAAAGTAAATATTCTGGCCAGCACCAATCTGATTACCTGCCACGGAGTTGCTCCAATGGCAACCCTGATGCCAATTTCGCGCACACGCCGGGCCACGCCATAAGCCACCAGGCCGTGGATCCCGGTCAATGCCAGAACGAGCGCCAGCAAGCCGAATGCGCTTAATGCAATCACTGCCGCGTGTAATGGGAGGAATGCGAAGGCCAGGACCTGACGGAGCGGTCCGGTGCCAAAGAGCGGCAATTCCGGATCGAGCTGCGCCATTGCCTGGCGGACTTTCTCCGTCATCTGCGACTCCGGCAATGACGAGCTGACGAGCATCGTGGTCATAGTGTTGTAACGCTGTGTCATCGGCTCAAACAATACCGGCGTTTCGCCTTCCGTGGGATTCATGTACTTGCCATCTTCCACAACCCCAATGATCTCTTGCTTCGCTCCCTTCGGCCCCCGGCCAAACCGTTTTCCAATCGGATTCTCTGAATGCAGGATCTGCCGCGCGAATGCCATGTTCACCACTACTTTGCGCGAAGATTGGGCATCGTCATGCCAGTCAAAATCGCGCCCCACAAGCATGTGGATCTTCATGGTTTCAAAAAAATGAGGCGATACCTGGTACATGATTGCCACCGGCGCGGTGGAGGCCGTTAGGTTGGGCTGGTCTTCCGGATAGATGGTGCTGTGTGACTGGTCGATACTGAGCGGCACGGAGTTGGAGAAGGCTGCTGAACGCACGCCCGGCAACTGCTCCAGGGTTTCCAGTGCGCGCCGCTGGAAGTCGCGTCCGCGTTGTTCTGAATAACCGGCCAATCCCAGGTCAAACGCGGCCATGCTTACGCCATTCGGTTCAAAGCCAAGGTGCATCGTCAAAGATCGTTGCAGGCCGCGCAGAGAAAGCAGGCAGGCCGATACCAGAACAAAACACAACGCTACCTGCACGGCCACCAGAACATCACGCAACGCCAGTCGTCGGCCCTGGAAGCCGGATACCTCGCCTTTCAAGACTGCATTGGCGTCTGTGCGGGAGGCCTGACGCGCCGGAGCCAGACCGAACAAGATGCCGGCAACAACAGAGACCAGTGCCGCAAAGCAGAAGACCCGCCAGTCAGGGCTTACGTCAAACTGAACGGGAAAATCCATGGGGGCGCGCCAAGTGCTGAGGACTCCGGAAAGCAGCGAAGCCAGTCCATATCCGGCAACGCCGCCCAGAACGGAGAGCACCAGCATTTCTGTAAGCAACTGTCGCACCACGCGGCCGCGTGTAGCGCCAATGGAAAGACGGATCGCGATTTCACGCTGCCGGTCTGCGGCGCGTGCAGTCACCAGGCTGGCCAGATTGGCGCAGGCGGTCAGCAGGACTAATCCGGCCAATACAAGCACGCCGAAGGAAAAAGCGCGCGTTGGTGCTCCTATTGTGTCTCCGATCAGCCCCGGCCGCGTGAGAAAAAAAGATATTCCTTCATTCGCTCCTGGATTTTGCCGCGCCAGCCGCGCCGCAATAGTGTTCAGATTTGCTGTTGCCTGTTTGAGCTCGATTTCGGGTTTGAGCCGTCCAATGACCCATGTGTTAAAAGTGGCGGGCTCCTCCAGCCATGCGTTTCCTGGCTCGATCTGCGCCTGCATCATCATCGGCACCCAGACTTCCGGCCAGTAAAAGACCTCAGTCCCGTGGAAGCTGCGCGGAGCCACGCCGATCACCGTGTAAGGTTGCCGATTGATCCGGATAGTCTTACCTACAATGTCACGGTCTGCCGCAAAACGCGCCTGCCATGAGCCGTAACTCAAAACTGCATATGGGCTGCCTCCGGGACTCACGTCATCCTCTGCATGGAAAAACCGCCCCAGCATTGGCTTCACCCCCAGCACGTCAAAGTAATTACCCGTCGCCAGATAGCCCCAGCTGCGGACGGCCCCGGAGTGCGATTCCAATTCCACTTGTGTCACCCGATAGCCAAGAGTGCCGGAAAAGACCTCATTGTGGTCGCGTATCTCGCGATACATGGGAAAAGACTGGCCGGCGTTGGAACGCGAATTCTCCAGAAAAACGAGCTGTCCCGGATGCTCCACAGGTAAAGGGCGCAGTACCAGAGCGTTCACCACGCTGAACACCAGCGCATTCACGCCGATCCCCAGTGCCAGTGAGATTACGGCCACCAGCGTGAAGCTAGGGTTCCGCATCAGCATGCGGAGAGCGTAGCTGAGGTCGCGGCGCAGATGCTCCAGTAGCATCCAGCGGTTCGATTCGTGAAAGCGTTCTTCAGCAAGCCTCACGTTGCCAAATTCACGGCGGGCTTTTGCCTCAGCCTCTGCCTGGCTCATGCCTTCGGCGCGCAGCCGCTCGATTTCAAGTTCCAGGTGTGCGGAAATTTCTGCTGTGAAGTCTGAATCCTTGCGTTTGCGCCAGAACATTTAGCCCTCCGCTTTTGGTCCCGCCAGCACTCGTCCAATGGCTGCACTCAGCCGCTCCCATTGGCTGGTCTCGTGGGCAAGTTGCTTGCGCCCGGCTTTGGTTAGCTTGTAAAAGCGGGCCTTGCGATTGTTTTCACTCATGCCCCATTCAGCGCTGATCCAGTCCTGATTTTCCAGCCGCTGGAGCGCCGGATAGAGCGAACCGTGGTCGATAAGCAGTTCGTCACCGGATTGCAGTTGGATGGCCCGGGCGATGCCCTGGCCATGTTGCGGACCAAAGAGCAGAGTGCGCAAGACCAGCAGATCCAGTGTTCCCTGCAAAATGGCGATGTGGTCTTTTTCGTCTCGGGTGGTCATTCTACCCAAATATGCTCTTACTTGGGTAGAATGTCAACTAGAGAGATTTTTCTGAAATCCCGAGCGGAGCGAGGGAACTCTATTGCCACGTGGATTACAAAGGCTTGATAAATGAGTTTTAAAGTTTTGCATAACGATAGGGATCCCTCGCTGCGCTCGGGATTTCAGAAAAAAGCTATTTGCGAGGTGACAATTGTTTCTTTATGTCGAATAATCCGCATTAATCCGCACGTATTCCGCCGTGAGGTCGCAGGAGAGAAACTCCAGGCTCGCGCTTCCAGCACCCAGCGCCACGCGAATCTCATACACCGGCTCTGACATGTAAGCATGCGCTTTCTCGGCATCAAACGGACACGCCGCACCGTGACGGCAGATCTGCTGTTCGCCAAGATAGATGTTGATGCGCTCCGGGCTGATCTTCACGCCTGAATAGCCGATGGCGGCCAGGATGCGTCCCCAGTTGGGATCGGCGCCGGCCCAGGCGGTCTTTACCAGAGGTGAATTGGCAATCGAGCCGGCAATCTGCCGCGCTTCACTCCGCGACCGGGCTTGTTCAATGTTCAAACGGACCACGTGCTGCACGCCTTCACCATCGGCCACAATCTGCGCCGCCAGTGCCCGGCAGACCTTGGTGAGAGCCGCCTGAAATGCGCTGCTCACGAACTGAAACTGCACACCGCTTTTTCCGCTGGCCAACAGCAGGGCTGTGTCGTTGGTCGAGGTGTCCCCGTCGATGGAGATATTGTTGAAGCTCTGGTCCACCGCTTCTTTCACGCATCGGTGCAATTCGCGCGGGCTGGCTGCCAGATCAGTGAACAGGTAGACCAGCATGGTGGCCATGTTCGGATGGATCATGCCAGCGCCCTTGGCCACTCCAGCCAGCCTGATCTCAGTTTGGTTGTAGACAATTGACTGCGAGGCGATTTTTTTATGCGTGTCCGTGGTAAGGATGGCGTTGGCAAACTGGTCGAAGGCGGCATCGCCATCGGCGGCGGCACTCACTAATGCGGGCAACGCCTTGTGGATCTTCTCCACCGGCAACTGCACGCCGATAATTCCCGTGGAAGAAGGGAATACCTGGTGTGCGCTGGCCTTGATCTGCCTGGCCAGTCCCGTGCAAACGCTGGTTGCGGCTTTCAGCCCCTGCTTTCCTGTAGCGCAGTTGGCGTTGCCGGCATTTACAATCAAAGCCCGCATCAGCCCTTGCCCGCGGCGAAGGTGTTCGCGGCCAACCGTCACCGGCGCCGCAACAATCTGGTTGCGTGTGAACAAGGCGGCGGCGGAAGCTCCGTCTGGCACAAGAGCAAGCGCTAGATCAGGCTTGCCGCTGGCTTTGATGCCGGCCGCACACGCGGAAAAGAGAAATCCCTGGGGCGAATTTGTGCTCACACCGTCAGCTTAACCAGCGGTTTGGGGATCTGCAAGTCACGGACCCCGTTGTGCTTGGGAATCTCGCCGCGATACATGGCGATTTCGTCGCATGCGTTGAACGCTGGGCAATGCACGCAGTCTTTATAAATCTTGTCAGGCAGATCATCGCGCCTGGCGATGCTGAAGCCCATATGAGCAAAAAATTCCGGGATGCGCGTGAACAAGCAGACGCACGTTACTTCATGCCGAGCGGCTTCCTGTAGCAGTGCTTCCACCAGTTTGCGTCCGGCGCCCAGCCCTTTGGTAGAAGGCGTTACGGCGATGGAACGAATCTCCGCCAGATGCATGCCGTAGAGATGCAAGGCGCCGCAACCTACGATTTTGCCGTGATCATCTTCTGCCACCACAAAGTCGCGCACATTTTCCCGCAGCTCCGCCAGCGTGCGAGGCAGCAGCGTTCCGTTGCCGGAATAGGCCCGGATGATCGCATGAATTTGTTCCACGTCCGGCAGGATGGCATTACGCGTGTGTACCATGCGCCTCCTGCATCGCGGCCAGTTTTTCTTTTGCCGCCGAGATTGCCTGTTGCACGCGATGAGGCGCTGTTCCGCCCATGACATCGTGACATGCCAGAACGTTTTCGACTTTTAAATTCTCGTAAATATCTACGTCAAATGCCGGGCTGAACTCACGCAGCTCGCCAAGTGAAAGCTGCGCCAATTCACATTCCTGCTCAAGGCATTTCTGCACCGCGTGGGCGACGATCTCATGCGCCTGGCGAAAAGGTACGCCCCGCTTTGCCAGATACGTGGCTGCTGCCATGGCATTCATAAAGCCGCTCTCGCAAGCTGCCTTCATGCGCTCCTGGTTAAACTCCACCTGGCGCATGAAACCCGTAGCCACTTTCAGGCAATGACCGGCGGCGGATATAGCTTCGAACAATGGCTCCTGCGTCTCCTGCATGTCTTTGTTGTAGGCCAGCGGTAGCCCCTTCATCGCCGTCAGCAAAGCCACCTGATTGCCGATGAGCCGCGCGGATTTGCCACGAATCAGTTCCAGAGCGTCAGGGTTCTGTTTCTGCGGCATGGCGCTGCTACCGGTGGAATAGGCCTCGGGAAGTTTGATGAAGGCATATTCTTGCGTGGCAAAGAGGATAAACTCTTCCGCCCAGCGGCTGAGGTGAACAGCCAGCAGTGCCAGATGACTCACGAGCTCCAGCGCGAAGTCACGGTCGCTGGTGGCATCCATACTGTTTGCCGTGGGGCGCGCGAATCCAAGCGCCCGGCTCACTAGCGTGCGATCAAGAGGAAGTGTAGCCCCGGCAACCGCTCCAGAGCCCAGCGGGCATTCATTCGCACGCTCCCGGCAGTCAAGCAGGCGTTCCCCGTCCCGCCAGAACATCTCAAAATAAGCCAGGAGCCAGTGTGAGGTCAGCACTGGCTCCGCCCGCTGGAGATGCGTATAGGCGGGCATAAAAAGAGACTTCGTTTTTTCGGCGCGGTCCAGCAGCGTCTCCAGAAAATCGCCCAGGAGTGAGCGCAGATGATCAATGGAGTCGCGGGTAAACAAGCGCAGATCAGTTGCAATCTGCTCATTACGGCTGCGTCCGCTGTGCAGTTTCTTACCTGACTCGCCGATCAGCGCGACTAGCTTCTTTTCGACAAAGTGATGAACGTCTTCCGCCTCAGGATCGTTGAAGTACTCAGGCTCCTGTTCGCTGGTCTTGCTAATCTCGTCCAGCGCGGACGAGATTAGCCCGAACTCCGCGGGCGTAATAATTCCTGCGGCTTTCAGTGCCTGCGCGTGGGCGCGGCTGGCCGCCAGTTCATAGCGCAGCAACTTCTGGTCAAACGGAAATGACCGCTGCCACTCTTCGAAATGCGGGTCCAGAGGCTGCCGGAAACGGCCTGACCACATCTTCACTTCGCTGTCTCCTCCGTGCCAACACGCTGCCTCTGCTTCAGCCTTGCCAGCGAGCGTGCAGGCAGGCCAAGAATACGGATGAATCCCTCGGCATCTTTCTGGTCGTAGCTTTCGCTCATGGTGAACGAGGAAAGGTCCGTGCGGTAGAGTGAGAACTCAGACTCGCGTCCGCCGATGGTTACGTTGCCCTTGTAGAGCTTGAGCGTCACGGTGCCGCTCACTTCCTTCTGCGTCTTCTCAACAAAAGCGTCCAGCGCTTCGCGCAAGGGCGTGAACCACAGCCCGTAATAGACGATCTCAGCGTATTTGAGCGCGATGAGCTGCTTATAATGCATGACCTCGCGTTCCAGGCAAAGCGCTTCCAGCTCGCGGTGTGCGGTCAGTAGCAATGTGCCGCCGGGCGTCTCATAGCAGCCGCGTGATTTGATCCCGACAAAGCGGTTTTCCACCAGATCAATGCGGCCAATCGCATTGCGCCCGCCAATTTCATTCAACAGCTCAACCAGCGAGACCGGATCAAGCTTTTGCCCGTTGACTGAAACCGGAGTGCCTGCTTCATACCCGATCACCACGGTTTCTTCGCGGTCCGGCGCTTCCTGCGGTGAGCGTGTCAGCTGCCATGTGGATTCAAATGGCGCATTGGCCGGGTCTTCCAGTTCGCCGCCTTCATGGCTCAGGTGCCAGATATTGCGGTCACGACTATGGATTTTCGTGCGGCTTGCCGTTACGGAGATGCCGCGCTGCTCGGCATAGTCCAGGCAGTCTTCGCGAGATTTGAGTGTCCACTCCCGCCACGGCGCGATGATCTTCAACTCCGGCGCCAGCGCCTGGAAGGCGTGTTCAAAGCGGACCTGGTCGTTGCCTTTGCCGGTACATCCGTGTGCCAGTGCGGTGGCGTTTTCTTTCAGTGCCACCTCGACCTGATGCTTGGCGATTACCGGCCGGGCCAGCGAAGTTCCCAGCAGATATTTGTGCTCATATTCCGCACCGGCGCGCAGAGCGGGGAACACGTAGTCGCGCAGAAATTCCTCGCGCAGGTCTTTCACGATCACCTTGGCCGCGCCGGTCTTGTGCGCCTTCTCCACCACGGAGTCAATATCATCGCCCTGGCCAACATCGGCGATCATGGCGATCACGTCACAGTTATAGTTTTCCTTAAGCCACGGAATGATGATTGAGGTGTCAAGGCCTCCGGAATAAGCCAGAACTACTTTCTCACGCATGATTGCTCCTTGTAGGCGCTGTGCGCATGCCGCTGCCCAGCAGTAAAAGTAAGATTGCTTTCTGTATGTGCATGCGGTTCTCGGCCTGATCAAAAACAATGGACCGGGGCGAATCGATTACGCTGGCAGTAACCTCTTCTCCGCGATGCGCCGGCAGGCAATGCATAAATACGGCATGCGGTGCTGCGTACGAGAACAGCTTGTCATTTACCTGATACGGCGCAAAGATCTTCGCCCGCTCCGCAGCCTCGGCTTCCTGCCCCATGCTGGCCCACACGTCCGTGTAGATCGCGTTCGCGCCGGTAACGGCTTTTACGGCGTCGTGCGTAATGTCGATGATGGCGCCTGTGGTCCGTGCAATCCGCTTTGCCGCCGCAGTCATCTCCGGACCTGGCGCATAACCTTCAGGCGTTGCAACAGAAATACTGGTACCCAGCGCAGCAGCGGCCAGCATGAGCGAGTGCGCCACGTTATTACCGTCGCCAATATAGGCCAGATGCACTTTGCTCAGGTCGCCAAATTTTTCTTCCAGGGTGAAAAAGTCGGCAAATGCCTGGCATGGATGTTCACTGTCACTCAGCGCGTTGATTACCGGAATGCAGGTGTGCCGCGCCATCTCCACAATGGTCTTGTGGGAATAGGTGCGGAGTACAACCGCATCCACCCAGCGCTCCACGTTGCGTGCGATGTCGCACACCGGCTCGCGTTCGCCCAGAAGGGAACGCGTCTGGTCCATGAACAATGACGTACCACCAAGGCTCGCCATGCCGGCCTCAAAGGTCAGGCGCGTGCGCAAGGACGCTTTTTCAAAGAACAGCACCAGCTGCTTGCCCGCCAGCGCGCCGCGAAAATCAGCCGGACGATGCTTGATGATGTGCGTCAGCTCAAACAGTGACTTGGTCTCTTCCGGAGAAAAGTCCTGTGTGGAAACCAGATCGCGGCAGATAACCGGCTGCTCCACCGGCGCTCGCATGGCTGTGAGGTCGTACATCCTTGCTGGCATCATGGTTTATTTGTTCCTCCCCGTGGTGGTAACCGCCGTGGTGCTCTTCGCCAATACCTGATCAAGCTGGCGTACGGCAGTATCGATGTGTTGCTTTTTGATGATGAAGGGCGGTAGAAACCGGATCACGGTTTCGTCCGTCCGGTTCACAATCGTGCCCAGCTTCAGCATCTGTTGAAAAACCTGTTTCGCCAGCTCCGCGGATTCAAGTTCCATTCCGATCATCAGCCCCTGGCCCCGGACTTCAACAATGCCGGGATGCTTCGCCTGGAGTTTGTGGAGCTGTTCCATCAGGTAGCTGCCCGTTTTTTGAATATGGCTAAGCAGCTTTTCTTTTTCCAGGATCGTGACCAGCTGCAGTGCAACGGCGCAGGCCAACGGTCCTCCGCCGAAGGTTGTTCCATGCATGCCCGGATGAATGCATCCAGAGACTTTTTCTGAGGCGAGCAAAGCGCCCAGCGGCAGCCCGCCAGCAATCGGCTTGGCGACGGTAACCAGGTCAGGCTGGATTCCGTAATGCTGGTAGGCAAACCATTTGCCGGTGCGTCCCATGCCGCTTTGGATCTCATCGGCGATCAGCAGGGCATTGTGCTTGCGAGCAAGCTTGTGCGCGGCCTCGGCAAACGCCCCGCTTACCGGACGGATGCCACCCTCGCCCTGCACAAACTCAAACCCAATCGCGCAGACCGTTGAGTCAAACTTGCGTTCCAGGTCAGCCACGTCATTGAACTGGACAAACTCAACTCCAGGCACCATGGGTGCAAACGGGAGGCGATATTTTTCTTTGTGCGTGGTGGACATGGCGCCAAAGGTTCTGCCATGGAAAGCATGCTCCAATGCAAGAATCCGGAACTTTGGCTGCTCGCCCTGAACGCAGTTTGCCTGGGCATAGGCCCGTGCCAGCTTCAGTGCGCCTTCCCAGGCTTCCGTTCCGCTATTGGTGAAGAACACGCGGTCCATGCCGGAAATTTTTGTCAGCGCGGCGGCCAGACGTCCCTGATACTCGTGGTAAAAAAGGTTCGACGTATGCACCAGCAGCTTGGCCTGCCGTGCGATCGTCTTCGTGATTGCCGGATGCGCGTACCCCAGCGCGTTTACCCCGATGCCGCTCAGCAAATCCAGGTAACGGCGGCCCTTGTTGTCATAGAGGTAGACGCCGCGGCCTTTATGCAGCAATACCGGATAGCGGTCATAGGTTGAGACCAGCAGTTTGGATTCGAGTTTGCTTACCTGTTCCAAGTTCAAGCGACCAGAACCTCCGTTCCTGATTCAATCTTGGCGAAATAAAATTCCGGCAAAGCTTCCACTTCAGCCGCGGGCAAAATGCGCACACGGTTCACGCCGTGCAGAAGAGCGTCTTTGCAGGCTTGCAGTTTGGGGAGCATGCCCCCGGCAATCACGGACTTTTGTGTCAGTGCCGCGGCGGTGCCCAGGTCAAGCCAGCGGATCACCAGACCGTCAGCGTCTTTCACGCCGGAAACATCGGTGAGAAAGATCAAAGCATTGGCGTGGCAGGCCACGGCGCAGGCTGAGGCCATCTGGTCCGCGTTGATGTTGTAGTACTGCCCATCACTGCCCAGGGCTACGCTGGAAATCACAGGCACACAGCCTTCCTGCCAGATGGTTTCAATCCAGCGCGGATCAACCGAAGAGATCTCGCCCACAAAGCCAAGGTCCTGGCCAAGTGTTACTTTTTTGCGCGCGCGGAAAGCCTGTCCGTCGCCGCCGCAAAGCCCCATGGCGGACTGCCCAATGCTGCCCAGCGCCGCCACCAGCTTCTTATTCATATGTCCGGCAAGGACCATCACAGCGAAGTCGCGTGTCTCGGCGTCCGTGACGCGCAGACCGTCAATAAACTGGCTCTGCTTGCCCATCTGTGCCAGCATGCGCGTAAGCGCACCGCCGCCGCCGTGGACCACGGCGACCTGGTGCTCTCTGGCAAGCTGTTTCACGGCCAGTACTGCTCGTTGCAGCAGCGCAGCGTCTTCCAGCGTGGCTCCGCCGAGTTTGACCACGATCTTCATCTCAGGCCCTCCTCTTCATTCCATCCAAACACCACGTTCATGTTCTGCACCGCCTGGCCGGCCGCGCCCTTCACCAGGTTATCGAGACAGGAAACAATGACCAGCCGCTTGCCGTCCTGCGCCAGCGTAAAACCAACGTCGCAATAATTTGTATGCAGTGAATACTGGATCTGCGGCAGCTTGCCGGCAGGGAAGACCCGTACCCACGGAGAAGCCGAATAAAACTTTTTCATGCAGCTTTCAATCGCATCTGCGGTCATCGTTGAGTTCAGCCGCACATAGATGGTCGAGAGAATTCCTCGCGGAATCGGCAGCAGATGCGGCGTGAATATAAGCTGTTCCGGGAGCAGGCCAAGCTGCTCCAGAATCTCCCCGGTATGGCGATGATTGAAGACCGAGTACGCGGATAGGTTTTCTGCCACTTCCACGAAGTGGGTTTTCTGCGTAGGCTGCTTGCCCGCCCCGGAAACCCCGGACTTGGAATCACAGACCACTCCGTGATCCAGATCAACCAGCCCCGCGCGCACCAGCGGTGCAAGCGCAAGGATGATGGAAGTGGCATAACAGCCGGCATTGGCCACCAGCGCGGCTTCTTTCAGCTCATCGCGATGCAGTTCAGGGATTCCGTAGACCGCCTGCGCGGTGAGTTTGTCGGCAAGCGCGGGATTATCGTCCTTGAAGTCGTAGATGGCGCGGTACTCCGGCGTGCCCAGCCGCCATGCGCCACTCAGGTCAATCACGTGGACGCCCTGCTCCATCGCTTCCGGGACCCACTCGCGCGAGACTTCATGCGGTGTGGCCAGGAACAACACGTCAACGCCTTGTGCCCGCACGCTTTCCCAATCAAAAGGCACCAGGGGGTAGCCACCATTGCCGCTGACGTGCGGATAAAGCTCGTCCAGTTTTGCTGGAGAGCCGCCCTCACCGTTGCGCGTGAAAAGTACGGGTTTTTTGGCGTGAGGATGACGCGCGAGCAGGCGCGCCAATTCAAAACCGGCATAGCCGGTTGCTCCAACAACCGCGGGCTGGATTGTTTGCGGCATCAGGCGCGCATGTCCTCAAGGCGCGTCTGTAGCTTCCTGGCATTTTTATTGTCGGGCGTGATGATGAGCACAGTATCATCGCCGGCGACGGTGCCGACCACTTCTTCCCATCCCTCGCTGTCCACGGCAAGGGCCACCGGCTGGGCGCTGCCGGAAGTGGTCTTGATCACCAGCAGGTTCTGGGCGCGCCGGACCTCGCGTACAAACTCCCGCACCACGCGTGAAACCGCGGGGAGCGGTTCACTGGGCGCATCGCCATTGGCCAAAGCGTAGCCTTCGGGCGTCCGCACCAGGCGCAGCTCATTGATGTCCCGCGAAAGGGTGGCCTGCGTGACCGGGAAGCCCCGGCGCGCAAGCACCTTGCACAGCTCCTGCTGGTTGGGCAGGGGGCCTTCGTGCGCGAGTTCGACAATCAGTTGCTGTCTGGCCAATTTTGTCATACCGAATAATTATGCAGTAGAGTGTATAAATATGCAATCCAAAATACAGCTATGTCAACCCAAAAATTTGGGAATTATCCACTTGACACAGATGTAAAAATGTAATAATATTTTCCCTGTTAGGCCAGATGCATAAATATTCAGGGGGCAGGGAAATGAACCTCATAGACGTAAACGAGAAATTTAAGACTGAAGAATCCTGCTGGAATTACCTTGAGCAGATGCGCTGGCCTGATGGCATCCGCTGCGGTACGTGCGGCAATGCTGAGGTTTCTACCATCAATCGCAAGGTGAGCAAGGAAACCGATAACAAGCGCGGCAAGCTGTACCAGTGCTTAGAGGACTCATGCCAGCAGCAATTCTCCGCAACATCCGGCACGATCTTCCATGACTCGCACCTTCCGTTAACAAAATGGTTCATGGCCGTTGCTCTCATCGCGGACGCTAAAAAGGGAATCAGCGCAAAGCAGCTACAGCGGCACCTTGGCATCGGCAGCTACAAAACAGCTTGGTATCTGGCGCACCGTATCCGCAAGTCCATGGAAGAAACGGAGGGCTCTCTATTTACGGGCACCGTTGAAGTTGACGAAACGTACATCGGCGGCAAATTCGATAAACGGCGCAAGCGCGCACGGTATGAGAAACCCGCAGTTGTGGGCTTGATCGAGCGCGGCGACAGCGGCAGGGTACGCACAATGCGTTTAAACACGGTTTCAAAAGCTACCCTGGTCGGCACGATCTTAAAGCACACTGATGAAATAGCGCACATCATGACGGACGAACACGCGGGTTATAAATCGGTTGGCAAAGTCCGCAAACATGATTCAGTGAATCACATAAAAGAGGAATGGGTACGCGGCAACGTGCATACAAACTCAATCGAAAACTACTGGTCACTTTTCAAGCGCGGACTTATAGGGAGTTTTCATCAGGTGAGCGTAAAGCATCTTGAGCGGTACATGGCAGAATTTGATTACCGCTTTAACAACCGCAAAGACGTGGATATTTTCATAAAGACAATTGCGCGGATGTGCAACGTCACACCTATGCAATATAGCCAGCTTACTGCCGATCGCGATCCCGCCCTATAATTGGCTTGGGACTCCGTTTCTTCGGAGTCCTAACCTTCTTCTCTGGCATAGGTTTTGCCTTAATAAGCCTTCCTAAAAGGGCATCAAATTTTTCTTTTTCAACTTTCATAGTCATAGTTTACAATACTGTAGATTTAAGTTTTTGCCTTAGTAACTAGGCGAAGGTTGATATCCCGGTAGCAAGTCCATACTTGCTACCGTGCTGACTGGTTCAGCCCAAATAGGATGAATCGCCAAGAGTAGCCCAGCTAGCAGGCCAAGCCTCAGTAGCTGACATTTTGTCTTTTAATTTCCAGCCAAAATTAAAAGGCCCGTCAGCCAACGGGCCTTAAAATTTGTTTGATCGGGGAACTAACCGATTCGGCTTTGTTGATGTCTCAGCAACCTCAATATAAGCCCTCCGGTATTTCCCCGTCAAGAAAAATTGCGATTTTTTCGCAGGGAGAAGTGTGCCTTGCAGATGACGAGGAAAATATGCCCATAAGAGTTATAGGCTGCTGATACCGTCGCGCTTGCCGTATCAGTGGCCGATAACACAAAGGCCCGATTCGTTTTGTCTGAGGGACGGGGCGAATCGAGCCATGGTGAGCGTGCCTTTTACGGAGGGTAACTGTCAGGTGGCAGAACCCGATTTATAACCGGGAATCGTCTCGCAGGCGATGGGGTTCAAATCCCCTGCCCTCCGTCAAAATTATAGTCCAATTATTAGATCTCGGGGTGAGCGTATTATCCGCCCCTTAGAAAGTCGAGTTTCCTCAAAATATGAAGTTTGACCATTCTCACTATGTGCCAATTCTCAAAGGCAAGCAGGGCGAATTAAACGCTCTAAAAAACACCGACGCCAAGCTGTTCAAAAAATTTACACCTCTTATTGAGGTTCCCCCGATACCGAAAGCCTATCCAGAGGACGGTCCTCCAGTTTTGGCAAAGACCATAGACAAGCACGTCAAGGACGTGAGTGCCAACTTTGTCAAAGTTCTTGCAGCGCTTCCCTCAGTTTTCGTAGATGCCGTTTATATCGAAACCGAGGACGACCTAAAAGATGGAATATCGCCAGTGGATTCTCTTTTTGTAGCGTTGCGGAAAGGCAACGTGTCTTTCATCCCCACTGTTGGCCTGGATCGAGTGGAAGACTATGCCGATTCCGTAAAAAATGCTATCGAAACAGACGGGCGCGGTTGTTGTCTTCGGCTTCTAGAGGCTGATCTTGAAGGTATCGCGGAGTTGGGCGCTCAAATCGACTCACTTCTCGCGATGCTGAATGCCAAACCAGATAGTATCGATTTGCTTGTGGATTTTCGTGCAAAGGTACCATCCAAGGCATTTTTCCCATTTTTGATTGATGCACTGCCGCGATTGGCTGAGTGGCGAACATTAACAGTCGCATCGTCATCATTCCCTCAAGACATGAGCGAGGTGGGGAAAAACAAAATTGACGAGTTGGATCGTGAGGATTGGCTAGCATGGCTGTTTGTCCGGTCAAAGCAAAAGAGCATGAATAAGAGGGTGCCGACCTTTGCGGATTACGCTATCAATCATCCCGTTCTTGCTGGGGATTTAGATCCAAGAATGATGAACATGAGTCCCAATATCCGCTACACGGATAGTCTCAATTATGTCGTCGCAAAAGGCCAAGCGCAGCCACGCAAGAAATGGGCGAAAACAGCCGAGAAAAAAGCAATCAGAGAGCAACTGGCACCATCGGTGCAATATCCCAAATTGGCAACGATGGTGAAAGGCCATTCAAGCTGGAAAGGGCCACAATATAGCTGGGGTGACAAATTTATAGACCAGTGTTCTCAGCAAAAATGCGTTGGGAGCGCGACTGATTGGAGAGCCGTGGGGACTTCGCATCATATCGCCGTAGTCGTGCAGCAGCTCGCCAATCTCCCCTAGCGCGTAGGGTTTCGCGAACAATGCGCGACAGTTTTTCAGGCGATAGTTCTGCTGCGAGGCGCGCAATCAAGTGTTCCATTGGCTTAGATCGGACACCTTTGTCAAGACCGAGACTTGTCAGAATATGAAGAGCTTCGGGTCGCCACAGGAGGGAAGCTATAGCTTCCCCGTGTGGTTCTGGGTTGGGCCTTGACTCACGTACTCGCTCCAAGAAAACAGTGGAATCTTGGTGGCTACGTACTTCCACAACGCCCCACCATCTGGGGATCATGTTTAGCGCCGCCGAGAGATGCCGGACTCCGCTGACTAATGTTGCTCTTTCAAACACTGCATTATAGGCATCCACCTGTTGCGGGAGGCGAAGAAGCGTGTCTTTATCACTTTTAATTTCATAGCCGTGAGAGACTCCATTCAGGGCTGCAAGGTCTGCCCTGTTGGCCCCACCATAGAGGGCAAATTCTTCAATGTATATTGTCTCTGAAGTGCCATGCTCGTTGCGAACAAAGGGAAGCAACAGTTCGCGGATTTGAGGATCATTGGTCGCTTGCATGGCAGACAACTCCACTGTATGATTTGAGTGCCAGCCCAAACCGCAATTTATTAGGATGTCGTCAACGCCCGATTCGCAGTCGGGCGTTACGAGTTTTATATCACTTCTTACATCCTCTGTCCCCCAAATAAAAAACCCGCCGAAGCGGGTCTGTTTTTACGGCCATTTGACCATGGATATTGGACTATAGATCGGCGGCCAATGTTTGAGTGGTTTCCAATTCCCTTTGTTCCTGTCGAACAACTGAGGGAACACAACATGACTGGAATCAATGTCGAATCCGAGAACGGTATTGTCCTCGAACATGATGATGATCGCGCTTGCGTTGTGGTCAACCTCGACCAGTGAAACCACCTTCCCTTTGACCTCTGGAAAGCGGCTGTAACTTGAACGTGGCTTGCGTGTGCGTTTAGTCTTACGGGTAGCCATTGTCGCCTCTCAATCAGGTGCTTTGGTTAGGGCCGCTTCAATGCGTCAAACATTGGAACGGCCCGTTCTGTTTAGTTGCGGAGTCTTGCAGTTTGAGAAATACACCCTGTTGGCAACTGATTGCAAGCGTCCAACGTTGGACTTTGCCCTGTCACGGCTGCCTATAATCAATAGCTTACGAGCCTGTATGTGTCAAGTGGATAATCCCCAAAAATTTAAGGGGAGTTGCGGAGGCGGCCGTACCTCAAAAGAATGAGAAAAGCAGGGCTGAACCACACAGTCCGCGAAGGAACACAAAGGGGACATAGGATAGCTGGCAACTGAGGGTGATAGCGGGCTTAACGTTGCCTCAAATCTTTAACCAGAACTGCCTTCGTGTTCCTTTGTGTCCTTCGTGATAAATGGGTTACTTGATCAATCCGTCCAGCACCTTCTCCGCCTGCTGGTGCAGGTCAGGTGGCGCACCATACATCACGCTCGCGGTTTTACCGGAGCGGTCAAACAGAAACATGGTTGGGACGGCAGTGATATCGCCGAAGGCCTGAGCGGTGGCCGCATCTGTGATGGCCCAGTGGAGATCAGGGCTGAGCGAGCTGACTGTCTCCCTGACTTTGTCTTCCGGTGACTCCACGGCCAGCGCCAGAATGGCGATGTTGTCGCCATATTTTTTCTTTAGATCGCCGAGCCATTCCAGCGTCGAGCGGCAGGGCGGACACCATGTGGCCCAGAACTCCACCATCACCACCCGGCCGGAGGCCTGCTCCGCAGTAAGCGGCTTGCCGGAAAGGTCAGTCAATTTGAATTTAGGCAGGGAAGTAACAGCCGCCAGGCTTGTACTTGTTCCGGCGTGTTCCCGGCTGACCACATCTTTCTTGCCGGCAAGTATCAGGTCGATCATCCGGGTAAGATCAGTCTTGAACTTTGCCTGGTTGTCAGCGTTGCGCCAGGGAGCGTAGCGTCCGGTGCCTTCCTTTTCGCCAAAATAACCAAAGTCCCGCGGCGCCGCAATCAGGACTTCATCCAGAAATATAGCGGGATACCCTTTCACCCCAAACCGGTCCGCCAGTTTTGAATCACCAAAGTTTTCGCTCACGAACGTTACGCGTCCGGCATACTTGGCGGCAACTTCCTGGGCCAGCAAACTTGCTGGATCGGAGATGTTTCAAGTGTAGGGCCAGCGGACAAGTGTCAGCGTTGCCGTGCGTCCGGCACGCTGCTGCAATGGAGCTGCGGGCTTGAGCGTGGCGTAATAAGCGGGCAATACCTGCTCCAGAATGATCTGGACGCTCCGCCATTCATCTGGGGAAGGCGCGGCGCCGTCAGTCTTATTGAGCCATCCGTAGGCCCTTTCCAGAAAGATTTGGGCAATCGAGTCGTCGCGCCTGGCGCTGCTGGATTTCTTCAGTTCATCGGCAATTGTGTTGCGCAGCGCAGTTTGCTTCGCGGCGTCGGGCACGGCAGGATCCAGCATGCCATAGTGGCGCACCGCTTCAAGATACTGATAGAGCGCTCCTGCGTACGCTTTCGATGAATCCAGTTCGCGCGCAAATTTAAGCGTGGAATTCAACGCAATGAACCGAGGATGCATATCAATAGACCGTGGCGGCTGGAACGCTGCATTGGTCTTTTCCTGTAGCGCCTGTAGTTCAGGCAGCACGGAACGGAGAGGAAATGGTGTGCCTGTGCGCGGTGCGTTCAATTTGGACACGAACGTGGCAAATGCTGCTTCACCCTGTGCCTGTCCCATATAAAACAAGCCGTCTTTGGGTTTGGTTGCCGTTGCGAAGCCTCGGCTGCCTTCCAGTAGCGGAATAACCCGGCCCTGCGCCGTTTCAGAGAGTGCTCGAATCGCTGTAGTCGTGCCGCGCCAATCTCGCTCCCTGGCCGATCTGTCCATCGCCGTCAATTGCAGGTTCGCCTTCCCCCATTCTGTTTCAAACGCGGGAAGACTATCCTTGATCGCCTCCGCTTTTTCGTCAACGCTCCGTGCGCCTTGCAGAAAGTCTTCTGCCTGGCCCAATCTTTCCAGGCTCAGGTAAAGATGTCCCGTAGCCAGCGACGCCCTTGAGCCATTGAGCCCGTCACCAATGATGGTGCCGGCGTTCGGCAGATCAGGGCTGGAAACAGGTTTGTCCTTCAAGGATTGTTGCAGGCGTTCGATCTCTGACTTGATCTGTGACGAAGCGTCCTGTGCAACAGCGTAAATACTCGTGATCGATAGCAGAAGAACAAAGCGCAGCGTACGGTAGAGCGTCAGGGATTTGGGTTGCACAGGAACTCCTTGAAAAACAGTGGTCAGCCAAGGTATTGACTCTGGATACGTATGAATGTGAGCCAATTTGGGATGGGATGATCCCTTCAACCGTGACAAAGCGTTTTTATTCGCTTCAATCCGGTAACTCGACCCGCGGCGATTTCAGCTGACCCGAATCATGAATTCCATTGACACTGACGGCTGAAGACCTCAAGTTTGAGCAGCGGTGGATGGAAGGCTTTTAGTTTCAGGAGAAGCAAAGTGATGCTTGAGTTTCAACGACGGATCATATACCCGATAGCTAACTCGCAGGAGCAAACCTGATCGGCATGGTGGGAGTCAAACTGCCGCCGGCAGGCTCAGCGGTCACGGCAAAGCCTTTTGCGGTAATGCCTGCGGATGCCAGCTTATGGAAGATCATCCCATTGCCTTGCTTGTCTGGTTTGAACCAGCCACAAGGCATGGGAGCGCCGCCATCGGCGGGAAGCAGCCATAGCTCGTAGATCTTATCGTCCGGCAACATGGGCGCATTGCTCGCCATCAGCAGCAGGCTGCCCTTTTCGCGCGAGTAGATCATCTTCAATTGGGGCTGCGGCGGAGTTTTTACGGACACAAGCGTAATCGGCCACGCGTCCGATGCGTGCAGCAGATCGCCAATCTTCCTGGCTTCTTCAAGAGCGCCATTTTTCTCTGCTACTTCCGCCTGCATCTGTTCGATCTGCGTGCGGGCCATTCTTAATTGGAATCTCGTGTTCCGGACATCACGCCACAGCAGCAGACTGAAAACCGCCAGCAGCAGCATTACCGCGATTGGCGCGAAGGAAAACCAGCGCGGACGCAAACGGCCTACTGCATAGCGCTGCGGGGCCTTGTGCTCACGCGGCGGTTCTGCGGCAATTGCGCTGAGCAGCCGCTGGCGCGATCTTGCCGGAGGCTGCGGGCCGGTAGCGGAAAGCGCCAGCAACGCCACATCGGCGCGCAAAGCATCAAGCTCACGACGGCAATCTCCGCACGTGCCCAGATGGGCCTGCAGCGCTGCCAGGTCCTGCGGGTCGTCAAGCGCGCCCATGGCATATAACGCCAGCGCTTCAGCGAATTGTGGATGATCGTTCATGCAAATGCTTTTCTCAAGGCCAGCAATCCAGTGCGGATGCGGGTCTTGACGGTACCCAGCGGCTCTCCGGTTTTTCCGGCGATCTCCGTATGGGTCATGCCTTCAAAAAATGCCATCTCCAGGGCTTTGCGCTGGTCCTGGGGAAGCTGTCCCAGAACGCCGCGAACTTTCTCAACTGCCAGGCGCTGTGAAGCCTCATCTTCCAGGTTTACTCCGGTGGAGATGGGCATTTCGTCTATATCGTCTTCCATGGGCCGTTTCCGCAACAGATCGATAGCGCGGTTGCGTGCGATCACCGCCAGCCAGGGGGCCAGCCGGCCACGGTCAGCGTCAAAAGCCCGGGGATTGCGCCATAGCTGAAGGAACACTTCCTGCACCACGTCCTCCGCTGCGGTAGTGCTGGCCAGTACGCGCAGGGCGACTCCGTATACGACTCCGGAATAGCGGTCATACAAGTCGGCCATGGCGCTTTGGTCTCCGGCGCGGATGCACGCAATCAGGGAAGCGTCGTCGTTAGTTTTTGGCGCTTGCGTGCCGCTCACGCGTATTCTCTCGCTTTCTTAAGAGTACGAATTCTGTAGGTAATTGGATTGCAACCCGGTCTTGCCAGCTGAATATCAGGCCGCCCTTCCCCCATCTCCATCGTAACAAATCCGTTTTGGGACGGCGAGGGTATGAAAGTCAAGCGCCATTTGCTTGTTGGTGTCCCAAATGGCTGTTTTTGAGTGTGGCGTCCTGACGAGCGAAATGGCCGGAATTGATGTTACTATCAGCGGCATGCGAACCAGAACGGCTCCTCTTCTATTGATTCTTCTTTTTCTTTCGACCTTTGCTTTTTGTGCCGATACGGCAGACTTCACCGTAAAGAAAATCGGCGAGGGCGTTTACGCGGCCATTGGCGCCGATGGCGGCAAAGCCGGAAGCAACGCGGGATTTGTTGTTGGCAGCAACGGCGTGGTAGTGATCGACACATTTACCAGCCAGGAGTCTGCGCGGGCATTGCTAGCTGAAATCAGGAAAGTTACCGACCTGCCGGTGCGCTTTGTCATCAATACGCACTACCACCTGGACCACACCGGCGGCAACGCGGTTTTTGCCAAGGAGGGAGCAACCATCGTGGCACACCACAACCTGCGTGGCTGGCTGCGCACAGAAAATCTCAAGTTCTTCGGCGCTAATCCCAAGCCTGAGCAAAAGGCCATGGTTGAGGCGCTGGTGCTGCCTGATGAAGTCTACACTGACGCAGTGGATATTTATCTGGGCACGCGGCAGATTCAAGTTCGCTACATGCTGGGCCACACCGGCGGCGATTCCGTGGTGACCGTGCCCGATGCCAACGTGGTTTTTGCCGGCGACCTGGTCTGGCAGAAGCACCTGCCCAACTTGATTGACGCCACCACCAATGATTGGGTGAAGACGCTGGAGAAGCTGCTGGCCGATCGTCCTTCAGGAACGTTCGTTTCCGGACATGGAGACGTTGCCACCGCGGCGGATGTGCGCGATTTTCATGATTATTTAGTCACGTTGCGCGAAGCCATAAGCAAAGCGCAGGCAGCAGGGAAGAGCGACCAGGCATTGGTCGACGCAGTGCTTCCTCAAATGAAAGAGAAGTATGGCAACTGTCCGGATGCAACAACACCACCTGCGGCGCCAGCGCCACCTACTGCTACCTGCTGGGGATTCTTCCGGCCTTTTTCCACGCGCAACATCATGCAGACTGCGGCTGAACTGGCAGGTACCAAGAAGGTGCCAACTCCTCTTGCGGAGAATGCGGCACCAGCCAAATAGAGGGTGACTATGCGTCGCAAGCAATCCTTGTCTTGTTTTTTCCGGTCGATGAACGCTCTGCTGCAAGCGACCTTTGTCGTGTTGTGCATTCTGCCCGCTAGTGCACAAACGCCTGCGCCCCCGGCCACAAGGCAGGACAACGTCAAGGAAGTGATTCACGGCGTAGAAATCATTGATCCATATCGCTGGCTGGAAGAGCAGGATGGCAAGGAGACGCGCGACTGGGTAGCCGTCCAGAACGCCTATACACATTCACTTCTGGACAAACTGCCGCAGAGGGCCGCCATCTCCAAGCGGCTTTTGGAGATGTTTCACCATGACACCGTGGGCTCACCCGTTCAGGAAGCCGGTTATTACTTCTTCACTAAGAAAGGCGCTGACCAGGACCTTGCCAGCATTTATCGCCGGAAAGGGGCCGCCGGAACAGATGAACTGTTGATCGATCCCCATCCGATGAGCACGGACCACACCACCAGCGTGGGAATTCGCGATATCACCTCAGATGCCAGTCTTATGATCTATGCGGTGCGGCGTGGCGGAGAAGACGAAACTGAAATGCGCATCATGGATTTGAACACCCGCCATGACCTGCCCGACGTTTTTCCGCGTGCCTTGTATATGGGCACGTCCTGGAAGAAGGACAGAAGCGGATTCTATTACACCCTGGGCCACCGCGATTCCGGTAAACGAATCTACTATCACGCCCTTGGCTCCGATCCAGCTAAAGATCCCGTGGTCTTTGGCGAAGGATACGGGCCGGATACATGGCTCGGCAACAATGTGTCAGAAGATGGCCGGTATCTCTTAATGAATGTGCAGGCAGGATGGGCTAAAAACGAACTGTTCATTCAAAATCTCAATGATAACGGCCCTGTCCATCCGCTCATTACGGGAATCAACGCTCATTTCACCCCGCAATTTGCCGGCGACTTTCTGATTGTTCAGACCGACTGGCAGGCGCCGCGCAACCGGATTCTAAAAATCGATCTGCGCGATTCCAAACCAGAAAAATGGCAAGAGATCGTGCCCGCAACCCAGGACGCGATTGAGAGCTTCGCCTTGATAGGAGGCAAGCTCTTTGTGAACTACATGCATAACGTGACTTCGCGCATCGCGATCTTTTCTCTTGAGGGAAAACCGATAGGTGAGGTTGCGCTGCCTTCTTCCGGCTCGGCGGTCATTTACGGTCGCGCCGACCAGGACGAAGGAATCCTGATCTTTTCTTCTTACACTACACCCCAGTCGATCTTTCGTTACTCGGCTTCCACAGGCAAGCGCGAACTTTGGTACCGCAATGCTGTCCCTTTTGATTCAGACCGTTATGAAATGGAGCAGGTCTGGTATTCCTCGAAAGACGGCACGCGCGTGCCCATGTTTCTGTTGCATCGCAAGGGTTACAAGCCGGATGGCAAGACTCCCACGATTCTTTACGGCTATGGAGGGTTCAATGTGAGCCTCACGCCGCAGTTCCGCACTGAGGCAGCGTGGTGGCTGGAACAAGGCGGTATCTATGCCGTGGCTAACCTGCGCGGCGGCTCAGAGTTTGGTGAAGCCTGGCATAAAGCGGGCATGCTGGAAAAAAAGCAGAACGTTTTTGATGATTTCATCGCCGCAGCGGAATGGCTGGTCAAGAACAAATACACCACCCCGCAGAAAATGGCGATTTGGGGAGGCAGTAATGGTGGCCTGCTCATGGGCGCCGTTGTCACACAGCGGCCGGAATTGTATCAAGCTGTTATTTGCGACCATCCTGATCTCGACATGGTGCGCTATTACAAGTGGACCAGGAACAATAATCCGCCGGCGCTTCTGGAATATGGCAATGCGGCTGACCGGGAGCAGTTCAAGTTTCTTTATGCCTATTCACCCTATCAGCACGTTCAGCCCAAAACTAAATATCCGGCGATACTCTTTAGCAGCGGCGATGCAGACACCCGTGTCCCGCCTGAGCAGGCGCGCAAGATGACGGCGCGCATGCAAGCGGCAACCTCTTCCGGACGCCCCGTACTTTTGCTCTATGACACCAAGGCGGGCCACTCAGGTGGACGTCCATTTAGCCAGATCGTCGACGAGCTTTCTCTGAAGTTTGCTTTCCTGGAGTGGCAGCTCGGCATGCAGTAGGAGGGATTATTCTGTTGATCTGTCTTGAAACATTGGTTCGAGTGAGGGGTTTATTTCCTCCATGGCAGCCGTGCTGACCCGCATACGTGCCTGGAAGTCTTCAACCCGATGGCTGATGATCACGGGCGTTTGTATCGCTGCCCTGGCTGCCGTAGCGTTCCTTCCGCCCATCCCGCAACCGGAGGCCTATCACCACTTCGCAGATCAGCGCAGTATTGCCGGCATTGCCCATGGCCTGGATGTGCTGTCGAACCTGGCGTTCCTGGTTTCGGGATTGCTTGGCATGTTGTTTGTGGCGAAGGCCGGACTAACTCTTGATGCAGGCACGCGCTGGGCCTTGGCAACACTCTTCTTCGGTCTTGTTCTTACCAGCATCGGATCGGGCTACTATCACCTGGCGCCGGACAACCAACGCCTTGTGTTTGACCGCTTGCCGATGATCATTGCCATGTCAGGCTGTGTGGGCGCGATGATTGCGGATCGCTTCGGCGGTTCGACCGCCTGGTCCCTGGCCGCGCTCGTCACAGTTGGGTTGTGGACGGTTCATGAGTGGAGTGTGAGTGAGCAGCTTGGACGCGGCGACCTGCGATGGTACGCTCTTTATCAAGGATTAATCTTCTGCGTGGGCGCGATGCTGTTGTTGTTCTTTCCGTCACGCAATGGCGCTACGCCGGCGTTCGTGATTGCGGGGATTGGCAACGTTGCAGCCAAGGTGTTTGAACTTCTTGATAAACCGATCTATGGTCTAGGGAGAATCGGCGGTTTAGCGGGAATCGTCAGCGGGCATACGCTGAAACACCTGAGCGCGGGCCTGGCTTTTCTGCCGCTGGTATTTTTGATTCGGCGAATCGGACAAGAGCGGATGGTGGATGATACTCACCGGCCCGATCTCTTTTCCGCACGCCACGGAAGCTAGTCCATCGCGAGGAAAGAACGGCAGCAATGACCGACCGGGCGGCTGCCAGATCGCCATCCAACCGGTGTAAGAAGCAAGTCCAAATTCAAACAGTGAGAGAACGGGTTTCCAGGGGCAAACCTGCACGGCACCGCCCTATTCGAAGCAGGAGGCAGTACAAAAATGGCGAACGAGCAGGGAAAGCCCACCGCAAAGCTGGGATGCCTGGGGACAATCGTGGTGACGGTTGTGGTAGGCATCCTATCAATATTCGTTTTCTCTCCATGGGCCTTGCACATGGGCGGGCGATTGACGCCGGCCATGCGCTGGCACGGCTACGGCAAGATGCACTCTTCTTACGGCGCCGATTACGGGCTGTACCTGGACATCTACTATAGCCAGCCGGGCAGGCAGCGCAGTTCAGTCCAGCCGTCAAACCTGAATGGCTCTGCCATGCTCTGCGGACCGAAGCTGGCGGCGCACAAATACACCTTGAGCGGCACGGTCTATAGCGCGTGGCTGAGCGCCGACGGCAAGCGAACGGTGCTACATCTTTACTCGCCCAAAAACGCGCAGAAACTGGATTTCAGCCTGGAAGGCGCATGGGACGGGCAGCAGTTGAATCTGGACGATCGCGGAAGCCTGGCCGCCGGGTTCAATACTAACGGCAGCCCGCGCGGCGTAGGCGTGGGAATGTACGGGCCAAAAGAAAAAGCAGATGTCACGCTGGACTACGGAAGCCAGAGCGATTTCGAACCCCTTTGCCGCAACCTGGGCGCAAGCAGACGTTAACGAACGTAATCTCAACCCAACCGAAAGCTCATCTGAGGAGTCGTAGAAGTGTATTCATTCAAGTCTGATCTGCGCCATTTGTGGCGCGTGTGTGTAATTGCCTGTTCACTCTGTCTGCTCCTGGCTTCCGGGTGCAGGAAAGATTCGCAAAAGCAGCAATCCGGCCAGGGTATGCCTGCCGGCAACGTTTCCAGCGGAATGGCGAGAACGAAACAGGGCGGGATCATCAGCCGTCCTTTTCGCGACCTGCGCGATCTGCCCGGCACCGTCTTCAACGTAACCTATACGCCCAACACAGTGCAGATCGTGGAAAACCAATGGCGGAAGAGCCTGCTCAGTCTTAGCCGCGATGGCCAGGTCTTTGTGTTTGATCTGGCTGACGACAAGGCCCGGCAACTCGTGCCCGGCAAAGTCATGTTCCTGGAAAACCTGGCGGTGATGAACGTGCTTTCGTCTTCTGAAATGGAAGGGCATCGAGTCATTGTGGCCGAGCGCGCTGGCCTGGGCGACCTGATCCAGCACGGGACGATTTCCTGGAAGGCGCCCATTCAATTCGGCAGTATGTCCGCGGCCCTGCCTGATAGCGGCGAGGACCGCTGGAGCAACCTGCGGGAGTGGGGTATTGTGCATGCTGATAGCGGCTCAGGGGAGGAAAAGGGCTGGCACTATAACTTTTCTTCCACGCCCGAAGCGAAGCAATTGAATGTGCGTTTCAAGGTTTCAAAAGAATTCAACAGCCTGGAAGCCGTGCTCGAAGGAAAAGGGCACATCAGCGAGTTCATGAGTGCCGCCAGCATGACTATCGAGAATGGCGGAGCTTCGGACTTCTCATTTTCCAACTCCAATTTCAGCGGAGAGTTCAATATTGACTGGTCCGCCATCCGTGGCGAGGGCGACGCCGCGGGGCTTGAGGATGCGTCATTCAAACTGCCGGCCGCACTCATCACGCCGCTGCCCATTGCCGGGATTCCATTTGTATTGAAAGTGGAAGAGAACTTCATCGTGAAGCCGGGGTTTGGGGCAAAGAAGGAAGTTGCCAAAGGCTCATTTACCGTGAATTTCAGTGGTGCGCAGGGAATTTCGGTAACCAACGGCGCTCCATCCTCGGCAGGTACGGCGGAGGCCGATGGCAGGATGAAGAACTCGACCACCATGTCGCTTGCTCCGCACGCAATCCTGATCGGTGTTTCCATCCCCAAACTATCACTCAACCTGGGAACGGAGAGCGGCTTCGAAGTTCTGGAGAAGGACATCCCCTCGGGCTTTGCCGACCGGGTTGCGGCCTCTCTCGCCAAGAACACTCTGGCCCAGAAAGCCAAGGATTATTTCAAGAATGAAGCTTCAGCCTACGTTCAGGTGGTCACGGTTTTCACTATGGCCTCGGCGGGTTCGTTGAGCCTGGTGCCCTGCAAGCTGGAAAGAATCACTGTGACCGGCCAGGCAGGGGCCGACCTGAAAATCCTGGGGAAGCAGGCCGGCGACAAGAAGATGGATCTATTCCATAAGGAAGTTGTCATGCGACAGCCCGACATCAAAGCGTGTGGAGAGAAATAGCTGCGGCAAGATACTGATCACCGGGTGCCAAGACATCCAGAGACATGCTCCTGGCGTTCGCTGGCCCGTCCCGTGTGTGCTCTTGGTCCCTGGTTCGCTTCTTATCGCGTCTGCGGGAACAACCGATAGAAATTCTCCGCAGTCTTGTGCCCGATTTCTTCTTTGCTGGTTCCGCGCAATTGGGCGATCGCTTCGGCGGTATTGACGACAAAGCCGGGTTCGTTGCGCTTGCCGCGATGCGGCACAGGCGCGAGATAGGGCGAATCTGTTTCTATCAGCATGCGGTCTAGCGGGACCTGTTTCGCGGCGTCACGGATATTTTTCGCTTTGGGAAAACTTACGTTGCCGGCAAAGGAAATGTAGAAGCCAAAATCCAGCGCGGCCTGCGCGTGCTTCCATTCGCCGGTAAAGCAGTGGAGAATTCCCGGCAGCCCGCTGGGCGCCCAGTGATCGCGCAGCATTTGCAAAGTGTCGTCCCAGGCATTTTCACTGTTGTTCGACGGTCGGCAATGGATGATGATGGGCAGCTTGGCGTCTTGAGCTAGTTCCATCTGGCGGCGAAAGACTTCTTTCTGCACTTCGCGCGGCGAGTGGTCGTAAAAATAATCCAGGCCAATTTCACCCCACGCAATCAGCTTCGGATGTTTTGCCAGCCGCGCCATCTCACGGTAATCAGCTTCCGTCGCTACACTAGCCTCATGAGGATGCAATCCGGTGCTGGCGAAGATCCAATCATGCTGCTCAGCGATCTTCAGCGCGCAGTCGTAGGTTCCCGGGCCGGTACCGCTGCCGATGGCGAGAATGCGCTCCAGGCCCGCTTCACAGGCGCGGGCGAGCATCTCGGCGCGATCGGAATCAAATTTGTGGCCCTCAACGTGGGCGTGCGAGTCGATGTACATGGCTGACGTCTATGTTATCGCGTCTGCCGGGTTACTCTCGAGTGTCAGCTGCACCGTGGATGCAGCACACAGGTCGAGTTCCCCAAAAGCGTTCCGCCTGCAACCCCGATGTAGTTGCAGGCGGCGCGCGGTGCACTTATCCGTTATTGCTGGACAGCGCATTTATCGCGTGGCCATATAGCATGTTGAACGATCATTTCGACCTTTCAAACCCGGAACCAAGGCGGAAAACGATTCCGGCTGTCACGCGAAAATTATGCTGAGTTGCGCTGGATGATGGAATCCCTGCCAAAATAGCAATATCATTCGGAATTCCGTGGCGTGTGAGCAAGTAGTCACCTTCCGTGATCAAGCCCATGTGCCTGCTCAAAGGGATTACCAGACCACCGCCCAGCACGGCGGCAAAAGAATTGTCGCTGATGCTTTCACTGTCGGACGTAGTGGCGGATGAAGTCGAAACAGACAGGCTCTCATGATCGATACCGAAGAGTGCATGAAAGAATGGTCTTGCCGGGCCCCGATCCAGAATGAATCGTGGTCCAGTCACAAAAGTATTCAGCTGTTCCGAAGCTTTTGCCTGTACGGCGCCGATTCCGCCTACCACGGCGTCGCCGGATTCCGAATGCCTGACATTGGCGAAGTTGAATTCCCAGCCAAAGGACGGGCGTGCCCCGATTGTGAATGCTGTATTCCAGCCATTGGAATTCAGGCGGCCGCTGCTGCCGAATCCCACGTTTTGGTCCACGCTGGCGTAGGTGTATCCGGCGCTGATCTCTGACCTTGACCCAACACCTTGTGCCCAGGCCCTGGAAGCGGGCCCGGCTATGGTTGAAAACAACGCTGCCGCCACCAGCACTGCTTTGAATCTTTGGTTCATGCTTTGTTCTCCTGATAAAAGTAGAATCAGGGGGCAGCCGTTGCCCGGGCGGCCCGCTGTTCTGTAATCTGTGGGCGCAAGCGGGCGAAGTGTGACATGGAGCGGCAAGAAAATTTTCAGGCCGCAGTGGCCTTGGTCCCGCAACAACTGGCAGCGTTGTTATTGCATTTGCCATCCAGGATTGTCCGGAGTCATGGAAAGGGAGGCCAATACGGAATCGGCGGCAACAGCCAACCACGCGTTATTGGTGGAACGGATTCGAGCGGGTGACACCGCCGCTGAAGCGGAACTATATGCCGCCTATTCCCGAGGCATCTTCCTGATTGCCACCGTGCGGACGCGCGATTCTGAGGCAGCCCGCGATCTTACGCAGGACGTCTTTCTTGCGGTCCTGGCAGCCGTGCGTGCAGGCCAGTTGCGTGACGCGGAAAAGCTCCCGGCCTTTGTGCAAGGCACGGCGCGCAATCTCATTAACAACTTTCTCCGCTCGCGTGCGCACCGCGCAGAGTGTGACCTTCCCGACGCGGAACTGCGCGGCGGCGATCTTGTTGACGATCTGGAACTCGCGGAGAGGCAACGGCTTCTGCACCGTGAACTCGACTCGTGCGCGCCGCTGGACCGGAAACTCCTGGTCTGGTCACTGCTGGAGGGGCACTCTTTGGCGGACATTGCGCGACGGCTGAATCTATCCCATGACGCAGTGCGAGCGCGAAAATCGAGACTGGTAAAAAAAATTGCGGAAAAGCTCGCCGGCCTGTCACACAAGCGGCCTCAGTAACCACACAGGGATGGGAAGGAATTATGTTGCGGGAGACAATGGATTGCCAGCGTATAGCAGATGGCGAACTCGTGGAAAAGTACCTGAACGGCCGGCTTGACCCTGCTTTGCAGGACGATCTTGAGATACATCTTCTGAGTTGTCCGCACTGTCTGGCACATGCGGAAACGCTGAAGACTATCCGTGCCGGCCTTGCGACTGTCCCGCAAGAAGCCCCTGGGGCTGCGGCAAGAAAGTTTTGGACCTCTGGCTGGGGCCGCGTTGGGATTGCCGCTGCGGTCCTTATCCTGGTAGCAGCAGGGGTCTATCTGTTTCGCCAGAGCAGCCGCAAGCCGGCACAAACTGCCAACACTCCAACGGAGGTTCCTCCAAACACGCCGGTTGCGCCTAGACCCCGGAATGAAGCTGGAAGCGAGCAGCATGCTTCAGACCATCCGGCACAGAGAGCAGAAAAGAAAAACCCACGGCCAGAAATAAAACCGGGTCGCGACAGTCGGGAAGCGGAGGGGCCAAAGGTAATGCCCGAGACGCAGGTTGCTACAAGCCACCCAACTCCTGTCCCCAGTTCCACGCCTAGCAACGCGCGGAAAGAGCCAGCTTCTCCGGGAATGAGTGAAGAAGGCGCCGTGGAACTCTATCGTCTGGCCGCCGTGCAAGCGCCGCCCTACACCTTTAACCAGCCCGGCGGTTCTACCGGGCCGGGAACTGAGCCGGGCGCAAAACCATCGTCATCCTTTTCTTCCATGACAGGGCCAGGCCGTGCTTTTTTCCAACAGGCCATGCTGGCTTACGTTGAAGGCCACTACGAGGACGCAGCCCACCTGCTGGAGAAAACCGTCCAAAGTCAACCTAGGGCGGTCCCAGCCAATTTTTATCTGGGCGTTTGCCGGTTGTTGCAAGGGCATCCTTCGGAGTCTGTGGCCCCGCTGAAAGAGGTGCTGGCTGCGCCGGCCTCATCGTTCACGCAGTCTGCGCATTTTTACCTGGCAAAAGCTTATCTGCAGATGTCCCAACTCGAGGACGCTGAGCGTGAGATGCAGGCTGCCGCCGCTCTTTCCGGCAATCTGACGGCGGAGGCGCAATCGCTCGCGGCACGGATTCACGAGCTACGCGATCATGCCGGCCGCTAGGAAACAACATTTAGGCTGCCAAACTTAATGGGAGCTCCGCAACGATTAGTTGCGTTATCGTGGTGTTACCGCTGAAACCAGTTCAGCGGCGGCCACGCCCGCCTCGCCTTCCGACGTAGAGACCAGTTTGAGGGTCCATCCTCCACCCAGTGTCCGCGGGTGCAGATGGGCGAAAACCTCATCTCCGGCGCGAACATTGATGACCAGTGGTTCTTCCTTGTCCACTTGGCAGCTGTGTTGTCCGGCTGCGAGCGCCAACACAACATACTGCCGCTCTCCGATCTGTGTTGGTTCCTGGCTGTCGCAGGAGACGGCGCGCTGGACCGACTTATGGTCCTGACTTCGATAGATGGACAGCATAGCTCCGGAATTCAACTTGGGAAGTTGTGCCTGGGCTTGCTCCACCTCGGCGGCATTCAGCGGAAACGCTCCCTGGACAAAGCTTGTAATCGTGGTTCCCGCCGGAATCCAGTTTTTGGGCCCATCTGTTTTTTGGATACCGCGTTGGGCGATACGGTGTCCAGCATCGTCTTCATCGTTGGATGTGGCCATTTTGGAAAGAAACGGGGTGATCTTGTCGGGGAACACCTTTGCTCGCTTGCCGTCAGAGACAACCTTTACATGAAAGCGGCCCGAAGCGCCTTTCTTGAAGGCGCGAAGCGGAATCTCTGCGCCATTAATGCTCTTTAGCCAGTCAAGACGGAGAAATAATCCTGTCTCTGACGCCTGTTGCCTTTCATACATGATCGGCGCGACAACGTCGACAACCGTGGCCTGCGCCAGTGCGCCCTTGGCAATAACGACCCGCGCGCCAATCCGGACATCGGCCACGGAAACCAGATGCACTGTATCGCCGGGCTGGACTTGGCCGGCAACCTGGACCGGAAGAGCGGATTTCTTGACCGCCTGCCCCCAAACGTCTTGCGCAAAACGCAGCTCAATCTGCGTGCCATCGGGAACAATGATTTGATCTGTCTGGTTTTGATCCGGGAGGTAAAGTGCCATCGGGTCGAGTGCGCCCGCGGTCTTTGGCAATGACCCGATCAGGAAAATCGTGCCCAGAAACGCAAACCGCAGGTGAATCCATGCAATCCGCATGCTCGCCAAGATAACAGAAGTGCCGACGAAGATGAATGGTGGAGACGCTGGCCCGAACTATCAAGCCATAACGATTCCTCGGGTAAGAGCAGTTATTTCAGCTTGGCTCCGATGGGTACATCTTCCAGAAATCCCGCCAGCACCGGTTTGCCGTCTTCGCCAACGGACGCAGCCACGATCATGCCGTTGGATTCCAGTCCGCGCAGTTTGCGCGGCTGAAGGTTGGCGACGATGACGACTTTGCGTCCAATCAGGTCTTCCGGCTTATACGCCAGGGCGATTCCGGCGACCAGCTGGCGGACTTCCGTGCCTATGTCCACTTCCAGGCGCAGCAATTTGTCCGCGCCCTTTACTTTTTCCGCCACTTTCACCATGCCGACTCGCAACTCCACTTTCATAAAGTCGTCAATGGAGATTTTTCCGTCAGCAACAGCTGCGGCTTGAACAGGCGGTGCAGCTTTGGCCGGTGGCGCGGCATCCGTTGGGCCGTGGGCGGCCTGTGTCGCCGGTTGTCCTGCCTGAGCGGGCGCAGTCGCGGCTGATGACGTTGCGGTGGAGGCAGCCTGTGCTGCTCGCTCCTGTTCCATTTGTTGCATCCTCTCGATTGAAGTTTTGTCGGCGCGAGGAAATACCGGTTCCACTTTGCCTAGTTTGCCGCCTAACGGTAATTGCGCCCACTTCAGTTCAGCCAGGTTGAACTTGCTGATCTCGCCCAGCCCAAGCTGGTTCCAGATTTTTGCCGTGGATTCCGGCAGCATCGGATGCGCCAGCGCGGTAACGATCCGTAGCGCCTCTGCCGCCGTATATAGGATCGTCGCCAGGCGGGCTTTATTTTCCTCGCCTTCTTTCTCGGCCACAATCCACGGTTCTTCGTCGACCAGATACTTATTGACATCGCCAACCAGGCTCCACGCGGTTTCCAGAGCACGGGAGAACTGGAAATCGTCGAACAGTTCACCAAACTCCTGGATCACCTTCAGTGCGTGCTCTTTAATCACGTCGTCGGTGGCTTTGCGCGCCACAGTCGGCGAAGGATAAGGAACAGAGCCGTTGAAATAACGGTTGATCATGGTCAGCGTACGACTGGAGAGATTGCCTAGATCATTGGCCAGATCAGAGTTATAGCGCTGTACCAGGGCATCAAAGCTGAAGGAGCCGTCATGCCCAAATACGACTTCGCGCAGCAGGAAGTAACGCAATGCGTCATTGCCCATTACGTCGATAACGGTTTCCGCGCGCACAATGTTGCCGCGCGATTTTGACATCTTGTTTTCCTCGAACAACAGCCAGCCATGCGCCACCACGGAGCGCGGCAGCGGAAGGCCGGCGGCCATGAGGAAGGCAGGCCAATAGACGCAGTGAAAACGAATGATCTCCTTGCCGATCATGTGCACATCCGCCGGCCAGTAATGCTCGAATTTTTTCTGCTCCGCTTCGTCTTTTGATCCCAGGCCGATCGCGGAGCAGTAATTGATCAGCGCGTCCAGCCACACATACATCACGTGCTTGGGATCGCCGGGGACGGGAATCCCCCACTTGAAGGTGCTGCGGCTGATGGAGAGATCGCGCAGGCCGCTCTTGACGAAGGCAATCACCTCATTGCGACGGGTTTCCGGGCGGATGAATCCAGGATTCTGCTGGTAGTGCGCCAGCAACTGGTCAGCAAAGGCGGAAAGCTTAAAGTAGTAATTCTCTTCGCTGACCGTTTCGGTGGGCCGCCCGCACTCCGGGCAGGGGGCGCCGGGGCCCGCGGCGTCGACATACAGCTCGTCAAAAACGCAGTACTGGCCAGTGTATTTGCCCTTGTAAATGTGTCCGTTCGCCTGCAGGCGGCGGAACAGCTCCTGCGCGCCCGCTTTATGGCGTGACTCGGTCGTGCGTATGAAATCGTCGTTTGAGATGTTCATTTTCTCAAACAGTGAGCGGAACAACCCTGAAACCTCGTCGGCGAACTGCTTGGGCGTCATTCCGGCGGCCACGGCGGAGCGCTCAATCTTCTGGCCATGCTCATCCGTGCCGGTGAGGAAGTAGGTATCAAAGCCCAGCATGCGCTTGCGGCGCGCAATCGCGTCACACACCAGCGTGGTATAGGCGTGTCCCACGTGCGGACGCGCGTTTACGTAGTAAATGGGCGTCGTAATGTAAAACTTTTGGCTGCCCTTATCCATTGGTTGCTTCCAGATAAACTTTAATAGCTTCCTGCATGACGGTTTTCAATGGCACTTTCTGTTCTTTAGCGATACGGCTGCAATCTTCATACTCAGGAGCGTAGTTGCTGACACTGCCGTTCAGGTTGGCGAGCTTCATGCGTACTTCGCCCCATTTGGTGCTGACGCTCATGTGCCGGCGGGCCAGCGCGGCCCTGGTTTCACGCCGGATGCGAACGCCCAATGTTGTGGTCTCAGCCAAAATAAGCCGGGTCAGGCGCTGGCTGTCTTCATTCCGGCACAGCACGGTCAACAGCATGCCAGGACGGCTTTTTTTCATCTGAACAGGTGTGCCAAAGACATCCAGCGCACCTTGTTGCAGGGCCTCTTCCATCACGTAGCCAAAGACCTGCGGCGACATATCATCAATGTTGGCTTCAAGCACTGTGATTTCTTCCACCGGAAATGGTGACTCATGCAGCGCGGCCGTTTCACCCACGGTGAGCCGTAAAACGTTCGGGAAGTTCTTGAAGTTGCGTGTGCCCGCGCCGTAGCCGACCTTTTCCGCTTTCAGCGTGGGGAAGCGTGAGAAGCGCGACGCCAATATGCTGACGATCGCCGCGCCCGTGGGCGTAACCAGCTCTTTCTGTATTTCGCCGGAGTAAACGGGAGCCTTCTTCAGCAGTTCCAGAGTTGCTGGCGCAGGGATGGGAAACGTGCCGTGGGCGCAGACCACCGTTCCTCCTCCAACGTTCAGCGGTGAACAAATCCACTCATCCACCCCGAGGGCTTCCGCGCCAACTGAGGCGCAGACGATGTCCACAATCGCGTCAATCGCCCCGACTTCATGGAAATGGATTTTCTCCACGTCTGAATTATGGACTTTCGCTTCTGCCGCTCCCAGCGCTTCAAAAATTCTGATGGCTCGGTCTTTTGCCGACTGGCTGATGGCTGCGGCATTGATAATCTGCCGGATCTCCTTCAGCCCACGATGCGAATGGCTATGGCTAGGGGCGTGTTCATGCGAGTGACTGTGTTCGTGCTCGTGTTTGTGCGAATGCGAGTCTCCGTGGCTGTGCGAGTGGGCATGGTCGTGCGAATGCGTGTGGCTACCGTGCTCATGCTCGTGGCTGTGTACCGCTTTTAGTTCCTTTTCCCAGAACTCTTCTCGCGGCAGCTCTTTTTCACCTGCTGCAATCACGTCCAGCTTGGTGGCGCTGATGCCGCTGCGGTCCACACGGGAGATTTCCAGGCGAGCGTCCACGCCCAGGGCTTTTATCGTGCTGGTAAAGAGCTCAGGCGGAACTCCGGCATCCAGCAGGGCGCCCAGAAACATATCGCCGCTGATACCGGAAAAGCACTCTAGGTAGGCAATGCGCATGGAGAAATCGAATACAAATTCAAAGCAACAAAAGGACTGTGGCTTCCAAAGTCCTTTACAGCATTACAGGTTTTCCCGCCCCTTGCCGGCCAAAACTCTACGCTGGCAAGAACCAGCGCGAGTTGATTGCCAATGGCATGCCAGCAACAGGCCCAAACTTCCATCATAGGTTCAGCAGAGATTGGCGTCAAACCGGGATATGCTGCATGGTTTGTTATAATCGCCTTTTCCGTCAGCAACTTACGGCGTGAAAATAAGCCAACCGCAGAACATTCAAACAAAAGGCAGACACTTTGTACCTGGAATTACAGCTGCAGCTTATCCAGCGGGTTCGTGACCTGTTAAAGCGTCAATATGACGTTGAATTTCCACGGATTGTGGTCGATCAGCCGCCCAACGTTGGGCTGGGAGAGTATGCGCTCCCCCTGAGCTTTGAACTTGCCAAGAAGCTACGCAAACCACCGCGCAAGATCGCAGAGGAGATAGTGGCCGGGCTGGGCCATGTCCCTGGATTTGAAAAATTTGAGGTTGCGGGCGCAGGTTACATCAATGCCCGCATCAACCGCCAGGAAGCCGCGAAACTTCTCCTGCGAGCGGGAGTGGCGCGGCAAGGATCGGTCACGGGCAAAAAAATTCTGGTTGAGCACACCAGCATCAACCCCAACAAGGCGGCGCATATCGGCCACTTGCGCAACGCCATTCTGGGCGATACGTTTGTGCGTCTTCTGCAAGCGGCGGGCGCAAAAGTAGATGTGCAGAACTACATCGACAATACCGGTGTCCAGGTGGCGGATGTAGTGGTGGGGTTTCTTTACCTGGAGAAAAAAGGGAAGAGCGAGATCGAGTCTCTGATCACCGTCGGAAACAGCAAGCAGCCGTTTGACTACTACTGCTGGGATCTCTATGCGCAAGTCTCCCGCTGGTATGAAGAAAGCAAGGAAAACTTAAAGTTAAGGTTGCAAACGTTGCACGACATTGAGCGTGGCGGCAACGAGCCAGCCGAGATCGCCAGGCTGATCTCCAATGCCATCATTCGCCGGCACCTGGAAACCATGCAGCGGCTTGGCATTGAATATGACTTCCTGCCGCAGGAGAGTGAAATTCTGCATCTGCATTTCTGGGAATCGGCTTTTGAGCAGCTGAAGCAGAAGGGCGTGCTCTACTTTGAAACCGAAGGCAAGAACAAGGGCTGCTGGGTGATGAAGCGCGCCGGCACCAAGGCTGCGGAAGAGGGTGCAAAAGGGCCCGATGAAGATGCCAAGGTAATCGTTCGCTCGAACAATACTGTGACATATGTCGGCAAAGACATTGCTTACCATCTGTGGAAGTTTGGATTGCTGGGACGCGATTTTGGCTACCAGCGCTTCTATCGCTATCACGATGGCCGCCAGGTTTGGATCTCCGCTGAGAGCGGCGAGCCCGATCACCCGCACTTTGGCGGCGTAAATGCAATCTATAACGTAATTGACTCACGTCAGGCCGATCCCCAGAACAACGTGATTGAGGCCATCCGCGGGCTGGGCCATGCGGAGCAGGCGGAAAACTACCACCATTTTTCTTACGAGATGGTGGCGCTTACGCCGCGCTGCGCCATGGACCTGGGTTATGACGTTTCTGAAGAAGACCAGAAGCGCGCCTACATTGAGGTTTCCGGACGCAAGGGCTTTGGCGTAAAGGCCGATGATCTGCTCGATTCCCTGATTGCAGCGGCGCAGAAAGAAGTGGATACAAGACACCAGGAGATGCCCGAATCCGAGCGGCATGGGATTGCATCGCAAATCGCGATTGGCGCGTTGCGTTACTTCATGCTGAAGTTTACCAAGACTTCCGTGATTGCTTTTGATTTCAAAGAGGCCCTTAGCTTTGAAGGCGAGACGGGCCCATACGCGCAGTATGCCATCGTGCGCGCGACAAACATCTTTCGCAAGGCCGGCCTGAGCGCGGAAGATATTCTTGCCGGCCAGACTGACTTGCGCTTCCTGAAAGAAGACGATGAGTTGTGGGAGCTCTGGCTTCGTGCTGGACAGCTTTCAAGCACGGTAGAACAGTGCATTGCCACCACGGAACCTGCTTACGCGGCGAAGTACGCGTTCCAACTGGCCCAGCAATTCAATAATTTCTATCATAAGCACCATATCCTCACGGAGACCGACGAAGAGAAGAAGACCTTTTTGCTGACCACTGCGGCGGTTGTGCGCCGGGCATTGATTCAGAGTCTGGAACTGATGGGAATCGATGCACCCAGCGTGATGTAAAAGAGTAGAGCGAAATATGGCGCGGAGCCTGGACGCTGGCACATTCTCGAATGTGTCATTCGTCCAACGCGGAGACAGCGTGTTACGCGACTGCCCGCGGTGAAGAGGGACCAGCTAACGCTCATAGATCTCCGCAAACTTTTTCAACCGGTTCTGATCTTGCTCTTGAAGACCATCGGGCGCCAGCCTCCACGTCCAGTTACCGCCAAGAGTGCCCGGAGTGTTCATGCGCGCTTCGCTACCCAGTCCCAGAATGTCCTGCATGGGGACCAGCACTGTGTCGGCCACGGACTTCATGACTTCACGAATAAAAATCCAATTCACTTCACGGTCGAAGTCCGCTGACGCGATGCCGAAATAGTCTTGCGCGTCAGCGTATTCTTTTTTCACATCGGCCTGGCTGCGCGTGCTCTGAGCCACTCCGGAGCGCCACCAGCCGACCATGGTGTCATTGTCATGCCCACCGGTGTAGGCCACGAGTTGCTGTGCATAATTATGCGGACGAAACGTGGGCGCCTGTGGATCAGTGCTGAACGCGAATTGGAGGATCGCCATCCCCGGATAGTCGAACTGTTTGCGTATGGCTTCCACCTCCGGCGTGATCACACCCAGGTTCTCGGCAACGATTGGCAGCGGGCCCAGACGATGAGTGAGCGCCTGAAAAAGCTCGGCGCCTGGGCCTTTGACCCATATGCCGTTCACGGCTGTCGGCTCACCGGCAGGAATTTCCCAATAGGCCTCAAAGCCGCGGAAATGGTCCAGACGTACCATGTCAAAGACTTTGAGTGAAGCTCGAAGTCTCTCAATCCACCAGAGGTAACCCGAGCTCTTCATTACGTCCCAGCGGTAGATTGGGTTTCCCCAAAGCTGACCGGTAGCACTGAAGTAGTCCGGTGGAACGCCCGAAACCTTGAGTGGATTGCCATTCTGGTCGAGCCAGAACATTTCCGGGTTTGCCCAGACATCCGCGCTGTCATGGGCGACGTAAATGGGAATATCTCCCATGATGCGGATGCCGAGCCGCGTGCAATTGGACTTGATCTCATTCCACTGGTGGAAAAACCTAAACTGCCAATACTTGTATGCTGCTATTTCCGGGGAGAGCTTTTCGCACCAGTGTTGGATTGCTGACGGACGACGCCCAGCCAAGTCAGGGTCCCATGCGGTCCAGGTTTTTCCGTGATGGGCGTCTTTGGCGGCCATGAAGAGCGCGTAGTCATCCAACCAGGAGCGATTGCTCTCAACGAAATGTTCGTAATCCGTTTTTTTGAGGGTCGCGCGGGATGCGAAGAAATTAGAAGCGGCCTTTCTCAACAACCCAAATTTCCAGGGGATGACCGCGCTGAAATCCACCCGGCCTTCAGGAAATTCCGGCGCCGAATGCAATGCATCTTGATCGAACAGGCCTTCTCCGGACAGCGCTTCCAGGCTGATGAGCAGCGGATTGCCGGCAAACGACGACAAAGATTGATAAGGAGAATCGCCATAGCCGGTGGGATTCAATGGCAGCACCTGCCAGATCTTGATTCCGGATGCATGCAGATATTCGGCAAAGCGCAATGCCTGTGGCCCCAGCTCTCCGATTCCGTAGCTACCGGGCAGTGATGTGGGATGCAGCAGCACTCCTGCCGAACGAGGGAATCTCATTGGAGCTGTTCCAGAATTCCGTGCAAAGGAATGCGGATCCAGTCCGGCCTGCGTTCAAGCTCATATTCCACTTCGAGCAATCCTTTCTCAAGCGTATAAGCATCCAGCAGGGCCTTTGTCTCGGCTTGTGTTTTGGGCAGACATTGCGCCGGTCCGGCGGTTTCAAAGTAGCCTCGCAAAAAGAGCGCGCTCACCCACTGGTACCAGGCTTCAGCCCACCGTTCCAGCCTGGGATCGGCATCCGGGTTCGTAATGATGCCGGGAACGCGGTTGAAGAGGACGGCGTGCGAGACGTAATGAAAGGAGCGAACCATGCTGGCAACATCTTTGATGGGGGACCGCTTGATGCGCCGCTCGCTCATGGGCCGCGTGTGATCTCCGTCAAAGTTCGTGATGATGTAATCACTTCCGGTATGAAGCACATTGGCCAGATGGTAGTCGCCGTGGTGACGGATACGCATTCCGGAAATTCGGGTATCACGTAGAGCCGTGAAACGTTCCCGCAGAGTGTCCTCGCGTTCCAGTATCGCCCGCGCCTCTTCCCGTGCCGGCTCTGGCAGAGTGGCCATTTGAAATCGTAGAGCGTCGAGCGACTTGCTCATTTGCGCCACAAATCCATGGTAGAGGCCATGGCGGTAGAATTCGGTGAAAGGCTCGGGCGCAAAGTCCGGTATGTCTGCACGTCCGCTCAAAGCAATGTGCAGTTCCGCCGTGCGGCGTCCCAGCAGGAGCGCACTCTCAGAGTGGCCTCCCAGTAATTCATTGATCAGAGCGGGCACCGGCTCATAAGCCAATTCCAGAGGAGTGCCGGATTTCAGGTCTTTTAATCGCGGATCGTTCTCGCCCGTTGACAGCGCGCGTTCAAAGAACAATCCAAGATGGTCCAGCATGTAGGTCCATCCATCGGTCGTATTTCGCGAATAGGAGGTGAGCGTCCCGAGCGTTGTCACTTCATCGGTTTCGTCGTGCGCCACACGATATTCGATTGCGCCCAATGTAGCGGCGATGTGGGAGAATTCAGTATTGTTCGTCAAGAACTCGCCCATCTCGCGGTCCGGATTGGGACCGGCTTCTACTCTGCGGTACAGTTTGAGAACAAAGTCTTCACCCAGGGTGACATTGATGTTGTTCAGATCCAGCGTCTGCGGCTGGGGCTCCAGCCTGGAGCGAATCAGGCTTGATGCGTCACGAAACTTACGCGTGTGGGTCCCGACAATGTCTCCCTTTTCGCCACGGAAGCGGCGGCGGCGCAGCATGGCCATGAGCAAGGCATCAGTGAACTGCCGGTCAAAGATGGCGCCGTAAACAATGGAGTTGGCCTCCGGTAGTCCCTCCAACTTCGCCAGGACGATGTGTGCCTTGTCCCGCAGTATGCTTTCCGCCTGTTCTCCTGTGGCCAATGAAAGCGGCACCGTGAGGAGGTCCGGCTCACCATCTGCATACTCAATCCGAATCAGCAGGACCTGGGCCGAGGTTTCCGGTAAAGCGATGGCGTCATGGATTTTCACCTCCCGGATCATGCGGTGCTTGATGGTGAACCAGGGCCGCGTGCGCAAAACGCGGGGAAGCATCCGCTCAATCGTGCTTCGTGTGGCCGCGTCGAGGATTCCCGCCGCTACTCTGAGCACAGGTATATCTTCCGGCCGGTCTGTGACCGCGAACGACTCCCGGCTTAACTCCTGGGGCTGCAGGTGAAACCATTGGAACGCGTGAGGCCCCAGCGAAAGTAGATAGTGCTGCTCGCCGATGGCAGGAAAACGATTGCGCCCAAAGACTTCCACGGGTACTGCATCGCGATGTTTTGCCAGATCCAACTCCACGCATTGCGTGAAGCGCGAAAGATTGGCAACCACCAGGATCTTCTCGTCGGCAAGCTCGCGCACAAACGCCAGCACCTTCCGGTTGGCGGGAAAAAGGATCTCCATGGTTCCGCGGCCAAAGGCAGGATGCTGCTTTCGCTGCGCGATCATCCGCTTCATCCACCATAGCAGTGAATGGGCGTTGTTTTGCTGCGTCTCCACATTCAGAGCTTCGTAGTGATATTCGGGATCGATGTTCACCGGCAGGTAAAGCTTCTGCGGGTTGGCGCGCGAAAAGCCCGCGTTGCGGTCCGCGCTCCATTGCATGGGGGTGCGAACTCCATTCCGGTCACCAAGATAAATGTTGTCGCCCATGCCGATCTCGTCTCCGTAATAAAGGACAGGGGTGCCGGGCAGGGAGAGCAGCAATGCGTTCATTAATTCAATACGGCGGCGGTCATTTTCCAGCAAGGGGGCCAGGCGCCGGCGAATGCCAAGGTTAATCCGCATGCTGCGGTCATGGGCATAGGTCCGGTACATGTAATCGCGCTCTTCGTCTGTCACCATTTCCAGCGTAAGTTCGTCATGGTTCCGCAGAAACATGGCCCACTGGCAATTTGCCGGGATAGCAGGCGTGATGCGCAGGATCTCGGTGATCGGGTGCCGGTCCTCCATGCGCAATCCCATGAAGAGCCGCGGCATGATCGGGAAATGGAACGCCATATGGCACTCATCACCGTTGCCGAAGTAAGAAACGGCGTCTTCAGGCCACTGGTTGGCCTCCGCCAGCAGCATGCGGTCTTTATATTTTTCGTCCACATGCTTGCGCAACTCTTTCAACGTGACGTGGGTTTGGGGCAGGTTCTCACAGTTAGTGCCCTCGAGCTCATAGAGGTAAGGCACGGCGTCCAGCCGCAGGCCGTCCACGCCAAGGTCAAACCAGAAATCCACGGCGGCGAACATGGCTTCGCGCACCTCTGGATTCTCCCAGTTGAGGTCCGGCTGGTGGGAATAAAAGCGATGCCAGAAATAGGCTTTGGCGACCGGGTCCCAGGTCCAGTTTGAGGCTTCAAAGTCCTTGAAGATGATGCGCGCGTCACGATATTTTTCCTGCGTGTCACTCCAGACATAGAAGTTGCGCCAGCGGCTTCCAGGCGGCGCCCGGCGCGACCGCTGGAACCATAAATGCTGGTCCGATGTGTGATTGAGCACCAGCTCGGTGATCACCTTCAGTTCGCGGCGCTTGGCTTCGCGCATGAAACGTTGAAAGTCCTTCAAGGAGCCGTACGAAGGATGAACGTTTGTATAGTCGGCGATGTCATAGCCATCATCTTTCAAGGGCGAAGGACAGAAGGGAAGAAGCCAGATTGCCGTGACTCCCAGGTCTTCCAGGTAGGGGAGCTTCTGGGTCAGCCCCCCAAAGTCGCCAATCCCGTCCGTCACGCTGTCAAAAAAAGCGCGGACATGGACTTCGTAAATAATTGCGTCTTTATACCAATCTTTCATTCTGAGTGAATTTCTGGTGTGAATTGACTTTGTCGCCTTAAATTGTACTTAGAGTTGGATGCGGATTTGCAGAGCTGGAGTGCACGCCAACCCTCGCGTGATTAGAATTCTTGTTGTGATCCGCTTGCCTGGGCACTGCTGTGTTGCTGACCCATCCCGGTCCAAGGCACACTATCATTCACTAAGGACAGCGAAATGGTTTATACCAGATATTCCAATGGCAGTGCTCGCGCCGCGAATTGTTGGCCGTCTGCGGGCACAGGCTGGGTTCTAACATATGCGCCCTCGTCGGTTCGTGACTTCCGCGGGAGGGCGTGGCTGAGTTTGCTATCGATAAGTGGACGCATGGTTATTGGACAGGCCAACTAAATAACCCAAGGCTTCAAAATGGGCCGGATACCGGCAGGAGGATGAATGAACATTCAAGGGGAATCCCATGGACAAGCGGCAACACAAGCCAGGATCGAGCCGGGATCGGCGCTGGAAAGTGCTACCCCGCCTGTGCCCTGGAGCTTCGGCACTCGCATTGGGTTCAGGTTGGCATTCATCTATTTCATCCTTTATAGCTTTCCATTTCCCGTGGACCTTATTCCCTATACGGATTTTCTCGACGTGAATTGGGACCGTCTCTGGCGGGCTCTTGTTCCATGGGTCGCCGAGCACGTTCTGCACTTGAGTTACAAGATCACCGTCTTCACCAATGGCAGCGGAGACACCACGTACGACTACGTCAAAACGCTCTGCTACGCGGTGCTGGCGATCACTGCCGCGGTCGTGTGGTCAGTGCTCGACCGGAAACGGTCAAATTACCAAAAGCTCCATGGATGGCTGAGACTCTGTGTGCGCATTGTGCTGGCAGCGGCGCTCCTCAGCTACGGAGCAGTCAAGGTGATTCCGAACCAGATGCCGGACCCTCCGCTCTCACGGCTGCTCACGACCAACGGCGACTCCACTCCCATGAGCCTGCTATGGACCTTCTTGGGAGCTTCCAGGAGCTATGAGATTTTTGCTGGGTTGATGGAGATGGTGGGCGGAATCCTGCTGTTTTTTCCGCGCGTCAGCATGCTGGGCGCTCTGGTTTCCGCGGCCACCATGACCAATGTCTTCATGATGAACATGAGCTATGACGTTCCGGTGAAACTTTACTCGTTTCATCTCTTGCTCATGTCCGTGTGGCTTCTGCTTCCGGACCTGCAACGATTGGCCAACTTCTTTGTGTTCAATCGCGAAGTAAAGCCACAGGTCCACAGTCCATTTTTTCAGCGCAGGTGGCTGAATGTGTCGTTCTTCGCTGCCCAGCTGCTGTTGGGGCTGTATTTGACCTCGACGGACCTCTACTCGTCTTATCAGCGCGCCAGGACCTCCGGCTTCCTTGCTCCAACAGCCCCGCTTTACGGGATATGGATGGTGGATGAGTTTACGATTGGCGGCCAGCCTCCGCAGCTCAATGATCAATCGCGCTGGCAGCAGGCCATCTTCGACAACAGTTTTGAAGTGGTCTTCCAGTCTGTGGGCGGAAAGCGGCAGCGATTTATCCATCAAACAGATGTACAAAAGAAAACGGTTACAGTCTGGAGACGCGAAAATCCCGGGCAGCGTATGCAGATCGCATTTGACCGGCCACAACCTGACGCTATGACGCTCGATGGGAACGTCGATGGCAAACAGATTCATGCCAAACTGCACCGTGTTCCAGTGCCTAAGTTCCTGTTGAATACCCGTGGTTTTCACTGGATCAACGAATATCCATTCAATCGCTATAACGAATAGGTGGGTTCAAAATTCGGCTGTTTCAAGTTTTACTCGAAGCGCAGACCCTCAATCGGATCGAGTTGTGCGGCTTTTCGCGCCGGGTAATAACCAAAAAAGATTCCCACCGCCGCGGAAAACAAGCCAGCAATCGCCATGATCTGGGTTGAGAGCTGCATCTCCCAGTGCAGCGTGTTCTGCAACAAGAGCGCTCCCAGGACGCCGGCAAGAACACCGAGCATGCCGCCAATCAGGCTCATCACGATAGCTTCACTCAAGAATTGCATCTGGATGTCCTGCTCGGTAGCCCCAACCGCCAGACGGATGCCGATCTCGCGAGTGCGCTCGGTGACGGAAATCAGCATAATGTTCATGATCCCGATTCCCCCAACCAGCAGGGACAAGGAGGCAGCGCTCCCCAGCAAGAGCGTGAATACATTGGCTGCGGCGAGCTGCGCGCGAATGAGTTCCTCCGGCGTGCGAATGTTGAAGTCATTGTCTTCGCCCGCCCGGAGATGATGTCTCTCGCGCATCACGCCGATGATCCGTTTGGTGACCTCGGGAATCTCTTCTCTTGAGGCAGCGGAAAAAAAGATGTCGTCCAGCCACTCTGCGCCCGTGATCCTTTTCTGCGCGGTGGTCAGAGGCATCACGACAAAATCATCCTGGTCCTGCCCTGTGGCGGAGAACCCCTTGCCCTGGAGCACGCCAATCACCTTGAAAGGCACCGACTTAATGTTAATGGTCTTGCTGATTGGGTCTTCATCCTCAAACAGGTTCGCTGCCACGGTCTGGCCAAGCACGCATACAGCGGCGTTGCGCTCCATATCGTCCTGAGTGAACGCGGCGCCGAGGCGCACCTCCCACTTGCGGATTTCAAAGTACTCCGGGCCTACCCCCCGGTATTGCGTACCCCAGTTGAGGTTGCCGTAGATCGCCTGAATGCGCCCATCGACATTCGGAGAGGCGCTCTTGATGCCGGGGACCTGGTCCAGGACAGTCCGGCTGTCTCCCACCATCAGGGTCCTGGTTCCGCGGCTGCCGATGCGGACTCCGCTGCGAGCGCGGCTGCCGGCTTCAACCCAAATCAGGTTGTCACCCACATTGCTGAGTTGCGTTTCCACACGGCTGGAACCCGCATTGCCGACAGCCACAACACAGATGAATGACCCTACTCCCATGATGATTCCCAGCATGGTCAGCAGGCTGCGGACCCGGTTGCGCACCAGCGCCTGCAGCGCCTCTCGAAATATAGTGTTCAACGACATCGGTGTCGGCAACTCCTCTTCATTCGTATCGTAGCGCCTCAATCGGGTCCAGCCGCGCCGCTTTCTGCGCCGGATAATATCCAAAGAAAATCCCAATCGCCATGGCGACAACCGCGGCCCCGGCAATGGCGCTGGCGGAAACCAAAATCGGCCACCCCGCCGTCGAAGCGATCAGAAGCGAGGCCCCGACCCCAACTGCAATCCCCAAGGCGCCGCCGATCAGGCTCATCACAACAGCCTCGATCAGGAACTGCCGCTGCACGTCGCCCTCGGTTGCTCCGATCGCCATCCGGACCCCGATCTCCCGCGTGCGCTCGGTGACGGAAACCAGCATAATATTCATGATCCCGATTCCACCGACAAGTAGCGACACGCCGGCAATGGACGCCAGCAAGCCCGTCATCACCTTGCTGGCTTCTGAAGCCAGGTCCGCCAGGTCCGCCAGATTGCGGACGGTGAAATCATCCGGCTGTTCCTGGCGGATGCGGTGCCGGTCGCGCAGCAAGGCTTGAATCTGCTGCTGCGCGGCATAACTGCCGGAGCGGGACTTGGCGGAAACCATGATGAAGCGCAGCCACGGTTGCCCGGTAATCTTCTTTTGCAGCGTCGTCAGGGGCACGATAATCGTGTCGTCCTGATCTTCATTCATGGCCGGCGACTGTCCTTTGGCCACGAGGACGCCCACCACTTTGAAGGGCAGGTTTCCGATGCGGATCGTCTTGCCCACGGCCTCGGTTGTGGAGAAGAGGTTCTTTCGCACCGTTTCACCGATAGCGGCGACATTGGCTGCGTTGGTCACGTCATCTTCAGTAAATCCGGCGCCGCTCTGGAACGGCCAGGTGCGAATCTCAAAATATTCCGGAGTGGTGCCGGTGATGCGCGTACCCCAGTTGTCGTTCTCGTAGACCACCTGGGCCGACGTTTGGGTTCCCGGCGCGGCCGCGGCCACGGCATGACATTCCCTTACGATGGCGGCAACGTCAGCGCGCACCAGGGTCTTGGTTGCGCCCCAGCCAAGGTTCAGACCGCCGCGGTTCATGGAGCCTGAGCTGACAAACAGCATGTTCGAGCCCAGGTTGGCGATCTGGCGTTGCACGGTCTGGTCAGCGCCCTGCCCGATTCCTACCATGGCGATGACGGCGCCCACGCCGATGATGATTCCCAACATGGTCAGGGTTGAGCGCATCTTGTTGCGCGCCAGCGCCCGTAAGGCGATCCGGAGTGTGGAAAGCAAATCCATTGGCCCCTCTACTCTTCCACGGATGGCATGGTTTTCAGCACTTCGGCGGCGCGGGCTGGATTTGGAATGATCTCGTCCCGCTTGATCTTGCCGTCGCGAAACACGATGCTCCGCTTCGCAAACTGGGAAATATCATGCTCGTGCGTCACCAGAATAATGGTGAGGCCCTTGTCATTCAGCGACTGGAATATCTCCATTACCTCGACGGATGTGCGGCTGTCCAGGTTGCCGGTGGGCTCATCGGCCAGCAGGATCGAAGGCCGGTTGACCAGCGCTCGAGCAATGGCCACGCGCTGTTGCTGGCCGCCGGAGAGCTGTGAAGGGAAGTGGCCGGTCCGGTCTCCCAGACCCACCATCTTCAGTGCTTCCACCGCGCGCCGGCGCCGCTCGATTTTGTCCACGCGGCTGTACAGAGTGGGAAGCTCGGTGTTCTCCAGTGCGGTCGTGCGCGCCAGCAAATTGAATCCCTGAAAGACGAACCCGATCTTGCGGTTGCGAATCCCAGCCAGTTGCTTTTTCTCCAGACTGGAAACATCTGTGCCTTCCAGCAGATATCGCCCTGAGCTGGGCTTGTCCAGGCATCCCAGGATGTTCATGAACGTGGATTTTCCGCTGCCGCTTGCGCCCATAATGGCAACGAACTCTCCCCGCCTGATCTCCAGCGTCACCCCGCGCAGAGCATGCACCTGGGTTTCGCCCAGATCGTATGTCTTGTGCAGCTCCTGGACCTGAATGACAACTTCCTCGCGCTTGACTTCTTCCGCGGGCTCAGCAGCTTGAAGCGAGTTCGTTGGTTGTGCGCTCATGGCAGTCCTGCTATCGCCCGCGCGGAACGCCCGGACCGCCGGGACGCGGAGCGCTTGCCGCGCGGCCCTGGGCCACGCCCGTTACCAGATCGTCTCCGGCCTTTAGTTCTCCATTCAGCTCCTGAATGATCTCCGTAAATGTGTGGTCGGTGATCCCGGTCTTGATGCGGACCGGCGCAAGCGACTTATCAGCAAGAAGTTTCCACACGACCTGAGTTTCGTATCTGGGGCCCGCACTCTCCTCGGCTGGCTCCCCTCCGCCGGCTGCGCCCTTGCGTGAACCGGCACCCTGCTGCCGGGGACCGCCGGCCGGCGAGCTGTCGGCTTTCGCCCCTTGCGGGCTTGGGGTCCGGAGGCCACTGCTTTCGGGGATGCCGTTCTTCTGGTACAGAGCGCGGATCTCTTCCGCCGGCAAGTCAGGCTTGTACCGCAGAGCGCCGTTCGGTACCTTGAGGACGCTCGCCGCCGTCGCCACCGGAATGCTCACATAGGCGGTCATGCCGGGAAACAGTTTCAGCTCCGGATTATTGAAATCAACGATTGTGTCGTACGTCACCACGTTCTGCACCACGGTCGAGTTCATTCTTACCTGCGAGACCGTGCCGGTGAATGTCTCCCGCGGATAGGCGTCCACTTTGAACGTCACTTTTTGTCCCGAGCGGATCTGGCCAACATCGGATTCGTCGGTCTTGGCATATACCTGCATCTTGGTCAGGTCCTGGGCAATCGTGAACAGCGTGGGCGCTTGCAATGATGCGGCCACGGTCTGCCCAACATCAACGTTGCGCGCCACCACCGTGCCGTCAATCGGAGCGTGGATCGTTGTGTAATCCAGGTTCGTCTGCGCCACTTGCACGGCCGCCTGTTTTTGCTGGACCTGCGCGCGTGCCTGGTTCTCCTGCGCCAGTGCTGCTGAAACCTGGGCTGCGGCGCTCTCGGCGTTGGCCTTGGCTACATCGAGAGCTTGCTGGCTGACCACGCCCTGTTTGCCAAGACCCAGATTACGCTCATAGTCCGCTTTGGTCTGCGCATCGGCGGCCCTGGCCTTGGCCGTATTGGCAATGGCTACCGCCATGTTTGCCTTGGCATTTTCCAGGTCGGCCTTCGCCTGCGCGAGCGCTCCCTGAAATAGTGGAGGATCGATCTGCGCGATTACCTGCCCTTTCTTCACGTGCGAGTTGAAATCCACATACAGCCTGGCAATCGTGCCCGATACCTGAGAACCTACCTGCACCGTAATAACCGCATTGATGGTTCCTGTGGCTTCCACCAATTGTTTGATCTCTCCGGTTTCGACCTTTGCCGTGTAGTACTCGACCGTTCCCTTGCTTCTGAAGTTGAAGGCGGCAAAGACCCCTACTCCTGCGATCAACAGGACAACGACCAATGATTTTTTCTTTGTTAGCTTCACTGCCTGCCTTTTTCCGATGAACAGGTGATACTCAATAATATCAATCCAGATCGATTGTCACGCTTGATAAGGATGAAATTGCTGAATAACCCAGACAGCCATCTGGCGGCTACACGAGACTATTTCCGGGTATTGCGGGAATGGGATGTTCTTTTGTTTGTTCGAGAATCGCCACAATTTTCATGAGCCGCACGTTCTCTATGTGATCACACCGAACGATTGAGTTTCGGCGTGGATCCTTTCCTGGGATAGGCTCGGGCCACACCATGCATTGGATCGGTCGGCGCGCCTTATGCGCAATATAATATGATAATATATGAATATTAACGATGGTTGAAATTAGTCAATTTAAGGCCGAGTTCTTCAAGGCTCTTGCCCATCCCTTGCGAATCAGAATCCTGGACGAGCTCCGCAAGGGTGAATTTGGAGTCAATGATCTGTGTTCTCGCCTTGACGTTGAGCAGAGCAACCTTTCGCAGCAGCTGGCGATTCTACGAAGCCGCAACATCGTGGCAACAAGAAAAGAAGGCCAGAACGTGTATTACTCAGTCCGCGATCCTGAGCTGTTCAACTTGCTGGATGTCGCCAAGAAGATCTTCAACAACAACCTGATTGAAGTGAAGGACTTATTGACGCAGCTCATGGTGACCCGTAGACGATGATGAAAGGCCCTTTTCTGGAAGGTGCGTCGGCATCACCAGACGAAGAGTGTGCTTCGCAAAATCGGCGGGAAGTAGGCGTCCGCAGCTTGTTCTAGGGAAAAAGGGGATATGGGTAATTGGCTTCCTAAATCAATACTACATTTCAAGACTTACACTTCACGCCTGTTCGTGGCTGATCTTGTTGCAGGTATAACCGTCGGACTTGTTGCTCTTCCTTTGGCCATGGCCTTCGCCATCGCTTCGGGCGTGCCTCCTCAAACGGGTCTGTACTGCGCAATTGTCGCAGGTTTTACGATCTCAGCTTTGGGAGGGTCCTCAACGCAGATCGGTGGTCCAACCGGGGCATTCGTGGTCGTGGTGTTTGGCATTGTCGCGAAGCATGGTGTTGACGGGCTGTTCATGTGCACCCTGCTGGCTGGCGTCATACTTCTGGTCCTGGGCGCAACCGGTTTAGGCACGGCGGTCAAGTTCATACCACGCCCCGTGGTGGTTGGTTTCACCAATGGCATTGCGGTCATTATCGCAAGCACCCAGATCAAGGATTTTTTTGGGCTGAAAATAGACAAGGTCCCGGGCGAATTTGGGTCGCGAATCCTGACGCTTGTACACAGCTTCCCGTCCTTCTCGCCACTGGAAACAACCCTGGGAACTGCGGCGCTTGTCGTGATTATCCTTTTCATGATCTTCGTAAAGCGGGTTCCTGGATACATCGTCGCACTCTTTGTAGGCACCGCAGCGGTCATCATTTTCAAGCTGCCTGTTGAAACGATTGGCACGCGTTTTGGTGGTATCCCATCCGGATTTCCAACGCTCAAGGTCCCCCATTTTCGCGTGGATCTGCTCCGGCCCCTGGTCTCTCCGGCAATCACGGTCGCCATGCTGGGCGCAATTGAATCATTGATGTCCGCAGTGGTTTCCGACCGGATGAGCGGGGGCAAGCACAACCCCAACGTCGAACTTGTTGGTCAGGGTATCGCTAATATTCTCTCGCCCCTGTTCGGGGGCCTCCCGGCTACCGGAGCAATCGCTCGAACCGCCACCAACATCCGCTCCGGAGCCAAAACGCCGGTGGCCGGAATGATCCACGCGCTTACTTTGCTGGCAATCGTCGTCTTTGCCGCGCCGCTGGCCCGGTTTATTCCCCTTTCCGTTCTGGCGGCCATCCTACTGGTTGTGGCCTACAACATGGGCGAATGGCAGGAGATTCCCGAGCTTTTGAAATTGTCAAAGCTGGAAATTGGGACTTGGCTGATGACTTTTCTGCTGACCGTATTTGCCGATCTTACCGTGGCCGTGGAGGCCGGCATGATCTTAGCCGTGCTGGTCTTCATCCGGAAAGTTACCCAGACCACGACCGTATCTGAAGTAACGGAGGAGTACGTTCGTGAAGGGCATGTCCACATCCTGCAACACAAAGAGATACCTCCTTATGTCAGCATTTTCAGGATCCACGGCCCTTTCCTTTTTGGCTCAACCGACAAGATTGATGCTATTGTGTCTCGTCTGTCCAATCTGCCTCCAATCATTATTCTGAGGCTTCGGAACATGACTGCCATTGACTCCACGGGTATCCAGGCATTAGAGAATTTTGCGGATCGTGTGCACGAATCCGGGAGACAGCTTATTCTTTGTGGAGCTAGAGAGCAGCCTTCAAAACAAATGCGCCAGGCTGAATTTCACGAGCATGTCGGGCTGGAAAATATCTGCGCGAGTGTGGCTGATGCCCTGGACAGGGCCAAGAATCTGGCCCCAGAAGCTGTGAAGCGGCATCCGCCCGGAATTAATTGGGGCAGACGACGTGCCGATGTTGCCCCGTCCATGCCAGCATTGACGGGGGTGACATCATCGGTACTTCAGCATGAAGATTAGCCTGATGTTGTGTAGATAGTGTGCTTCCACGTGAGCGGAGATTGCTATGGGGTCGCTTCTTAGTAATGGGAGATATAACACGCACGGATTCGTGGCGCTGACTTACGCGAAAATGGTTTCGTCGCACAACTGCGGGCCGGTCTCATGAGCATGTTTCCGGTGCGCGCGGCATTTGAGCTTGGCATTGCCGTTTATTTGACCGGAGCTTGTGCTTCCATCGCAAGCTGGCAAAAACCAGCCCTTGCCCGCTATATCTGTTGCGGCACAGCCTTAACAGGCGCTTCCCTCGAAGCGCTCGCCGTTGTTTTCGGAATTCTTCAGGGAAGCCCAGTCCATTGGTCGGTGTCTTCAGGCGTTCCCTTATTTGCATATAGCTTTTCCTGCGATGCCCTGGGTGGTTTCTTCAACCTGACGTTAGCGATCCTGGTCATTGCGGTTGCCATCTATTCATTCGGGTACCTGAAAGAATTTGAAGGCAAGAGGAACATCGGAGTCTTTGGCTTTCTGTTTCATCTCTTGCTGGTCAGCTTGACCATCACCTTTACTGCCGCAAATGCGTTTCTGTTCCTGATCGGTTGGGAGGTGATGGCGTTAGCAGCCTATGGGCTGGTTGCGTTTTACCACGAACAAAGGGAGAGCAGGCAAGCGGGGTTGCTTTACATCATCATGGCCCACGCTGATGTTGGGTGCCTCCTCCTTGGTTTTGCTGTTTTGATCCAGGGGAGCGGCAGTGCGGAGTTCGCGAGCTTTCACGCCGCTGCGGCGCACTTGTCCAGTGGCCGTCAATCCGCGGCGTTCGTGCTGTTTTTCCTGGGCTTTGGCATTAAGGCCGGTGTTATTCCTTTCCATATCTGGTTGCCCGCAGCACACCCGGTGGCGCCGAGCAACATCTCGGCCCTGCTCTCCGGAATCGTGATCAAAACAGGCATCTACGGGATGGCCCGCATTTTCCTGGACTCGCTCGGCGGAGTGCCATCATGGGCGGGCCTGCTCGTGCTCATCGTGGGACTCATCTCCGCTGTTCTCGGCGTCTTGTACGCCTTAATGGAACACGATCTCAAACGGCTTTTGGCTTATCACAGTATCGAGAATGTCGGGATCATTCTCATGGGCTTGGGCGCGGCTTTGATTTTCCGCGTAGCGGGGCATCCTCTCCTTGCTGGTGTGGCCCTGATCGCCGCAATGTTTCACACCCTGAATCATGCGATCTTTAAGTGCCTTTTGTTCCTGGGAGCCGGGTCTGTACTTCATTCGACGGGAACCCGCAACATGGAGGAAATGGGCGGTCTCATCCGCCCTATGCCCGTGACGGCTTTCTGTTTCCTGATTGGCGCAATCGCCATTTCCGGCCTTCCTCCGCTGAATGGATTTGTAAGCGAGTGGCTGACTTACCAGAGCCTGCTCGCAGGCTTTGGCGTGACAGGGAGCTTGACGCGTATCTTGTTTCCTCTCGCAGGGGCGATGCTGGCATTGACCGGCGCTCTGGCGGCGGCTTGCTTTGTGAAGGCTTTCGCCATCACGTTTCTGGCTCTGCCACGGGGAACCAAGGCCAGCCATGCGCACGAAGCGCCGCGTTCGATGTTGGTGGGCATGGGCATTCTAACCGGCGCTTGCGTGACGCTCGGCCTGGGCGTTACCTGGTTCCTCCCGGTTTTTAATGCGATGACGGACCAGTTGCTGGGGCAGCGAGTCGTCGCCAATCTGATTACGGGCAGCGGACTGGTGCTTTCTGCCGGCACGCCCCGCAGTGGCACCGTGTCAACGGCAATTATCGGAGCCGGCCTCCTGATTTTGCTGCTTCCTGCTACTCTCCTGGTGTCGATAGGTGTGCGGCGTTTCGGGCGTAAGAGCGGTCCGGTGTGGGACTGTGGCCTGCCAGGACTTTCTGAAGAAAATGAATACACGGCCACCGCATTTTCCAAAGCGTTACGGATGATCTTCTCCGTCTTGTACAAGCCGCGCCGCGAGATTCAAACCGTCTTTGATGTCTCGCCGTATTTTCCGAAAGAGATACATTTTGAGAGTGAAATCGAGCCTACCTTTGAGAAACGGCTTTATGCTCCTCTGCAAGAGTTCATCTTCCGCTTTTCCACCAGAATGCGGACTATCCAGGCGGGAAGCATTCATGCCTACCTGGCCTACATCTTTGTAACCCTCGTATTGCTCTTGTGGTTCGGAGTGCGCAAGTGATCGAAGTGCTTATTAACTCGGGGCTGCAACTCATGCTGTTACTACTGGTTGCTCCGTTGTTAAGTGGCATCATCAAGACGCTGAAGGCCAGGCTTCAGACCCGCCGGGGGCCTGGGGTGCTGCAATCGTACCGGGACATTTTCAAGCTGTTGCGCAAGGGAATGGTGGTTCCAGAGACGGCGTCATGGATTTTTTCTGCTGCGCCCTACGTGGTTTTTTGCACAGCTACGTTGGTCGGACTCATGATCCCCATGACAACGACCCATGCTCCTCTCAGTCTGTTCGGTGGCGTGCTCGCAGTGATTGGCCTTTTGGCGCTGGGGCGCTTCTTTCTTGCCCTCGGCGGGCTCGACACCGGAAGTTCGTTCGGTGGCCTGGGCAGCAGCAGAGAGATGACAATATCCGCGATCGCGGAGCCGGCCATGATGTTGGCTATTTTCACGGTCGCTCTGGGCGCCAACTCCACCAACCTGAGCGAAATGGCAAAGATAGCCGTGACCCAGAGTTGGAGGTTTCTGGCCCCGTCGCAGATGCTGGCATTTGCGGCGCTCTTTATTGTGCTGATTGCCGAGACCGGACGGATCCCGGTTGATAACCCGGCGACCCATCTCGAATTGACCATGATCCACGAAGCCATGGTCCTTGAGTATTCGGGCCCGTACCTGGCTTTGATCGAATGGGGCTCTTCCATCAAGCAACTGGTGCTCATGACGCTCCTGGTTAACACATTCTTTCCCTTCGGTTTGAGCTCCGATTGGACGCTGCGGACCGTTGGCGTGGGGTTAGCGGTTTATCTTGCCAAGATGATTCTGCTGGCGTGCATGGTTGTCCTGGTAGAAACAGCGAACGCAAAGTTACGGCTGTTTCGCGTGCCGGAACTACTCATGGTTGCTTTCATTCTGGGAGCGCTCGCACTTATTTCAACGTTTCTCTTTTGAGGCTTTATATGCCCTTTGTCCCCAATCCGGAGCTTGGAAACAGGATCATCACCTTGATGGCGGCTCTCGTCCTGGTACTGCAGATTGCGGGGGTGGGGCAGCGCTGGATCGTTTCCAGCATTCGCATCTTCGCCGTTCAGTCATTTCTCCTGGGAGGGATCGCGGCTGTCATCGGCTACTTTAACCAGGCCAGTCACATCTATATTGCGGCGCTCCTGACCATCGTCCTGAAAGCAGGAGTGCTTCCCCGGTTGCTGGAGCGCCTGGTGGAGCGGATCGGCATCCGCCGGGAGATTGAGCCGCTGATCAACGTCCCACTCTCAATCCTCATTGCCGGCGGCCTGACTCTGCTGGGTTACGTGGTTGCGGAATCTTTCTATCATCCGGAAGAAACGTCTGCCCGAGCTGCGCTTGGACATAACACCCTCGCAGTGGCCATCTCTCTATTTCTGATTGGTTTTTTTGTGATGGTGAACCGCCGCAAGGCATTGACGCAGGTACTGGGACTACTTTCGCTTGAAAACGGCCTCTTCCTGGCCGCGATTTCATTAACTTATGGAATGCCATTAGTGGTTGAACTCGGCATTTTTTTTGATGTTCTGGTCGCGGTCATGGTTCTTGGAATTCTCGTCTTCCGTATCCGCGAGGCGTTCGACTCAATGGACGTCAGCAAGCTGCGGAAGTTGAGAGAGTAAGTAAACCTATGATCTTGCTTGGACTCCTTATCGTTCCGCTGGCCTCTGGCCCCCTGGCTTTCCTCCTCCGCAAACGGCGCATGATGGAGGCGGTCAACGTCACAGCCTTTGCCATTCTGCTTGGTTTGGCAGCCGTGTTAGTTGCTCAGGTGCTTCGCCGCGGCCCGGTTTCGGTCTTGAATGGGTTCTTTTACGCCGACGCTCTCAGTGGGCTGGTTGTGCTCTTATCGGCGTTTGCGGCGCTGGCGTGTTCCGTCTATGCAGTCGGTTATTTTCGGCATGAAGAGAGAAGCGGAGTCCTGCAGGAAGCTGAAAAAACTGGCGGCCGGTTTGCCATTGGTAAGCTGCGCGAGTACTACACTCTGATGCCTCTCCTGGTTTTCGCCATGATTCTGGTCGTACTCGCCAACAACCTGGGGATTCTCTGGGTGGCGGTTGAGGGAACCACCCTGGCGTCAGTGTTCCTGGTCATGTTTTACGGACGTGAAACCTCGCTGGAGGCAGCGTGGAAGTATGCGATCATCGGCGGCGTAGGCCTCTCCCTGGCGTTGTTCGGTACGATTCTGGTCTACTATTCTGCCTATGGGGCCCTTGGTACAGACACGCTTGCCGGGCTGAACTGGTCGGTCCTTGCCGGGAAAGCAGCCCAGTTTGACAAGCCGACCATGCGGCTGGCCTTTATCCTTATTCTTCTCGGGTATGGGACCAAGGCCGGTATCGCTCCCATGCATACCTGGAAACCCGATGCCTATAGCGAAGCACCGATCCCCGGGGCGGCCATGCTTGCCACGGGAGTCCTCAACTGTGCTCTCTATGGTCTGGTGCGGTTCTACATTCTGAGTTCCAAATGCCTGGGCGCGCAGTTTGGCTCGCATCTTTTGATTCTGTTCGGTCTGCTCTCCATCGGAGTGGCCGTCCCCTTTATTCTTGTGCAGAAGAACTTCCGGCGTCTGCTGGCATATTCGAGCATTGACCACAGCGGGATCATGGTACTGGCGCTCGGCTTCGGAGGGCCTCTGGGTATGCTGGGCATGCTTCTGCACATGACATTTCATTCGATTACCAAACCCCTGCTTTTCTTTTGCGCCGGCAACGTGCAGCAAGAACTCAAAACCGATCTATTCCGCAAGACAAAAGGCGGTCTGATCCATTCAATGCCTTTGACTGGAGCCGCCTTTCTCATGGTGACTCTTGCTGTCACCGGATCACCTCCTTTCAGTTTTTTCCAGAGCGAATTCACCATCCTGCGCGCAGGCTTCAGCGCAGGCTATTTCGCTCTGGCTGTCATATTCACTGGCTTTCTCGTGACAATTTTTTCAGGATTCCTCGTGCACATCGCCAACCTTGTGCTCGGCGAGGACCCGGGCCTTTCTCGGACCAAAATGTGCGGCTGGAAAAAATACTCTGTCGTGGTTTTGGCTGCCATGATTGTCATTATGGGCTTCTGGATACCCGCTCCGTTATTCCGGCTCATTCAGCATGCAGCCGATATAGTGATGGGTGGCCCATGACGCAGCCAGCATTTCCGCTTTTTGAGGCTCTTCGCCAGAAGTTTGGTGCGCAGATTCAATCTTTGACTGCTGACCGCGAGGATGAAACCTATCTCACCCTGAATGATCCGGATATTCGGCCCATCACGAACTACCTGAGAGGCGAGTTCGGAGCCAGACTGGTGATGGTATTCGCCGAGGACCGGCGGGCCTCAGAAGGTGTTTTCTTCAACTACTATGTCTTTGACCAGAAGGGAAGCAGTCGCTATCTGCTGGTGCGAACTCCGATACGCCCTGATGATCCCAGCTTTCCGTCGCTTTCAGCTGAACTGCCTGCGGTGAATTGGCAAGAGCGCGAAATCCAGGATTGGTTTGGACTGAAGGCCGTGGAGCATCCGAATCCTCGCCGGGTTGCCTTGCACGACAATTGGCCGGATGTTCACCCCTTGCGCAAGGACTTTCCCCTTGAGACCGTGTTGCCGCCTTTCGAGGGAGAGCGCCATATCTACCGCCCCGCTTTGGGTGAAGGCGTTTTTCAAGTGCCCGTAGGGCCGGTCCATGCCGGAATCATCGAACCCGGCCACTTCAATTTTGCGGTGGCGGGCGAACCCATCCTCTACCTGCAGCTCCGGATGTTCTATACGCACAAGGGCACGGAGAAGCTCTTTGAAAAGCTCCCCATACCGAAGGCTGTTTTTCTCGCCGAGAGCATCTCGGGGGACTCGAGTTTCTCGCACGGCACGGCCTTCTGCCAGGCCATAGAGCGCGCGGCCCAGATGGAAATTCCGTTACGCGCCCTGGTGATGAGAACCATTCTGTTGGAGCTCGAACGGCTCTGCAATCATGTCGCCGACATTGGAGCCATCGCAACAGATGTTGGCTTCGTCATAGCGAATGCCCATGCCAGCCGCTTGAAGGAGATGTTGGTAATGCTAAATGAGCAACTGACGGGAAGTCGCCTCTTGCGCGGCATGATCTGCGTCGGCGGGGTACGAAGGGGTTGGAATGCCGTACAACGGGATACGCTTTGCAGCACGATAGACTCTTTTGCTCGTGAATTCCAGGACCTTATTGGGATGATTGACTCCTCCGAGTCCACGCGCGACCGCCTGGAACAAACCGGCGTTCTTAAACATGAGAAGGCAAGGGATTTGGGCATCGTCGGCGTCGCAGGGCGGGCATCAGGAATCGATCTGGACACGCGGCGTGATCATCCCTATGCCGCCTATTCCCGCTATTCACTCCGTGTTCCGGTTTACGAGGCGGGGGACGTCTGGCACAGAATGCAAGTCCGCATCGAAGAGGTGCGAGATTCCATTTCGATCATCCGGAAGGCTGTGGATGAAAGCCTCAAGGGAGAGTTCTGTGCACCTGCTCGGGCTATACCCTCGGACCGCTGCGCCCTAGGCGCTGTCGAGGGATGGCGAGGCGAGATCATCCATTGGATTCGCACAGGGACAGACAATCATCTGGAACGCTGCAAGATCAAAGATCCCTCGCTCAACAACTGGCCGGCGCTGGTCGAGGCTGTCCAGGGCAATATCATTGCGGACTTTCCCGTCATCAACAAGAGTTTCAATCTATCGTACTCAGGAACGGATCGGTAAGCGATGTTCAATATCATTCAGAAGACGATCAAGACCGGCATTGTAACGGCGCGCTATCCAGATGAGGCAGCAAAAATCTCCGAAAACTTTCGCGGACGCCCCGCCTTCGACTTCGAAAAATGGAAGGACGCTCGCCCTGCCGCAGAAGTGTGTCCAACGGGAGCGATATCCCTCCGCGATAAGAGTGATTCCCGGAGAGTCACGGTTGACTATGGTCTGTGTGTGTTCTGCGGTTTATGCGCGGACGCATCATCCGATCAAGCAGTACAAATTACCAGGGAATTTGAACTGGCAACCATGGACCGCCACAAACTGGTTCTTACGGCAGAATATGCGTTGAATGCCGATGGAACGCATCAGCAATTGCGCGAGGTGCAGTTCCAATCTGGCCATACCGATACGGACGTTGAGACCCTTGGCCGCAAGGCACGCGAAAATATCCACAAGCTTTTAAGACGGTCTCTTGCCATACGCGAGGTGGATGCGGGGTCATGCAATGGATGCGAACTGGAGATTGTCGCACTCAACAATCCGATCCACGATATCGAACGGTTTGGGATCCAGTTTGTTGCGTCTCCGCGGCACGCCGATATGCTTCTGGTAACCGGTCCTGTCAGCCGGAACATGGAGCTTGCTCTATTGAAGACGTATCGAGCAATGGCGGACCCCAAGGTAGTTGTCGCAGTCGGCGCATGCGGCATCAGTGGCGGTATCTTCGGTGCGAACTATGCGTCTTTGGGAGGCGTCGACAAGGTCCTGCCCGTGGATGTTTACGTTCCGGGCTGTCCGCCCCGGCCGCAAGCTCTTCTGCACGGAATTCTGCTCGCGGTCGGGTGTCTCGCCCAAAGACTCGATAGCGATACGGCAGTTAATCAGAAAGCGTAATATGTCCAGCGATGGTGTTGGCCATCAGGTGCTGATGTCCGCCGGCAACATGAATCGACTTAAGGGAAATCAAAAGCTAAGACCATGGAGTCTTCCTTCATTAGCTCTCCCGACTCGGAAGCAGTTGCGCAAGAATGGCGGGCAGTTCAACGCTGAGCCGGTCCTTGGCGGCAAACTCGTACGCACCGCTGTCCTTGCAGGCCTGGCGCAGTCCGGGCATGTCATGGGCGGTCAGCATCACGACAGGGATTGCGGGAAAACGGCGACTAAGCACCTTGGTAGCTTCCAGACCGCTCATGCCCGGCATCTGAAGGTCCATGAGCACCAGATCGGGCTGTAACTCGCCAACTGTGACGAGTGCCTGGTGGCCACTGCTAGCGGTCCCAACGATTTCAACGTTGGGATCGTTTTCAAAGAAGGCACAGAGCGTCCGTACAAATGCGGGGGAATCATCCACCACCAGGATTCGCAGATACTTCGCGGCACCTTGCAGCATTTTCTCGTCTCCATTCGTGCATTCGCAAGAATGTCCGCGGGCCACTGGCACAAACTCGCCGGACCGACTCAACGCGACTTCGCCCCCTTCGCCAACCCGAACTAAAGCCCCTGGAGGATCGTCACTACAGTAGAGGTTGCATTATCTTGAAAGATATATCCATGGGAGGAAAAACGCATCAGGTTGATTCCTGATTTAACGGCAGGAGAACCATGAACGCTGTCTAAGCAACCGCCCCTGAGGAAGCGCCCTGTTCGGCGGACAGAGGAAGACGAATCGCGATGGTGGTGCCGGAGGCGCCGGTCCTGATCTCCATGTGTCCTTTGAGCAGTCGAACGCGCTCACGCATCGCGGCAATGCCTACTCCAGCGCAGTCAGCTCCAGACCGCAGGCCACGGCCCTGGTCAGCAATTTCCAGCGTAAGAAGCTGCTCACTGCGAGAGAGCAGGATGGATGCGGAGGCGCTGTGAGCGTGGCGGTGAACATTGGAAAGGCATTCCTGCACAATGCGAAAGACCGCCAACTCCACGTCGAAACCCAATTGCTCCAGCTCCCCTTCGGTTGTCAAGATAACGGCAATGCCGCTGCGCCTGCTGAAGCCATCCACGTACCCGCGCAAGGTCCGGCGCAGACCCAGCTCTTCCAGAAGAGGCGGGTGCAGCAGATAGGAAATGGTGCGCAGCTCGCTGGTGCAGCTTTCCACCAGCCGCACGGATTCTTCAATCATAGCCAGTGCGCCGGGCGCGAGTCCTCCGGAATCACGGATGCCGGCCATATTCAAGGCCAGCGCGACAAGGTTCTGGGTGGCCCCGTCATGCAGTTCGCGGGCGAGGTTGCGGCGCTCCTCTTCCTGCACGCGCATCATCCGCCGGGAAAGTTCCTGGACCTCTTCTTCCGCGCGTTTGCGTTCAAGGATTTCACCCTGCAGAGACCGGTTGCTCTTTTCGAGATCGGCCGTCCTCGCGCGGACACGCAATTCCAGTTCGTCATGCGCCCGGCGAAGTTCCTCCGCGGCACGTGCCTGCTCGGTAACATCGCTGCAAATGATGGTGAAGAGCCTTTCGCCGCCGACATCGAGCCGTGATACGGAGGCCGCCATGGGAAACTCAGTCCCGTCTTTGCGCAGGCCAAAGACCCGCCTTCGCGCCGACATGAGCAAACTCTGCTTCGCCGACTCTGCAAACTGGGTGACGTGTTTAGCGTGCGCGGCGCGGAAGCGTTCGGGAATCAGCATGTCGATGGATTGTCCCATGGCTTCTTGCGCGGTGTAACCGAAAGTCTTCTCTGCAGCCTGGTTGTAGAGCGTAATGCGCTGGTCGGCATCGGCCGAAATCACTGCTTCAGCCGAGATCTGCAGGATGCCGGCGAAACGCGCCTGCGAGCTGCGCAAAGATTCATCAATGCGACGGCGCTCGGCGACCTCAATGCTTAGCTTGCGGACAAACTGCGCAATCACCATCAGCAGCAGGGTCGCGCCGAAGCCGAAAAGCAACGTCATCAGCGGGAGGTTTGAACGCATTTCCCGCATGGCCGCGGGGTTGGACCAGACTTTCACCCGCCATGAAGGGCCCCGTAGAGGAACGTCTATGGTTTGCGCCCAGTCATGCTCGTTTTCCGGGGTGCTGCCCTCCAGGCGAAATGCCTCCACACCGTTTTCCTCAACCTCGGCCGAAAAACCCAGTCCATCAATGTCCGTGAACATGCTATTGAACGATCTCTGGGTGTCAAAAAAGGCCAGGACAAATCCGCGGAACCGATCTTTTTGATAGATGGGAACCACCGTGAACCACTGCTTCTGACCGGTAGGCGAAATAAGCAGGCTTGACAACGTCGCCTGCTTTGACAACTGGGCACGCTGGAGCACGGATTCGCGCACGCCATTGTCCGCCAGCGGTACCTTCTCGCCCGGAGACCGGGAGACCCAGCGCTCCTGATGCTTGGGATCAAGCCATTCAATGGCGATGCAGCCGGGATGATGATCAAAGTAGAGATTGGCAGACGATGTCCATTGCTCATAGGTGGGCTCGCCAAATTCCCACATCTTGGCCAGGCGCACCTGGGCCAGCGTCCAGGCTTCCACGTCTGCGCTCATATCGGCCGCTACCGCGGATGCAGCGAGGCGCGTCATTCGTTGAATGTGAGAGCGCTCATTGATCGTGACCAGGCGCCAGGAAATCAGGGTGCCGGTAACACCGACGAGCAGAACCGCCAAAACCAATCGCGACGCCACGGGCCACGTCGCGCTCCGAGTCCGGCCCATTCAGGAGCCTCCTCCAAGGGGGTGTTTTAGCAACATGTAAGTAGCGACTATTGAGAGTATGGGTACAGTCGCTTGAATCATCTGACTTGCGCAATCCGGGGCATTTGCGGAAGCTAAAACACTGTTTCCAGAGTACACCTTTGCAGATATTTCTAACGTGCAAGTATTAAAGAGTGATTAGCGCAAGATTAGAGATTTTAATTTTCTAAAAAGGCGCACCCGGAGAGTTACTGCGGAGTACATCGCTGCGCTTTGCGAAACGAACGTCTGCTGAAACCGAAGCAATAGGTTATTAGGATTATTTAATCCAACTGAAAAAATTCAGAGACAAGGCCCTTGCTGAGATGTTTATTCGGCAGCAGGTCGCGCTGTATTGCAAATTGATGGAAGATGTGTTTTTTGCGAAGCGGAGTAACGCTCGTCCGCGACTCAGACCATGAGTAGAAAAGTGCACACTCCCGTAGAAATAATTCTTGTGACCCTCAGAGCTTTGCACAGTTCAGGAATTTCTTAATGTATGAACGCTGCTCTTTCGGTGTAAGCTCCAAAAAGTATAAGCATGTGATCATCGGTTTCCTTATGTAGAGATTTGTCGCAACAGGATTTGGAGCCTCTCTGCTCAGGTTGATGGCTCCTTAGATTCCGGGCCCCGATGAGGTGTGCAGATGGCAGTTCGTGTAATGCTGGCTGACGACCACGAGATGGTCCGTCAAGGGCTGCGGGTTCTTCTGGAGCGAGAAGGGTTTGAGGTGGTGGCGGAAGCGCCGGACGGGCGCGAGGCGATGAAATTGTGTGAGATCCATCGTCCTGAAGTTGCGGTCCTTGATCTGGCGATGCCGCTGCTAAACGGCGTTGACGCCGCGCGGGAAATTATCAAGACCAATCCGCGGATAAAAGTCATCCTGCTTACCATGCACACAGAAGATCACCTGATCCTGGAAAGCCTGCGCGCCGGTGTAACCGGATACGTGCTCAAGACGAAGGCCGCAGGTGAACTGGTCCAGGCACTACGCGCGGTATGCCGGGGCGAAATGTTTTTGACCCAGAGCATCTCGCGCACCATCGTGCAGGCGTTTCTTCTGAAAGATGATCTTCCAGAGAAACCGATCAGCGATCGCGAACGCCAGGTGCTGCAATTAGTGGCCGAGGGCAAGACCACCAAGGAAATTGCGACATTGCTGGGCATCAGCGTCAAAACCGCGGAGTCCCATCGCTCAAATATGATGGACAAACTAGACATCCATGACACTGCGGGACTGGTCCGCTATGCCGTCCGCAAAGGCATCATACAGTCGTAGCCGCTCGTACAAATTCTTGTCCGCAATACTCAATCTGAAAAGCGTAAAGCTGGTGTTCAGAACAGGAGCAGACTGAGAAAGCGAGTCAGGAGTTTGCCCTGCGACTCATCGCCCGCTCAGAGCCGAACATACCGCTGCGCGAGATCACACGCGGATTGTAATTTCACAGGCAGCGCCCTCATAGCAAACCTATTCAGCACCAAGCTTCGCAATCAAATTGTGGCCTCTCGTGGGGGGTTCTCCGCATGAGAATTACCAAACTCACCTGATTGTTGTGATTTGTTGAGCGCGGCAAAATTCTCCACGTTACCAAAGTCCCATGCTGACGCCAGGACTTGAGAACAGATCATTTCCGCTCCCCTGGGCCCGAAGCGTTCGACAGGCGCCCGGCCTGAAGTCGGGGGAATTGGGCCTAGCAGGAAAACTGTTTCGATCAGGAGAAGCCATCATGAGTTTCACAAGTATCTTCCGGACAAGTATCTTCCGGACAAACCGCTTTGCAGTCGTGCTGTTGCTCTGTCTATTGGCCATTTCGGCCAGCGCCTGGGGCCAACTGCCGGTCCCCCCATCGTCACAGTTTGACATCACCGGCTTTATTCAGACAGCCACGCTGGGCGGACCCGGCAGCGGCAACGGTTCAGGCGCGCACCAGGGCGGCTTCATCGCCGTGAACGGCCACTTGATCACCGTGCCTTCGGAAACCATTGTGATCCTGCCTGCCAACGCCCTCACTTGGCAGGAACTTTTTGCCCTTGCGCCAGCGCCCTACACCGGGGTGGCTACGGGCATGGCTCTAGAAGACGTTCCGGCCCCTCTGACCACCTATGAAGCGCACGTGATCGGCAACCGCGTGCTGGGCGGCGCGGGTGGCGCTGACGTGTACATTGCCGGGCTTATCTTTATTTCCCAGCATGCCCTCAACTCGGGCATGGGACACATCAACTGCATCAACTACGCGAATGGCGAAATGCGCGTGGGAGGCGTGATGGGCAATTGCGCCAGCGGCGCGCGGGTGCAAATTAACGATCCGATCATTACCGCTGCTGGAGATGTCGCGCTGGGCACCGGACGATATAGCCGGGGACAAACTCCGGACGCGCGCTTCCAGGTGGACCAGGACAATCCGACGATCGCATCCGCCACCGGCTTTCCCATGTGCATGCCACGCGTGGTGGCCGATCCGAACATTGCCGGCAACCCGGACGATCCTCGGTGTCCTAAAACCCAGAGGCCCATAGTAGGAAATCCAGGAGTAGCGTGCTTCTCCCCAACTACGCCTGGCGTCCCATGCACCTACTTCACAACGCTTCCTCCGGGGGGCGGCGCACCTGATCCAAGCATCCAGGCGCCCTTCGAAGTTGGCGACATCGTAACCTTCGCGGGAACGCTGGTGCAGGATTGCGCCATGACCGGCTGTCCGGGTGGAGGCCCGACCGCTGGGCCCTGGCCGGCGGCTGGAAGAGCTGCGACTTATATCTCGGCCCACACGATTAGCAACAACACCGCCATCTATACGTTCCCCGGCACCAACCCAGCCTACGTTTCGACTGAGGTGACCATCATCGGCACTGGAGGTCTGACGGTTGTGGGCGCCGGCGAAGCGACCGTACGAAGCCGCTTTGAAGGCATGACCACCGACGCTGATCCGACTGGAGCGAACCAGAGGATCATCCATCTCTATGGGATCGATTTCAACGCGATCACCGGAGCGGCCACGGACCGCGATTTTGGCACGATCAGCGTCGATCCGGGCCCGGAGAATGGCCTGGGCGCAGTTAGGGGCCGCTGGCGCTTCCGTCCGCCGTGCCTGCCGTTCGGGTCAATTCCAACCAAACCGGTCAAGGACTGCGTGATGAACGCCGCGGACAGCTTCCTGCCGCCGCCGCGCGAGGTGCGAGCGGTCATCCAGGGCGCATTTACTGCTCCCCTTACCGCTGCTTCGCCCAGGTCGGCCAATGGGATCGTCTATGGCCAGTATCATGCTCCTATTCTGGAGTACATCTTCCCGGAGAACATTCCCGGCACTCCGTTCCCGGAGAACAACTTCAATACCATCACCTTCCTGGCCCAGGGCGGATATAGCTCATCGGCGGGTACGCTGGTGGGGCAGCTCAATCCCTGGCCCAGTAACGTTGTTCCGACCGTGGTCTGCGTGGCGGCAGTCGCCAATGCCGGAGGCCCGTACGGAGTTAACTCTGGCGCAACTATTCTCTTAACCGGCAGCGCCAGCGGAACAACGCCGATCACTTATGCCTGGACGGCAACTGGCGGAACATTCTCTGATGCCACCGTGCCAGTGACCAACTACACAGCGCCCCTGGTAGCTGTCCAGACGGTGTTCAACCTGACGCTCACAGCCACCAATTGCGGCGGGTCTTCGAGTTCGACCACGTCCGTAACTGTCGCGCCAGCGTCGGCTCCGACCGTGAATCCCATCGCCAACCAGACAGTGATTACCGGATTGACAGGCTCTTTCAATGTCACCGGCTCTGATCCCAACGTGCCAGCGGCAACGCCGCTCACCTGGGCGGTAAGCCAGACCGGGGCGCCTGCTCTGCTCAACCTAGTGATCAGCCCCACTGGGGCAACCAGCGCCACCGTGAGCTACACCGCGCCTGCGGGTGTGCTCGTCAACAGCCCCATCACGGTTACGGTGACCGCGACCAATGCCATCGGCGTTATCTCGGCGCCGGTATCCACCACGGTGACCATCAATCCGCTCAACGCGGTTTCGCCTCCCGTGGTTAATCCCGTGGCGGCCACCTCGATACCCGTGAATTCTTCAGATGTGAGCCTGCTGGTCACCGGCTCTGATCCCAACGTGCCGGCGCTGACGCCGCTCACCTTCACCGTAACGCAGACTCCGGCGGGAACTCTGCTGTTCCCATCCGCCGGCTGTGCCCTGGGAACAAACCAAGGAAACTTGTGTGTGACTGCTTCGGGGCCAACCTCGGCGACCATATCCTTCAACGCTCCGGCCGTGCCCACCACCGTAACGCTGACTCTTACGGCCATCAACTCGGCCGGTGTGGCTTCGGCGCCGATAACCACGACGGTCACCGTCACCGATGTTTTCAGTATCACGGCGGCGGAGTACCGGAGCAACAAGCAGCGGTTGATCGTCAACGTCACGGACAACACCATAGACCCAACCATCCAGATCTTCCTGCAGCCTTACCGCTGCGAAACCGCCGCTGCGCCCTGTGTGCAGAACCCAGCAACAGGCTTCTGGATGTATGACCCCGACCCGGCGAACGGAGGTGTCGGCAACCTCTTCACCGGCGGTGCGGGCGGCCTCTACCTCATTGATGTGGTCGGAGCCCCGGCGCCGGCCTGCAATGCGGGTGGCCAATACCGAACGCCGTGCGGAGTCGTCTCCATCAGTGCCCGGTCATCGAAAGGTGGCGTGGCGTCGTCCGTACTCACTCGCATCCGGTAGTGAGACAGCCCCAGGCGGTCGAAGAACGAACCTGCTCTTCGACCGCACTGGACTTGAAAATCGAACTTTGAACATGCCGCCGGAGGCGGAGGAGGCCCCCAATGCAAGACTCACGATGCCAAGCTCCCAGATTCGTTCCCGTCGGTTTCCTGGTGGCGCGCTTGTTCGGCAGGTCGCGATTCACAAGATCAGGAAAGGCGTTTCCCGCCATTCTAGCCGTGGCCCTGACATTTATGTTGCTGATGCCTGAACCCTCACTAGCGCAGGTGCAAACTTACAGTTGCACTACGGCTTTTGGTCCGGTACCCATTGCCCCGGTTCTCCCGGGTTTACTTCTGCAATCGCTCAAGACGGTGGCCAATCCGGTTCTTCCCAATGGCCCGGTCGGCGTCGTGCGAGGCGATCTCACAGATTACATTGCCAACCAAGCCGCTGCTATCCAGTTGGGCAAGGCCCTGTTTTGGGAGATGCAGGCAGGCAGCGACAACAAAACGGCGTGCGCCACCTGCCACTTCAAGGCCGGCGTGGATGGGCGAGACCGGAACCAGCTTAACCCCGGCGCCAATGGCGGGTGGGACGGCTTTGGCTACGGGCCAAACTACACCCTGATTTCAAATGATTTCCCGTTCACCACTCTTCCGACCAAGGACGTCGACAATATCGTCGGGTCGCAGGGTGTCCGCAAAAGCCAGTTCATGGGTTTCAGCAAGTCCGGGGCCGAGTTGACCTCATCGGTGGCAGACCCGGTGTTCAGCGTGAGCGGCGTGAATGTGCGGCAAGTGACGGGGAAGAACACTCCCTCCGCCATCAACGCGGTTTTCAACCACCGCCAATTCTGGAACGGGCGGGCCCAGCCGGAATTCAACGGCGTGAATCCGTTCGGGAACAGGGATGGCACAGCCCACGTCTGGATGCTGGGTAGTACAGGGAGCCCGGTGCAGATTGACATCCATATTCCGAACGCGAGTCCTGCATCGCAGGCGGTGGGGCCGCCCCTTAACGGCGTGGAGATGTCGGCCGCCGGGCGCGCTTTCCCTGATCTCGGCCACAAGTTGCTGCTTGCCAAACCGCTAGGGCTCCAGAAGGTGGATCCCACAGATAGCGTACTGGGTAGCCTGGCAGATACGACTACAGGCAAGGGGCTCACGGTCACGTACCGTTCACTGATCCAGCAAGCTTTCCAGCCGAAGTGGTGGAATTACAGCAAGAGAATGCCCGTGGGCAGCTACAACATGATGGAAGACAACTTCGCCCTCTTCTGGGGGCTCTCCATCATGCTCTACGAGGGGACCTTGGTGGCGGATAGCAGCCCCATGGACCAGTATCTGCTTACCAGAGTATTCAGCACCACCACATTTGATCCTGTCACCGGCATGCCTCTGCTGGTATCGGACAACCCTGCAATGGCCTTGCCCTCTTTGAACGGCCGGTGTCGCCGCCGCCGTCGTTTCCGGTTCCGGCCGGTTTCGGAGTGGGATGTATCGGGTGTCACGTGGGCGCAGAGACTACTAGCGCCTCGGTCAGGAACTTGACGGGCGGCGGAGTCGAAGCTGGGGATGTCGCGCTCAAGAAAGCCGGCTTCGACCTGAGGATGGAGCGCATGTTCATGAAATTGGATTGGACTCCACCCGGGCCGCTGACTCCGGTGCCCCTCGGCACCGATGTGATCACGTTCGATCCCAGCACCTATGCGGTGAACGTAGTCGACGAGATCATTCCGTTTCCGGGCGGGTTGTCGACACCAATTTCTCCGGCGATCCCGCTGCCGGTAGCCACCTATGACACAGGCTGGTACAACCTCGGCGTCCGACCGACTGCGGACGATCTCGGCTTGGGGGCAACGGACATTTTCGGCCCCTGGTCCTGGACCCAGTTCTTTCAGGCGTCGTCGCCAGGTCTCTTCCAGGTTCCGGGGAATGGGCTCGGTTGTACCGGCGCTGGCAACGCCACGTTCCCGAATACTCTGCTGAATGCGCAGGGGTTCCCGCTGCTCTCGGGTGCCCTGACGGCGACGGAGGCCACGGATGTCGCCGGCACCTTCAAGGTGCCTGGCCTGCGTAACGTGGAACTGAACGGCCCATATTTCCACAATGGAGGGAAATCCACTCTGGCGCAAGTAGTGGAGTTCTACGACTCCGGCGGGGACTTCGGCCCGGCGACGAATGCGACGAAAGCCCCGGCCATTTTGCCTCTGATGTTGAGCGGGGACCAGAGTAAGAGCCTCGTGGCTTTCCTGCTCGCCCTCACGGACGACCGTGTGCGATTGCAGCAGGCGCCATTTGACCACCCTCAGCTGTTCGTCCCCAACGGAGATAGCCCGGCCGGAACCGACAACTTGGTGGAGATCCCTGCAGTGGGCACGAGCGGCTCAACAACGCCCGTGCAACGTTTTCTGAACTTGAACCCATTGGCATTGTGAGGAAAGAAGGGCTGAACCCATTTTTCTATCAGTGGTGTGAACTTAAAAATCAGAAATGATTAGAAGGCGGAGGAGAGACGAGATGAGCAAACTAGACATTACCAAACTAAGCCGGAGAGAATTGATCAAGTTGAGTATGCTGTGCGGGGCGGGCATGCTCGTCCCCGGGCGTACTTGGGCCCAACAATGTTCAGGTTTCATAGATCAGACGCCGCAGGACATCGACATTGTCACCGGTCTCAGCCCGATCGAAGTCTTTCCCACCAGTCCATTCATCCTGAGCCCGTTCACCGATCCGCTTCCTATCCCGTCTGCGATGCTGCCGGGGTATCGGCAGCCTGACGGCACGCTGACACCGAACGCTCCCGATGCATGGAGAGTGCGGACATCGGCGTTCGGGAGCAACATCGTTCTTCCGCCGAGTCCGCTCCGGGGCCGGCAGGATGCACTGGGAGCGCGGGGTCGCACAGCGGGAGTGCCCGGACCCGCCGTTCCCGACGCAGGGACGCACCAGCTATGGACGGACGGGAGTGGAGTATCAGGGACCGCCAATGGCATCAGGGTACCCGGCTTCCCGCTGCCGAACCCGAAGCTTTACCACATCAGGGTACAGGTAGGAACGCATTCTTTCAGCAGTTCGCAGGTACAGCCCATTACCAGCGGCGGCCTGCCTGTGATCCCGCCAACCGGGATCGCCGGCCCGCAGGCGCTGCCCTCCAGCACAATTTACGGCTTCAACGGGACTTTCCCCGGCCCCAGAATCAACGCCATGTACGGGCAACCCAACCTCGTACGCTTCGAGAACGACCTGGACTTGAACCCCCTGTGTCGTGATCGCCAGGACTTCGGGGCGCCGGATTGGGCGTTCCTTACCCACCTGCACAACGGCCACACAGCGCCGGAGAGCGATGGCCAGCCTCACCATCTCACGGACAACAAAGGTGGGTACATACCGGAGCAGTGGACGGACAACCTCTATCTCAACTATGCGGCAGGCAACGACGAAGCGGAGAAGCAGTCCTTCCTCTGGTTTCACGACCACCGCATGCACCACACCGGCGCCAACGTTTACAAAGGCATGGTCGGTCTCTATCCCATTTACGACCCGGTCCTGGATCCAGGCGACGAGACCCAAAGGAGCGGCCTCGGGCTACCCGGCCGCAAACGGATTGATCCGGCTGACCCGACGGGGCAGACCTTCAATGTCGATTACGACATTCCCATGGCTCTGTACGATTGCTGCCTCGATGATGGGGTCACGCAGCATCAGGACTTCCACAACGGACTGGGCGAGCTCCACCCCGAATGGTGGGGCCAGCTCTATTTCCGCCACTTCCCGAACCATGGCTTTGTGGGAGACATCTTCACGGTGAACGGAACGGCTTTCCCGGTGCTCAACGTCTACCGCAGGAAGTATCGCTTCCGTTTCCTGGGCGCCTCAGTGTCGCGTATCTATGAACTCATGCTCATGCGCGGCACTCCGACCGCGGCCCCCGGCACGCAGGGGCAGTACCAGATCCCGGATGGCCAACAGTGCCATCAGTTCACTCAGATCGCCGCCGAAGGCGGATTGCTGCCCAAGCCGATTACGCGTGATTCCTTCCAGATCTGGCCGGCAAAACGGAGAGAGGTGGTCGTTGACTTCACCAAGTATCTGGACGGGACTCCGACCTCGCCTGGGGACGTGCTCTACCTGGTGAACGTCCTGGAGATGCCCGACGGACGCAAACCGAACTTCAATGCTCCGGGAGTCATTCCGACCTACAAGGTGCCGATCATGAAGATTGTTATCGGTGGCGCTCCGCCGGAGACGGACGTGAGTGTGGTTCCCAAGAACCTGCGCCCCATGCCGGTTCTGCCCAAAAACAAAACATCGCTGCCACAGCGGACGTTCACATTGGAGCGTAGCGGTACGGCCGGCGGGGAAACTCAATGGATCATCAACGGCCTGGAGTTCAACCCCACCACGCCACTGGCTCTTCCGAGCCGCAGTGGTGACGGCGAGGTGTGGACTACCGCGAACGGAGGCGGTGGCTGGGTGCATCCGATGCACATGCACCAGGAAGAGCATACGGTGCTTTCGCGCGTCGGCAGCACCAACCCTCATCCAGAAGACACCGGCAAGGAGGATGTGGTTGCGCTCGATCCATCCGAGTCGGTGACCTTCTTCCGCCGCTTCAGGACGTTTGCGGGTAACTATGTGGCTCACTGCCACAACCTGGCACACGAGGATCACAACATGATGTTTGGGTGGTCCATCTTGCCTTGATGGCAGTGATTTAAATCACTGACGCTTGAAAGCCAGTCAGGTAGTTTCTCAGGTACTCCGGCATTCGCTGCCGGAGTACCTGAGTCAAGACAACAAGAATCTTCGACGGAGAGATGCACAAGGCCGAAATGACCTGATGACCCTGGGCTCTCAGCCTAGCTGCTTTTTGAACTGCTCCGGGAGGGCTGCTGTGAAAAAAATCATTTACGTGTTGCTGCTGTCCTTATTCGCTGCCGGAACATTCCTTGCCGGTTCCTGGTACAACCAGCACAAGACATCCGCCAGCACTCGCGCCAGCGCCCCGAAGATCCTCTATTACGTTGACCCCATGCACCCGGCGTACAAGTCTGACAAGCCTGGCATCGCGCCTGATTGCGGAATGCAACTGGAACCTGTCTATGCCGGTGGCGCACTGGCGACCGCAGACGCTGGGAACCGTCCGTCATCGCTGGCTCCCGGCGCGGTGCGGATTGATCCGGCGAAGCAGCAGCTTTTCGGCGTGCGGGTGAGTCCGGTCGAGGAATCCTCCGGCACATACAAGCTGCGCCTGTTTGGCCGGGTCACTCCCGACGAAGTAAGTATCTACAAGCTCAACGCGGGAATCGACGGTTACATTCAAGATGTATCCACGGCCACAACAGGCAGCCTGGTCAAAAAAGACCAGACGCTTGCCACGTTTTCCTCACCGATGGCTGCGATGACAATTCAGACGTACATCCTCAACCTCGGCGCTGAGGACCGTTTCAAGAAAAGTGCGGTGGAAGGCTCGGTGGAAGGCCAGTCTCTCCCCTCCGCGAACGCGAACATCCAGCAGCGCACCCAGCAACTGCAGAACCTGGGGATGTCCGTTCTTCAGATGGAGGAGATCAAGCGCACGCGCCAGTTCCCGGATAGCATCAAGATCGTGGCGCCCGTCGATGGCTTCGTGCTTGCCCGCAACGTCTCGCCCGGCCAGAAGTTCGAGCGCGACACGGAGTGGTATCGCATCGCCGACCTGCGCCGGGTCTGGGTCCTGGCAGACGTTTTCGAGAATGAGTCCCAATATCTTCATCCCGGGACGCGGGTGACGGTGTCCCTCCCCGACCAGGGAAAGACCCTTGCTGGCCGAGTCAGCGATGTGCTGCCACAGTTCGATGCCGCTTCACGAACCCTGAAGGTGCGGCTTGAGGTGGATAACCCTGGCTACGTTCTCCGGCCCGACATGTTTGTTGATGTGCAACTGCCGGTCGCATTTTCCCGCGCCATGGTGGTTCCCGTGACCGCAGTTGTTGATTCCGGGCTGAAGAAGACCGTTTTCGTGGAACGCGGCGAGGGATTGTTCGCGCCCCGCCTGGTGGAAACGGGGCGGCGCTTCGATGATCGGGTGGAGATCGTCAAGGGATTGGAGCCTGGAGAGCGTATTGTGGTTTCCGGCAATTTTCTTATCAACTCAGAGAGCCGCTTGAAAGAGGCGGCGGCCATGTATGCGCCGGCCATCGATCCCGAACAGCCCTCCCGCAACGCTAAGACGGCACCCAGTGGGCAGCGGCCGGATAGTCCGCGAATTGAGAGCAAAGATCCGCCCTCGTCTGCAACCGGAGCCCGTAAACCCCCCGATCGCGGGGGGAATCGTGGTTAACCGGGTCATTGATTTCTCAGTCAAGAACAAGTTCCTGATCTTTGCCGCGGTGGCGGCGGCCTGCTTGGCGGGTTGGTGGTCCATGAAGCATGCGGCGCTGGATGCCATCCCCGATTTGAGCGACACCCAGGTGATCGTCTATTCGCGCTGGGACCGCAGCCCCGACATCGTCGAAGACCAGGTGACCTATCCCATCGTCAGCGCCATGCTGGGCGCGCCGCACGTCAAGGCGGTGCGTGGCTTCTCCGATTTCGGCTACTCCTATGTCTACGTGATTTTCGAAGACGGCACGGACATTTACTGGGCCCGCTCGCGCACGCTGGAATATTTGTCGGGCGTGCTGTCCAATCTGCCGCAGGGAGTAAAGACGGAGCTCGGTCCTGACGCCACCGGGCTGGGCTGGATTTTCCAATACGCGCTGGTCGATTCCTCTGGCCGGCACAGCCTGGCGGAACTGCGCTCTTACCAGGACTGGTACTTGCGCTATTACTTGAAGTCGGTGCCGGGCGTGGCCGAAGTTGCGCCGCTGGGGGGCTTTGGGCAGCAATACCAGGTCAATCTTGATCCAATCCGTCTTCAGGCCTACGGCATTCCCATCAGCCGCGTGGTGGATGCGGTGCGCGACGGCAACAGCGACGTGGGTGGGCGCCTGCTGGAGTTTGGCGGTACCGAGTACATGGTGCGAGGACGCGGCTATGCCAAGTCCGTGCGGGATTTCGAGAACATCGTTGTCCAGGCCAACGAAAACGGCACGCCGGTCCGCGTGAAGGATGTCGGGCAGGTGGTGCTGGGCCCCGAGCTGCGCCGAGGGGTATCCGATCTGGATGGCGGCGGCGAAGTTGTCTCCGGCATCGTCATCATGCGGCAGGGGGAGAACGCCTTGCAGGTGATCGATCGCGTCAAGGCGAAGCTCCAGGAGATTGAGCCCGGCTTGCCTGCGGGGGCGCAGGTGGTTCCCATTTATGACCGCTCCGACCTGGTCCGCCGCGCCATCTCCAACCTGAAGTCCACCCTCATCGAGGTGCTCATCATTGTTGCGCTGGTGATCCTTCTGTTTCTGTGGCACGGACCCAGTGCCATGGTTCCGCTGATTACCATTCCCATCGCGGTCTTGCTCTCATTCATACCCTTCCGCATGATGGGGATGACAGCCAACATCATGTCTCTGGGTGGTATCGCCATCGCAATCGGGGCGCTGGTCGACGCCTCCATCGTCGTGATGGAACAAACTCACAAGAAACTGGAAGAGTGGGAGCGAACAGACCGCAAGCAAGACTACCGGGACGTGGTCCTGGGCGCGTTGAAGCAAGTGGCCGGCCCCAGTTTCTTTGCTCTTCTGGTGATCGCGGCTTCCTTTCTCCCCGTGCTGACCTTGGAGGCCCAGGAAGGCCGCCTCTTCCGGCCGCTGGCTTACACCAAGAGTTTCGCCATGATCATCGCCGCCATCCTGGCGATTACCCTTGGGCCCGCGTTGCGAATGCTGTTCACGCGGCGCAACCCCTTCAGCTTCCAGCCGCGCTGGCTGTGTCGGTTAACCAATGCCCTGGCGGTTGGTACGATTCATGCCGAAGAAAAACACCCGATCAGCCGCCCCTTGATTCGCCTATATCAGCCCGTGGCGGCTTGGGCCTTGCGCTGGAACTGGGCCGTCATAGCAGCAGCCCTGGCGCTGGTGGCCATCACCGTGCCCGTCTTTTATAAGCTGGGCTCGGAGTTTATGCCGCCCCTGGACGAAGGCTCTATCCTTTATATGCCTTCCACTGCACCCGGCATTTCCCTCACCGAGGCGCAAAAACTGCTTCAGGTTACAGACCGCATCATTAAGCAGTTCCCCGAGGTGGATCGCGTGCTCGGCAAGGCCGGCCGGGCGGAGACTTCAACCGATCCGGCTCCGCTCTCCATGCTGGAGACCGTGATCATCCTGAAGCCCCAGGCGCAGTGGCGGCAGGTGGAAACGTGGTATTCATCCTGGGCGCCACAGTGGGTCAGGCCCATCTTGCAGCACCTTACCCCCGACCACATTTCCCAGGACGAGCTCATCAGCCAGATGAACGAAGCGCTGAAGGTTCCCGGTCTAGCCAACGCCTGGACGATGCCGGTGAAGGGCCGAACCGACATGCTCACCACCGGAATGCGCACTCCTGTTGGTCTCAAGATCTCCGGCGCCGACCTTTCCAAAATTGAAAACATTGGTATTCAGGTGGAGTCCTTGCTGGGTTCGGTGAAGGGGACACGCAGTGTTTTCGCGGAGCGCGCCAGCGGTGGCTATTTCCTGGACTTCGACTGGGACCGCGACGAGCTGGCCCGCTATGGAATGAGTGTTGACGACGTGCAACGGGTGGTCCAGAACGCCATCGGCGGTGAAAACGTTACCACGGCGGTTCAGGGCCGGGAACGGTATCCGGTAAACGTGCGCTATATGCGCGACTTTCGCGGCGACGTGAGCGCACTCGGCCGCGTGCTGGTGTCCGCCCCCGGAGGGCAGAGGCAGGTTCCTCTGGCGCAACTGGCCAGAATCAGCGCCGCGAGTGGGCCCTCCATGGTGCGCAACGAAAATGGTTTGCTGACCGGTTATGTATACATCGACATCGCGGGACGAGATCCCAGCGGCTATGTCGAGGAAGCGAATCATTTGCTGCGGGAGAAATTGAAGCTGCCCGCGGGCTATGCCATTTCCTGGAGTGGCCAGCATGAGGCCATGCAACGGGTCAGGGAGCGACTCAAGCTTGTTGTGCCGCTCACCCTGCTATTGATCTTTCTGCTGCTGTACATGAATACCCGTTCGCTGACCAAGACCTTCATTGTTGTGCTGGCCGTACCCTTCTCAGCCATTGGCGCCATCTGGTTCCTGTACCTTCTCGGCTACAACATGAGCATCGCGGTGTGGGTGGGTCTGATCGCGCTGCTGGGCGTGGATGCGGAGACCGGCGTTTTCATGCTGCTCTACCTCGACCTGGCATACGAACAGGCCAAGCGGGAAGGCCGTCTGCGAAACCTGGCCGACTTGCAGGAGGCCATTCTCCAGGGGGCGGTCAAGCGCCTGCGGCCCAAGTTCATGACCGTGGCCGCGGCCTTTCTGGGCCTGATTCCTATCATGTGGGCGACAGGCACGGGATCGGACGTCATGAAACGGATCGCGGCGCCTATGATCGGCGGGATCCTTACCTCCTTCTTGCTGGAACTGGTGGTTTACCCGCCCGTGTACCAGATCTGGAAGTGGAACTTCGGGTTGAAACGCCGGCTTTCGCCATCCCCGGACCAGCCCAAAGCTTAAGCGCCCGGAACCGTTTCTTCACCGGACACCCTGGATCTTCACCTGCCTAAGGGTTTTTCACGTGCGCGACTGTGGGCATGGCTAAGACTCCTTAAGAAGGATTTGCGCCGTCTGGTGCTCCGCCCATCTGCCGGTCCAGCGATCAAGATAAGGAATGAGACGATCCCGTGCAATGTTGGTGGCCACAAGGAAAAAGGCGGCAGCCGATTCCCAACCCCCTCGATAGATGTTGCTCCTCTTCCCATCGCTAGCCGCTCCTCTAGCTGCGGATTACTACGCGAGATCCGTTTGATCAGCAATGTACCAATCTGTTGCAGTCCCTGGTGACTCAGATTTCCGTGTGTCCCCTTACACACACATCCTGTGACGTGGGTCACTGACCCCGCAGGGCACAAGTTGCTATTGTTTTCTGTGGGCGTGAAGGTAAATAGCGAGAAAATGCGGCCGAGGCCCAAAGCTGCGTATGCTGCACTGGCTTGTCTAAGTTCATACGTCTGAATTGCTGACCCTCCGCTCACCGGCAAGCGTCCATGTGCGCCGCGGTTTCCCCGTTAAGGCCGTGGGTTTCAAGAAGGAGAAAAAATGAAAATCACAAAGGGTTTCTTAATCGTACTTGGTGTTCTTGCAATCGGTCTGTTCCTGCTGCCCAAAGCAAGAGCCGATCAATGGAACAAGAAGACCAAGGTGACCTTCAGCCAGCCGGTTGAGGTACCGGGCGCGGGCGCCCAGATACTGCCGGCAGGTACATATGTCTTTAAGCTGGTGGACTCTCAGTCTAATCGGAACATCGTCCGCATCTTCAACGAAGACGAAACAGAGGTGCTCACAACAATTCTCGCAATCACAAATTACCGCTTGCACCCTACCAGTGAGACCATACTTACGTTTAAGGAAAGGGCGGCCGGCACACCGCAGGCAATCCGGGCCTGGTTTTATCCAGGAGAAACCTGGGGACATGAATTTGTGTATGCAAAGACCAGGGCCATCGAACTGGCGAAGACAACCCAGGAACCCGTTCTCGAGACGCCCACCGAGTTAGCCAACGCGCCTCTCGAGACTTTAAAGACGGCGCCTGTTGAGGCCGTTGAACCCAGCGGAGAAGTGGTTGAACAAGCCAAAGTTGTTGAGCCAGCACCCGTTGAAGAAGCCAAAGCAGAGCCGACCCTGCCGCAGACCGCCAGTCCCCTGCCTCTTCTTGGACTGGCTGGACTGCTGACGTTTGGAGCGGGCTTTGCTGTTTCACTCTTTCGCAAGCGAGCTGCTTAAGGCGAAGCACGCCTGCCTTGGCCCCATAATCTAGGTTGCAGGGAACGGGGTGGCGCGACAAGCGCCACCCCTCTTTTCCTGGCAACTGGCATGCGAGCGCGACCCTTGGGCTCCCGCCGCAAACCTTAGGAAGGCCCCACTGTATGAGAACGCTGTCTTCATGTAGAGCACACCTGCCAGGCGAAGCCAGGCATGGCGTTGCAGATTGTTCCCGAGAAGGCATCGCGGCAACATATCGCTCCAGCTTCCGATTCCTGTTCTTACTGTTTCTTTTGAGTACACTCCAAAGCCTTGCCCGATCGCAAGTGTCCGTTCCTTCTCCCGGCCATCCGGACCAGGAGCCCACATTTAGAGTGGAGACCGACTTGGTGGTTTTGCATGCAACCGCGCAGAACCAGAAAGGCATTCTTGTTTCCGGGCTGGAGAAAAATGATTTCCAGGTTTACGAAGATGGTGTGCTTCAGCAGATCAAATATTTCAGTCACGAAGATATCCCGGTCACCGTCGGCCTGGTGATTGACAACAGTGGAAGCATGAGACCGAAGCGCGCTCAAGTGATTGCCGCTGCCCTGGCATTTGCCCGTGCCAGCAATCCGCAAGACCAGATGTTTGTGGTCAACTTCAACGAGCGGGTTGCGTTTGGCCTCCCGGACAGCGCTCCATTTACGGACCAGGTGCCCCAGTTGGAGCTTGCTCTATCCAGAGTTGCCGCCGATGGTGAGACGGCACTGTATGACGCAGTTGCTGCCGCACTGGATCACCTGAATAAGGGCAATCGTGATAAGAAAGTGCTGATCGTGATCAGCGACGGAGGTGACAACGCCAGCAAGCATAGCCTGGCCCCGATCATCGCCATGGCGCGTCAGCCCGGCGCGATCATCTACACCATCGGCCTCTTTGATGAGACGGATGAAGACCGTAATCCCAAAGTGCTCAAGCAACTTGCACACGAAACCGGGGGCGAGACTTTCTTGCCGGAGTCAATCAAGGAAGTGATCCCCATTTGTGAGCGAATCGCTCGCGATATTCGTAACCAGTACACCATTGCCTACGTTCCCGCGAACAGAAAGCAAGACGGAGCTTATCGCACCATTCAGGTAAGGGCGGTTGCGCAGGGCGGGGGCCGATTGCTGGTCCGCACCCGCCCTGGTTACTTCGCACGCTCGAAGGTTCAATCGCCGCCACCGCCGAAAAATGACCCGCCGTAGGCTTGCTGGGGCAGCGCCTTGTACTGCAATAGATTAAAGATCAGATCAATCGATAGTTCCGCATCATTCCCATGTCTTCATGTTCCAGAATATGGCAGTGATAAAGATACAGTCCTGTGAACTGCGGGAACCTCATGAGCAACCGCACCTGTTGACCAGGTAGGACTAGCACCGTGTCTTTCCAGCCCTCGTCGGTGAGCCCCTCGTGCAGTGACGCCGCCATCCCATCGGTACCCGCCGCAGGCGTGCGTTTCAGCACTTGAAACTGCCCTCCGTGGAGATGCATGGGATGCGCCATCTGCATCATGCCCATGCTTGTGTTTCTGAACTCCAGGGCTTGTATGCTGCCGGCTTTGAACGTTTCGTTTTCTTTGACCGCATCCATCTCAAAGGTGCTGCCATTCAGGAACCATTGCATCCGCATGAACGACAGTGGAAACACGCGCGGCTGACTTGCGTTCTCAGCTTCTTGCGGGCGGTGGAAACCGGTTTGCGAAAGGCGCGCCGGCAAGCGGAAGCCGGCTTTCTCTTTCTTCTCGATCCGTACACGTAGGATCCTGAACTCAGAACCCTGTTCGAGTCCAACGCCACCCATCATGCCTCTTCCCATCCCACGACCCATCCCTCGGCCCATCATCATTTGGGGAGCAGGGAAGGGCAGGCTCAGCAACTCCAGGGATGAACCCACGGTCTGGCCACTCAGGTCGAGAATCACGTCGACACGTTCTGCCGGGGACAGCACCAGGTAAGGCTTCCGCAAGGGCCGATCCAGAAGTCCGCCGTCTGTACCGATAAGAGTGAACGGCATGCCATTGTTCCAGGCGAGTTTATAAATGCGCGAGTTGGATCCGTTGAGGATCCGCAGCCGGTACGCACCTGTGGCCAGCTTCAGTTGTTTATCCGGAGTGCCGTTCACCAGGATGCGCTCGCCCAGGAATCCCGTCATGGCATCCATGTGGCCGGATATATAGGTGAGTTGCTGATCGCTGTCAAACGTGCGATCTTGAATGACGAGCGGAATCTCGTGCTCGCCTGAAGGCAATCGCAGCGAAGATTCCTCGTCATCGCTGACGAAGAGATGTCCTGCCAAGCCGCGATAAACCTGCGGTCCTGTTCGATCGTCCGGGTGAGGATGGTACCAATAGTGGCCGGCGCGGTCCTGCACCTCAAACTCGTAGAGGTACTGCGCGCCGGTTGGAATCACCAGCCGCGGATGGCCGTCCATTGGCGCCGGCACCGCCAGCCCATGCCAATGCACGATGGTGGTCTCGGGCAGTTCGTTGCGGAAGTGCACACGGACTCTATCGCCTTTGCGCAGGTGGATCGCAGGCCCGAGGTATGAGCCGGAATCCTCCAGCGCCCCAGCGCGGCCTTTCAGCAGCTTGCCGCTGTATGACCAAGTGCCGGTCGGCGCTCCGGAAAGAATCTCATGGTGCGCGGGTCGTGCCGTCAGTTCCAATTCCACGTTGGGCACAAATGCGGTGGTGGACTGGGGCGCGAATTCAGCGCGGACTAGCGCTTCCAGCGGCGCAATCACACGGCGCCCTGTCATGGCCGCCGCAGAAAGGGCGATCGATTCCAGAAACTCTCGCCGGTCCACCTTGCTTCATTCCCTTCGTTAGAGGTTTAAGCGGACTGCTTCCTCTGAGTACGAGGCTAGCGGAATCGGAACGACTTACGCAAGAGATGTTGCAGCTCAGGGCGTTGAGATTGAATTTCGTAGGGACCGAGTTTGGTGCCAGAGGTCAGGGGCATGGGCACCGGTCATTATATTCGAGCCGCCGTGCCATAAACTTCCGTGTGGTCGACAACTATTCCGTAATCTCACCGTGTCCGGAGCCCGTGATCCGGCCAGAATTTCAGTTCCCGGAACTTGTTTGCATGCTTTTCGTACCTTACCTGGAAAGCTGCGATCCTTTCAAGGATGAGCAGATCAGCGGGCTGCAGGACAATTAAGGAGGTAGGGTGAGCTCATTATTCGGCAGCGTATTGGCATCGTTCTTGTCAGCCATTGTCGTGGCTGGTTCCGCTTTCGGTCAGGCGGCGAACCCCACCTGGATCACCGACGTCACCATCATCTCGTCAGAGAATCTCGATCATATCGGGACGGGCAGCGTACTGATCGAAAATGGACACATCGCCCGCGTGGAGCGAGGACCAGCGCGGAAGAAGCCTGCCGGCGCGACAATCGTTTCCGGGAAGGGATTGTTTCTTGTTCCCGGCCTCATCGACTCACATGTCCATCTCGCTGCCGTTCCTGGAGTCAGTTATGAGGTGAGCCTCAGTCCCGCTGAAAAGAAGCCCCCGATGCTCAAACGGTACCCTGAGCAACTGCCACGTTCCTACCTGTACTTCGGCTACACCACACTCATCGATCTGGCAGTGGCTGATCACCAGGTGTTGGATAAGTTCAGGCAGGCGCCGGTGCATCCGGACCTCTATGACTGCGGCGAGTCTTTGCCATTTGCGAATGGCTACCCGATGTCATTCGCGCCGCCGGAGACACGTTTCAAGCTTTTTCCAAATTTTATCTACGATCCCAAGCAAGCTTCCGCGATTCCCTACGAATATAAGCCGCAAGACCACACTCCTGCCGCAGACGTCGCGTCGGTCAAACGTTCCCACGGCATTTGTGTTAAGACTTACTTCGAGCGTGGCTTCGGGGCAGACCGAAACCTGCCGGTGATGGGCCCTGAAGTTGCAGCTGAGATCCGCCGCGCCGCCACGCAGGCTGGACTGGTGCTGATGATGCATGCCAACACATTTGAGGCCCAAAAATTTGCTGTCCAGGCAGATGTTGACGTGATCGCACACGGACTGTGGAACTGGGGCGATCTCTACAAGCAGACTGAACTCCCGCCTGAGATAAAAGATCTCCTCGATGAAATCGTGCGCAAGAGGATTGGCTACCAATCCACGCTACAAGTAATTCAGGGACTTCGCGCCTATTTTGATCCCGAGTATCTGAATACGCCGGACATCCCCAAGGTCATCCCAGCGGAGATGCTGGAATGGTTCAAGTCTCCTGAAGGTAAATGGTTCAAAAAAGAATTGGCTGATGGCGATGTGCCGGACGCAACGATGCGTCAAACCTTCGACAATGGCCCACTCCGCCGCGTGCGACTGGTGCTGGCGTACCTGGCCAGCAAGGACGCTAACTTCCTCTTTGCCACGGACACTCCGTCGAGCCCAACCTACGGGAATCTTCCCGGCCTGAACGGCTATCTGGAGATGCAGCAGCTTCGCGAAGCCGGGTTATCTCTCAAGCAGATATTCAGAGCTGCCACCATCAATAACGCGCGGGAGTTCAAGATCGACTCGCAAGTCGGAACAATCGAGCCCGGGAAGGTCGCCAACCTTCTCTTGCTCAGGAAATCGCCGTTGGAAAGCCTGGATGCGTACGACAGCATCGTCACGGTTTGGGTTCATGGAAAGCCAATTTCCCGCGACAGTTTGGCAGCTACTGCAAACAAGTAGTCTACTGTTTCCGGGGGCATTGTGAGCGGTCGGCATCCCGCTGGCCTTTTCAAACCGGCATCGTGGCGAATCTCTCTTCCTCCGCCGCTCACTTAGGCAGCTTCCGCCCCCAGCCATGGCCGCGAAGAACCAGCTTCTCTCGTCATTTTCCTCCGTCACATCCTGAAGTGACCGCGGTCACATTCGGGCCTGTGCTAACTCGGATAAATATTGTCTGAGTAATGCCGTGATCACCAAGACATCGCTTTTGGCAACTCGTGCACTTGTATTTCTGGCTGAGGCGGAGCAAGGAGTGGTGGCATCGCCCCGCAGCATTGCCGCCCGGCTCGGCGAGTCACCCGCCTACATGGCCAAAGTGCTCCGGTCTCTGGTGAAAGCCGGCATCTTGCGCGCGGAACACGGCAGGAAAGGCGGGGTCTTGCTCAACCGCAGGTCCAGTGACGTCACCCTGCTGGCAATTGTGGAAGCATGCCAGGGCGCCATTGCCGGCAGTTACTGCCAGGACATTGACGATCTCCGGATCACCTGCGCTTTCCATAAGGCAGCTGTGGAATTGCGGGATTCGGTTGTGAATGCTCTTTCGCGCTGGACCCTGGAGCAATTGGCGGCATCGCCGCGACCGACAAAACGCCTGCCCGGAGACGCGCATTGCATGATGGTGGGATTTGCAGTCTCCATCGCCCCTGGCGGCGCCGGCACGCGGTCGCGTTCACAGAAAAGAACACGGAGACGATGAGTTGGTTCTATGACGTTGCGCGTATCCATCCCGAATGAGAGTTACCAGCAGGAGTTGATCTCCTGCCAGGTAGCTTGTCCGGTGCACACCGACGCACGTGGCTACGTTCGGGCCATTGCTGAAGGACGTTTCGATGAGGCCTACTTCATCGCCCGTGGTCCCAATCCTTTTGCCTCCATCTGCGGGCGCATTTGCGGCGCGCCCTGCGAGGTGGCGTGCCGGCGCGGGAAAATCCCGCGCGTGGACGATGACGGCAACTTCGTCGCCAATGACCGGCCCATTGCCATCCGCGCGCTCAAGCGTTTTGTCTGTGATCTGGCTGGTCCCGAGGCCAAGGGGCCGGAAGTGGCGCTGCGTAATGTGCAGGCTTTTGTACCCCCGATTGCCGCGCACAAGGAAGAAATGGCGGCGCTGCTGCACGCTAGTGTGGACGGGCGCGTGAAGAAAGCCTCCGGGCAGAAGATTGCCATCATCGGCGCCGGGGCGGCGGGCCTTTCCGCGGCGCACGATCTGGCTCTGCTCGGTTTCCGTCCGGTGGTCTTTGAAGCTGAACCGGTGCCTGCGGGAATGCTTGCCGTGGGCGTGCCTGCATACCGTTTGCCTCGCGAAATCATCGCCAAAGAAGTCGCGGTCATTGAAGCTCTGGGCGTGGAGATTCGCTGCGGCGTCTCGGTCGGCAAGGACGTGAGCTTTGCCCAGCTGCGCCGGGATTTCAGCGCGGTGCTGATTGCCGTGGGCGCAAAGTCGTCGCGCGAACTGGGACTTCCGGGCGAGCGCGGCCCTCGGGTCTATGGCGGCGTGGATTTGCTACGCGCGGTTTCACTGGGCGAACCGATCGACATTGGACGCGAAGTTGTGGTGATCGGCGGCGGCAACGTTGCCTATGACGTTGCCCGCACCGTGGTGCGCCAGATCGCGTATGACACGGCCCGCACGGTCGCTCGTCTGCCCGGCATGGGCAAGATCTGGCTGGTCTCGCTGGAGGGCCTGGAAGAGATGCCGGCAGACACCGTGGAAATCCGTGAAGGCGACGAGGAGGGCATCCTTCGCTTGAACGGCTGGGGTCCGCTGGAAATTCAACGCCGCGACGATGGTTCTGTTTCCGCGGTGCTTTTCCGCAAGTGCACGCGCGTCTATGACGAGAACCGCCGCTTCTCACCGCAATACGATGACAAGCTCACCCGCCCGGTACCCTGTGACACCGTGCTGCTGGCTGTGGGACAGAGTACGGCGCTGAAATTTCTGGAAGACGGCGGCCAGGACATCGAGATGATGCGCCCCGGCTGGCCCAAGGTGGATCCCGCTACGTTACGCACCACCGCCAACGGAGTATTCGCAGCCGGCGATCTGGCCCATGGCACCCGCTTGCTGATAGACGCTGTCGCTTCGGGCAAAGCGGCCGCCCGGTCGATCTACGAAGTCATCACCGGTCATAAGCTGCAGTGCGAAACCGTGACCGCGCACCGCGTGCTTGAACTCTATCGCCGGGAACGGGGCTATGAATCCATACGCCGCCAGGAAGTCCCTACCACGCATGCGGAGCAGCGGCTCACTCATCCTGAAGTATGCGTCGAGATCGGATATGACCGCGAACTGGCCATGCATGAGGCCTCGCGCTGTCTGGATTGTGGCGTTGCGCCCATCTTTGACGGCAGCCGCTGCGTGCTCTGCGGCGGATGCGCGGACGTATGTCCGACGTTGTGCCTGAAGCTGGTGCCGCTCAGCGAACTGGGCGGAGACGAATCGTTGCAAGACGAAGTTCGTGCGGCGCTTGGGAGTGACGCCGACCTCAGAGCGCACTCAGCCATCCTGAAAGATGAAGACCGTTGCATCCGCTGCGGACTGTGCGCCATGCGCTGCCCCGTGGACGCCATCACCATGGAACGAGTCGTGTTCAACACGGACTGGAGGACCCTATGAGTGAAGAACCAAAAACCCCGCGCTCCCGATTGGAGCCGGAGCCGGTCTCCCGGCGCGACGTTCTCGGGCTCATGTCATTGTGGGCCGCCGCCTCGGCGATGTTCTTCGCGCTGGTGGGCATGTTGCGCTTGCCCAAAGCCGCCGTGCTCTCTTCGCCGTCAAAGAGATTCCGCGTAAGCCTGCCGCAAACGCTGGCTGCGGGTGAAGCCTTCACGCCGGTTGGACGCAACGTTGCCGTCTATCGCGATGAGCAAGGCGTGTACGCCATCTCGCGGGTTTGCACGCATCTTGGCTGCATCGTCAAGCCCACGGCGGAGGGCTTTGAATGCCCGTGTCACGGATCGCGCTATGACCGCGACGGCGTGGTGACCAAGGGCCCGGCGCCGCGTCCGCTGGAATGGCTGGCAGTGAAAGAGCAGGGCGGAGCGTTGTACGTGGATGAAGGAGCCAGCGTCGCTGCCGGCACCAAGGTGAAAGTATGAGCGTTGGAACTGAAGAGAAAATCGAGCAGCGCGGCTCTGCCCTGCATGAGTTCTGGCAGAACCTGAAGTCCACGCCGAAGAGCTTTCTGGACACGGCGTTTCGCGGCGGCGCGCCCAAGACCGACCGCACGCGCTCCACATTTGTCTTTGGCAATGTGTTCTTTCATTTGCATTCTGTGCGCACCCATCGCTGGAGCCTGCGTTGGACCACAACCTGGGGATTGGGGATCGCAACCTTCGCCGCCTTTCTGATCACGCTGATCACCGGCGTGCTGCTGATGTTCTATTACAAACCCTCGCCTGACGTGGCTTACCAGTCGATCAAAGACATTCACTTTGTGGTTCCGACCGGCCGCTTCATGCGCAACATCCATCGCTGGGCGGGGAACGTGATGGTCATCACCGTGCTCCTGCACATGGCGCGCGCATTTTACACCGCAGCTTACCGTAAGCCGCGCCAGTTCAACTGGCTGATGGGCATGGCGTTGCTGGTCGTCACGTTGGGCCTCTCGTTCACCGGTTACCTGCTGCCCTGGGACCAGTTGGCTTACTGGGCCATTACGATTGGCGCAAACATCGCAGCTTCGCCCCAGGAAATCACCAACGCGCTGGGGATCACCCAGCATTTTGATCCCGGAGGCATGCAACGGCTGATCCTGCTGGGCTCGGACACAGTAGGTCCGGAAGCGCTCATCCGCTTCTACCTGCTGCACGTGATGATTTTGCCTCTGGTGCTGGCCTTGATCGTGGCCGTGCACTTCTGGCGTGTTCGAAAGGACGGTGGACTCGCGCGTCCCGCTGATGCCGATCGCCGCCTCGGACCGGCTAAGGGCACCTATCCCATCTTCACCGAGCAGCCCAAGAAGACCTATCAGCTCGCTGCCATTGTCCGCGGACGCACGCCCGCGGTGGGCAACGGCCCGGAAGGAACTGTGCCTTCCATGCCGCATCTTTTTTATGGCGAACTCGCCGTGCTCATGCTGACCGTGCTGATCTGCGTTGCGTTGGCGCTCATCGCGAACGCGCCTCTGAAAGAGCTGGCCAATCCCGGCGTGCCGGAAAACCCAGCCAAAGCGCCTTGGTACTTTCTGGGACTTCAAGAGCTGGTTTCGTTTTCCGCTTTCATGGGCGGGATCGGCATTCCCACGATCGTGCTGCTCGGCCTGGGCCTGATCCCGTATCTCGACCGCGAGACCGCAGGCACCGGCGAATGGTTTGGCGGCCCGGGCGGAAAAAAACTGGCGTGGCGGTCGGTGTGGTTCGGCTTGATCTCGGTGCTGGCGATTGAATCATTTGTGATCCGTTTCGGCTGGTTACGTGAGTGGTTCCCGCACATTCCGCAACTGGTCATCACGGCCATCAACCCTGGAACGTTACTTACGCTGGCTTATGGCGCCTACTCCGTATGGTGCGTCAAGAAATACAACTCAACCCGCGCTGGAGCCATGGCGCTGTTTACGTGTTTCCTGTGCGGCTTTGTGGTGCTGACCGTGATCGGAACTTATTTCCGCGGCCCGAACTGGGTTTTTTATTGGTCGCCGGCCGATTGGCCAGGACATTAACTTATGAGCAAAAACAAATACCTGCTGCTCATTTCAAGTCTCGGCGTGCTGCTGCTGCTGGTAGCTGCCGCCGTGCAGGAGAATTTTCTGCGCGAGTGGCGGCGCGTTCAGGCCTCAGGCAGGAACGAAGAGGGCTCCATCGCGGTGCAGCTGCGCCAGATTGTGAATCCGGGGCTCAAGACCAGCGACCGCTGCGTCTCCTGCCACGTGACCATGGCGCCGGGTGAATCGACCGTGACCGGATCCAAGCTGCTGACTGCGCACAAGCCCGTGGTCCATGATCCTTCCGAGTGGGGCTGCACGGTTTGTCACGCCGGTCAGGGACAGGCCACGGACAGGGCCGACGCGCACGGCGACGTTCATTTCTGGCCCGACCCCATGATCGAACCGCGCTTCAGCCAGGCTGGATGCGGGAGCTGCCACGCGCCCCTGGGCGTCCCCGAAGAAGAGCGCCTCTCTCTGGCGCGCAACACATTTGCACGGCTGGACTGTTACGCGTGCCACAAAGTGGATGGTCGCGGCGGCATGATCCGTCCCGATGGCGGCGGCATGGAAGGTCCCGACCTCTCGCGCGTGGGCATCAATAACTACGACCGCGACTGGTACGCAAAGCATCTGCAACAACATCAGCAAGCCACGCAGGGCCCGTGGCGCAACTCTTTCGCCGCCGTCAACGATCAAGACCGGGCGCTGCTGGCGGACTACCTGGCCACCACGATGGCCGCGCCCAAGCTGATCGAAGCCAAGGCGGTATTCAACTCCACTGGTTGTTTGGGATGCCACAAGGTGAGCGGCGTGGGTGGCGACGAAGGAATGGACCTCACGCGTGAGGGCGAAAAGGACCCCGGACAGATCAACTTCGCCCATCTCGCTGGCGGACACACGGTAGAGAACTGGATGGCCGAGCACTTCCGCTCGCCGGTTTCTATCGTCGTTGGTTCGCAGATGCCATCGCTTGGGCTTTCTGATCGTGAAGTGGACCTGCTCACCATGTATATGCGCTCGCTGCGCCGCAAAGATCTGCCCGCCAGCTTTACTCCGAAGGACCGTGTTCGCGCCGTGCGCTTTGGTGAGCGCGAATTCGCCGGCGACGGCGCAACTCTGTTTGGAACATTTTGCACCGGCTGCCATGGTGGCAACGGTGTGGGCCGTCGGTCGCCGGGCATGCCGTCATTCCCGGCCATCGCCAGCCCGGACTTGCTGGGGCGCGTCTCCGATGACTTCCTCACAGAGAACATCACCAAAGGGCGTCCCGGGCGGCGCATGCCGGCGTGGGGCGAACTCACCGGCGGGCTGAAGCCGGAAGAAATCGGGAAAATCGTTGCCTACCTGCGCGAGCTCGGCGTGCCCTATCAGCCGGACAGCAAACCAGCGCGATGGATCAAGGCTGATCCGGAACAAGGCAAGAAGCTGTTTGCTTCCATTTGTTCCGGCTGCCATGGCGCCCAGGGGCAGGGCATCGAGGGCCCGGCGCTCAGTAACAAGGTGCTGCTGGCCACCGCCACCGACAGTTATTTCGTCCAGACCATCGGCCAGGGCCGCCGCGGCACCGCCATGCTTGGCTTCCTGGAGCCGCACCCGGCGCGGCCGACGTTGAGCCAGGCAGAGATAGAAAGCATTGTCGCTTTTCTGCGCACGTGGGAGAGGGGGAAGAAATGAAATACGAAGTAGGACGCCGCGAGTTTTTGCAAATGCTCAGCGCCGCGGGATTGACCGCACTGGCCGGGTCCACCGCCGAAGTCTGGGGACTGGATTCGGTCACCAATCCGCTGGCCAGCTATCCCGATCGCGGTTGGGAGCGGACCTATCGCGATCTTTGGAAGTACGATTCCAAGTACACCTTCCTCTGCGCGCCCAATGACACGCACAACTGCATGATCAACGCCTATGTACGCCAGGGCGTGATCACCCGCCTGGGGCCCACGATGAAATACGGCGAAGCCACTGATCTCAACGGCAACAAGACCACGCATCGCTGGGATCCGCGCATCTGCCAGAAAGGCCTGGCGCTCACACGCCGCTTTTACGGCGACCGTCGCGTTAACGGCTGCATGGTGCGCGCAGGATTCAAGAAGTGGGTGGAGAAGGGCTTCCCGCGCCAGAGCAATGGCCTGCCGGAGCGCGAGTACTTCAATCGTGCGCGCGATGAGTGGATCCGCATCTCCCATGACGAAGCCGCCAAGATCGTGGCCGTGGCACTCAAGAACATCGCTGAAACCTATACCGGCGAAGAAGGCAAACGCCGCCTGAAAGAGCAGCACTACGACGAGGCGACCATCGAGGCCACGAAGGGGGTTGGCACGCAGGTCCTCAAGTTCCGCGGAGGAATGCCGTTGCTGGGCATCACGCGCGTCTTCGGCATGTACCGCATGGCCAACTCCATGGCGCTTCTGGACAGTCATATTCGCAAGGTCGGCCCGGACCAGGCGATGGGCGCACGCGGCTTTGACAACTATTCATGGCACACCGATCTGCCGCCAGGTCATCCGATGGTTACAGGCCAGCAGACAGTGGAGTTCGACCTCAACGCAGCGGAACACTGCAAGACCCTGGTGGTTTGGGGCATGAACTGGATCACCACCAAAATGCCGGACAGCCACTGGCTGACGGAAGCACGGATCAAAGGAACCAAGATCATCGTCATCGCCTGCGAATATTCGGCTACGGCCTGCAAGGCGGATGAAGTCGTAGTTGTGCGCCCCGGGACCACGCCGGCGCTGGCTCTGGGCTTCTGCAACGTAATTCTGCGCGAGAAACTCTACGACCTTGAATACGTGAAGCAGTGGACAGACCTTCCCATGCTGGTCCGCATGGACACCCTCGAGAACCTGCGTGCCAAAGATGTCTTCCCTGGCGACAAGCTGGCGGAGTTGAAGCAGACCAAGCTGTTGAAGAAGGGCGAGAAGGAGCCGCCGGCCTTGCAGCATGCGGAACAGATTGTGGGCGAAGAGATGCGCGCCTCCTGGGGCGATTATGTATGGTGGGATCGCAAGGCCAACTCTCCTAAGAAGCTCACGCGCGACATGGTGGGCAAATTCTCCAACGTCACCGACCCGCTTCTTGAAGGTTCAATCGACGTCACTCTGGTCAATGGGCAGAAGGTCCGCTGCCGTCCCAGCTTTGATCTGATTCAAGAATACGTCGCTCACTTTGATCCCAAGACTGTCGAGGAACTGACTTGGGCGCCGGCGGCGGCCGTGGAAAGCGTGGCACGCCAGGTCGCCAAAGAGCCGGGCACAACACTGTTCGCCATCGGCATGGGACCGAACCAGTTCTTCAATAGCGACAACAAAGACCGCGACACCATGCTGCTGGCGGCACTCACCGGGAATATCGGAAAGATCGGCGGCAACATCGGCTCGTATGCGGGAAACTACCGGACGGCGCTGTTCAACGGCTCGCCACAATATATTAATGAGAACCCGTTTGACATCGAGCTTGACCCTGCCAAGCCGGCGCGGCCCAAACAGTATTGGGTGGGCGAGTCTGCGCACTATTACAACCATGAAGACCATCCGCTGCGGGTTGGCAACCGGCTGCTGACCGGCAAGACGCACATGCCCTGCCCGACCAAGTCTCTGTGGTTTGCCAACGCCAATTCCATCCTGGGCAACGTGAAATGGCATTTCAATACCGTGATCAACCAGCTGCCCAAGATGGAAATGATCGCCGTCAATGAGTGGTGGTGGACAGCCTCTTGTGAATGGGCTGACGTGGTCTTTGGCGTGGACAGTTGGGCGGAACTGAAGCATCCGGACATGACTGCTTCGATCAGTAATCCGTTTCTCCAGGTCTTCCCGCGCACGCCCATGAAGCGGATCTTCAACACCATGGGTGATATTGAAGTGCTGACACTGGTTGCATCCAAATTCGCTGAAATCACCGGCGACCAGCGTTTCAATGACCTGTGGAAGTTTGTGCGTGAAGGCCGCACAGATGTTTATCTGCAGCGTATTCTGGACTTTTCCACCAATACCAAGGGGTACAAGTTCGCCGATCTCGAGGCCAAGGCAAGAGAGGGGATTCCATCCATCCTCAACAGCCGTACCACACCCAAGTCGGTTGGCTATGAACAGGTAGCCGACTCCAAGCCCTGGTACACCAAGAGCGGACGACTGGAGTTCTACCGCGAAGAGCCTGAGTTCATTGAAGCCGGCGAAAACCTGCCCGTCCACCGCGAGCCGATTGATTCCACCTTCTATGAGCCGAACATCATCATTGCGCCCAAGCACGAGGCGTTGCGTCCGGCCACGCCTGAGAGTTATGGCGTAAAGCGTGACGATCTAACTTGCGATGTTCGCTGTGGCCGCAACGTGGTTATGACCTGGGCAGAGGCCAAGCAGACCCAGCATCCGCGCATGAAAGAGGGCTTCAAATTCATCTTCCACACGCCCAAGTACCGCCATGGCGCGCACACCACGCCTGTGGACGTGGACATGATCGCGTTGCTCTTTGGGCCGTTCGGCGATCTTTATCGCCACGACCGCCGCATGCCTTTCGTGAACGAGGGCTATGTGGACATCAACCCCAGCGATGCCAAGGAACTGGGCGTCGAGGACGGCGATTACGTTTATATCGATCCTGATCCCGAAGACCGTCCCTTCCGCGGCTGGCAGAATGACAAGAAGAACATGGAGTTTGCCCGGCTGTTGTGCCGCGCTCGTTACTATCCGGGCACGCCGCGGGGCATCACCCGCATGTGGCACAACGTGTACACGGCAACGCCCGGATCGGTGGAAGGCCGCAAGACCCGCAAGGACGGCTTGGCCAAGAATCCGCGCACGAACTACCAGGCGTTTTATCGCAGCGGGTCGCAGCAGTCGGCCACGCGTGGCTGGCTTAAGCCCACGTGGATGACCGATTCGCTGGTTCGCAAGAATATGTTTGGCCAGAGCATCGGCAAGGGTTTTCTGCCCGATGTTCATTGCCCCACCGGCGCGCCGCGCGAGGCGGTGGTGAAGATCACCAAGGCCGAGCCCGGCGGAATTGACGAGAAAGGCCTGTGGCGTCCAGCGGCGCTCGGCATCCGCCCCCGGTATGAATCGGCGGAGATGAAGAAGTACCTGGCGGGCGAATTCTATCTCGGACGGAAGGAGAAGTAATTATGGCGCGAGTTTACAACTGGCAACTCGGCAGGGAGATGTCCTACTGGTATCCGGAGAGCCGTCCGAAGAAACAGTTTGCGGCCGTCTTTGACACCAACAAATGCATTGCCTGCCAGACCTGCACGCTGGCCTGCAAGACCACCTGGACCTCCGGCAAGGGCCAGGAATACATGCTGTTCAATAACGTGGAGACCAAGCCGTACGGCAGCTACCCCCTGGCCTATGACGTGAAACTGCTGAACATGATTGAAGCCGGCAAGTGGAGCGGCAAAACCTACGAAGGGCAAACCATCTTTGAGTCCGCGCCCGCCGGCGAGCGCGTGATGGGATGGCGCCCGGAGCAAGTGGACTATTCCTATCCCAACACCGGTGAAGATGATTGCTCAGGACAGGTGGACCACGGAGCTCTGATGCAGTTGCCGCACATGAACTGGTTCTTCTATCTGGCGCGCATCTGCAACCACTGCACGTATCCCGCGTGTCTGGCATCGTGTCCGCGCGGATCGATCTACAAACGGCCGGAAGACGGAATTGTGCTGGTGGACCAGGGTCGTTGCCGCGGATATCAGGAGTGCGTGCGCGGCTGTCCTTATAAGAAAGTCTTCTTCAACCCCATGACCGGCACGTCAGAAAAATGCATTGCCTGTTTCCCCAAGATCGAGCAGGGATTGCAGCCACAGTGCTTCGTCAACTGTATCGGCAAGATCCGGATGGCCGGATTTCTCAATACACCGGACAAGGCGCGGGCGGACAATCCGCTTGACTACCTGGTCCACATAAAGAAGGTTGCTCTGCCGCTCTTCCCGCAATACGGCTTGGAGCCGAACGTTTATTACATTCCGCCAGTGCATGTGCCGGCTTCATTCAACCGGCAGCTCTTCGGTCCTGGCGCCGACGCCGCGGTGGAAACCTACAAGAGCGCCAGAAAAGACATGGACCTGGCCGGATTGCTCTGTCTGTTTGGTTGTAGCGAATCGCTGATGACGCGGTGGAAGCGCACAGGCGACATCGTTGTGGGAATGGATGACAGCGGTACGCAACTGGTACGAGTGCCCATCAGCGAACCGGTCCATGTGCGGACCTCATTTGATCCGGTGCAGAAACTGGTGCGCATCAACTGCCCTTAGGGAGGACGATCATGCGAAGACGAAAACTCATTGTGCTGCCCGCGTTGGTGGTCCTGCTTTTCGTGGCCGGCTGCAAGAAAGCGCCGGTACAGACCACGGAGGTGATTGCTGTAGCCGCTGCCCAATTGCCTTCCAGCCCAACTGATGCCGCGTGGGACAATGTGCCCGAATATCTTGCCAAGTTGATCCCACAAGATCTTGTGGAGCCGCGGCTGGCGCAAGCTTCCACGCCGGAGGTACGCGTGCAGGCGATCACCAACGGGACCGACGTCGCTTTCCGCTTGCGCTGGCTGGATTCGGAACAGAATGACACCGCCAAGCCCGGCAGTTTTGTTGATGCCTGCGCAGTACAGGTTCCGACTAAGCTCATGCCCAATCCGCCGGCGCCGCAGATGGGCGAAGCCGGCGGCGGCGTGCAAATCGTTTACTGGCGTGCCGATTGGCAAGCCTGGGTGAATGGGCGCGAAGACAACATCAAATCCATTTATCCCAATGCAGAGGTCACGCACTATCCCTTCCAGGCGCAGTCTCTGGAAAAAGGTTCGCCTGAGCAGAAAGAGATGGCTAAACGCTATGCGCCCGCCGATGCCGTGGGTAACCGCCGGCAAAGCCCGCGGCAGTCACCCGTGGAAAGCCTGCTTGCGGAGGGCCCGGGCACCCTCGCATCCAATCCCGCGGTGGCTGTGAAGGGCAGCGGTGTGCGCACGCAGGACGGTTGGGCAGTGATGATGGTGCGTCCCCTGCCGGAAGGGCTCGCGCCGAAGAAAAGAACGTCCGTGGCGTTTGCCGTGTGGCAAGGGTCGAACAAAGAAGGCGGCGCGCGCAAGATGCGCAGTGGCTGGGCCCCGCTGGCAGTCGAGGAGAAGAAACCATGACAGCACCGGCAGTCTTGAATGAACGCGAGCTGCACTTGGCGAAAGAAGCAGCGGAGTGGCGCTTGATTTCCTTGCTCTTCGATTGCCCGGGTCCGCAATGGCGGGTGCAGGTGACCGCATTGATGAACGAGGTAGCCGATGCGGAGCTGCAATCAGCCGCCCGCGATGCGCTGGAAGAAGCGGGCGAAGGTCTTTTCCATTACGCCTTCGGTCCCGGCGGACCGGCGCCGGCGCGCGAGGCCACATACCACCAGACCGTGCAGCTCGGATATCTCATGTCGGAACTGCAAGCCTATTACAACGCCTTCGCATTCCAGCCCGTCACCGCTGAGGCGCCTGACCATGTTTCCGTGGAAACTGGCTTCATCGCTTATCTAAAGATGAAAGAGGCCTATGCTCTCACTTGTCAGGACGGAGAACGCGCAGCGACTGCGTCGGAATCGGCACAGCGGTTTATCGAAGACCACTTGACCAACCTTGCGCAACCGTTGGCGGAGCGGCTGGAAGGCTCCGGCATAGGTTACCTCGCGACGGCGAGCGCGGCGTTGCTCCGGCGTGTTGGCTCGCCTCGGGTTGCTCCATCGCCTCTCCCAATCCTGCAGGAAGAGCAACAGGAAAATGATGTTGCCTGCGGAGACTCAAGCTGCGAGTAAGAACTTTTCCAGCATTTCTTGAATCAGGCGGCCTATGACTAAGTCGGCTTTGGCGAAAGTCAATCGGCAGCTCAAGGGTAAGTCGGAAGAGATTTGAATAAGCAAGGGGCTGCAAATGTTTAGTTGCAGCCCCTATTAAAACGCAGCTACTCATATAGTGGCATGGACCGGTAAAAAAAATATAGGTATCTGTTGATTTAAGGCCAGACGTTACTGCCAGCGCGACCGCAAGCCCAGCTGTGCCGCGGTAGTCAGTCCTCCGCGCTTTGAGTTCGAACAAAACTATTGCCTTTGTTTGTGATCCAGCATGCTGACTATGTCATTTTGCTGCACTGTTTTATCAGGTGAATCAACCGTTCTCTGATTTCACACCCATTTTTAAAATGAAGGCCCGTGCCGCAACCGCCCTCCGTTTTTGCCGTCCTATGATGAAAAAATGTTCTGCCTATATCTTTTTGGATTAAGGCGATCACAAATCAGTAGAGGCAAATATTTCAAGATTCTAATCGAGAATGAGCTTTTGCCCGTGGCACGCGGATCCTGGGCAAGAGGCACTCTCTTGCAGAATCCTGAGGTGTTGTCTAAATCCAGGGTAACGGTGCTGCGCGGTCGCCGATCCATGAAGCCGAGAAAGTAAGCCGTCCGATCTGCTTCTCCGCAGATCAGGCTTATTGGATTCCCAGGATCCGCCCAACCTAATTTTTTGAAAATGACTTGCCTCGACGCAAGTCCTGGGAGGATCTATGTCGCATATTGGCTCGCGATATAGTCTCCGGCTGCTGGTAGGCCTATTGCTGGTAGCGATGTTCGCATCGCTGGCTGCATATGGGCAGGCCGCACCGCCGACTAGTTGTCAGCGTCAGACTACAGCACAAGTTGTGGCCCTGGACCAGCCGTTTTTTCTGAACCGGTTTGGCGCTCTGGAAGCCACTGGAATGATCTTCGCGTTGAAACGTGACGTTGTTCCCATTACCGGTACAGTAGTGAGCGCCGGCAATGCCCAACTGCGCTCTGACAAGCGGCCTCGTCCGCTTGTTTTGCGCATGAACGTTGGCGATTGCCTGACCATCACATTCACCAACCTGCTGGCGCGAACGCGCAAAGACAACGACCAGGTGAATACGCGCAACGCGTCGATTCACGTGATTGGAATGCAGTTGGTGGGCAGCATCGCTTCGGATGGATCTTTCGTGGGCACCAACGCCAGCAGTTTCGCGGCCCCCGATCAGACCGTCACATACACACTATTCGCACAGAAAGAAGGCGGATATGTAATGTACAGCACTGACACCGTGGGTGGCGAAGCCGATGGCGGCCAGCAGAGCGCAGGCTTGCTTGGCGCCATTAACGTTGAACCATTCAACGCACGCTGGTATCGCAGTCAGGTCACCAAGAATGATATGGATGCCGCCACCGTGGGACACACTGCCGGCGGCCAGCCACTGTTGAACTATGAAGCTGTCTACACTTCTGGCCCGCAGATCAACCAGCCGGTCCTGAATATGCTCTCCAGCACCAACGAGATCATCAAGTCCGATCTCACTGCCACGATCACCGGCCCCATTGATCCAGCCACAGGAAAGCCTGGCCGTTTCCCTGCAGGCACGTTTTTCAAAAACCCGCAATTACCAGACCGCGAACAGCCGTTCCGCGAATTCACGATTATCTATCACGACGAAATCGGCGCGGTGCAGGCTTTCCCGGAGTTTTTCGAACCGGATCCCATCAAGAACCCGCCACCACCCGGTGAAGGTCCAATCGATGTCGGTCTGGGCTTCACTCTGCACAGTGTCGTGGACGGTTTTGCCATCAACTATGGCGTAGGCGGCATTGGGTCAGAAATTCTTGCCAACCGACTGGGCGTTGGGCCGCAATGGAACTGCAACGAATGCAACTACGAAGAAAACTTCCTCAGCTCATGGGCGGTAGGCGAGCCGGCGATGGTTGTGGACATCCCTGCCAACACCCGCGATGCTTCCGGCAACGTGATCAAGGGCCCCAAGGCCACCAAGGCCCTTTATCCTGACGATCCTTCCAACGTTTATCACAGCTACATCAACGACCATACCAAGTTCCGGATTCTGCACGGCGGAGTCAAGGAACATCACATCCATCACCAGCATGCCCACCAGTGGGTACACACCGCGGACAGCGACAACTCCAGCTATGACGACAGCCAGGCCATTGGTCCCGGCGCCGCCTTTACGCTGGAAATGACTTACAACGGCGGCGGCAATCGCAACCAGGTGGTTGGCGATTCCATCTTCCACTGCCACTTCTATCCGCATTTTGCCCAGGGCATGTGGAGCTTGTGGCGGACGCACGATGTGTTTGAACCTGGAACACAACTGGATGCCAACGGACGGCCCGCTCCTGGTTCTCGCGCCTATCCTGATGGCGAAATCGCAACTGGAACACCCGTTGTGGGGCTGGTTCCACTGCCGACCATTCCGATGGCGCCGATGCCTGGCCCCGCGCAAGTTGTGAGCGGACAGGTAGTCCTGCCCAACCCGGTGACCGTCAATCCTGGATACCCGTTTTTTGTTGCCGCAGTGGCAGGGCATCGTCCGCCGAAACCTCCGTATTTTACGGAATTTGATGGCGGCCTGCCGCGCCACGTAATTGTTGGCGGTACGTTCACTGAAAAACACACCCGTCTCGATTTCAGCAAGCACATGCTGACGGCCAAGGCCATCACCTATCCTGAACTGGGGACTCCGGCGGAAATCGTGGCGATGAACTATCACGCCAAGCCTTTCCAAGCCAGCTTTACCCAGACGAACACTCCGGCAAATTTCATCACCAATGGTTTGCCGGCGGTCATGGGAGCACCCTACGCTGACCCATGCAAAACCGATGATGGCATAGCGGTGCCCCCGGCTCTAACGCGCACCTACAAGAGCGCAGACATACAACTTGACGTGAAATACAACAAGGTGGGCTGGCATTACAACCAGCACCGCATGGCGGCCTTGTGGGAAGATGTGGGTCCCACGCGCGCCGGCACGCGTCCGCCGCAACCGTTGTTCTTCCGTGCCAACAGCAAGGAATGCATTGTCTTCAAGTTCACCAACCTTGTCCCAGGTGAATACTTGCAAGATGACTTCCAGGTGCGTACGCCGACCGACGTCATCGGCCAGCATATTCACCTTGTGAAGTTTGACGTAACGGCTTCTGACGGCGCCGGTAACGGCTGGAACTACGAAGAAGGCGCATTCAGTCCTGATGAAGTCAAATCGCGCATCGCTGCTGTGGACGCAGTGGGCGGAACCTGGAACGGCGTACGCGGAACTCTGGTTGCCAAACAGCATCCTTTCTTTACAGGAGCGGATGGACTGGGCGCCCAGACGGTGGTCGAGCGCTGGTACGCAGACACCACAATCAACAACGCGCCTGCCAGCCAGGACCGCACTTTGCGGACCGTCTTCACGCACGATCATTTTGGGCCCTCCACTCACCAGCAAGCTGGACTTTATGCCGGCCTGTTGATTGAGCCTGCAGGCTCGAGCTGGAAGGATTCGGAAACAGGTCTGGCATTTGGAACGGGTCGTGCTGATGGTGGCCCGACCGGATGGGAAGCCGTCATCACGGATAATAATGCCATTGCTCAGAGCTACCGTGAGTTCATGATGGAGTTCCAGGACTACACGCTCGCTTATACCTCTGACAATATTCCAATTAACCCGCCGGCTCGTGACGAAGTACCGCTTCTGCCGGGGAATCCAACGGTATTATTGCAACCGGCAGCAAAGTGCCCCGTTCCTGCGAACGTGAGCGTTGTTTTGCCTCCGCCATGTCCGGAAGCAATTTCGGCGGCTGATGTGGGAACGTTCTCCGTCAATTACCGTAACGAGCCGATCCCGTTGCGCGTAATTGATCCAGCTACCGGCAAGCAGGCCGCAGGCGCTGCGGGCGATCTGGGACAGGTGTATCGTTCCACGATTACCCGTAAGGATGCCCGCCTCAATGTGCAGCCGGCGTTCTATCCTCCGCTTACGGCTGATCTGCGCGGCGGCGATCCATACACTCCAGTATTCCGCACCTATCAGGACGACAAAATTCAGGTGCGCATGCTGGTGGGCGCGCACGAAGAAGGACACAACTTCCACGTGCACGGGACTCGCTGGCTGCGTGAGCCAAGCGATGCGCGCTCCGGATGGAGGGGAAGCCAGATGATGGGCATTTCCGAACACTTTGAGTTCGATCTGCCGCCATTGTCAAACTTCGTAAAGGTCAACGGCGTGGCTGACTTCCTCTATCAGCCTGGTGCATCTGAGGACGATCAATGGAATGGCTTGTGGGGCCTGATCCGCGCTTACAATGGGCTGCGGGCGGACCTGAAAGTAGTTCCCAACAATACCAATGGTGGCAAGCAGAACACCACGCTCAATGTGGATACGTTCAGCACCGCTACCACCACCAGCAAGACGTGCTGCCAGACTTTGACTTCCTCGGCTCTCGATACCGGCACAAGTACGGCTACCACCGATCTGACGCTGGCTACCGGCGAAGCTGCGGACGAACTTGCAGGCGGCGTGATTGCTCCCACTGATACAGAGAACATAGTAACCGCTACTTCATTGCCTGCCCCGGGCACCAGTCACAGCGTTTGTCCACGCGGCGCAAATGTCCGGAGCTTTGATATCAGCGTGATTTCGGCGAGCAGATTACCCGGCGGAACGCTGACCTACAACTCGCGCGCGACATCAGTCAAAGGGACGATTCTGGGCGATGAAACTGGACCGCTCCAGGATCCCACGGCGATGATGTACGTGCGCACCTCTGACCTGGATCCCACCACCGGCAATTTGCGTGCTGGGTATCCCATTGAACCGTTGATCCTGCGTGCAGCGGCCGGCGAGTGCATCAATGTGACACTGCGCAATCGCCTGCCAGCGAAGCCTTTCGATCTGCCGGGGTACAACACCCTGCCCATGATCGTGAACAACTTCAACTCCAACCAGGTTGCGCCTTCGCGCGTGGTTGGGCTGCATCCGGAAATGCTGTCACTGAACGTTTTGAATAGTGACGGATTCAACGTGGGTCTGAACCCGCCGCAGACCGCCAGCCCCGGTAACAAAGTCAGTTACCAGTGGTATGCGGGTGTTGCGTGGATTGATCCCAGCAGCAACAACATCGTGCACACGCCAGTGGAGTTCGGTTCGGTAGCTCTGATGCCGGCCGATCCCATCAAGCAGGCCTCAAAAGGTGCAGTAGGTGCCTTGATCATTGAACCGCAAGGCGCCACATGGACGGTTGATCCTAAGAGCCGCGCCTCAGCCACCGTGACCAAGACGGACTTGAGCAATTTCCGCGACCTGGTACTGGTGCTTCAGAACGACGTGAACATGCGTTACAAGAGCAACAATCCAGTCAACATCCTTTCCCGTGAAGAAGACGCGGAAGATACGGGACAGGCGGGATTTAACTACCGCACTGAACCACACTGGTTCCGCAAAGGGTACGCCGCGGAAGCTCCGTTTACGCCGAAAGACGGCGCTTGCGTTCCGCTCTGCACCAAGGACGTTGACTTTACTGACGTGCTGAGCAACACGTTTACCAATGTGTTCACCGGTCTGGCGACCACAGCCTCGCCGGAGACGCCGATCTTCAAGGCAATACCAGGACAGGCCATCCGCCTGCGGCTGGTGGAGCCTGTCGGCCATCCGCGCAACAACATCTTCCAACTGCACGGTCACGTGTGGGAGGAAGCGCCTTATACCACTCCGGTGGCGTTCACCGGAGCAACCTATAGCGGCCGAACCATTCTGGGAACGTCTGTGTTGGGGGCAACGATCATCGCGGACCAGCCGACGTCCGCGAGTGACTTCGTGAACAACCGGTACTCCAACTGGCAGGGATCACAGATGGGTGTTGGTCCATCCAGTCACTTTGACATCATTCCTTCCGGCGGCGCTGGAGGAACATTCAAGATCAGAGGTGACTACCTGTATCGCACGCACCAGAGCTCACAGTTTGATAAGGGAGTCTGGGGCTTGCTGCGGGTGCAACCAGCGGTCAAGAACCTGAAGGGTGTAACTGTCCTCAGTCTCGATGCCGTTGACCAGCCGGATCCCAGCGTAACTCTGGTTCCGTAAACAACCTGGGCGGGAGCAGTCTGGCTGGCTGCTCCCGCTCATACAAGAGATGTCGCTAAAAATCTCAAATTGCGGGTGCAAAAATGTTAAGACTCAAGTTCCTTTTCATCTCTGCTTTTGTACTTTTTGTTTTCTGCGGATTACAAGCGCGGGCTTTGCAGCAGCGCACAACCACAGTGCCTTTGCCGGACGATGATCCGCAAAAAGTTGCAGCCCCTGAGCAGAAACCGCAGGAAGCACCCGCAACTGCGGGAGCCACTGAATCGGGGGCTGCGGCGCTTCCCGGCACGGGCTGGAAGCAAACCATCACAATCTCCGGCGTCAAGCTCGATTTTCGTGGAGTGGCTTCACTGAAGGACGTGGTCATCAAGCAAGGTCCTGTTCCGGTGAGCCTCAACGACATTACGTCATCAGAGCTGGTGGAAGGCCAGCAGGCTGTAATGCAGTTCCGGCTCACGGATGCGGCTGGGGCGCCCATGAAAGGGCTGAAAATAGCTGCATGGCTGGACGGTGCGCCGGGCGGCAAACTCGCCAATTCGGATGTATGCCATAAAAAAATCCAGTCATTCCTACAGATGCAGCTTGCCGCGCGGCCTGACGTGGATCTCAACACCTATTACGTGCTGGCGCTTACAAAGGAACCAAGCATCCTGGTGATTGATCCTCGGGTAGGATTTAGCTCAAGCAAACTCTACGCCGCCATCGATCTTGCTGCTCCCGGCGCAGACTGGGTGCAAAGCCGCAACGGTGAACGTATCTTCGTCACCATGCCAGCGGTAAATCAAACTGCCGCGATTGACGCCAATACTTTCAGATTGATTCGCAACATCGACCAGGGCGGCAAACCGGGCCGGATCGTGGTCCAGCCGGATGGCAAGTATCTGTGGGTGGAACTGGAATCGATAGAAGGCCAGACCACCGGCGGAGTCGCGGTCATTGAGAGCGCCTCTCTTGCGGTTGTCGCGCGCATCCCCACGGGCAAAGGACACCACGAGTTTGCTTTCGATGAAAAGCAGAATGTTTACGTTACGAATCAGGAAGATGGCACTGTTTCTATCATCAGCACGGCCAGTCAGACCAAGGTCAAAGACTTGCCCGCAGGCAAGGGACCTATTGCCATCGCATATTCTGAGCGCAGCAAGAGCATGTATGTTGCCGCCCGGGATGACGGTCACATTACCGTGATATCCACTGAAAATCACGGCATTGCAGCCACCCTTTCAGCAAGTCCGGGGCTCACTGCCCTGGCGATTACACCGGATGGACGTTGGGTTTTTGCCGCCAATGAAAAGGCGGACGATGTTACGCTGTTCGATCTTTCCTCCAACAAGATGATGACGAAGTACAAGGTGGGGCGATCTCCCTACCAGTTGCTCTTCAGCACATCATTTCTTTACGTCCGCTCACGTGGCACTGAGCACGTCAGTCTCATTCCGCTGGCTGATATTGGCAATTCTGCTCAGACAGCAGAATTTCCAGCCGGCCAGATAGCGCCCGGCGCGACGGCCGACCTGCTGGCGTCTCCGATGGTAGCTTCTCTTGACGGTGATTCCGCGTTTGTCACCAACCCCGCGGACAAGCGTGTTTACTACTACCAGGAAGGCATGGCCGCGCCCATGATGAGCATAGAGGGTTATGGCAAGACGCCCGTCGCCGTTATGGTTGTGGACCGCAGCATTCATGAAACTGAGCCAGGCGTGTACTCGGTGGGGTTGCGCCTTCCGCGGCCCGGCCTTTATGACGTGCCAGTGTTCGTGGACTCACCGGCCCTGTCGCATTGTTTCGAATTCACTGTGCAGGAAAACCCGCTGCTGAAGAAGAAAGCGCTGCTGGCCGTAAATCTTCGGCCGCTGACGAATAATCTTCAAATCAAGACTGGCGAAACCGCGCAGGTACGCTTCCGCCTTACTGACAGTGAAACCGATAAACCGCGTGACGGGCTCAAGGACGTTGAAGTCACAGTCCTCCTGGCGGAAGGGTTGCGTCAGATGCGCTTCACCGCTGAGCCTGCGGGTGCGGGTGTATATCAGTTCAGCTTCACACCGCCTCGGAACGGCGTGTACTACGGCATGATCCAGATTCCCTCGCTGAGGATTCGGGCAAACCAGCTCCAATATCTGATGATTCGGGTCGAGGAGCAGCAGACAGCAGAAGCCCAGCCAGGGGGCGTGGCCAAAACTCAACCCGTAGAGAAGCGGTAGGTGCAACGATGAGAAATTCTTTTTCACCGTCGCATACTCTCGTTTTTATTCTGGCATTACTGCCGATAGCGCCAGGAAAAGACGCTCTCGGGCAGAAGCCAGCTCCGGCTGCTGCGATACAACCAGCACAGAAAGAGCAATTGCCCGTGAGGCAGACGGGCGCAAGAGTGCCGGCGATTCCAGACGTTGCAGTCGTGGATCAGGACAATCGCAAGCTGCATTTTTATAGTGATCTGGTTCAGGGTAAAGCGGTGGCCATCAATTTCATTTTCACTACATGCACCACCATCTGCCCTCCGCTTACGGCCAATTTCGCCAGAATCCAGAAGATGATGCGGACGCGCGGCGATACGGATTTACAGCTGATCTCCATTAGTGTCGATCCGGAAAACGACACCCCGGAACGCCTGAAGAGCTATGCCACACTCTTTCACGCGCAACCCGGCTGGACATTCGTGACCGGGAGCCGTGGCGACCTGGAAAAGATATGGAAAGCATTCAATATCAGTTTGGCGTCGAAACAAGATCATCCTCCGACCGTTGCCATAGGCAACGAGCCGCAGCATGTTTGGGTATACGCTTCAGGGCTAACGACAACGGACAAGCTGATGGGGGCGATCATTCCAGTTCTTGGTGACAGGAAATCTCCTTCCACGGAAGATGCGGCAAATTCGGAGGCTGCCAAAGCACTGGGCAGTAAGCCACTGTGATGCCGCGCCACACCAGTCAGTCGCAGAACCGCAGGCAAACGGCAAAACTCAGCAGGTTTCTGCGCCGGAGTCTGTCGCGGTGGATTTGCATAGCGGGGATGTGTTCGCCTCTCCTGCTGCCGGCGCAAACACCATCGGCAGTTGAAGCTGGGCAACTGATTTATAGCAAGGGTGAGAGCCCTTCGGGCAGCCCTTTGTCCGCAGTGCTCGGCGACACCGTAGTGCCGGCAACTCTGATGCCGTGCGCGAGTTGTCACGGTGCGGATGGAAAGGGAAGGACAGAAGGCGGCATTGTTCCTTCTGAGATCACATGGAGCGCCCTTATACGCACACACGAAACAGACAAAGCACTGGAGCGCCGGCGCAAAGCTTATGACTTGAATTCACTGCGCAAGGTCTTGCGTGAAGGCCTGGACCCTGACGGCAATGAACTGGGCATCACTATGCCGCGTTACCAGATCTCGGATGACGATATGAGCAGCCTTCTCGCTTATCTGGGGCAACTGGGTATAAGGAACGATCCGGGTGTTACTGCAACCAGTATCCGTGTAGCGACGGTTGTCCCTGGCAAGGGGCCTTTGGCCGAGTCTGGCACAAGTGTTGTTGATCTGTTGCGCGCTTATTTCGCAGAGTTAAACCTGCAAGGCGGAGTGTACGGCCGCCACCTTGAACTCGATACCATCGAAACCCGCGACTCTTCCGCCGAAACTGTGAAAGCAATCCAGGAGTTTTTTCGCAGCCGCGAGGTGTTTGGGCTTGTGGGTTTGATGGTTTCTGGAGAAGAGCGCAAACTTCTGGATTCTCTGGAACAATCAGGTGTCCCCGCGATCGATATTTTTGGGCCGGATGACGACCGCCTTCTGGCCAAGCCGGTGGTCTTCCATCTTTTGTCCGGGCTGGCCGCCCAGTCACGCGCGCTGGTGAAGTTCGCCCAGGACCAGATGGATCCAGCCTCCCCATTCGTACTGCTATATCCCGAAAGCAAACAGCCTTTGGCAGCAACCATCATGGAGGCATGCAGCACGCATTCTTGCCGGTCCGCGCAACTGCTGCACTATTCCATCTTTGACGCCGAAAAAATCGTTTCGTCTCTTGCGGCCAACAAGCACAGCAGCATCATTTTTCTGGGGCAGGGCCCGGAGTTGAAAGCGTTGCTTGCGGAGACTGCGCGCATCCACTGGCAACCGCAAATATTCCAGCCCGGCCCACTGGCCGGGGAAGAGGCTTTCCGGCTTTCTCCAGAAGCCAGTGAGCACATTTTTTTCTCTTTCCCCAGCCTGCCTTCTGACGTGTCTGCTGACGCTCTGGCTGAGTATGGGTTTCTGGTCCGCAAATACAAGCTGCGACCTTTGCACACAGCGCGTGCGCTCAGCGCGCTTGCGGACGCCAAAGTGTTTGTCGAGGGCCTTAAGTTGTGTGGCCGTGATCTGAGCCGCGAAGGCTTTGTGGATGCTCTGGCAACGCTCTACAACTTCAAAACCGGACTGACTCCCCCGCTTACTTACGGCGCCACACGGCGCGTTGGAGCGCTGGGGGCCTACATGGTGAAACTGGACACGAAAACCAAAACTTTCGCTCCGGTCGACTCGTGGATTGAGGCCGGCCGATGACAGCAAAGGAGCCAATGGCCATGTTATTCATCTGTATTCGACGGACGCGCTGCACGGTTGCCATGGTTGCACTGGCCCTTGCCGGCATGGTTTTATCCGGTTGCGTCAAGAGCGGACAGGCATACCAGAAATCAGAGAAGTTGACTGCCGCGCAGAACTATGATGCCGCCCTGGCAGTCACTGAGGAAGCCAGCAGGAAAGACCCACAGAACGCGCAGCAGAAACTCCAGTTGTATCAGGCCCGGGTTGAAGCATCGCAGTTCCATGTGCGCCAGGGCCTCAAGCACCTGGAGCAGCATGAAAACCAGGCAGCTTTAGCAGAATTTGAAACCGCACTCAGGATCGACCCTTCCTTCATGCTCGCTCGCCAGGAACTGGACTACACGCGCAATCTGGTTGCGGCGGAGACCAAATCCGGCACGTCTGCATCTGCGCCGTCAGCCAGCGTCAGTGCTTTAAACGCTCCTTCACCGGGCACCGTGACAGCGGCCAGTTCCAACGGCCTGATGGAGACACCGCCGTCGGTCCGTCCGCTCTCGCGCGAATCATTGTCCTTGCAAATGCATGAGGATGCGCGCGTGGTCTTTCGCACGATTGGAAAGCTGGCTGGGGTCAACGTTATTTTTGATCCGGAGTTTCCTGAAAACAAAAGAATCGGCATTGATCTGGTCAATGTCACGATCCAGCAGGCATTGCGCGTTGCATGTGTCGAGGCAAAGGCCTTCTGGAAGCCGGTAACCGGCAACATCATCATGATCCTGCCGGACAATGCCGGTAAGCGGCGGCAGGAGGAAGAGCAGGTCCTCAAGAAGATCTACCTGCAGCATACGCAAAGCGCGCAGGAATTGACCGAGCTGACCGCAAGCGTGCAGACGATGCTGGAATTGCGCCATGTTCAGGCCGTCCCGCGGGACAATGCAATCCTGATTCGCGATACGCCCGACAAGATTCTGCTTGCCACCCGTTTGATCGAAGACAGTGATCGCGGAAGGGCGGAGGTTGTTGTGCAGATATCCATCCTACAGATCCGCCGCGACCGGGCACGGAGTCTGGGAATCCAGCCCGGGAGCAGCACCACGCTGAGTTTTGTTCCCGGCTCTCCACTAGGCCCTGCGGGATCAGTGGCATTGGACAAACTTAGCCAAATTACCCAGGGTGATTTCGCGCTGACTATTCCCAACGCGGTAGCCTCAGCCCTGATGTCCGATAGCACGACACGTATCATTCAGAATCCGCAAGTTCGCGTGAGCGACGGCGAATCTGCCCGCCTGCGAGTGGGCGATCGTATTCCGGTCGCTACGGGCTCATTCCAGGCGACGGTTGGCGCGGGGCTGGGCGTCAACACCCAATTCCAATACATTGACGTAGGCGTAAACATTGATCTTCTTCCCCGCGTTAATCCTGACCATTCCGTAAGCATGAAGCTGGGAGTGGAAGTCTCCTCCTTGAACGGCCGCGTCAATATTGGCGGGGTTGAGCAGCCGGTAATCAGCCAGCGGCGCATTGACCATGAGATCCGCCTACAGGAAGGAGAAGTGAGCGTGCTCGGCGGATTGGCGGAAAGGTCACAGAGCAAGTCAGTCACTGGTTGGCCTGGACTTTCACGGCTTCCATTGCTGCGCTACCTGTTTTCCGGCGAAGACGTAAATAATTCAGAAAATGAAGTGCTCATCGTAGTTACACCCAAGCTTGTCCGCGGGCGTGAACTGGTGCATGAGAGTTTGCAGGCGCTGAGCGTAGGCACGGACAGTGATTTGATGCTCCGCCAACAGGACGAAGTATTGGTTCCGGTATCGGCCGGCGCGCAGCAGCAGTCCAGCTTCATGGAAGCCAAAGCGGTCACGCCGAGCGGCGATCTGCCTGGGGAAAAAGACAATCCGCCGATGTTGCGGCTGGATCCCGTAGCGGTTGCCCTGAAAACCGGTGAAAGCACCATGATCCAGGTACGGGTGGAAAATGTTGAAGATCTATTTTCCGCTGCGCTGATGTTCCGCTACGATCCCGCGATTCTTTCCGTGGAAGACATTCAGCATGGCGACTTTCTTTCGGGAGGCTCGCAGGAGGTGGCGATTGTGCAGCGCATCGACAAAGACAAAGGTGAAGCTGGAATTTTCACCACGCGACAACCGAACACAGCTGGAGTAAACGGAAAGGGCGTCCTGCTGAATCTGGTGGTAAAGCGCCTGGCTGAAGGGCCGGCAACACTGCAACTGGCGGAGGTGGGTACTCGCAGTTCCAGACAACGGGCCCTGCCTTTGAGGGTGGTCACAGGCAGGGTGGAACTGCCTTGATCGTCAACGAATCATCCATGTATCGATTTTTATAACCTGTTTGCCACGAGTGTGAATATGTTACGCAGACTTTGCATCATTATCTTGTGCGCTCTCACGTTGATGGCCGTGGTGTCACCCTTGTTGCAGTTTGACAGCCTCGACAGCTTTCCCGTCAGCAGTGACGACATTGAACTGCTGGTGATGTTCTGTCTATGTCTGGCGGGAATGATGTTGCTCTTCGCGCATTTGTTCAAACTGGTCCCGGTCTTCTTTCGCGTACTGTTGCTGGTGCCGCCGCGACGCCCATCCGCGATCCTGTTAAGCGCGGACACGCGCACGGAAGCATTCGCTTTTATTAACAACCCTCCGCCTCTCCGAATCTGATTCCTCTTGTTTTGCGCCTTTTGTCAGGCCCGGTGTCCATTGATAAGGTCCGCTCCCCGCAATTTGTCACATTGGCTTAGCAAGTCAGTGCGGAGAGAGTGCATCGCCCAATGCGCACCGAAACCTTGCTCGTAAAAAACGCGATTTCCGATCAGCAAGCGTGACCGAGGTCACATCAGAATATGCACAGGCCGTATAAGCTTCGGCAATTACCTGTAGTGGGATCGCGGTAACCCAAACGAGAGGAACGCATGAACGATTCTCAGGTTGTTGGGCCCCCCACGCTTATTAATTTTCCTTCAAGACCTCTAGCGAAGCCATCTGCGCCTGGTGTCTGCCTTGACGATGAAGAGCCAGTCCATGACCAACTTGTGCAGCGCTGCCTGGAAGGCGACGAGCACGCATGGGAAGAGGTGCTAATAAGGTATCGCGGCCTGGTTTACAACATTGCCAGCCGCTTTGGCGCCACACGCGACGATGCTTCCGATATCTTGCAGGCCGTCTGTCTGGAAACCTTGAACAGTCTCTCGCAGCTCAGGAATGTTCAGTCATTCCGTTCCTGGCTGATTACAGTGACTGTGCGTCAGGCATGGCGCTGGAAACGGAAACGCAGCAGCGAAGTACCTTTAGACGCACTGGAGCCCGAAGCGCAGGAATTCTTAACGGCCGCCGAAATGCCACATATGGTTTGGGAGAATGAAGAAACCAAACTGCTTCACGAAGGCGTTGCCCAACTGCCTAAACGCAATGCTGAGATGATGCGTTTGCTTTTTTTTGAAAACCCACCAGTACCCTATGACGAAGTGGCCCGCCGTCTGGGATTGGCCAGGGGCTCGATTGGCTTTATCCGTGGGCGTACTTTGGCCAAGCTGCGGAAGATATTGATTGAATCCGGCTATAGCCGGCAGGGAATTGTGTGATGTGAAGGATATGCTGCGATCAAGCGGCTTCTGCCTTCCAACTCGTTCAACCGCCAGCAGAGACCAAAATGTGGAGCTGCGTATTGAAAGTTAAGTGGTCCCTGGGGCCTAAACAGCGGGCCTTCCCAAGAAGGCCCGCCAGGATTGTTCGTTTTGAGAAAACTCAAAGGGAACGCAGGAAGTTGAGGATGTCCTGCTGTTGCGCAGGAGCCAGAGCGAAGAAGTTATTGACGACAGCATTGGCTTCGGAGCCGCAGAAGTTGATGATCGTTGACGGCGCGTGAGGCACTCCGTTAACAATAAAGTTCTGCGTCGCGGTGGTGTTGATGCAATTGGCGGCCGGGCTGGAATGCAGCCGGATGGCCACGAGCAGATTGGTTGTGCGTCCATCATGCATGAAGAAGAGCCGCTGGCCCACGCCCCACAGCGGCGCGGTGCGGAACTCGTCAGGCCCGGCATCACCCTGGCTTACGCCATCCGCCAGCGTGGAGCCCATGTGATGCAGGGCAAAGTCGGAATACGGTTGGTAAGCGCTAAAGCTCATACCGGTGAAAGGAGAGGCTGCCGTCTTCAGAACGTCGGAATGACACAGCACGCAGCCTATGCCGGGCGCTGCGGACGTACCGAACAGGGCCTGGCCATTCGCCGCCGATGGTGTTAATGGAATCGGCACGGGAGCGGCGTTGAGACGCATAAAAGCTGCGAAGTTCACTTGCAGGGAAGAAATCTGGCTGGCGAAATCGCCCGCGCCTGGCCCCGGAGGAATGATCAGATGGGTGGTATCTTCCGGAGTCACGTTGAACACGCATCCGAAGATGGCGTTACGTTCGTTGGTAAATACGTCGTTGGCGATGCCCTGTTCCACATTGGAAGCTTCGCCAGAGAAAATCAGCAGAGACTTGTTTTGCGCTTTCCAGCCGAAGCGCGTAATAGTTCCGTCATTGCCATTGGTGTTGAAACGGCCGGCAATGCCCAAACCAGCTTTGACAGCAGCGTTAGCGGCAAGATTGGCCTGCAAGACGCTATCGGGAGTGTTTTCCACGAAACCGAGCCCAAAGGTCGGCGTGGGAATCCGGAACACAACGTTGTTATTGGCAAGTTGCGCAGGAAAGTTCTCTTGCGGCAGGCCACAACCGGGCGCGTCAAAGCGGCCGCGGATGGAGTACAGATTGTGTACGCCGCCATCCAAACCGCCGGCGGTGTTCATGATGAAGCGCGCCTCGCGCACCGGGCCCTTGGGGAAAATGAAGGGTGGGACCGCGTTGGCGGCTCCATCCAGCGTAGCCAGTGCGATTTGCGGGTTAGGCACTGGATTCACCGGGCTGTTGAACCCCGGACTGCTGCCGCCAAGTGCGGGCTCGGCATGGCACAGCCCGCAACCGTTGCCGTTAAACCCCGGCCCCAGGCCTACGCCCGGCTCGCCCGCAACTGTTCCGCTCACGGAAAAAATAGTCTGGAATTGAGCCAGGGCCTGGAACCAAAATGTGATTTCGTTGAAGTTGAGCGTTGGAACCGGCCCACCGGCGCCAGGAGGGCCTCCTCTGGGACCGGGATCGACCTGCGCTGAAAGTGTGCCGGCAAGCAGCAGCACTCCCGCCATGAATAGACAACGGAGAAAGGGTTGCGAGCCTCTTTCACCAAGAAACCATTTGCCAAGGACGTTTTCCATTTTGATTATCTCCAGGTGTGAAGTCGTTTGGCTCTGGCGGTGGGGGAAATCCGGATTCATGAAGATGGGGTATGGGTCTATCGGGAAATCGATTGCTCAGAGGCCTAACGCGAGACGGAACTCTATCAGCTTGATCAGAAGGCAAGATTGGAGAGCGAAGGAATTTCTAAATCTCGGATGCAAGAATGAAACCGCATTGTTCCGAATCGGTCTGTGCGAGAGATCGTGATCGCCTAACTGACGGCGCTGATCGCCGCTTGTGGCGGAACCGTCTCTCCCAGTTTTTTCTCCAATAGTTGAGCGAACAGGGAAACATGAGGTTCGAGCAGCATCGTATTCATGTCTCCATCGTCCGGCCCCAGGGCCACGGTAAAATTTTTCGCGAACAGGCCCCAATCCAGTGGCCGGTCTTCAAGAAGCGAGTCTGGCTGGTCGTTTGGCATGAGCATGTAGACCGGAAACGTAGCGGCTTTTGGCTGGTAGGCCTTGAAGGCGTCCACTGTCGTCTCGGCCAGGCGCAGGCGCAACGGATCATGGCGTTCGCGCTCGCGATCCGCTCGCCGTGCCGCAGCCCGTTCGCGCAAGTACTGTGACCATTCACTTGGCCTTCTTTGCACTAAAGCAGAGCCATGCCGCACGAAGCGTCCGGCGACATTCATGGCGGCAGCCTGGGCGCGGTAACGGGGAGCTAACGCCGTTGGACACGGGGAGCCAAACAGTGCCAGCAAACTCACTTGGTGACCTTGTGCTGTGAGTTGCTGGGCCAGTTCGAAGGCAATGGATCCTCCCACACAAAATCCGCCCAGCAGATACGGCCCTTGAGGCTGCACTGCGACTATGTCGCGGGCAAATAACGCAGCGATTTCTTCGATGCTGGTTAAAGGATGCTGGCCGGGTTCCATACCCGGAGCCTGTAGCGCAAAAAACGGTTGATCCGTGCCCAGGTGACGCGCCAGATCTACATAGCAAAACACATCACCGTTATGACCTGCCACCGCAAACAAAGGCCGCCGGCTGCCCAGTGGCTGGATGGGTATCACAGTGGAACTGCTGCCGCCCTCCGAACTTGCCGCTGACCGCAAGAAAGCAATGATCTCCTGCTTTCGCGCGCTCAATTGTTCGCGCACCTCAGCCATTAGAACCTGCTCTGGCCCGGTGCAGCGCAGACGATCGTCTTCCATCCAGACCTTTACCCCGGACTGTTTTAACTTATGTAGGAATTCGAAGGTGCTCATATCTCGATTTCCACCTGCGGGCCGGAGGCTGCCGCAGCGTCAGCCACGTGCGGTTCACTCTCTGTCCACAACTTCGATTCAATGAGTAAGGCCAAACCAGAAATCGTGGGTGTGCGAAAAATGTGATGCTGCGGGAGTTGGATGCCGAATGATGAACGAACCTGCGCCATCAGTCTCGCCGCCAGTATGGAGTGTCCGCCGAGATCGAAGAAACTTTCATGAATACCCACATGTTCAACCTTCAGCAGTGACTCCCACATCCTTGCCAGCGTGATCTGCGTGGGCGTCTCGGGCGGAACCGAGTCGCGCGTCTTGCGTGCCACCACCGGCGCCGGTAGTGCCTTGCGATCAAGCTTGCCGTTGGGCGTGGTGGGCATTGCGTCAATCAGTACGAACGCGGCCGGGACCATATATTCCGGCAGGGTTTGCAGCAGCGCGCCACGCAATTCCGCGGGCGGCATAGGCACACCGGGCACCGGCACAAGGTAGGCGATGATGTTCTGGTCATCGCCGTCGTTATGGACCACTACGGCTGCCCGCAGGACGTCTGGTATGGATTGCAGGGCGTGCTCAATTTCTCCCAATTCAATGCGGAAACCGCGAACTTTCACCTGATCATCATTGCGCCCCAGCAATTCCACGCGGCCGTCAGCCCGGTAGCGGGCGCGGTCGCCGGTTTTGTAGATGCGCCCTTGGCCAAACGGATTCGGCACAAAACGTTCCTGTGTAAGTTGTGGGCGATTGAGATACCCCCGCGCTACGCCGTCGCCTCCAATGAACAATTCACCCGCAGCTCCCACCGGTGTGAGCTTCATATTCGTGCCGAGAACATACAACGTGGTGTTGGCGAGGGGCTGCCCAACTGTGATCGGCTGGCCATCAGCTTCAATTCTGGCGGCCGACGACCAAACGGTGGTTTCGGTGGGTCCGTAGACGTTCCACAAGGTGGCGCAGCGCGCCAGAAGCTGGTCCGCCAGTTCGCGCGACATCTTCTCGCCGCCGCACAAAAGCTGCAATTTCGGCATGCCCTTCCAGCCCGCATCCAGCAGCATGCGATAGCGCACCGGCGTCGCCTGATAGATGGTGGCCCCGCTCGTTTCCAGCAATGCGATCAGAGCCGCAGGGTCCTGCGCCTGTTCATCCGTAGCGATCACCAACCTGGAGCCGAATTGAATGGGCGCAAACAGTTCCAGCACGTGGATATCGAACGATAGCGTGGTTGTGGCCACCAGAACGTCGTTGGCTCCAAAGTGCAGCAGTTCCTGAAAGCTATGGATCACGTTGGTGACGCCGCGATGCAGAACCTCCACGCCCTTGGGCTTACCCGTGGAACCGGAGGTGTAAATCACGTAAGCCAGATTGTCGAGTGTGGCCCGGGCGCTAGGATTTTCATTCCTGCATTCGGTGACATCGTCCAGAAACAAAACCTGGGCCTGATGTTTCGGCAATGTAGCTTCCAGGCTACGCTGCGAAATCAGTAAGGGAACGCCAGCGTCTTCCAGTATGAAGGCCACTCGCTCGGCAGGGTAGCGTAAATCAACTGGCAAATACGCCGCGCCAGCCTTCAGGATTCCCAGCAGACCCACCAGCATGCCCACGCTGCGTTCCATGCACAGAGCTACCAGACCGTCTGGCCCCGCACCCATGGCGATTAAACGCTCCGCCACCGCATTGGCGCGGCCATTGAGTTCGGCATAAGTCAGGGACACACCATCGCTGGTTACCGCGATCGCATCAGGAGTGCGCTCCATCTGCCGTTCGAATCGATATTGAATGCATTCGTCGATTTGCCAGGTTTCCTGGGGCGGCGAGAGCAGTTCGCGTTCCTGCTCCGGCGTCATCAAAGGCAAATCAGCCACTTTTTGCGCGGGGTTCGCGCAAATGGATGCCAGCAAAGTCTCATAGTTCTCCAGCCAGCGCTGCACGGTGGCCGGTTGCAGGATGGCGGTGCTATGGATGCATTCCGTGAATACCGCCGTGGCCGTTTTCAGGATGTTGAACTCCAGATCGAAGGTGGCGAATTTCTTTGGAGAGGACAGCAGTTCTGCTTCCACGCTACGGAAGCGGAACGGCGCCGTTACATTGTCAGAGTTGAAAGTCGCAGTGACCAGAGGGTTTCGGCTGGCATCCCGCGGCAAGTTGAGAGACCGCACCAGCGCCCCGAAGGAAAGCGATTGATGATCAAACGCATCCAGCAGCCGCCGGCGGGCCGTCTTCAAATGCTCTTCAAATGTCCCTTCCGGGTCGACGCTTGCGCGGACCGGCAAGACGTTCGTCCCGTGACCAACCATGGTGGCGGCGTTTGTGTCGGATGCCTGAGCGGCCACGACGGTGCCCAAAACAAAATCTTCCTGACCCGTCAGACGGTAAATCAGCACTTGCATGGCGGAGAACAGCATTGCGTAGACGGTGCAACCGTTCCGCGAAGCCACGCGTGAGATGTCTCGATAGAGCGTCTCCGGTATCTGCCGCCGCTGGCGCTCTGCCGCGTACGACTGCACAGGCTTGCGCAAAAAATCCAGCGGAAGTTCCAGCGGCTCAATGGGCGTAGCAAACTGCGCCTGCCAATATTGCTCTGCCGCCAAGGCTTGTTTCATTTGCTCTGGCTGGTTCTGTGCCTCCACGTACGATTGAAACGAGTGCGCGGGCGGCAGAGAGGCCTGCATACCCACGCTTTCGGCCTCGTACAACTCGCCCAGGTCCTGAATCAAGATGCCGCCTGACCATCCGTCGCACACAATGTGATGCGCCGTGAAGACGATGAAATGTGTTTGCCGGTCTTCGCGCAGGATTACGGCCCGGCACAGGGGGCCTTTTTCCAGATCGAAAGGGACATCGGTCTCCCGGTCCACGTAGTGTGCCGTTTCACGTTCGCGCTCCGTGCCCGTCATCGCCGAAAGATCCACGATGGTCACGGGAATGATGGCAGAAGGGAGTTCGTGTTGTGTTTCGCCGTCCGGATCGCACACCAGCCGCAACGCCTGGTGCCGGTCCATCAACTGCTGTAGTGCGGTTTTCATCGCGTCCATTGAAAATGCGCCGCGGACGCGAAATGCATGGCACACGTTATAGGCGTTGGACGCTTCGGCGCCCATCTGAACAGAGGCCCAGACTTCGCACTGCGCCTCCGTCATCGGAAAATAGACAGGTTTCGCTGCGGCGTCGACGAACGGATCAAAATCAACCGGGATGTACGAGTTCACATCGCTCACGCTCACCTGACCTCCGCAATCTGCAAGTACTTACCGGGCCGGTCAGGATCGGGAACGAACCACGCCTCTTTGCCCTCGCGATCCTTGCCGAGCCGCGCGCCTGGTCGCGGCGCGACGGCCTCTTGCGGAGGCTCGCCCGGGAGAAATCCGCCGCGCTGCATTTCCACAATCGTCTCTTTGAAGGCCTTCAGTACAAGTTCGATATCGGCCTCTGTGTGTGCCGTGGTGAGGAAACTCGGCCGTCCCTCCCACATGTGGATGCCCCTGGCGCGCATGTATGCCCAAAACAGACTCGCGTAAGGAACGTCCTGCGGGAACTGGAAGCACATCCAGGAAGCGAAGTGTGGAATCTGAATCGGAGCGCCTGCCCGGTGCGCAAAATCCAGCATCGCTTCCACCAGTTGCCGGGTTTTGTGATTCAGATTGCGCTGCAAATCCGGGCTGTTGTCATTCAAATGATTCAGGCAAGCCCAGCAGGCGGCCAGGGCCAGTGGATGCCGCACAAAGGTGCCGGCAAAGAATGTCATGCCCGCTTCCGGACCAGACGCATCGCCGTAATTCCATTGGCCGCCATCCAGCGCATCAAGATATTTGGCCTTTCCGGCAATAATGCCGATGGGCATGCCGCCGCCAATCACTTTGCCATAGGTGGCCACATCGGCTTGAATGCCGAAATAGCCCTGCGCCCCGCGTGGATGCACGCGGAAGCCAGTGACGATTTCGTCGAACACCAGGACCGTGCCCGATTTTTGCGTAAGCGTGCGCAGCTCCTGCAAGAATTCCCTGGGTAGCAAATCGGGCCGGCGGCTCTGGACGGGCTCCACCACAACGGCGGCCAATTCGTGCGCATGCGCGCGCAGAATGTCGAGCGAAGCCGGATCGCCGTAATCCACTACCAACACATTGTCCACCGCCGATTGCGGCACGCCGGGCGCCACGGGGCGCGAGCGCAGTACGCCATTCACGGTCTGCGGCCGCGCCAGTACCTCATCGAAAATGCCGTGATAATCGCCGGTGAACATGGCGATCTTATCGCGGCCGGTTACCGTGCGCGCGGTGCGGACGGCCGCGACGACGGCTTCTGAACCTGTATTGCAAAACGCCGCGCGCTCCATGCCCGTCATACGGCAAAGCAACTCAGCCACTTTTCCTGCCAGTGGGGATTGGGGGCCAATTTCAAAGCCCTTTTCCATCTGCTCGCTCAGGGCGCGGATCACAAAATCTGGCCGGTGGCCAAACAGAATGGAGCCAAAGCCGTTGGTCATGTCAACGTATTCATTGCCGTCAGCATCCCAGAGCCTTGAGCCTTGCGAACGCTCTGTGACGATCGGGTAAACCATCTCTTTCCATATCTGGCGGAAGCCTGAAACTGTACGCGGGTCAGCGAAGTGCGCGCGATGCTCGGCAGTAAGGCGCTTGGATTCCTTCGTGAGCGTTGTGTAGCGGGTGATGAGTGCATCGAGCGCTTTTTGTTGCTGGTCCGGCAGCGCGCCAGCTACACCTTTTTGTACTGGCTTGTAAGGGCCGAACGCTTGCATCTCGGGCTTCTTGACGCTCGAACTGGCAGCACTGGGAGAAACTGTGGTTTGCGACGCGGCAACCTGATTTGTGACGGGCGTTGCGACCGATGGAGCGGAGGAGACGGCCGCGACCGCCGCTACTGTGCTTACTGCGGCTGGATTGCGCAGCATCTCCAATTGCTTTTCCATGATCTCCAATTGCTTTCGCACCAATGCTTCAACTCCGCCTGATGGAATAGAAGTAAGTTCTGTCAGTGAAGCGGTGGCCGCCGCCGGAATTGCAGGCATGCTCACGGGCGTTGAAGCCGTGGGTGCCGGGGATGCAGGAGCAGGCATGCTGGGCGCGAGATGCGCGGCCAGCGCATCGAGGCTGGAAAGCTCTTCGAGCAACTGCCGGAACGTCACGTGCACGCCAAACGACTTTTCAATGGCGGTGGAGGCCTGCGTCAACAGCAATGAGTCGAGTCCAATTTCCAGAAATGGCGCTGACGCGATCAATTGATCGGCGGTCAAGCCGGAGATGTCGCTGAATAGCGCTCTGAGCTTACCCAGCGCAGCCGCCTGCTGCGCCTGCAAAGTGTCTGCGTTTTGGTTCGGTTGTGGAATTGCCATCGGTTGCTGCTCCGATTCTGTGGGATTCTTGATTCCGTTTGGCTGCCAGTCGCTTTGGGGTGTTACCTCTGTCAGCGGCGAATCGATCCAATAGCGTTGCCGTTCAAATGGGTAGGTAGGCAGCGGCACCCTGTGGCGCGCCTCGTTGCCATGGAAGCCGGCCCAATCCACGCTGCCGCCTGCGGTCCAGATGCGTCCCGCGGCTTCCATCATGGACCTTATGTCCTGCGATCGCAGATCTTTTGATTGCAGATCTGGCTTGACGTTCTCTTCGCTTTTGAGCGACGCCACGATTTCCTGCCCTGCCTGTTTGGCCGGATGCTGCCGTGCCAGAGTACTCAAGGTTTGCCCCGGTCCAACTTCGACCAGAATATTCGCTGGATCCTCCAGGAGTTCGGCAATACCACTTGAAAACCGTACGGTCCGGCGTACCTGCTGCACCCAATAGTCGGGGCTCATGGCCTGATCGTCCGTGATCCAGGTGCCGGTCAGGCTTGAAACAAAGGGCACTTGCGGCGGATGCATCTGCACACTGGTCACTACTTCGGCAAAGCCGGGCAACATGGGATCGAGCATGGCCGAATGAAACGCGTGCGATGTCGCCAGACGGCGGCACATCACCTTCTTTTCTTCGAGCATCGCAGCCAGCGCATCGATGGCATCGAAAGGGCCGGAAACAACCGTCATCCCGGGACTGTTGAGAGCGGCGATCGACAGCTTCTCTCCCAGGAGCGGGGTTACTTCGTTTTCCGGCAGACGCACGGCCAGCATGGCTCCGGCAGGCAAATCCTGCATCATGCGGGCGCGCGCCGAAAGGATACGCAATGCGTCATTCCGCGAAAAAACACCAGCAATGCAAGCCGCCACATATTCACCCAGGCTGTGGCCAATCATCGCCTTCGGCGCTACGCCCCACTGCATCCACAGTTGCGCCAGCGCATATTCCACCACGAACAGCGCCGGTTGCGTGATGAAGGTTTCCTTGAGCCGCCGCGAGGCGCCTTCTTCATGGCCGGGCTGTGGATAGAGCAGCGTACGCAAATCGAGGCCCATGAGCGGCCGCAGCACCTCGGCGCATTCATCCACTTGCGCCGCAAAAACGGACTCGTTTTCATACAAACCGCGGCCCATGTTCACTTGCTGCGCGCCTTGTCCGGGGAACAGAAACACTACGGGGGCTTCGGCATGCTCACACTTTCGTGACCACACACGTTTGGGATCGCCAGAGACGAGCGCCTCAGCAGCTTCGGCAGCCGTGCGAGCCACCGTTGCCCTGCGATGCGGGAAATGACGCCGCCCGGTCTGTAGCGTAAATGCCGCATCCGCCAGATTCAGAGCAGAATCGCTGGAAGACAGATACGCGGCCAAATTGCTCCCTGCGTGATCCAGGGCCGTCTGGCTCCGCGCCGAAATAAGGAACAACTGCTCTGCGCGCGCCGGCCCGGACGCCTGGCGCTCAGGCGCCTCTTCCAGAATCACGTGCGCATTGGTGCCGCCTGAGCCAAACGCACTTACACCGGCGCGGCGCGGCGTTTCGCCCGCCGGCCAATCCGTTAGCTTTGCGTTTACATAAAACGGCGTTTCCGCGAAATTGATCTTAGGATTCGGCTGGTTGTAGTGCAGGCTCGCAGGGATTTTCGCATTCTGCAACGAAAGCGAAGTTTTGATCAGGCCCGCGATCCCTGCTGCGGCATCTAAATGACCGATATTGCTCTTGACTGAGCCAATCGCACAAAACTGGTTGCGTTCCGTGCCCAACCGGAAAGCTTGTGTGAGCCCGGCGACTTCCACCGGGTCGCCCAGCGCGGTGCCTGTGCCGTGCGTCTCTACGTACGTGATGCTGTTGGCATCCACGCCAGCCAATGCCTGCGCCATGGCGATTGCTTCAGCCTGGCCGTCCACGCTGGGAGCCGCAAAGCTGACGCGCGCGGAACCATCGTTGTTTACGCCCACGCCTTTGATCACGGCATAAATATGATCGTGGTCGGCCATGGCATCCGCCAGACGTTTCAGCACCACGACGCCGGTGCCGTTGGAAAAAATCGTCCCCCCGGCTTGCGCATCAAATGCGCGGCAATGCCCGTCTGGAGAGACGATGGCGCCTTCGTGATACAGATAACCGCGCTTCTGTGGGGCAGTGATTGAAATGCCGCCCGCAATCGCCATATCGCATTGATAACCTTGCAAGGACTGATAGGCCTGGGCCACAGCCACCAGCGCGGTTGAGCACGCCGTCTGAATGTTCAGGCTCGGCCCGCGCAGATTTAGCTTGTAGGACGTTCGCGTTGCCAGATAATCCTTCTCATTGCCGAGCATGGTTTGCAGCGCGAACGCTGGACTCTCGCCAGACTTCCGCGGCGCAATCACGGCAGGAAAATAGGTGTTATTGGCCATGCCCGCGAACACACCCACCGGGCCGGTGTAGGCCAGCGGGTCATAACCGGCATCCTCAAAAGCCTCCCAGACTGTTTCCAGGAACACACGGTGCTGCGGATCCATCAATTCCGCTTCGCGCGGGTTGATTCCAAAAAATGCGGCATCGAACGTCTCTGCGCCCTCAAGCATGCCGCGGGCCCGGACGTAGTGAGGATCGTTGCGAACTTCCGCAGGTTCATTGGGCACGGGTTCAAGTTCGCCCGGTTCGAAGAAAGAGATGGTTTCCTTGCCGGCGGCGAGATTCTGCCAGAACTCCCGCACGTTTCGCGCGCCGGGAAAACGGCCTGCCATGCCGATAATGGCCACGCTGTTCAACGAATCGAGCTGTTCCGGTTGTGACATGCTTCCTTCTATCCCTTTCGTCCCGTCTTCATGCGAGCCATAGCTTCCTGCTGGCGGCGTGCGCGTTCGTTCAAAGCTTGTGGGGCTAAACGCGAGTCGCCATTTCCGGCCAGTTGCCTGGCTAGGGCCCGCGCCGTTGGATGCTGCAGCAAGGTAACAATCGGCAGGCTGCGTCCAAGGGCCTGCTGCAATTTCCGGTGCGCCTGCACCAGCAACAATGAGTGTCCACCCAGGTCAAAGAAATTTGCTTCCAGGCTGACGCGAGGGTTGTCGAACAACTCTTGCCAAATCCCTGCTACAGTGCGCTCCATGTCGGTTCGTGGTGTGGTCTCGCCACCGGCCGCCGTCGTCAATCGAACAGCCGCCATCACAACCGCGGGAGGTGGAGCGAGGTGCGCGACGATTTCGTTCAACTTCGCGCCTGGCGCTTTCGCGATTTCGCGAAGTACGAAGCCCAGGTCCGACAACACGCGGCGGATGTTGGCGGCTTCGAATTGCTCGGGCCGGTACAACATTTTGAGCCGAAGCTTGCCACCCGGCACAACCGTGAGCGTCAGCGGATAGTTGGTGGATTCCGGCGCGTCTGCAACCTCCACGGTCACGCTTTCGCTCAGCCGCTCCGTTGCACCACCTGAAGCATAGTTTTGAAACACGATCAGGCTATCGAACAGACGGTAGCGCCACGGAATTCCACTCCAACCTTGAATCTGCTCAATCGAATTGTATTGATGCAGGCTCGCATCAAATTGCTCGCGCTGCAATTGCTTCAACCATCCCGCAACTGGCATCTCCACGGCTATTTTGGCGCGAACGGGCAGATTATTGACACAGGGTCCCACCATGCCTTCGATTCCGGAGATCTCCGGCGGACGGCCGGAATAGGCGGCGCCAAAAACTGGATTCGTGGAAGCCTGGTAGTGGGACAGCACCAGCGCCCAGGCGCCTTGCAGCACAGTGTTCAGCGTGATCTGGTTCTCTCTCGCCGTATTCTGCAACGCCTGCGTAGCCCTTTCTTCAAGACAGGCGATCTCTTCGCCAAACGACGCATGGCTAGACAGCGGAACAACTGCCGGGCGCTGTCCAATGCGCAGCGGCTGCGGTATGAAGTCCTTTAAATACTCGCACCAGAAATTCTGCGCGTCTTCGTTGGAGCGACCGAGCGTCCAGGCGATGTAATCGCGATAGGGATGCGGTTTCGGCAGAGCACTTTTCCCCATGTAAAACTGTGCGAGCTCCTTGAAGATGACCGGCCAGGACCAGCCGTCGATGAGAAGATGATGCGTGCTCCATATCATCTGCCATTCGTCGTTCTGGGTGCGGACCAGAATAAGGCGCAGCAATTGCCCCGCGACAAGGTCGAAATTCCTCGCGCGGTCGGTTTCGATGCTTTGTACAAGGCGGTGCTGCCTCTCAACTTCTGTTAAATCGCGTAGATCAATTTCAGTCCACTCCAGGGGACGTGCGGGCAGCACCACCTGCATGGTTTCCCGAAGTCCATCGGAAACAAATGCAGTTCGCAGGATGGGATGCCTTTCGATCACGCGTTCCCAGCTCCGCCGCATCGCCGCAGTATCCAGCAAGCCATGCAGAACAAAGCGCCATTGTTCAAGGCCAAATTGGCCCGCCGAAGCTTCCATGGAATAAAAAAGCTTCTGCATTGGCGATAGGGGATAGATATCTTCAAGCGCGGGATGTGATTTCAGAATGCCGGCAAGCTCTGCCTCTTCCATCTGCGCGAGGGAGAAATCGGCAACGGACCAGCGTTGCGCGTCGGCTGCGCTGCCGCGGCTGATCAACTCCGTGAGCGCGGCGGAATAACGTGCAGCGATTTGCTCTACTGTCGCCCGCGAATGCACATTGCGGCTGAAATTGAATTGCACTTCCAGTTGTCCGCCGGCAATGCGCGCCAGCACTTCAATCAAATGCGTCCGCCTGCCTTGGGGATGATGCCACAGGCCCACGGGCTCCTCTGCGAATGAAAAAAGCCGCGACCCTGCGACAACCTGATCGAACTGACCCAGATAGTTGAAGAGCACGTTGGCATGGGGAACCCCGGCCTGCGGAAGCTCTGTCAGCTGATCCCGCAGCAGTCCGTAGCCAATTCCTTTATCCGGAATTTGCCGCAGCTGGTGCTTCACCGATTGCAACTGAGCGTCCAGCCGTGCGCCGGATTTCAGGGACAAGCGCACGGGATAGATACTGGTAAACCAGCCAACGGTTCGCGAGACGTCGATGGCTCCAATGTCTTCCCGCCCATGCCCTTCAACATCGACCAGCAAAGATTCGCGCCCTGTCCAGGGCCGGAAGCTTTCCGTGAGCGCCGTCAACAGCAAGTCATTGATTTGCGAATGATAGACAGCAGGAATGTGTCGCAGCAGCAATTCGGTCTGGTCCGCCGAGAGCCTGGCTGTTACGGTTTCGGTGGAGTCTTCGGTGTTCAGTCCCGCCGCATGGTCCACGGGGAGTTGCGCTGACGTCGCATCAGGCACGGCCCGCCAGTAGTCGTTTTGAGCCTTCACCTCAGGCCGCTCCGCGTACGCAGCCAGCGCGGCGGACCAGGTCTTGTAAGAGGCAGTCCTCGATGGTAACGCGATTTGCTTTGATTCCTGCAACGCCCAGTAGGCGCTCTCCACGTCTTCCAGCAGCAGTCTCCAGGAAACGCCGTCGATGGCCAGATGATGCACAGTGAGAAGCAGGCGGCCCGGTTTTTCGGGGCCCATGGGGAAAAACATGGCCGCAAGCAAAGGCCCTTGCGCGATATCGAGAGATCCCTGTACTCTTCCGGCGGCATCCAGAATTTCCGCCTGGGTGAAGATATGATCCGCACGCTCGATCGTGAGCGGAGGAACGTCATCGGCATACGTCTGCCGCCAGCCCGAGGATGTTTGCGCAAACCGCAGGCAGAATGCATCGTGATGGGCCACGGCGGCAGCCAGCGCTTGTTCCAGACGATCCACATCGATCCCCGGAGGAACTGTAAACAGGAAGGTCTGATTCCAGTAATTGCGATTTTCAAGCGGCTGCGCAAAAAACCACCGCTGAATGGGTGTGAGCGCGACATCGCCCGACGTTGTTTCTACGTGGGCCGGAGCATTGGCCACCTGCGGGGCGGCTGCCGCGAGCTCGGCAACGGTTGGCGATTGGAACAGTTCGCGCGGCGTGATGGCCAACCCGGCTTGCCGCGCGCGTGAAATCACCTGAATGCTCAAAATCGAATCGCCGCCCAACTCAAAGAAATTGTCGTGAATGCCGGGCGCTTCGATGCCCAGCACCTCGCCCCAGATGCGTGCCAGTGCTTGTTCGACCGGTGTGCGCGGCGCCACATAGGTATTCTTGCGGCTGGCGCGTGACATGTCCGGCGCCGGCAGAGCACGGCGGTCCACTTTGCCGTTGGAGGTGAGCGGCAGAGCGTCCATGCGCAGCAAAGCCGCCGGAACCATATAGTCCGGCAGAGTCAGCTTCATGTGTGCGCGCAATGCGTCAAGGGCGACTTCTTGCGCCGCACAGTAATACGCCACCAGCTTTTTGTCCCCGGGTTTATCTTCGCGCGCGATCACCACTACTTCGCGAATTCCCGGATACAAGCTGATCACAGATTCAATCTCGCCCAACTCAATGCGGAAACCGCGGATCTTGACCTGATGATCGATGCGGCCCAGGTATTCAAGATCGCCGTTGGGCAATCGCCGCGCCAAATCGCCGGTGCGGTAGAGACGCCCGGCTGCAAATGTATTTTTGATAAATCTCTGCGCAGTAAGTTCCTGCCGACGTAAATAGCCGCGGGCCACGCCAGCGCCGCCAACGTACATTTCACCAGCTACGCCGAGGGGCACCGGCTGACCTTGCGGATTGAGAACATACACGGCGAGGTCCGAAATAGGTTCGCCAATCAGACTTCCCAATCCGGCATGCACTTCCTTGAGTGTGATCGGCCGGTACGTCACATGCACGGTGGTTTCCGTGATGCCGTACATGTTGATTAACGCAGGTTTGCTGTCTCCGTATTGCTCCATCCAGGGCAACAGGCTGGCCAGTTCCAACGCTTCGCCACCGAAGATCACATAGCGCAAAGCCTGTTCTGCGGGAGGGATGCTGGCGAGCACAAACGGCGTCAGCTGGCGGAACGCCGAGGGCGTCTGGTTCAGCACGGTGACATGCTCGCGGCGCAAGAGTTCAGCAAACGCTTCCGGCGAGCGGCTCACCCAATACGGAATGACGACCAGTTTTCCGCCATACAGCAGCGCGCCCCAAATCTCCCACACGGAAAAATCGAAGGCGCAGGAATGAAACAGGGTCCACACATCACTGGGCTGGAAGCCGTACCAGTGGTCCGTCTGATCAAAGAGACGCACCACGTTGGCATGCGTGATCTGGCAGCCTTTGGGCTTGCCGGTGGAGCCCGACGTATAAATAACGTAAGCCAGGCTTTCTGGTTTTGCTCCGCTGTCCAGCGCTTCGTCTACGCTGTCGGTCACGTCGTCCAAAAACAGAACTGTACCCTGATGTTTCGGGAGGCTGGTCGCAAGGCTGCGCTGCGAAAGCAGCACTGGTACGCCAGCGTCTTCGAGCATGAACGCCACGCGCTCCGGCGGATAGCTTAAATCGATGGGCAGATACGCCGCACCGGCCTTCAGAATTCCCAGAATGCCCACCACCATCCCCAGGTTGCGTTCTACGCACAGGCCGATTAAAACTTCCGGCCCAGCGCCCAGCGCGACCAGACGCCTGGCCACCGCATTCGCACGGCGGTTCAACTCTCGGTAGGTCAACGATTCACCATCGCAAGTGACCGCGACCGACTCGGGAGTACGCGCCACTTGCCGCTCAAACCGCTGATGCAGGCATTCGTTCACTTGTGAAGCTGCCCGGGGAGGCGCCAGAAGCTCGCGAGTTTCTGCTTCCGTCAAGAACGGCACGCTTGAGATGGATCGTGTGGCATCCACACAAATCCCTTCGAGCAGAGTGCGAAGATGCCTCACCACCCGCTCGGCGCTTGCACGGTTCAGCTGCTTCGGGTCGTGCTCCAGGCGCAATACCATCTCACGGTCCGCATAGACGATCAGGGTCAGCGGAAAATTGGTCTGGCCAATGTATTCAAAGTGGCGGTTGGTCCATTCGCCGCCTTGAGCGCGCAGCGCCGTATCCAGCAAGTAGTTCTCAAAAACCAGAATGCTGTTGAACAAGCCCACGCCGCCCGGCACTTCACTGGCTTTTTGAATGACGCGCAAAGGAGTCTGCTCGTAGGGCCGGAGAGCTATATGCTGTTCGCGGATCTCGCGCAGCCAGTCGCCCACCAGGGCCTCTGGGCGCGCCGAGATGCGCATTGGCAATGTATTGATAAAGAGTCCAACGGGCGCGTCGGCATCGTTTAACGTAGACGACCGTCCGGCGCGGGTCGCACCAAAAACGATGTCTTCCTCACCGCTGTGATGATGCAGCAGCAAGGCCCAAGCCCCCTGTAGCAGAGTGTTGACAGTGACGCCGGCCGCTTGCGCAAAGGCGCTTAACTTCTTTGTCAGCTCTTCCGAAAGACGGCATTGCGCTACTCCCCAGGCGCTTCCATCAGCGGCAGCAGATGACGGAATCGGGGTTGGCGCACGGAATCCCTTTAGCTTTCCCCGGAAGAACTGCTCGGCTTGTGCAAGGTCCTGGGTGCGCAGCCATTCGATGTAGTCGTAATAGGGCTTGCGCGCGGCGAGTTGCGGCCCCCCTGGCACACCATCACGAAACGCCGTGTACGCTGCGAAGACTTCGCGCAACACAATCGGGAACGAACGGCCATCCAACAGGGCGTGATGGAAGGTCCACAACAATCGATAGGAAGATTCGCCCAATTGCACGATGCGCAACCGCATCAGCGGCGCGCGTGACAAGTCAAAACCCTGCTTGCGGTCGGCGGCCAGCAATCGATCCCAGCGTGCCGCTTGCTCTGCGGCACCGGCGCCGCGCCAATCGATAATCTCAGAAGGAATCCGCACGGATTCGTACACTTGCTGTTGTGGCTCGGCGATACCTTCCCAGGCAAAAGCGGTCCGCAGAATCGTGTGGCGTGAAGCGATCAAGTCCCAGGCGCGCAACATGGCCGTGGTGTTGAGCCGTTCGTCTAACCGGCAGACGATCTGCTCAATGTCCACGCCGGAGCCCGGCTCACTGATCGCATGAAACAGCATCCCATGCTGCATCGGCGAAAGCTCATACGCTTTTTCAATCAATTTCACGCTCAACGTTTCCTTCGATGTTCCGCTATTCCCGCAGATCAGCGCTCTCAATTTCGGGTCCCAACCTGATCTTGTTGATTCACGCGTTCCAGCCAGATTTCCCGCCAGTACATCAACTCACCGCGCGGGCAATCGCCCATTTCTCCGTAACAGAGACACTCATCACACAGTGACGGTTCGCCACCGGGGCCTTGCAGTGTGACGGTATGATTGAGTTCCCGCATCTTGCCGGAGATCTCCTCAATCACGCGATTGACGCGGTAGCGAACCTGGGCCACTGTCTCACAGCAAAGGGTCATTTCATGGCAAACGACCATACCTCGATTGCGTTTCTTGTGATTCAGGGTCGCGACGATCTGATCTAAGGGTTTTATACGAACCAGTTCGCCCGGCTTGAGATCGAGCACCTCGACCGGTGTCCCCTTGGTGTGGGGGCCACGAAGCCTGTCGTCTCCTGCTACGGCACGATGAAGCCTGATCCGGAGCCAGCGCACGAAGAGCTTTGCCATCTCTGATGCTGAGCGATCCTTTTGGCGGATTTGCCGAAAGGCAATCCGCACAAGCCAGGGTTTCATTCTGCCGGGAAAGGCTTCCGTCGATCGGAGCAGCTCTGTTGACTGGCAGAAATAGCGTTGCTCGTCAGCTTTCACCTTGAGGCGCGCACGCAATGCTGCAAGGGCGGCTTCATCCACAGGCACTTCCGTTTCTGTGCCATCCGCGGGGCGCAGCCAAGCTTCTTTCCAGTAGATGCGGCATCCTCGCTTGCAGCCGTCGTGCCCGCTGCCATCGCAACGCAGGTTTTCCAGCGTGACCACGTCGTCCTTTGCAAAACGCCGGTTCGGCTCGACCGGAGGGGGCGCTTCTACGCAAGTTTTTTCTACACGTCGATGGACGCGAAAAGACTTACCGCACCGATCCAGCATCTCCGGCATGAAAGGGTGGCCGTCCAGAGTGCCGTTGGAATCGAGGGTTGAGAGGATTTCTTGCGGCGAGCGCACCACAACCCGGTCACCGGCAAAGAATTTGTCACACCTCATGTCATCCCCTTCCCAACATTGGCCCTTTCAACTCTGTATTTTCGCTAAAAGTCTAACCAGGCTCGCGTGCAACGGCCGAATAGCTATCTGGCGGAAAGTTTGTACCTGGTTAATCCGCCATACGCATCATGGTACCGATGACCCCGAGATAGACCGATCCCACAGCCTTCTTCGCCTTATGCCCAGCCCAATACGATTGACGGAAATCGCGGCTGAAATCCTTCCAATTGGCGGCGTTGGCTCCGTTGATCGAGACGGTGATGGAAGGAGAGAGAATCCGCGCGGTGTGCCACCAACCAGAAGGGACAAAGAGCGTCTCTCCCGGAAAAAGCTTGAAGCGGAACCCGCTTGCGCTGCAGAATTTTGGGAATCGGGTCAGATCCGGCGTTTCAATATTGTCCACGGCCGATTTGTTTTCGTGGGCAGCGTCTTGTCCCGCATACATCAGTGGTGCTTGATCTGGCGGAAAAGCAACATATTCCTTCACGCCTTCCAACTGCATCAAGAAGGCGTGCGTGTGCAGCCCATCATAGTGCAGGACGGGAAACTTGGCCCCCGTGCCGCCGATGTAAAGCTCCACGTAGGTGAAGTCCTTCCACGTTTTTAGCAACCGATTGTCAAACCAATTCGGGCTCACACACTCTGGCATCGGCTGCACATCCAACTGCAATTCTTCAGGCAGGTCTTTAACAGGATGGTTCCGGAGATAGGGAGCTGGACGTTCAGGGGTCGAGACCTTTACCTCATCAATGAGGGTCCCCATAGAGAGTTGCCTGCCATCGACAGTCAAGGGCATCCCGCCGTATTGCTGCTTGAAGAAATCAAGCGTCCATTTCTTACGCGCCACCCAGTGCTCGATCCCTCCCGAAATGATGACAGGTTTGAGTGGCAGGACATATTCGCGGACGTAACGCTTCCTTCCGATGTCCGCCCAACGATGCCGGTCGATCTGATCGGTAAACTGAGGTCCGCTAACTTTTTCCACGATTACCTCCAAAGCTCGTGTCTTACCTAGAAATCAAACAAATCTCTTTGCCTTCAGCGTCCTCCTTTTTGCGGGGGGTACGCCCAAACCCCTTTCCGCCGGTATTTTCTTGCACATAGATCCGGGACAGGGGAATGTAAAAGCTGGTAACTCCAGTTTGTATAGTCGCAGTTAACTTGCCATCTGCTGCAAATGGAAGACTTCGTTAAGTCATTATTTTACATATGGTTACAGTAGACACCTAACTCCAATTGCAACTCATACACTCATATTGTGCAAACATTTGCAGCTTCCCGGCAAAAGTTAAAGTTAAGGAAACGCTTAAGAAAACAAGCCAGATGCGGGGAAGCAAGTTGAAAAATCCCTTGCTGAAAACGCTGCCAAGGCAAGCCATTGGTAGGTCCAATTACCCTGGTCAAGGCCCCGCCTTGTTTCACGGCTGCTCATAGGCTCTTTGGATGAACGCTGTGCCTGCCGGTCCAATTTAAGTTCTTAAGCGCCGGGAAGCTGTTGCATCTCGCTTGCGCTTCCGATTCAGTTTGTAAGCCCTAAAGAGAAGCGCTGCGCCCAGCCAAAAAGACAAAACGATCATCGGATAGACCAACACAGCCGGGAAATACCATAAGAGAATCGCAAGTCCAAATAGCAGTGCTCCTACCGTTACCATAATTCGCCCTTCCACAGGCTCAAATTTCCTGCGGTTGGTGAATGAGGCTCCGATAGCATGACCGATTCGAACCGCTCCTGCCGCTACTCGCCCGGCACTCCCGCCGCCGCTCGTCAGAACGCTTTGTGGGTGAAGCGGCTCGCCTGGCGCACGGACTCTATGTTTTTTGCTCAGCACGACTTCCGTTGCGTTGGCTAAATCCTGAAGATACATTTCTTCCATCTTTTGCGCGAAGGGTTCGTCTTCAATAATCGCGTCCAGCTCGCAGTTGCTGAACCAACTCGCAACGTTGAGGTTCGTCGACCCAACGCGCGCCCAATGCCCGTCCGCCACGGAAGTCTTGGCATGCAGCATGGTTCCGTTCCATTCGAATACGCGCACGCCAGACTCCAAAAGCGGCCGGTAGCCTGCTCTGGAAAAGAGTCTGACGATGGGAATGTCCGTGCCGTTCGGAACCAGCAATCGCACGTCGACTCCATCCTTGGCCGCGGCTTTCAGGGCCTGCACAAAAGAGCTGGTTCCAGCATAGTAAGCGTCCGTCAACCACAGCCTCTTTCGCGCCAGCGCCGCCACCAGTTCGTCAAAGCGAATCATGCCGGCCGTTGCGGGCACGGTCGCGACCACGCGCATGCTCACGGCGCCAGTGGGCGTATTCGCGTTTTTGTTGATCAACTCCTCTTCAGGAATAGGCTCGCCGAGCATGGCCCACACCTGGGCGAATGCCCGTTCGATGTGGGCAACGGCATTGCCCCGAACTTCCACACCGGTGTCCCGCCACGGTTCGATTTTTCTGGCCGGATCGCCGACCCACATCTTCCCGACGCACAGGCCGGTAATGAAGCCGACCTCTCCGTCAACTCCGATCATCTTGCGATGGTCGCGCGACACCCACCCAAACGGGCTATCAAGCTGCGGCGGATTGTAGCAACGCACCTCAATGCCGCCGGCGCGCAAACGGTTCCAGAAACGGCGCGACGTTTTGCCGAAGCCACCCAGCCAGTCATAGACAACCCGCACCCGCACGCCTTGTGCCGCTTTGGCGAGCAAAGCGTCAGCAAACTCAAGACCGGCCTCGTCTTCATGAATGATGTAGCTTTCGAAATGAATATGGAGTTTCGCGGCGCGAATCGCAGCAAGCCATGCCGGATAATTTTCCCGTGCGTCCTTGAGCAATCGAACGTGATTGCCCGGAATCAGCGGCGCGCCGGCAGCGCGGGAGAACGCCTGGTTGGCCAGTTCACGGACAGAGCGCAAACTGTCACGCTCGTCGCGTTCGAAGTGCTTGGTGCCGGCCATTTGTGATTTTCTTCCCATGGTCATTTGCTTAAGCAAGACCTTACCACGGATCCACGGCGGGGTCGGGAACAGGATGGCGCCGGGCCGGGGCAGCATGGCACGGACAACGCGGACTCCCGAAGTAAAGTCCTTCGTCCTGCCGACGGGGCACAGCTAATCTATCAAGGAACTAGAACTCTCGCGCCGCCTGGGCGGCCCTTTTCTGATCAGTGTTATCAGTGTGAATCAGTGGTAAGACTTTCTCCATCTTCTTCAAAATCCACTCTTCCCACATTGCTCAACGCCAGTTGCAGGTAATACCCCAGTATTGACGCCTGCTTGTACTCCAGCTTTCCATCCACCACTGCCTGCGCGCCTTTGGCAATCGCCGCATGGATCGCGTTCGCATCACCCAGGTTCGGCAGCTTGATCTTCTCCGGACGCGCCTCTTCCAGCATCTCGTGCATATGGCAATACTTCTTCCCCCGCACCCGCGGCGCGCGGCACGTCCCGCCATTCGCTTTCGGATAGCGGCATCTTGCCGCATTGTGCGCCTTCTCCATGTTCGTCTTCATTCGGTTGAAAATCTTCTGGTTCATCTCATCAAACTCCAGCGCCTTCTCCACCAATCGCGGATCTTTCTCCAGGCAATCCCGATACTCGGCAAAGCACTCGCCCAGCTTTTTCAGCAACTGTCCCGCCGTGCTGGCTGGCCACGCTTGCCTTTCGCGCTCCTTCTCCCGCTCCTGATGTTCTCTCCACCGGCGCGCATCCCGCTTCTGCTGGATCACAGCCCGTTGCGGATCGGTGTAAGCGTCAGCCCACAACGCTCTTTCTTCCTCGTTCAGCCCTAGCGCATCTTCGCCTGGCCTCAGGCCAAAGCCATCTTTCGGACCGTATGCCGCAGCGAACATCTCTCCCCAAATTTGGTGCATTGTTCCTCCTTGCTTTGCTGTTGCTTTCGATCTTTTCTTCGATCTTTTGCTTTTCCGATCACCCGATGTCCCGCTCACCAGATCTAACACGCTGCGCGGCGCAAATTCGCCGCGCCACAAACTGTCATCGTGAGCGAGCGGCGTAGCCGGGAGTCGAACGATCTAAATCGGCGAAGCCCACTTTGTGCCCTTCTGCCTGCGTCCCTCAGCCAGTGACCCACCCCCCATAGCACTTCTGTTGAAAACAAACGTCAAACCTCAATTCGATAAGGCAGTCATAAGGCAGTCGAAGCCTTTTTTCTCCCTCTTTTCGGCCTCGAATCCCGTTGGTTCTTCTGGCTCCCCCGCTTTTGCTGGTCGCCAGCTGCTAATTGCCAGTTGCTTCAACCACGAACATACGGCGAATAGGCAAAATCATAGCTCAAGTGATAGTGAACGTAAAGCGAATTTTGCGAAAGGAGGCTTGAAAATTGTAACGAGAAGCCCACCTCCCCAACACTTAAAGGCAAAAAACTATTAAACGCTTTAATAATAATGAGTTGGAATGGAATATTTCTTTTTTAATGATGATGCTTAATGATGTATTATGATGCTTATTATTATGTCCGAAGCCAAAGACAAAACTGACGGTTACGTAGCAACGCGTAGATTCTTACGCGATCACCCGAAATGGCTGGATGTTGTTGCGGCTTGTGTTGTTGAAGCAAATCGCTGTAACGGCGAATTTGCTGGCGCTTGGGCATTAAACGAAGCAAAAAAGTCTGGAAGATCGTGGTTCCCTAATCTTCGCCCGCTCGTTAGCTATGGCATCTTGCGACGCACTGATGTGACTCGCGGAGGGCGCCGAGCTTACTACGTCATGCTTGACATACAAGGCGTAGGTACGGCATTGAAGGAGCGCACAGAACACGTGGACGCACCGTAGTAAGAAATTTTATGGATCTACGAGACTATAACTACAAAGTGCCGCAGCTTCTGAAGAAGCTGCGCACGTTGCTGAGAAGGGACCCATGGCTCGATATTGCGTTTCAACGGTCGGTGATCCTGAAACGGAAAGGACAGCCATGTCAACATGCTCTGACTCGTATTGACTTCGTTAGAGGCAATGGTGACATAGTTCAAGAGACTCAGCACGATTATCAACAAATTCGTTTTATCAGTGAGCGGTTGGCACCTGAAACCGTCCTCGCACGGTTGAAACGTTTGCAGGAATTAAGATTTACAGCAGGGCGGACGAGCATAAAAGTTCCTCAAAGTCCGGGGCTGTCTGATGACTATCAGCCTAGAGACAATGAATACAGCGAATGGCCGGGCACCCATTTTGATGTGAGCCTAGAATCCTCTATATATCTTTCACAAGATACTTTGGCGGACTCCGTACTGCAGACATACGAATCAGAATATGAAGCCGCTCGGGAATTTATGAGTCTGTCTAATCTCTCATCTCATGATGGTCGACTGGGCCATCTCCTAATTTTTGTTCCCAATTACAATGCCAGAATCAAAGGCCTCACGCTTTCTGGCAGGATTTTGTCGATAATGATCGAAGCTTCCGGGGCTTTTAGCGATCTTGTCTTGGATATTCATTATTCACATGAAAGGCGAAATAAAAGGGCTTCTCTGCCAGTAAATTCACTGACTGAAGTAATTGAATTCGAGTTCGATCCGACAATATTAAATATATGGTTGAAGTCTCGTAAGGGCTACTGGCTCGATTATCACAAAGAGACTCCAGATTGGTCCGTCGGTGCGAATCGCGTGCTGCCAAAGTCATCGCCAAATCGAGCTCACACGACTGGCTTCGCGCCTTTCGATGACGTCGCACTTTCGGGGCCAATTTTTGATACGAGCGGCAACTTAATTTTGGATAAGTGGGCACAAAAGCAAACCCAAGAATCAAGCGCGTTAGATTCAGGGATGATATCGGGTCCAACATTCGATGTATTTGTGTCCCATGCAAGTGAAGATAAGGACTATGTTGAACCTTTGGTCTCTGCTTTAGAAAAGGCAGGGATTCGCGTGTGGTTTGATAAGACTGTCCTGGGATGGGGCGATGACTTGAGATCGGCTATAGACCGTGGTCTTACCAATTGTCGATACGGTGTTGTTGTGTTCTCCGCTGCTTTTCTACGCAAGAAGAAATGGACGGAATATGAGTTGAATGCGCTTTTTGCACGAGAAGAAGTTGGCAAAAACCGCATATTGCCCATCTGGCATAATGTGACTCGTAATGATCTGCTCAATTACAGCCCAGCCTTAGCGGATCGTCTGGCAAAGATTTCAGCGAATGAGAGCTATGCTGATATCGTCAACAGCTTGCTTGGAATGCTTGGCCGCTCACAGCCATTAGGTGAGCAAATTGAACTCAGTGCGACCACTCCGGGCCAAGCAAAATCAAGTCTGTTAAAACCCAATCCTGTTGCCTATGCCCGGTACGAAACCAATGGTGAAAATGCCCTGAGCGCCGAGTCATATGTACGTCCATCACAGGAAAAAATTGGATGGTTTACATTCGACAACTCATTTGGCGAAGAACAGCACGGCACTCGGGAAGAGATTTCTATGCGGTTTGCCCTGTTCGACAAAAGCCTAACCATTAAGGGATATATTCGCAAACAATATGGAAATTCATCTGGAGATCTAGCATTCAGTTTATAGACACTCTCCTCGTCTGCTGCGCTTCCTCTATCCCAGTTATACATATCAGAGTACATCTTTAACGTTACTGCACGGTAAAGACGATGCTCCAATAACTGCGGAGATGAAGCGCCGTTAGGCGCGACCAGAAGTTAGCCCAGCGCGTCCCCGAGGCGCGCTTGCGCGCTGAGGGGTTAGCGCTGGGTAAGCAAAGAAACGATTCCTTCCTTGCGCCGCAGGCCCGCGCGCAGCGTAGCGAAGCGCGATTAAAGAATTCTGTGCCGCGCCTCTGGCCCTTGTCATTCTCAATTCCGTCAACCCACCGTTTCACTATGGGTAAGCTATGAGTAGAATAGTGAGCCCTGGAGGGGCGACACCCTCATGTCCCACAGTTATTCGCAAACAATCATCCATCTGGTTTTCAGTACCAAAGACCGGCGCAAGTCGATTCCAAAAGAGCTGCAGGCGCGCCTGTGGGCCTATATTGCAGCGATTTGCCAGAAGAACAAGATGTTCGTGCATGCAATTGGCGGGATGGAAGATCATGTTCATGGTCTTATTCAATTGCCGCCGACCTTGGCTCAGGCGCAGGCCGTATTGCTGATTAAGGCATATTCGTCAAAATGGATGGGTAAGGGCTTCGCGTGGCAGAAGGGTTATGGCGTATTTAGCGTCAGCGCGTCAAATGTTCCGGCAGTTGTGAGATATATCGAAAATCAGGAACGACATCATCGCAAAAGGTCGTTCGAGCAGGAATTTATTACGCTCTTGAAAAAGCATGGCGTGAAATTCGATCCCAAATATGTTTTCGGATAGTGCCGCGCCTCTGGCGCTCATCCTCTTACATACCGCAACCCACCGTTTCACGGTGGGCTAACTTCGCAATGCGCCTATGGCGCTATTCCCTTAGTCCGAAGCGACAAAAAAGCAAAATAGTTCTTGACAGAATTCAATCTATCTGTATCATTGAGTCGAAATGAATTTATTCTCGACGCGGGAAGCAGCCAGGAAGCTTGGGATTACGCAGGCGTCACTGAGCCGCTATATTGCGGCTAAAAAGGTTCCTGCGCCGAAATCTGTCACGAGCGGCAGAATGACACTCCATCTTTGGACTGCCGCTGAAATTGAACACGTCCGCCAACTCCTGCCCAAGATCGCCAATGGCAGGAAAACCCGATACACCAAACTCCGTGAAAAACAAAAGGCACAGACAAAAACGTCTGCGCCTCGCAAACCCAAAAAGAAATAACCACTAACCGCAATGGCCCATTGCTATTTGCCAATTGCGAACTGCTGAAACCGGACGCGCCCGATGCGGCAAACACCGAACGCGCCCTAACCAAATCGCCTATTTAGGAGGCAACATGGCTGTTACTGAAAATAAACGCTCTTCCGCCCACACGCAACCTGCCGACCCATCATCCGCAAAACACCGCAGCCCCAAACGCCAAGCCAAAAGCCAAACCAAAAGCGACAAGACCGCCGTGCACTTCGTCATCGAACCCAGCTTTACCCTGGATACCGAATACGCTGACTGGAAAACCGGCAACTGGCGTCCGCTTAAGCGCTGGCCGCTCATCCCCAGCGCATCAGGAATCCGTAGAAAATAAGACTCCTTCCATCACAGCAAGGCGGAGGGCCAATGCCTTCCGCCTGCCCCCCATCGGCGATTCTTGACTCTTTCCGGTCCGCGTTTATCCGTTTTTTTGGGGCAAACATCTTTTTTGAAACCAGGAGTGAGTTGCTGGTCTCCAATGCACATGCAACCTAACCAGGACCAAGGCCAAAGCAAAGAAGGCTCACTGATTATCCTTTTCCGTTCCAGGCTGACCGAGCAGGCCGGCGAGGACTACCAGGCGATGAACGCTGAAATGGAGACGCTGGTGCGCCAGAACCCGGGATTCATTGACGTGAAGAGCTACACGTCCGCGGATGGCGAACGGCTGACCGTGGTCTGGTGGCGCGATGAGGCGTCGCTGACGGAGTGGCGAAACCTGATGCGCCATCGTGAGGCGCAGAACATTGGACGGCAAAAGTGGTACCAGTACTATGACATGGAGGTCGCCACGGTCACGCGGACGAGCAATTTCGTACGCAAATAGGCTGGGCCTGAGAAGCAGGGGAGCGGTCGGCAGAGAGGTAGCCCATTTGTCCGCCTTTGGTGCTTTTGGCGGATGTTTTTAGCGGTTTTTAGCGATAGGAATCGGCATTTTGGCCTGCTCTGATGTATCCTCTAAAGTGCACCATATTTCTCTGCACGGAGGATTGCTTGGCAGAAGTCCGATTACAGGAAGGCGAGCCGCTGGAAAATGCGCTGCGCCGGTTTAAACGTAAAGTCCAGACGGAAGACATCATCAAGGAAGTAAAGCGGCATTCGTATTACCTGAAGCCCGGTGAGAAACGCCGTGTGAAGCAAGCACTGGCACGGAAACGGGCCAAGAAAAAGATCCGCAAAGACCGCGATTCCCGCCCCGACCGCGATTAGTCTCCGGGCCGTCCGCTTCGGCGGGCGGCGCCGCTGTGCCGCTGTTCATGGGGACGATCAGGGGCAATGCACCTCAGCCGATCGCTTTGAATTGCTCGTCGACCTCCACCTGGTGGCCGGCCACCAGACGGTTGTTCTGGTTGGCCAGACCGACCACGGCCATCATTTCGTTGAACATCGCTTCGGTCATGCCTTTTTTGCGTGCCGCGGCGGAATGCGCGGCAATGCAGTAGTCGCATTGGTTGCTCACGCTCACGGCCACGTAGATCAGCTCTTTTACCAGCGGATCGAGCGCGCCGGCGCCCATGATCTCCTTGGTGTCTTCCCATGTGCGTTTCAGCCTTACAGGATCATGCGCCAGCGCCTTCCAGAAGTTTGTGACCTTGTCGATCTTGCGCGTGGCCATGATGTCGTCATAAACTGCGCGTACTTCCGGGCTGGCTTTGTCGTATTCGATGAATCCAAGGGTGGACATGGGGCCTCCTCAAAATCTAATGCTGGCTTTTTTTTTACGTCACCAGCAGAATCTTGCCGGTGGTCTTTCTGCCTTCCAGGTCGCGATGCGCCTGCTCCGCCTGCTCCAGTTTGTAGACGTACTCGATCCTTAGCTTCAACTTGCCTGCGGCAATCATGTTGAAGATATCGCCGGCGCGCTGCTCCAGCTCTTCGCGCGTGGAAACGTAGTGAATCAGGCTGGGCCGCGTGAGAGTAAGCGAACCTTTTTGCATTAATTGTTTAATGGGGTCAACAGGCGCCACGGGCCCGCTGGCGGCGCCAAACAGCACCATGTGTCCGCGCGGACGCAGCACATTCAGCCCTTTCTCAAACGTGCTCTGGCCCACTCCGTCATAGACCACGTGCACGCCCTTGCCGTCAGTCAGGCGTTTGGTTTCAGCTTCAAAATCCTGCTGTGAATACAGGATGACCTCGTCCGCTCCGGCCTCACGTGCGAGCCTGGCTTTTTCTTCTGATCCCACAGTCCCAATCACACGCGCGCCAATATTTCTGGCCATCTGTACCAGCAGTAATCCCACGCCTCCGGCCGCGGCGTGGACCAGCGCGGTCTCGCCCTTCTTCAGTGGATAGGTTGTGTTGATCAGGTAATGAGCTGTCATGCCTTGCAGCATCGCCGCTGCGGCCTGCTGGTCGGTAATGCCATCCGGCACGCGGACCAGCCGTTCTGCTGGTACGGCCGCGTATTCTGCGTAGGTGCCCATCACGTTGCTGTAAGCCACGCGATCTCCCACCTTGACCGACTTCACATCGCTGCCAACTTCAGTCACTGTGCCGGCAGCTTCCTGGCCATCAATGAAGGGCAGCGCGGCAGGATACCGGCCTTCGCGGAAATAACAATCGATAAAGTTGACGCCGGAAGCCGCAATCTTTACTACCGCTTCATTGGCCTTCGGCTTGGGAATTGGGACGTCAACCAGCGTTAGCACTTCAGGGCCGCCGGTTTTTTTTACTTGAATCGCTCTCATATTTACCTGAATGCGCCGCACGATGTTGCGGCCGCAGAAAGTACCTGCACTGGAATTGTAATTCGAACTCCGGTTTTGTGCGGATAGTGGCATGCTCCCACAGCCGCGCAGCCGCTCTTTCAGAAAATTACCGGCTTTGTCAGCGACTCAAGTTCCGCTAGACTTGCTGATGGATGCTCCTTGGAAACGCATGCCGCAAATGCCCAATCTGATCCAACTCGCGGTCCCCGGATTCATCGCGCTGCTGCTCCTGGAAGCTGTGCTGGACGCGATCATGCGTCGCGACCTCTATCAACTCAAGGACACCGCAGCCAGCTTGACCATGGGGACCGGTAATGTCATTTTGGGCCTGGTTTCCAAAACCATGGTGTTCGCGATCTTCACGGTAGTCCACCGCTTTGCCATCTTCAAGATTGGCTATCAATGGTGGGCGTGGATACTGCTGTTCTTTTCTGAAGACTTTACCTATTACTGGTTTCACCGCACCAGTCATGAATGCAGGCTCTTCTGGGCGTCGCACGTTATCCATCACTCGTCTCAGCGCTATAACCTGGGTACGGCCCTGCGCCAGACCTGGACCGGCAGCTTCATGTCATTTGTTTTCTGGCTGTGGCTGCCGCTGGTGGGCTTTGAGCCGGTCATGGTGCTCACCATGCAGGCCATCAGCCTGATCTATCAGTTCTGGATTCACACAGAACTCATCCGCTCCATGGGACCGCTGGAGTGGGTCATCAATACGCCGTCGCATCACCGCGTGCATCATGGCTCAAACCAGCGCTATCTTGACCGCAACCATGCCGGCATTCTCATCATTTGGGACCGGATGTTTGGTACATACGTGCCGGAGCAGGAATCTCCAGTCTACGGACTGACCAAAAACATCAACAGCTATAACCCTCTGCGCATCGCATTCCACGAATGGGTCGATATTTGGAATGATGTGCGCTGCGCTCCGACGTTGCGGCTCAAGCTGCGCTACGTGTTTGGCCGGCCCGGCTGGAAAGAAGAACAGACGGCCAGGGCAGCGCACTTATAGTCACAAAAAATCCTTCGCCTATTTCTTCTTTGGCTTCATTGCCTGCCATTGTTCTTCCGTCAGCAGATCTCCCAGATGGTTAAATTCGCTGGAGCCCTGGAGCTGTTCGCCTCCGTCCATCACAATCTGCTCGCCGTTAATGTAGCCGGAGTAATCGCTTACCAGAAACGCCGCCAGATCGGCCAGCTCCGCATGAGTGCCAAAACGTTTCAGGGGATTCCGCTTTTTGGCCATGTCTTCCAGTGACTTCACCGGCATCAGTCGGGAGAATGCGCCCTCGGTAGGCACCGGGCCTGGTGCGATCGCGTTGAAGCGGATGCCGCGTTTGCCCCACTCCACGGCCAGGCTGCGCGTCATATTCAACACTCCGGCTTTGGCGACTGACGAAGGCACAACATAGGGTGAACCTTTTTCGGCATACGTCGTAGTGATGTTCAGGACCGTGGCTTTGCGTCCTTCCTTCAGCCATCGCTTGCCGCACGCCATGGTGGTATGGAGCGTGCCCATCAGCACAATTCCGATCACCGCCTCAAATGCGCCGATTGAAAGTTCCTCTGTGCGGCAAAGAAAATTACCTGCTGCGTTGTTGACCAGCACATCGATTGGCCCATCCTGCCAGAACTTCTCGATCATGGCTTCCACGAGTTCGTTTTTGCGCACATCGCAGGGAAATGTCGTGACCTTGCCGCCTGTGGCCTTACGCAGTTCGTCAGCGGCTTCCGCCAGGACCTCTTCACGCCGTCCACAGATGCAAAGCGAAGCGCCCAATTCCAGAAAGCGCTTTCCCATGCTCTTGCCCAGACCGGTGGCGCCCCCGGTTATCAGAATTTTCTTGCCTGCCAGTAAATTCGCTTGGAACACGGTACCATCCTTTTTCCTTGAGGTGACGAAACATCCTACACGGCAGGCGGCTTTGTCGGCCAGTGCGGGGGGAATCGGCGGTAAATCGCAAACCTGCAGGCCCCAAAGCCGTTTTGATCCTAAGAACAAAACTACTAGAGTGCATTGATATGTTAGTTCTGGCTGGTCATCCAGCTTGTCGCACAGCCACCAGCGGGAGGTCATGCTCCGCGGCCCAGCTCTCCCACGCCGCAGCGCTACGCTGGAGGAAGATACGTTCGAGTTCGGTGCGGTCCGCGTTACTAAGATTAAGTTCTAAAAGCAGCCGATTGGCAAAATGCGGCTCCAATGCCGCAACCGCAATCCATCCGTCATTGGCCTGATAAAACCCATAGAGCGGATAACCGCCTCCCAGCAGCCCTCCCGCCTTGGTTAGACCGGCCTTGACCGGTTCTGTAAGGTCGCGCGCACATTCATACAGAGAAACCCATGAGCAGCCTGCCACTCCACTACGCGCCACCCGGAGCAGAAGCGCCAGAGCCATGCTCACCGCTCTTTCCGCTCCTGCCAGGTCCACAAAAAGCGTAGCCGGCATCTCTGGCGGCCGGAGCAGGCCGAAATCGCCCTGGTACGTCAGATCGTGTCCGGTACGCTCTTCCTGTGGATGCGGATGTCCGATAATTCCCACAAAGCACAGCCGTGGATACCGCGTATGCAGGCTCTCCCAATCCAGTCCCAGGCGCTGCAATGCTGAAGGACGAAATGATGCCAGCAGCAAATCCGCATTTGCCAGCAGACCATCCAGTTGCTTGCGCTCATTGGGATCTTTCAGGTTCAAGCGCAATACCGTCTGCCCCCGGCACAATGACTCATACCATCCGGGCGCGGCATTTCTTGTAGGGTCTCCGCCGGGCGGCTCGACCTTGGTGACATTAGCGCCAAGCTTCGTCAGTCGCGCTGCCGCTACCGGCCCCGGCGCATTCAGCGCCAGGCTGACGATCTTTACGCCTTGCAAGAGTGAGGAATCCCCATTCAAATCCATTCTTTATCTCTTTGTCCAGGCACTTCAGGGTTTAAATCCTGCTACCAGGAGTTTAGCTGACACATGCAAAAAGCAAAGCCCGGATCGCTCCGGGCTCTGCGGGGGAGGGCCGTACAACATCTATTTGGTGTTGGGCGCGGCATCCGCCGGCTTCGCTTCAACTGCGTTGCCTTCAGCATCAAATTCCTGCACAGTACCGTACTTGCCTACGGCTTCACGCACCTGTTTGGCATCACCAACCACCACTATCTGCAAATGGTCCAGATCAATGTATTTACGTGCTATGCGCTGGACCGTGTCGGCGTCAACCTTGGCTATCTGGTCTGAATAGTGGTCCCAGTAGTCATTGCTCAGGCCGTAATATTTCACCGCCATCCATCCGTTGACGATTCCGGCAGGGCTCTCCAGGGAAAGCGCAAAGCTGGAAACGATGGAACGCTTGGATTCTTCCAGTTCGCCTACAGGCACTTTTTCATCGCGCAGCCGCTTGAATTCATACATGAGCTCATGCAGTGATCCATCGGTTACCGCGTTACGGACCTCAGTGTTGGCTACAAACGATCCCGGATGTAAATCCCCGCTCACACGGCTATACGCGCCGTACGTGTAGCCTTTTTCCTCGCGCAGGTTGGAAAACAGCCGGGCTGCGGCTCCGCCACCAAGTATCCGGTTCATTACAACCAGGGGAATATAGTCAGGATCAGCACGGCGAAGCGAAAGCCCGCCGGCAAGAATATTGCTCTGCACCGACCCAGGACGGTTTACCAGATATACCTTTGCGGCCGCGGGACCATTCACAGCACCCATGCCGCTCGCCTCAATTGGATGGCTCTTCCACGAGCCAAGATATTTTGTCACCAGCTCGGTTGCCTGCGCCACCGTCAGGTCGCCGGCTACGGCCAGAATCGCGTTATTCGGGGCATAGTATTTATCCCGAAATCCTTTGAGCGCTTCCGGGGACGCCTTCTTCAACGAGTCTGAAGTCGGTGATTGCACGGCGGCCGGAAAATCGCCATATACGGCCCGCGCAAAACGCTCCCGCGCCAGAAAGCCTGGGTTGGTGCGCTGCTGGAAAAGCCGCGCGCCTTCCTGGCGTTGGTACTTCTGTAGTTCGTCGGCCGGGAAGTTGGCATTGAGCACGATGTCGCTCATGATGTCCATCAGCTTGTCAGCCGACTGGCTCAGGCCTGAGGCCGTGATTGTAGTAAGGTTGGAGCCGAAACCGGCGTCAGAGTTAAACGTGGCTCCCAGTTCATCCAGTTCGGTGGCAATCTGAGTGCTGTTGCGTTTTGCTGTGCCATCGCGCAGCAGGTCGGCCGTAAAAGAGGCCAGCCCTGGAAAATCCTTGGGATCAGAGAGCGCGCCGGACTTGATCCACAGGCCGAAGTAAACCGTTGGCAGACGATGCTGTTCCAATACCAGGAGTGTCAGCCCGTTTGGCAGTGAAACTTCCGCCGGATGCGGCAGCTTCACCTTCAAAATCTCATTGTTTACCGGCGCCTTGTTGAGCCGCTGCACTTTGGAAGGGAGCTGCTTTGAGTCACCACCCTGGCCTTGCGGCCCCTGAGCGGACAGTCCTGCTGTCAGTAGTAAAAGCGCGAGATTGAGCAATAAAAATTTCTTCAGCATGGTTTCTCCTTACCGCATTCCGGCGGCGCTGGGCGCGGCATTGCCGGCGCCGGGCAGTGTGATTACAACGGAGCGGTGTGCCGGCACCAGGTATTTCTGGGCGGCCTGTTTTACCTGGTCGGCGGTCACGGCAATCAGTTTTTCGTATGCGGTGTTAATGAGGTTGGGATCGTTGTAATAGATAGTGGCTGTCCCAAGCTGGTTAGCTATCCCAAGCGTTGAACTCCTGGTCTGGATCGCCTGCCGCAAATACTGCGTACGGACCTTGTCCAGCTCCTGCTGCGTCACTCCGTCTTTCTTTACCGCTTCAATTTCGTCGTCAAGCGCCTTCTCCAGGTCCTCCATCTTCACTCCGGGGCGCGGCAAACCGATAACATTAAACAGACCCGGCCCCCGTCGCGGCTGGGCAAACGCTCCCACATTGAGTGCGAGCTGCTTGTCATGCACCAGGTGCTGGTAAAAGCGTCCACTGCGTCCGCCGGAAAGGATGCTGCTCAGCACCTGTAACGCATACGTGTCAGGCGTGTTTCCCGGGCCAATGTTGTAGACCGCATGGAACTGTGGCAGGCGTGCCAGCGCATCATTCAGGCTCTTGCGCCGCTCTTTATCGTGATCAGGCTCCTTGATGTCGACGGGAGGGGGTGCCGGCTGTCTGGGAATGTTGCCGAAATACTTTTTCACTTTGGCCAGGGTCTCTTTCGGGTCAAGATCGCCCACCAAGACCAGTACAACGTTGTTGGGCGCGTAATAAATGCGAAAAAAGTCCTTTACATCGTCCAACGTGGCCGCGTTCAGGTCATCCATGGAACCGATCACCGAGTGGTGGTAAGGAAAATTATCGTAGGCCATCGATTCCAGCTCTTCAAACGACTTGCCGTAAGGCTGGTTGTCCACGCGCAACCGGCGTTCTTCCTGCACGGCATTGCGCTGGTTGTCCAGGTTGGCCTGGGTGATATTCAGCGCCTTCATCCGGTCTGATTCCAGAAACAGCGCCATATCCAGCTGGTTTTTAGGCAGCTCTTCAAAATAGTTGGTCTGGTCATTGTTCGTGCTGCCGTTCAGTGAACCACCGTAGTTCTGCACCAGCAGCATGTGCTCGCCCTTGCCCACATTGGCTGAGCCCTCAAACATCATGTGCTCAAATAAATGGGCAAATCCGGTGCGGCCCTGCTTCTCATTGCGTGATCCGGTGTTGTAGGTAAGGGAGATGGCGACCACGGGCGCGGCATGGTCCGGTGCGATCAGGACGCGCAAGCCGTTTTCCAGCGTGGTGTCCGTGAATTCCACTTTGGGAAGTTTCGATTGCGCAGACGCCCCGATGGCAAAGACGAGGAAACATGCGCACAGCAATCTGGTACGTACACTGGTCACAGAACACCTCAATGTTGGAATAAGAAAAAAGGACAACTCGGAAGACGCATTAGATTGTTCGAAACCGCGCAGAAAATCAACTAAAAAATGCTGGCCCACGGCTTACTGTTGCTGGCATTCGCGCCCGGGTGGGGTTTGCAACCGGCTGGTTTGGCCGGATCCGGGATCAATTGCCACATTTCATGAGCTCTCCACACCGGAACGCCAGCTTGTAGCGTTCTCGGAAAAAATTCTTGATCTTCGCTGTGCGGCCCTCCCGCATGATCTGGAATACACGGTGTTTTACCTCTTTGCCATCGCGGCCGGTATTAGGTTGCCCCCGATGAACTCCGGCGTCGCGTGATAGAATCCGCTGCTGTCAGCTGCTGCTGCGGGAGAAGAGATGGGCATTCGAAAACTATCGCTGCTGGTATGTTCATGGATCGTTATTTGCGGCATTTGCGCTAACGCTACGGAGCGGCAGAACAATGCCGATTACCATGCCCGCCGCGCTGCCCTGGCAAAGCAGATGGAGGGCGGTACGCTCATCCTGTTTGCCCCTACTGAAGCTGAGGGCCCAAACAATCTCTACGGATTTCGCCAGGACGACGACTTTTTCTATCTCACGGGATGGTTCGAGCCGGGCGCAGCCTTGCTCATCCATTCCAATCCCTATGTTGAGATACTTTTTCTCGCCGAACATAATGTGACGCAGGAAAAATGGACTGGTCCCAAATTGGGACCAGAAGATCCTCAGGCACCGCAGAAGACCGGCTTTGACAAGGTTGAGAGCCTCGACAAAATCCACAGCGAGCTTCTCAAGCTGCTGCCCCAGCCGCGAGCCGTCGTCTATTCCGATCTCGGCGCCAACGGCCAGACCACGCCTTCCACCGGCCCGCTGGAATGGCTGCGCCGCGGTAACTCCTTTCCCAATTACGTTTCATTCCGCGATGCCAAAACGCTGATTGCCCGCCTGCGCATGGTGAAAGATGCCGGCGAGCTGCACATGATTACCAGCGCTACTGAAGCCTCGGAATTTGCCCATCGCGCCGCTTTGAAGTCCATCCATCCCGGTGTGAGTGAGCGTGAGATTTCTGCGCTGATGCAATATGAGTTTGGCAAGCGCGGCTGTGAGCGTCCTGCTTACGCTCCTATTGTCGGCTCGGGATTTTATTCGACCGTACTGCACTACTCGGCAGATTCCGGGGTAATGCAGGATGGCGACATAGTGGTGATGGATGTGGCTGGTGAATATTCAATGTATGCCACTGATATCACGCGTACCGCGCCGGTCAATGGCAGGTTCACGGCCCGCCAGCGCGAGATTTACAACATTGTCCTGGCCGCGCAGGAAGCCGCCATGCAGGCATTTCAGGCAGGGAAGTCAAAGCTCGCCACCAGCCGCACCGACGCTGATTCTCTCTATAAAGTGGCTTTCGACTACATCAACACTCATGGCAAAGATCTCCACGGTGAGCCGCTGGGGAAATACTTCATCCATGGACTGGGACACCACGTGGGATTGAACGTCCATGATGCAAATGATCCAGCTTTGCCGCTGGAAAAAGGCATGGTGTTCACCCTTGAGCCCGGCATCTACATTCCTGAAGAAAAGCTTGGCGTACGCATAGAAGACATGTTCGCCGTTGGCCAGGATGGCAAACTCGTCATGCTCACCCATGACCTTCCTCGTACGGCGGACGAAGTTGAGAAAGCCATGGCAAAGTAAGTGGATCGCGGCCTCATTCGTGCAGTTTTATTTAATCGCCACCGCCAACGTGTCATGGTGCTCGCGGATAAATCGCCGCAGATATGGGCCGATCTGACTGGGAGCTTCAAATCCAGCGGTCTTGGCGGCAGCTTCCTGGTCTTTGGCTGAAGCGTCCGCGCTTTCTGCATAGTGCTTCAGATCACGAAAGACGCCGATGGTAAATATGTCCCACGCCGCGCCCTGGTCCCGCACAAAGATGAAATTCTCAGGCTCTTTTAAGGCCTTTGCGTAAGCATTTTCCATCTCGCGTTCCTTGTACAGATCGGCGAACTTGCCGGGCAGTGAGACGAACATCTCCACGTGAAAGAAGGCGCCGCCGGCAAACGCCTTCCGCAGATCGGCCAGTGGAGGCCCGTAGGCAAACAGGTCTTCCTGCCATGCGATGTTCTCTTTGAGCTTGTCATCCAGCTTCGTGATCTGTGTTGCTTGGCGCTTGCCTATCCGCGCCGGCTGGTAATAGTCAGAGTAGCTGCCGGCAGGGAAGAGAATCATCAAGTCCCAGTGGTCACCCTGGCTGTGGCGCATCCAGAGCGGCGCTTCGTCTCCAGCCTGTTTCAATTCCGCTGCCCGGGCTTTATAGAGATCGATCAGATCCAGCAGTTTCCCCGGAGCGGCCTGCACAAGACTTACCTTATAGAGGTAGGGTGTGTCCGCGGCGCGGACGGTTGCGGAAATGATCAAAAACAAAAGCAGCGTAAACACGGTTTGTTTGCAGCGCATTAAGAGTCGCTCACTTTCAGGGGATTGGAAACAGGGCTGCCTGGGCGTTGTGACCACTGTCACAGCGTTTGCGCCATCTCCGCTGCGATGTTAACTTAAAAGGTTTGCATAGTGAATGTATTTCGGGGAGGAAGCATGGCGTCTTCATATAACGGAGTTTCGCTGCCTGCAGGCGGCAGTCCTATTACTTTTGCCGGCGGCAAGCTACAGGTTCCTGACAATCCGATTATTCCTTACATTGAGGGTGACGGCACCGGCCGTGACATATGGGCTGCGTCAGTGCGCGTATTTGATGGCGCCGTTGAAAAAGCCTACGGGGGCAAACGCAAGATTCACTGGTATGAAATCTTTGCCGGAGAAAAGGCCTTCACCAAGTTCAACGACTGGCTGCCTCAGGGCTCCGTCGATGCCGCGCGTGATCTCCATGTCTCCATCAAGGGGCCGCTCACTACGCCCATTGGAGGCGGTATTCGCTCTTTGAACGTGGCTTTGCGGCAGATCATGGACCTTTATGCCTGTATCCGCCCGGTACGTTATTACCAGGGCGTGCCTTCACCGGTAAAGCATCCTGACCAGCTCAACGTAGTCATCTTCCGCGAAAATACTGAGGATGTTTACGCCGGGATCGAATGGAAACAGGGAACCCCTGAAGTCAAAAAGCTGCTGGATTTCCTCAATAACACCATGCTCGCCGGGACCAAAAAACACATTCGTGAAGACTCCGGGATCGGCATCAAGCCCATCTCCATCTTTGGCACGAAACGGCTGGTGCGCATGGCCATTCAGCATGCGGTCACGCACAAGAGACGATCCGTCACTCTGGTGCACAAGGGCAACATCCAGAAATTTACTGAGGGCGCTTTCCGTGAATGGGGCTATGAAGTGGCACGCGACGAATTCCGCGACCAGATCGTGACCGAGCGCGAGAGCTGGATCCTGGACAACAAAGACAAGAATCCCAGCCTGAGCGTGGAGCAGAACGCGGCGATGGTCGAACCTGGAATGGATTTTGCTCCAGAAAGCTTCCGGCGCGAAGTTGAGCAGGAAGTGAAAACCGTGCTTGATTCGCTCGGCAAGTCACACGGAAATAGCGCATGGAAAAAGAAGATCATGGTGAATGACCGCATTGCTGATTCCATCTTCCAGCAGGTCATTATCCGGCCGGCAGAGTATGACATTCTGGCCACGCCGAATCTAAACGGCGACTATATTTCTGACGCTTGTGCGGCTCAGGTCGGCGGCTTGGGCATTGCCCCCGGCGCCAACGTGGGTGACCAGCACGCAGTGTTTGAGGCGACGCACGGCACAGCCCCTAAATACGCGGACAAAGATGTGATCAACCCCGGATCGGTCATCCTTTCCGGAGTCATGATGCTTGACTACATGGGATGGTCTGAAGCAGCGCGTCTGATTGAAACATCCCTGGAAGCCACGATCCTGCAGAAGTTTGTGACGTATGACTTTGAGCGCCTGCTGCCGGGTTCAACCAAAGTCAAGACCAGTGAGTTTGCCACGCACATGGTTGAAAACATGGTGGACCGGCGCAAGAAAACAGCAGTTTAGACATCAGCAAAAATTCAGGAAGGGACTTGGCATGCGTAAAAAGATAACCATCGTAGGCGCGGGAAACGTGGGTGCAACGTGCGCTCACTGGGTGGCCTCAAAAGAGCTGGGGAATGTAGTGTTGATTGACGTGCTGGAAGGCGTGCCTCAGGGCAAGGGGTTGGACCTGCTGGAAGCCATGCCCGTGGAGAAACGCGACTCTTACGTTCTCGGCACGAATGACTACGCCGATACCGCGAACTCTGACATTGTAGTGATCACCGCCGGAATCGCCCGCAAACCGGGTATGAGCCGTGATGATCTGCTCAATACCAACTACAAGATCATGCAGGACGTGATTGCCAAAGTCGTGGCCAATTCGCCGAACTGCATCCTGATCGTGGTTTCCAATCCGCTCGATGCAATGGCCCAGGCGGCGTTCAAGTTGAGCAAGTTTTCCCGTAATCGCGTGATCGGCATGGCCGGCGTGCTGGACTCGGCACGCTTCCGCACCTTCATCGCTCAGGAATTGAATGTGAGTGTGGAGAACGTAACAGCATTCGTGCTTGGCGGACACGGTGACACCATGGTCCCGCTGGCGCGGTATTCCACGGTTGCGGGCATTCCGATCACCGAACTGATTCCCAAGGACCGGCTTGATGCTATCCTGCAGCGCACCCGCGACGGCGGTGCAGAGATTGTGAAATATCTGAAGACGGGCAGCGCTTATTACGCTCCCTCCGCGGCAGCCACGGAGATGGTGGAAGCCATCCTCAAGGACAAGAAAAAGATCCTGCCTTGCGCCGTCCATCTTGAGGGCGAGTACGGCATTAAGGGGCTCTTTGTCGGCGTGCCTTGCAAGCTGGGCTCGAATGGACTGGAGCAGATTATCGAAATTAAGCTGACCGCGGAAGAACAGGCTGCTTTGCAGAAGAGCGCTGATTCCGTGGCTGAACTGGTGAAAGTGATCGGCGTCTAGTATTGAGCCAGATTACAGAAACCGGCGCCGAGCGCCGGTTTTTGTTTTGGCGCAAATGCAGTTTTAGTTCTGTCCGTCAGTGTCGGGGAGAGCATGTTCCTCGGCGTAAGCCTGCCAGCCGCGGTATGTCTTGATGATCTCTTGAACAGCGGCGTTCAGAATGAGCGTTAAGTCCCACTGGGCAACAATGATGACTTGGTTTTCAAGATACATGACAGGCAAGCGTTCCTCGTCCATGGCGCGCTGTAACCCCGCTGGAGTTGCCACCAGATATTTGTATGTGCCGATATGCTGGTCTTCGGGGTTGCGTGTTTCGACAAAGAACTCGTCAAAGAAACTTTTCGGATTGCTTGGTCCCTGCAAAAGATCGATGGTGGCAAAGTGATAGTTGAGGAATTCCGGACGATTGAATTTACCGTCGTCGTCCATTTCCAGCTCCGGCAGCCGAACTGGAAATGGCAGGTCCGCACCTACTACGGGACTCGGCGCCAGTACCTCGTTTTCCTTCTTGACATTATTTGTAGCGGGTTGCAGCGGAACCGGTTCCGGCGGCGCGGTTGGGCGGATTTCGCTCGCCGCCGAAAGCTTCCGCCCAAGCAGCAGCAAAAGCAGAAAAGCGCCGACAAAGATGATGACTTTCACCGGGTCCATCAGTTCATTTCTCAGCTATGCAGCGCGCTCAATCGTAATGGAATTGACCACAACCTCTTTTACCGGGCGGTCCTGCGCGCCTTTTTTCACCTTTGAAATCTTGTCTGCAACGTCCTGGCCTTCTACTACCTCGCCGAAGATGGTGTGATTGCCTGTAAGCCAGGGCGTTGCGGCCACGGTGATAAAAAATTGGCTGCCATTGGTTCCGGGGCCGGCATTGGCCATGGCCAGCTTGCCCGGCTTGTCAAATTTATAAGGAGAGCCTTTGGTTTCGTCCTGAAACTGATATCCCGGGCCGCCCATTCCAGTGCCGCTGGGATCGCCGCCCTGGATCATAAAGTCCGGAATCACACGATGGAAGATCGTGCCATTGTAGAGAGGACCGGTGCCGCTCTTGCCGCTCACCCTGTCTGACCAGCTGCGCTTGCCTTCGGCAAGGTCGATGAAGTTCTTGGTGGTAATGGGGGCCTCTTTTTCAAATATCCGGCAAACGATCTTTCCTTCAGTGGTGTCAAAAACAGCGTATGTGCCTGGCTGGCGTGTCATTCATTATTCCTTTCGAATTGTGATCCGTGCCGTGCTTGTTCTGCTCTTGCCTGAATTTACTGCTTTGGTGGCGTAGGTTTGATTGGGGCCGTTGTTTTCTTTGCCGCCGGCTTGGTTGAGGTAGCGCCGCCCGCGCCCTGAATATCGATATGCACGATTTTTACCGGGGCCTGCGGCCGGCTATTATTTCCCGTGCAGGTCTGGCCGCCTCCACAGGGCATGCGGGCGATCTTCTTAACCAACTCCACCGTGCTCTCATCGCACTGACCAAAGATGGTATAGCCGCTGTTTGGTGCGCGGCGCCCTCCCATGCATCCGTTGGGGTCAAGGCAGGGATTGAGGAAGGGAACTTCCTTTTCCGTGATGAAGAATTGCGAACTGTTGGTATTGGGGCCGCGATTGGCCATGGCAAGGCGTCCTGGCTGGTCAAACAGCAGGTCGGCATGGAGTTCATCCTGGAATTCAAAGCCAACGTCGCCGCTTCCGGTGCCTGAAGGATCACCACCCTGAATCATGAATTCGGGAATTGTCCGGTGAAAGATTGCGCCGTCATACAAAGGTTTTCCATGAATCGTCTTCCCGGAAACGGGGTCCTTCCACGGCTTGGTGCCCTTTGCCAGCCCAATAAAATTTGCTACAGCTTTGGGGGCCTGGTCAGGAAAAAGGGTGCACTTCATATCGCCTGCGGTGGTGTGAATCAGGGCTGTTTTAGCTGACGCGGTCTTAGCTGCCGTCTTGGGTGCTGCTTTAGGGGCAGTGCCGGGGGCGGCGGTCTTTGGTTTAGTCTGCGTGGGCTTAGTTTGCGCGGGCTTGCTCTGCGCGCCAGCCACAAGGCTCAAACACAGTAGAATCAACGCAGCACGGATCACCATTCATCTCTCCTTTGAGTTAGGGCGTAAGCGAATATTAGAAATGGAGAGCAGAAAGAAGTAAAGTCTGCGAGCTTGTCGGCCTGATTGTTAAACAATCCATTTTTTTCGCGGAACCTTTTCTCTGCGCCGCGGTAATCACCCTTGAAAGGACAGACAGCCGCCCTGCCGGAAAAGATCAACAATTCGATCTCCGATGAGGAGCTGATGTCGCAGGTGCGGAGCGGCGTTGGCGAGATGCTGGGCGTGTTGTTTGAGCGCTATCACGTGCCTTTATTCAACTTTTACTTGAAGCTGACTGGTAACCGGCCCGTGAGTGAAGACCTGGTGCAGGAAGTCTTCTTCCGCATCCTCAAGTATCGCCACAGCTACCGTCCAGAGACGGCATTCCGGGCGTGGATGTATCAGATCGCACGTAATGCCAGGGTTGACCACCTGCGCAAGCGCCGGCCGGAGACAAGCTGGGAACCTGAAATGTCGCCTGCGGTTGAGCCGGTGGATACCGCGCAGCAAAGCCAGCAAGCGATATTGTTGCACAGCGCGCTGATGCGGATATCAGAGGACAAGCGCGAAGTCCTGGTACTGAGCCGGTTTCAGGACCTCAAGTACGAAGAAATTGCCCAACTTCTGGGGTGTGAAGTGAGTACGGTGAAGACCCGAGTCCACCGCGCGCTGCAAGAGTTGAGGCAGATATTTCATCAGCTGGAGAGTGGAAAGTCTTTACGAGGCAAAGGTCTTGACGGCGGTTGGCCGAGGCCTGGGAGTGTGCAATGAAATGTGAAGAGATTGGCGAACTCCTGCCGGATTATCTGCAAGGCAGGCTCAGTTCGGAGCTGGCAGGGGAAGTGGAAAAGCATTTAGCGAGTTGCGTAACGTGCGGCGAAGAAGCAGCGTTATGGAAGAACCTGGCGCTATTTCCGGAAGAGCAGCCCAGTCCCGCACTGGAATCAAGATTTAAAGCAATGCTTGAAAGTTACCAGGAAGGCCGCTGGGAGAAAAGCAGTCTCGCAACGGAGAAGAGCAAGACTCCAGCTCCCATGCTCTGGGGTTTGGGTAACTGGAGACAGCTTCCAGCCGCGGGAATCGTATGGGCATGTCTCTTTCTGGCTTGCGGATTTCTGATCGGGAGACAGTCTGACCGTGGTGCCGACAACGACGTGCAGAAAAAGCTTGCGGATCTGCAAGACGAACTTGCTGCCACACGGCAAACGGTAGCGCTTTCCATGTTGCAGCAGCAGTCGGCCAGCCAGCGGTTGGAAGGAGTGAGCTGGAGCACGCGTTTGCCCGAGCCGGATACCAAAGTGATGGGCGCACTATTTCACACCCTGCAGTTTGATAACAGTGTTGATGTGCGATTGGCGGCACTCGATGCTTTGAGCCGGTATGCCGGACGGCCTGAAGTCCGCAACGGACTGATGGAAGCGCTACAAACCCGGCAATCGCCGCTGGTGCAGGTTGCGTTGATTGATCTGCTGGTGGACCTGCATGACCGGGGCGCGGTGACGCAATTCAAGAAGTTTCAGCAGGACCCCAGGATAGATCCCACTGTGAAAAAGCGCGTGGACTGGGGAATTCAGCAATTGAACTAACCTGCGGAGCGTGAAGATAAGAATGATGCCTTATCTGGAAAAACGAGTGACTGGAGATTAGCCATGTTAAAGCACAGATTTCTTACGTTGGTCCTGATGTTCTCGCTGGCCATGCTGCTATTGCCGCAAGTCAGTGCCCCGCTTCGCGCGGCCGGAGACGATGACGATTCAGATTCAAGTCTGCGGCTGCAAGAGAAAGAAACCATCCGCAAGACTTTCAATCTGACCGCGGCCCACAAAATTCTTGAAGTAGACAATATCTTTGGCTCCATTGAGGTGACCGGCGGCCAGGGCGATCAGGTCCAGCTTGTGGTGAATAAAACCATCTCCGCGGAGTCCAAGGACAGGATGGACGCCGCTAAAAAAGAGGTTACGCTGGACATCACCGATCAGCCGGATTTTTTAAAGCTCTACGTGAATGGCCCGTTTCGTTGCAATTGCAATGACGGCCATGACAATTGCGGCAGCTGGCACGGCGACCGTGGCTACCGGGTGAAGATGGATTTTCAACTCCAGGTGCCGCGAAATATCGAAGTCAAATTGAAGACAGTGAACTCAGGGCGCGTCAATGTTCGCGATGTGACCGGGAACTTCTCTGTTCACAACGTGAACGGTGGAATTGAGATGCAGAACGTTGCCGGCTCCGGCCAGGCCAAGACTGTGAACGGCCCGGTGAAGGTGACGTTCCGTGAGAATCCACGCGAAGCGTCAGCCTTCGGGACGATCAATGGAAACGTGGAGCTGTATTTTGTCCGTGGACTGTCGGGTGACTTCCGCTTCAAGACCATGAATGGCGCTGTCTATAGCGACTTTGAGCTGGCTTCGCTGCCGGCAAAGCCAGCCAGCGGCGAGATGCACGGCACCAAGTTTGTTTTTCGTTCCGACCGCTACACCGGTGGACGCATTGGCTCGGGGGGGCCGGAAATCAAGGCTGAAAATTTGAATGGAGACATACGCGTTCTCGAACGCCATGAGTAACCGAGAATAATTGAGGAAGAACAAACCTATGAACTATTACTTTAAGACTTATCAATACATTCTTTCCGTAGCGGCAGTCATTTTGGTCGCACTCGCGCAGCCTTTGAGCGCACAGTCAGACAACAAGGTCACCGTTCCTTTGAGTGACCCTTCACGTCCGGTCAACCTGCGGGCCCATCTGGTCAGCGGCAGTATCACGGTGAAAGGGGCTGAGGTAAAAGAAGTTGTGGTGGAAGCCAAGGCCCGAGGTGGCGAAGAGTCAGGTCGCGGGGGGAGAGGCGAAGGGATGAAACACATTCCCATGACCTCAACCGGGTTGAACATTGAGTCAGACAATAACCAGGTTCGCGTCAGCACAGACTCATATCAGCGCACGATTGATCTCACGATCACGGTGCCGACGCATACCTCACTTTCACTGCATACGGTGAATGACGGCAATATTCTCGTTACCGGCGTGGATGGCGAGCTTGACATTAACGATGTCAACGGCGAAGTCGATCTGAAAAACATCGGTGGCAGTGTGGTGGCGCACGCGTTAAATGGCCACGTGCTGGTGACATTTAACCGCATCGATCCGCAGAAACCTATGGCTTTCAGCTCGTTGAATGGTGATATCGACGTGACTTTTCCAGCCGATCTCAAAGCCAATGTGAGCCTGCGAACTGACAACGGCGAGGTTTATAGCGACTTTGACGTCAAGATTCAACCAAGCGCACCACAGCAGACCGTGGAGGATGATCGGGGCAAAAGCGGTAAGTATCGCGTAAAAATCGATAAGAACGTGCGCGGCACCATCAACGGTGGCGGCCAGGAAATGCAGTTCAAGAATTTCAACGGGAATATCTACATCAGGAAGGCCGGCGTCAGTAAGTAGGCAATTCGCAATTTGAATCCGGTTGCGCTCTCACAAGAGTTGTAACCGGATTCATTTTGCCCAGCGACGTTAGTCTAAGCGACTGAACTGAACTTACTTTCTTCTCGCCTTCGCAATCGCTTCCAGCGCTGAATCCTCTATTCCTTGCCCTTTGAGACGAGTACGCCGTTCCGGCGTAAGATCAAAATTCACACCATGCTCGTTGATGCGGCCAATCAACTGCTCTGCGGTCACCCGGTTTCCCACCATTAATTCAATTTCTTCGAAGGTCAGGGCATCCGATGCCTTGTGCTCGGCCTGGAGACGTTTTGCCGTGGCTTCCACTTCATGCATCACCCGGAGAAAATTTCCGCCCAGTATTTTGTGGATCTGTTCGCGTGTGTAACCCCGTTGTAGCAGCGCCTGGGTGATTTTGGGTAAGTCGGCGGCGGAGTCAATTCCTTCTGGCAGGGAAGTTACGCCGTCAAAATCAGAGCCCAGACCGACGTGGTCAATCCCCGCAACTTTAGCGATGTGATCAATGTGATCGACCAAAGACTTCAATGGCGGACGAGGAAACTGTGCGGCCCATTTCTTCTCAATCGGAGCATATTCGTCGTATGTAACCGGGCTGCCATCAGGATGGGCATGCGCTTTCTTGAAAGCTTCCACCTCGGCATCGCGGTGCTTGACCTTTTCCGGATCAGAAGATGCTCTGCGGTAGTTTTCGTCGATAAATGCGGAATAGAAATTCACCATCACCACGCCGCCGTTGTTGGTCATGGCGCGCAGCATGTCATCGGTCATATTGCGTGGCTGATTGGTCAACTCGCGTGATGACGAATGCGACGCGATCACCGGCGCCTGGCTGATCAGCAGCGCCTGGTAAAACGTTGCATCGGAAACATGGGAAATGTCCACGATCATGCCCAGGCGGTTCATCTCCCGTACCACGTCCTTGCCAAAATCCGTCATACCATTGTGGTGCTTGACGTTTGGGTCCTGGATGTCGCCGGAGGAGTCAGCCCACTCATTGGTGTTGGACCAGGTCAGGGTCATGTAGCGCACGCCCACGCGGTAGAAATCACGCAGGAGCCGGATATCATTTTCAATGGCGTGCCCGCCCTCAATGCCCATCAGTGCGGCAAACTTGTGCTGCTCACGTGCGCGGAGAATATCATCCGCGGTGAATGCCATGGTTATTTTGTCTGGATGACGGGCCGCCTGCTGGTAAACGCTGTCAATCAGGTCCATGGCGCGCTTGGAGTAGTGGCCTTTGAACTCCGGCTCAACCCATATGGAGAAGAACTCCGCCCCCAGATTGCCCTGCTTGATCTTCTCAAGATCGATATGCCCTTCAGCAACGGGGGTGGTCTGGCCGAGGTCAAAATTTTCGTCCAGGAAGCGTTGCGGGGTGTCCGCGTGGGTATCCACGATCAGCGCTGACTGGTGGATGGCCTGCGCTGCATCAGCTTTAGGCCGCGTCACAGGCGCGGCCTTTGCTGGCTTCTTATGTTGCGGATGTTGTGCAAGCGCTAAGCTTGAAAGCAGAAGAAAGCATGCAAGCAAAAGTTGTGGGTTCATTCTCTGGCAATTTTATCAGCCAGTTGGTTCGCCTCGCGCCATTCTGTATAACGGTCTGAAACCATCACATGGAAGCACGCCTGCCGGCGCTCTTCCGCGGCTTCTACCAATCCCTGATCGCGCAGGTTCTTAAGGTAGGCTTCAATCCATGTGTGCTGTTTGCGTGTCAATCCGCGCTTGGCAAGATCAACCGTGATGCCGGCCAGGTGGGAAGACGCATGTTCTCCAATTTCCGGTGCCGCATTGCGATTGTGGCGGCGAAGCTTCTGTTGCTGCTCCATGGTGCGTACCGCGGAATTTACCTGTAGTGGCGTATGGAACTCCTTGAAATACGCCTCGCTCATGTCCTGGAGAAACTGATTGCACCACGGACGGCAATATTTCTTGTCGGCCTGGAGTGACGGATTAATGCGCAGAGCGCGGCTTTCCTGGATTGGAATCAGCTCCTGTGTGCGCTCCAGTTCGAGCAATTGATCATTGTCCGCGATGCGCGGCAGTTGCAGGCGGTCAATCTCTTCATTCTGCCGCACCATGGAATCCATGGAGCCTCGCAGAACAGGGTTCCATGCCACACGACGAACATGTGCACGGTGGTGCCGAGTGGTGTAGCGCGTGGCGGCAAAAGCCGGCAGTGTGGCGGCAATTGCCATCAGAAACATCGACGAAGTGATTAAAATTTTCTTAGCGCCCATCGGGTCCAATTCCAAACAGTACTAAATATCCGACTACTCACAATATCGGCATTAGATGGCAAATTTTAAACCAGAGCTGTAGGAATTGATACTCAGCAATTTACCTGAATTTTATAATTCTGCTGAACCCTCAGGTCATGACTGCCAGAGACTTTGGTAATCAATGGTTTAGGTTGGCTGACAAAATTCGGTAGTTCTCTGTTTGTTCACTATAAAAAATTTTGTAATCAGCCCGTTTTAGCTTCGCGCAACCTAAGGTTTTGTCTCATCTTGAGATTTGCTGGACTTCATATTGCGCTCCAATACCAGGCATAGCCGACAACCCAGATGCACGCGTAAACAGCCACAGTGACCTTCGGCTGTCGACGAATGTTTGCCCGGAAGACGAAGCCAATCACTCCCGCAATCAGCCAGAATAGGGCAAAACGCTCCATACGGGCAAGCACGCTGACTGCCAGGAAGAGTGCCAATCCCGAATATCGCCCGGCTTGCACGCAATAGACCTTGTACGGAATGCCGTTTCCTGGGCCCTTGGTCAATGCCCAGATTCCGTCACGTTGGAAGCTCTGCCCGGTCTTCTCAAACATGGCGGGCGAAACAAACGGTACGCGCAGAACCACGACCTTGGCCTGTTCCGGCTTGCTTGCGCCCAGATAAAACATGATCGTGCCTCCGGCAAGCGCTCCCAGCATGATGCACGCCAGCACGCGAGACGATCGCTGGAATGAAAAGAGCGCAACCATGGTCAGGAGAACATCCGGCACAATAAAGAACAGGGTAGCTTCGGCAAAACCCCATAAGAACCCGGTCCATAAAACCCAGGGCCGAGCTATAAACTCCGGTGTTTGCGGTCCGCTGATGAAGGTCTGGGCATTTCAACGATCTGTCCGCATACGGAAATAGATCATGGTGGAGAGTGCGCTAACCAGGAATACGATAGCTCCCAGCCGCCAGGCGTAGGCGGGTGTGATATAGAGTTCCTGATGGATCCTGAAAAACAGGTAGAACCCGATACTGGTTACCAGCGCTATCGCAGTGCTGATCCCAAGCGACTTCGCCATCCATGAACCCCTATTGCTCACTTGAAATGCTCCGCCTGCTGACACAAGTGTTACAGAGAAAATCCCTTGTCCTCTTCGCCCCGATGTTATAACAAGAGTATTCTCACGCCTAATTATGGAAACAGAATCTGCCAGAAGGCCTTTAAAGACGCGTCAGGCAGCGTGGGCCAACCGGCTCGCCCAATTGCTGGTCAAGTGGCATGCCTCGCCCAACGTTATCTCAGTCACCAGCATTTTCTTTGCTGTGTGCGCCGGGGCTGCGCTGTATTTTTCGCCTGAGTTCAGCGGTGGAGAGCGTACGTTGCTGCTGGTGCTTGCCGTTGCAGGAATTCAGGGACGTCTGTTGTGCAATATGCTGGACGGAATGGTTGCCATTGAAGGCGGACGTAAAACCAAATCCGGTGAGATCTATAACGACCTGCCGGACCGTGTGGCTGATGCAGTCATTTTTATCGGCGCCGGCTATGCAGCATGTAAGCATTCGTTCGGCGTGGAGCTTGGATTCATTGCAGCGGCCCTTGCTATCTTCACCGCGTATGTGCGGATGCTGGGTGGAGCTTCCGGGCTCAAACAAAGTTTTATCGGCCCCATGGCCAAGCAGCATCGCATGTTTGCTCTTACGCTTGCTTGCACGCTGGCAATCTTTGAAACCCGATTTACCTCTGCCGGCACCATTCTCTGGACGGCTCTCATCGTCATTAATCTTGGCTGCCTGGTGACTATCTGGCGCCGCACAGCGCGCATTGCGCGGGAGCTTGAAGCCCGTTGAGCGCGCTATCAGCAAGCATTATCGCCGCATGTGCGCGCGGTCTGGCCGGTCCTTCAGTGCGCTGGGTGAATTGCAGACCTGCAACCCGGCAAAGAGTCTATTTCGCCAACCACACCAGCCATCTCGATTTCGTTGTGCTCTGGTCCGTCCTGCCGCGGAAACTCAGGAGCCTGACCCGGCCCGTAGCAGCAAAAGATTATTGGAATTCCGGGCTGAGAAAGCGAATCGCGGTAAACGCATTCCACGCCGTGCTGGTGGAACGCGGAAGCAAAACCGCAGAAGGCGACCGCACCGCCGCTGCGCGCAACACATTGGACTTGCTTCTGGAGGCGCTGGGCACGGAAAACTCGCTGATCGTTTTTCCGGAAGGCACACGGGGCAATGGTCTTGAGGTGGGACCGTTTAAGAGCGGTATTTACTATTTGTGGTCAAGGCGGCCCGACGTGCAGTTTGTGCCGGTATATCTTTCTAATTTGAACCGCATACTGCCCAAGGGAGAGTTTTTGCCTGTACCGGTCATCAGCCGGGTAGTTTTTGGCCCGCCACTGAAGCTGGAGAAAGATGAGACGAAGGAATCGTTCCTGGAAAAAGCGCATGCTGCTGTCTGCGCGCTGAGGGAAGCATGAACTTTAAAGTCGATCACCAGATGTTTTTGATCCTGAACGGAGTTGTCGGAGGACTGGTGGCAGCCAGCCTGGTCGGCTTTGCGCTCTCCCGCAGCGTAAAGTCAGAAGACCGGAAAGCCACCATTGACAACCTGAATGCCCGCATTCGTGCCTGGTGGATCATGATTGGGATCTTCTCCATCTCCTTCGTGATCGGTCCTGCCGGGTCCATGCTTCTGTTTGGATTTGTATCCTTGCTGGCTCTGCGGGAATACATCAGCCTTATCAGCACCACGCGCGCCGATCATCGCACGCTCTTCTGGTCATTCTTTGTATTTACGCCGCTGCAATATTGGTTCTGGTATAAAGGCTGGTACGGGCTGGCCATCATTCTCATTCCTGTTTATGCCTTCTTGTTCGTTCCCATCCGCCTGGCGCTGGCAGGTGAAACTGCCGGCTTTCTGGACCGTGCTGCACGCATTCAATGGGGGCTGATGGTGTGCGTGTATTGCATCAGCTATGCGCCCGCGCTGCTCACGCTCAATATTCCCGGCTATCAACGCCAGGATGCCAAGCTTCTCTTGTTTCTGATGATCGTGGCGCAGCTCAGTGATGTTTTTCAGTACATCTGGGGCAAGCTGATAGGCAAGAGAAAGATTGTGCCCGGCATTTCACCCAACAAGACCTGGGAAGGATTTATCGGTGGAGTGGCTACTGCGGTAGCGTTGGGAATGTCTCTGTGGTGGATGACGCCGTTTACGCCTTTGCAGGCGCTGCTGATGTCATTGGCAGTTGCGCTCATGGGATTTGCCGGCGGCCTTACCATGTCAGCCATCAAGCGGGACCGCGGAGTGAAGGACTTTGGCAGCACAATTGAAGGCCATGGCGGAATTCTGGACCGCATGGACTCCATCTGCTTTTCCGCTCCGCTCTTCTTCCATATCACGCGCTGGATTTTTGTCGCGCAGCATCCGCTTTTGTTCCGATAAACGAGCTGAACCCGGATGACAGAACAAATTCGCAAACTAAAGTTACGTTGTCGTTAAAGGCCATCTGCAATACGCTAAGGCGCAATTTCCTTTGCAAAAGGCCTTTAGATGAAACATAGTTTTGGATTTTTGTTCTTGCTGCTCACGTGCGGATTAGCGTCTGCGCAAACTACCGACTGCGCTGCGCTGACCCATCAGGCTCTCGAACTAAGCGGATTCAACCAGTCGATTGACCACCTGATGGATGTTATTTCTTCAGACTCATTCATGAATCAGATACGCGGCAGGGAATCCGCGGAGGAATTCATCAGTATCTTCCGGCCTATCATGCTGAAGGAATTCAACGCCGATTTGTTGCGCAAAGAGATACAGCAGCGTATGGTCGCCCGCTGCAACCCTGAAGAAATGGCGCTAACGGTCCAGCGGCTGCAAGAACCGCTCGTGGCAAAGATGCTTGTTCTGGAGGCCGCAACGAATACGGCCGAAGGACAACAGAAACTCAAGAGATATGTCAGGATTGCCAGCACCGTTCCGCCCACGGATGATCGGATTGAGGCGTTGGATGCAGTGGACGCCAGCGTGGGCATCAGCGATTACGCAACGGATACCTTCATGGCCATGATGCGGGGAATCATGACCGGCGCCGGAGCGCCACCGGAGATTTTGGCCCGGTTGGAGTCGCAGCGCAAAGAACTGAAAACCGAAATGCAAAACAATATTGAGCTTTCCATGAGCGTGACCTATCACGGCGTAACCCGGCCGGAACTTCAGCAATACGCCAAAGAACTTGGCAGCCAGCCGCTCAAGGGATTTTATACGCAGGTCAGTAAATCGTTCGTGGAGATAGTGGAAGAGCGCTCACGGCTTATTGGCCAGGACCTGAAGAAAGCGATGGTCGCGCGGCAGAATTAGCCGCGGAAGAAATCCTTGATCGCCTGCTTTATGACCTCACGGCCTGTATCGGCAATGGCTTTGGTGAGCGGAATGTCCTTGGGGCAGACCTGAACGCAGTTTTGCGCAAAGCCACACTCCTGTATGCCGCCATCGCCCATCAGCGCCTGAAGTCGTTCGTGCTTCAGCGCCTTGCCGGTGGGATGCTGGTTGAATAGCCTCACCTGGGCGATCGTCGCTGCGCCGACAAAGCCTGTGTCCTCATTGAACTGAGGACAAGCTTCCATGCAGCAGCAGCAGGAGATGCAGCGCGAGATTGGATAAGCCTCTTCCTGTTCGGTGGGATAGATGCGCAATCCGGAGCCGAGATCATACGTACCGTCCACCGGTACCCACGCCTTCACCGCTTTTAGGTTTTCAAAAATCACGCTGCGGTCCACCGCCAGGTCGCGGACGATGGGGAACTTGCTGAAGGGTTCCACGCGGATCGGCTGGTCAAGTTTATCCACCAGCGCGGAACATGCCATGCGCGCCCTGCCGTTAATGAGCATGGCACAGGAGCCGCAGACCTCTTCCAGGCAATTGGAGTCATAGGCAATGGGAGTGGTGGTCTTGCCGTCACGCGTAACTGGATTAGCCGCGATCTCCATCATGGCGGAAATTACATTCATCCCCGGTTTCCAGGTAAGTTCAAACTCTTCCCAGCGCGCAGCGGCCTTAGGGCTTTCCTGGCGTTTGATTTTGAGGATGACGGTCTTTGCCATTACTGTTTTGTCTCCCGTAACGAAATAACTTTCAGGGTGGTCATAAAGGCGTTGAAGAACGTGATGCCCGCAAATGCACCGTAGGCCCAGTCACGATGCACAATCGCCTGCCACAACAAGATGAAGCCGATGACGTAGAACAAAATGGCGGCGTTCTTGTAAAACTTCGGCGATGTCGTGCGCTGTTGCTGGTCCATTTTTTTCTAACCACAAAGGACGCCAAGGATCACCAGGGGTTTGCTTGGACGTGCTTCAGAGATGTTCATGTGCGACCCTTTATTCACCCTTCGTGTTCCTTCGTGCCCTTTGTGATTTCTGACTATTTCGCCATGTCATACCGCCGCGGTCTTGGCGGCAGCAGTGAAATATCTACAGGCTCAAATTCAAACCTGGGCTCATCGGCATCCGGAGCGAAATAAGCCTTCGTGGTCTTCAGGAAATTTTTGTCATCGCGGTCAGGAAAATCCGGTTTGTAATGCGCGCCGCGTGACTCGTCTCTCAACGCCGCACCCTGTGCGATCACGCGGGAAAGTTGCAGCATGTTATAAAGCTGCCGCGTGAAGACAAAGGATGTGTTTGCCCACTGGCTCTTGTCGCTCAGGTTGATGTGATTGAAACGTTCCAGGAACTCAACCAGTTTGGCGTCAGTCTGTTGCAGGTTCTTGTTGTAGCGAATGACGGTGCAGTTGCGCGTCATCAACTCACCCAGTTCGCGCCAGAGACGGAACGGATTTTCCGTACCGTTTGAACTCAGCAAGCCGGCGTTGGCTTCTTCCTGGCGTTTGCGCTCAGCATCAAATACAGTGCTGGTGGCGCCGGCTGATGACTTGATATTGTTCTTGGCATAAAGAACGGCCTGCGGGCCGGCAACAAAGCCGCCGTAGATACAGGAAACGAGAGAATTTGCGCCGAGGCGGTTGGCGCCATGGTAACCATATTCGCACTCGCCGGCCGCAAAGATACCTTTGATGTTGGTGGACTGGTTGAAATCCACCCACAGTCCGCCCATGGTGTAATGCATGCCGGGGAAGATCTTCATGGGGACGTCGCGCGGATCGTCGCCCACAAACTTCTCGTAAATCTCCAAGATTCCTTCCAACTTGCGGTTGAGCGTCTCGCGATCAATGTGCGTCAGGTCAAGATAGACCATGGGCTGTCCATCAATGCCAAGATCATTCTCGAAAACAACCTTGTGAATGGCGCGGGTAGCCACGTCACGAGGCACCAGGTTGCCGTATTTGGGATACCACTCTTCCAGAAAATACCAGCGCTCGGATTCGGGAATGCTCTTCCAATCGCGTTTATCGCCTTTGGTTCTGGGCACCCATACGCGGCCGCCCTCACCGCGCGCCGACTCCGACATTAACCGCAGCTTGTCTTCGCCCGGGATGCAAGTGGGATGCACCTGGATGAATTCGCCGTTGGCGTAGAAGCAGCCTTGCTGGTACAGAGCAGACTGGGCCGAACCGGTGCAGACCACTGAATTGGTTGACTTGCCAAAAATCGCGCCGATGCCGCCTGTTGCCATGATGATAGCTTCCGCCGGGAAGGTCCGTACTTCCATGCTGCGGAGCTCCATGGCGCAGATGCCGCGGCAGACGCGGTTGGTATCAAGCACCGCACTCAGGAATTCCCAGTGCTCGAACTTGGTGACCCGGCCTTCGGACTCATAGCGGCGTACCTGCTCGTCAAGTGCGTACAGAAGCTGCTGGCCGGTGGTGGCTCCCGCAAATGCGGTGCGATTGAAAAGGGTGCCACCGAAACGGCGAAAATCGAGCAGACCTTCAGTCGTGCGATTAAACGTGACGCCCATTCGGTCCAGTAGATCGATGATGGCGGGCGCACTGTCACACATGGCCTTGACCGGCGGCTGGTTAGCCAGGAAGTCACCGCCATAGATCGTGTCATCAAAGTGCTGCCAGGTTGTGTCGCCTTCACCTTTCAGGTTTTTGGCGGCATTGATGCCGCCCTGCGCGCATACGGAATGCGACCGTTTCACGGGCACAATGGAAAACAGATCGACGTGACCGCCTGCTTCAGCAATTTTAATGGTCGCTGCCAGGCCTGCAAGCCCGCCGCCGATTACGATTATTTTGGGATTTATTGCCATAAAACCTTATTAACCACAAAGGACACGAAGGAAACGCTAAGAAAATCTTTTCGTCCTGTTTAATTTTTCTTCAACTGAATCGTGATACAGCGTCATTTGAGAATTGAAAACACGAGCTGCGCAACTTCCTAAATCCTTTATGGTTAAGTTTCTAATGCACGCTTCTTTCCACGCTCTGCTCTGGCGGTAACTTCTCCGGTATGTTTTTCCACTGCGGCTTGAAAAACGCCGCCATCGTTACCCATCCAATGGTAATCAGAGTAAGAGCCAGCACCAGGCATACCCTGCCCATCCACTTACGCGACGTTTCGCTGACGGTGATGCCCCACTTGGCGCAGAACAAATAGATACCGTATGCGAAATGCCACGAAGCAGCCGTGATACCGATCACATAAAACGCGCCTGCCCACGGGCTCTGCAACTCCATCTGGACTTTGTGGAATGCGGCCTGCGAATTCGTCAGCAGGTGGATTCCGGAAAAGCGCATTGTGTAGGTGTGCCAGGCGATGTAAATGAAGGCGATGCCGCCAGTCCAGCGCTGGGCCGCATACATGAAATTTCCCGCCCATGGATAATCGCTCACGTTGGATTCGCCCCGAAACCAGATATAGAAGCCGTAAAGAGCGTGATACAGCAGCGGGATATAGATTCCAACTGTCTCAAGAATCGGAACAAAGGGCAGTCCGGTAAGAAATTTTACCTGGTCGGCATAAGCCCTGGGGCCATTGGTGGCAAACGCGTTGGAGATGAAATGCTCAAGCAGGAACGCGCCAATTGGAATAATACCGCTCAAAGAGTGCAAGCGGCGCAACAGGAACGAATGGCCTTGACCGGCACGAATCGGCGGGACTCCGCGCGCGACAGGCGAGGCAACACTAGCCATGTACTGCTATGCTCCGATCAGATTTGCGAGGCAAACTCTATATTATGAAACCTCAATCAGCCCTCGTCAAACTGTGACCGCGATCACAGAGCAGAACAATGGCCACGCAAGCTGGTTTAGATCGCGCTAAGAAGACTTTCTAGCTACAGAAAAGCCCACAAAACAACGTGACCTCAGTCAAAATTGTCCCGAGGGGCAAGCACAGGCGACGATGAAAATTCCCTGGCTCGGGGAGTGAGGTAATCATCCTGTTGGGACGCCCTGTGTACACGGCATGTTCACCGGTTGCGGAGGTGGAATGGGCGGCGTGCCCCAGGGCCCGGTGCTGGTGGAAAAGTCGAAAAACTCGCTCATGTCGGGCATGGCAGCATCTCTGGCGGTGAGACTTGGCAATTTGAAACGCGTTTCAATCAGTTTGAGTGCGGCAGTGTAGTCCATCGGGGTATGAGAGACGAAATTCTTCTTGGCAAACGGTGAGATCACGATGAGCGGGACCCGGAAACCGGTCAGGGTAAAGTCGCCCGGCTGGTTTGTGGCCGGCATGATTGGAGCGATGCCATCGGGGCTCGGGACAGGGGCCGGGGGAACGTGATCGTAAAGCCCGCCGCCTTCATCGAACGTTTCAATGAAGACGGTGTCTTTCCACGATTGGCTCTTCATGAGAGCGTTGATCAGCTTGGCCGCAAATTGTGCGCCGAGCTGGATATTGCTTTTCGGGTGCTCATCAACACCACTGCTGCTCACCTCGTTAATCTCGATTCCAGTCTCTATGTATGCGACCTGAGGAAGGGTCCCGTTCTGGACGTCAGTAAAGTATTGGCTGACTGGAACCACATTGGCGTGGTGAGCATTAAAGTAGGTGAAATATGAGAAATAGGTGTGCGTATCGGTGGTGTAGATTTTCCAGGAGATGTGGTTGTTATCCATCACCTCGAAGATTGTTTTTACTGTTATCTGGTGATCCGGAGCCGTGATTAGCCCTTGCGATGTGGCGGCCATCCAGTAGAACCGGTTAGGATGCGTCCGTGTGGGAGCAGGAGAAAACCAGCGATCGGAGATGGCAAAGTTCGCCGCCATGAAGTAGTAAAAAGGCAGATCCGTGTCGTCGTAATACCCCATCGCGCGCTTGCCCGTAAAGTCAGTGAAGTTGGGCAGACCGGCCACAAATTCATCATGCGCAAACTTGCCTTCAACGAAGGCGTTCCCATTCATGGGGAAAGCGCCGGGCTCACGAAACAGGTTCCAAATCCGGTGCGTCTCATTCCAGGAAGGGCTCAGGTTCTCCGAGCATGCACTCTGCATGTGAAACGCTTTAATAGGAGGGCCTGGCTGTCCTGTATCAGGGGTATAGCTGGGCGTTGAAACATTCGTTGGGGTCTTGTCCGTCCCAGAAGTCCAGGTATCAACATCCTGAGGAAGCGGAGGCGTTTGTTTTGCCCGGTATGCATTGAGTTGGCCGAAATAGTGGTCAAAAGAACGATTCTCCTGCATGAAAAGAATAATGTGATTGAGCGAATTCAAACTCCCAGAAGAAGGAGAAGGAGCAGGAGTTGGCGCCGGATTCGAGCTGCTGCCAAGACCGGCGCAGGCGGTGAGTGCGAATGCAACTGCAACCAGAGATAAACACCCAGTAATGCGGGACACAGACATGGAAGCTCCAGGGCCCAAGCCTTCGGTAGGCTAAAAGCTTGAAAGCAATATGAGGATGTAGATAGCTGCTGCTGGTTGCAGGTTGCCCCAGAGCAGCAGAATCAGGAGCTTTCCCTCTGAAAATGATTAAGATCGGTTGAGTTTTAAGAAGAATAAGCAGGGCCACAGCCGAGCGGAATAGTTGCTGGTATGCTTAGGAAAATTTAAACACCCTTAGCCCGAAAAAGGTGAAAGGACCAACCAATGCCAACCTTTCTTCAGGAAGTGCGTTACGCCCTTCGCCAACTGCGCAAATCGCCGGGCTTTGCGGTGCTTGCCGTCATCACGCTGGCGCTGGGCATCGGCGCCAACACCGCGATGTTTACCGTGATTGAAAGCGTTCTATTGCGGCCTTTGCCCTACCAGCATTCAGACCGGCTGGTCTTCATTGGTCCTGAAGATTCGGAGGGGTTTGGTTCTTCCTCATACGTGACATATCGCGATGTTCGCGAACAAGCGCAGAAGCTTGAGAATGTTGCTCTTTTTTCAGAAGACGTGGGCGTGGTCCAGGGCAAAGAGGGATCTGTAAGCGTGGTTACTCCGGGCCTGACTCCCAACACGTTTAAGTTGCTGGGTGCTCAGCCACTGCTTGGCCGAACTTTTACGGAGGAAGAAGGACAAAGCGGCGGGCCGCAGGTGGTGCTGCTTTCAGAAGGGCTGTGGCGTGAGGCCTTCAACGCTGACCGTGAAATAACGGGCAAGACTGTCCGCGTGAACGGCCGGCCGAGGACCGTTGTGGGCGTGATGCCAGCGGATTTTCGTTTTCCTGAGGCCATGGGCCAGGACCTTCGCAAGGGACTTTGGCTGCCTATTCAACCCACTACGGAGATGCAAAAGGACCGCGGCAGTCATTTTTTTAGCATCGTGGCTGGTCTCAAAGAGGGAGTGACTCTGGCCCAGGGCAAGGCCGAACTGGCTGCGATTGCGCAACACATCCGCCAGATCGATCCAGAGAAAGGAAAAGACACGACATTTCAGATCACTAGCTATCACGAAATTCTGGCTGGATCTGTGCGTGAGGTTTTTTCCGCTCTGCTGATTGCTCTGGGTCTGGTCCTGCTGATTGCATGCGCGAATGTTGCGAACCTTTTGACTGCGCGATGCCTTGGCCGGCAGCAGGAGTTCGCCGTCAGAGCCGCGTTGGGCGCAGGACAGTTCCGACTGGTCCGGCAGTTGTTTGTTGAAGGAGGATTGCTGAGCGCCATGGGATGCGTTGTGGGCTTTGGCTTGGCATGGGTGGCTGTGACCGCCGTACACAAGTTGCCTCAGGACACCATTCCCCGTGGAGAGAATATTGCGCTTCATTGGCCCGTGGTGCTGGCGCTGGCGGGAATCGCGACCCTGACGACGGTTCTTACCTCGATTGTGCCCGCTTTATTTGTCGCGCGCACGGATCCCCAGCCTGCATTGCAGGCAGCCTCTCGCGGCGTGGGATCGCGTTCAATCGGCGCCCGCGTGAGCGGCTGGCTGGTGGCGCTGGAGGTAGCGTTATCTACAGTGCTGTTGATTGCCACCGGCTTGTTGTTTCACACGCTCTGGAACCTGGAGCACACCAAACTGGGCTTTGATGTCACCCGGGTAACGTCATTTACTGCCATGCCTGCTGATGCCGCTGGATTCGCGAACATGAGCGTGTCACAGGCCTCTGACAATGTGCCAGTTTCCGTGGCCACGCAGTTCTATCAGCCTACGCTGGAACGCATCCGGCAATTACCCGGAGTACAGGAGGCAGCGCTGATTACGTCTCCGCCTCTCTCCGGCATCAACATGAATACCGGCTTCATCATTGTGGGACAGGCCCAGGACCCAAACAACAAACCAGAGGCACGCATCACGGCGGTGAGCGGAGGATATGAGCGATTGATGGGAACACCGGTCATTCGAGGCCGAATGATCAGCAATAGTGACGGGCCGGCCTCGCCTTTCGTGGTTGTGATCAATGAAGCGCTGGCGCACAAGTACTTCGCCAACAAAGACCCGTTGGGCCAGCAAATTGATCTGGGCGGCAAGGCCACCGGCGCTGTAACTCCGTACACCATTGTGGGCGTGATCGGCGATCAGGTGGACAGCTCCGTTTCGCAAAAACCGGCGGCCGCTGCTGCTGGTCCCATATGAGCAGGTGCCAGCTACGTCTCTTTATTATCAGGTTCTGATCAAAACGGTTGTGTTCTTTGAAGTGAAGACCCACGGCAACATTGCGGTGGCCCCGGCGATGCGCAACGTTTTCCGGCAAACCGCCCCGGACTATGCGTTGGATAACTTTTTGACCATGCAGCAGATTGTGGATGCCAGTAATTTCAACCAGCGGCTGGGACTCTATCTTACCGGCGCATTTGCCGGCATGGCGGTACTCATGGTGATTGCCGGACTCTACGGGGTGCTAGCGCAGCTGGTGAGCTATCGCCGCCGTGAAATTGGCATTCGCCTGGCACTTGGCTCAACCCGCGAGAGAATTCTGGGGATGTTCCTGAAGCAGGGATTGATTCTGATTGTTGCTGGTCTGGTGATTGGGGGAGTTTCCGCTTTGTGGGCGGCGCGGCTGGTCAAGAGCTTCCTCTATCAGGTGCCGGCAACAGATGGCTGGACCTATGTGGCCGTGGCAGTTCTCCTGATTGCAGTAGGAGCATTAGCAGCTATAGTTCCAGCGCGGCGTGCTGCCGCGGTGGAACCGATTGAAGCGCTCCGCAACGAATAAGCCGGCATCCTGGATGTTCCTGACTCTTTGTGGTGCGCTCGGGAATGACGGTGGTAGTCTATCCAGTCCCGTCTTTATCCAGTCACACCAAGGAGCCGCCATGCCTGCAATCAGCCGTGCTGTTTTGAGATTTGTGAGTCTCTCAGCGTTGATGCTGAGTCTGCCTGGGGTTCGTGCTTCCGCACAAACCGCGCTCGATAAGCAGATTACATCCGTTTTTCCCGATGCCCAGGCCCTGTATCTGGATCTGCACCAGCACCCGGAGCTTTCGTCGCATGAGACGCGCACGGCTGCTGAGCTGGCTACGCGTCTGCGCGCTCTTGGGTATGAAGTCACGGAGCACGTGGGCGGGATGGGCGTGGTAGGCATTCTGAAGAACGGCCCCGGCCCCACGGTGATGCTGCGTACGGAAATCGATGCGCTTCCGGTGGAAGAGAAGACCGGGCTCCCTTATGCGAGCAAAGCCCGTACCAAAGATGACAGCGGGCGCGACGTGGGCGTGATGCACGCTTGTGGGCATGACGTGCACATGGCAACATGGTGGGGGACCGCCGCCATCATGGCGCGCAATAAGGATTCGTGGCATGGAACGCTGATGTTGATCGCCCAGCCGGCGGAAGAAACCATTACCGGCGCGGACAAGATGATCAAAGATGGCCTGTTCACACGCTTCCCCAAGCCCGACATTGGCATTGCCATGCATGACACCAACGGCCTTCCCGTCGGGAAGGTAGGGATCACGCCAGGATATTCCAAGGCCAACGCGGATTCAGTCCGCATCACCGTGTACGGCAAAGGCGGACACGGCGCCCAGCCGCATACTACGGTAGACCCAGTGTTGATTGCAGCCAGAATCGCGGTGACAGTGCAGTCCATTGTCGCGCGCGAGATCAAGCCGGGTGACGCGGCGGTGATCACAATCGGCTACATTCAGGCCGGGACAAAAAACAATATTATTCCTGACGACGCGCAGATGGGCTTTACCGTTCGCTCTTATAAACCTGACGTCCGTCAGCATCTGCTGGCAGGAATTGAACGTGTTGCAAAAGCTGAGGCCATGGCCGCAGGCGCCGAGAAAATGCCTCTGGTGGAGCGGTATGAATCCACCTCGGCCGTCTATAACGACCCCGTGCTTACGCAGCATCTGGCCGCGACACTGGAGGGCGTCCTGGGCAAGGAAAGCGTGGTGACGGAAGAGCCGATCATGACCTCAGAAGATTATTCGTACTTCGTGGAGCAGGGCGTTCCATCGTTTTATTTCACGCTGGGCGTTGCCGATCCGCAGAAGCTAGCGGAAGCGCAGGCGGCAGGCAAACAACTACCCAGCAACCACTCGCCGCTGTTTGCGCCTGTGGCCGATCCTTCACTCAAGGTGGGCATGACGGCGGAAGTCACGATCCTGCGCGATCTGCTCAAAGGAACTCCGGCGGACGTGAAGAAGTTTACCAATCCGTCGTCAGGTAACTAGCAAGTCAAGTTAGGAAGAATACAGAGATGCCTTACCGCGGAAGCGCTGATACGCGGAGAGTCGTCAGCTTAAAAGGAGCCATTCACGGATGAAATTTTCCCGCCGCCATTTTCTTGAAACCGCAGGAATTGCAACTGCCTTTACGCTGGCACAGCCCGGCAGCGTAATTGCCCAGAGTAAAGACAGCAAACTGCCGGAGCCAATTGCAAAGTTGAAGTCGCGCAAGGCTGAAGCCAAACCCATCACCACGTCGGAGCGCGAGCAGCGGATGGAGCAGGCACGGCAATTGATGGCGGAGAACAAGCTTGACGCCATCATGATCACCGGCGGCACATCTCTGGTCTATTTCACCAACATCCGCTGGTGGATGAGCGAACGGCTTTTTGCCATCATCGTACCGGCCAAGGGCAATCCGTTTTATGTCTGTCCGGCATTTGAAGAAGACCGGGCGCGCGAGCAGATCGCCAGCGGCCCCGGAGGGAACAATGCCGAAGTTCGCACATGGAATGAGGACGAAAGCCCCTACCAGCGCATTGCCGAAGGATTGAAAGAGAGAAAACTTTCCGCGGGAACACTGGGCATGGAAGAGACGGTCCGTTACGTCTTTAGTGAAGGACTGGGCAAAGCAGCACCGGGTGTGCGCATTACCAGCGCAACGCCTGTTACGGCCGGCTGCCGCATGATCAAGAGCCAGCACGAACTCCAGTTGATGAAGCTGGCGAATGAAGTTACGCTGGCGGCGTACGAAGCGGCGTACCTTTCCACCAAGGAGGGCATGACGCAGAACGATTTTGGCGCAATGGTGCAGGCCGCGCACGCGCAGCAGGGCTTTCCGGGCGGCGCGAGCATCCAGGTGGGAGAGAATTCGGCACTACCGCACGGCTCGGCCAAACCGCAGGTGATTCGCGAGGGCACTATCCTGCTCATGGACGGCAGTTGCAGCGTGGAAGGCTATGAGTCCGACATCAGCCGCACCGTGGTCCTGGGCAAACCCACGGACAAGATGAAGCAGGTCTTTGAGATTGTGCACAAGGCGCAGTCAGCGGCGCTGGCTGCGGCTAAGCCCGGTGTGCAGTGCCAGGCAGTGGATGCCGCAGCGCGCAAAGTCATTACTGACGCTGGCTACGGTCCGGACTACAAACACTTTACCCATCGCTTGGGGCACGGCATTGGCATGGATGGACACGAGTGGCCGTACCTTGTCCGCGGTAACACCCAGTTGCTTGTGCCGAATATGACATTCAGCGATGAGCCGGGAATCTATATTCGCGGTGAATTCGGCGTGCGGCTGGAAGACGACATGCACATTACGGAGAATGGAGCGGAGTTGTTCACGCCGCAAAGCCCAAGTCTGGAACAACCGTTTGGGAAAAGTTAGTTAGATCGCCGTGATCGCGCGTCATCGCCGACATCGCGCGCCATCCGGGGCGGTCCCTGCGATTGATCTCTTGCCGTTCTGCGTGATGCGGCGAAGATTGCAAGTAGTTCATTTGCTTCCGCTTGAAGGCTCTCGAGCTTTGCAGGTTTGACAAGACCGCTATCGGTCAGCATTTCCAGCCAGAAGACAGTTTCATCGGCTTCTTCAATAACTACGCCAATCTTCGCAACAAATTCAGCTTTAGATCGAGATCTTCCGGCCGCACGGTAATTTGCAGCCATTCCCATTGCAGATCGCAATATCTGCTGACTGATGACGTTCGCCTCACGGGTTCGCGGAAGGGCTTGGGACATACGAATCACGCGCAGAGCGAATGCTTTTGCTCTTGTTCTTAACTGATGATGCTTGTCGACACTCATCTTTCGTCCAGTTTGGAGCGCTAATACCGTCTCATGCTCCTTCACAAGATAGGTCAAATTGACGTAATACTCCTGATGACGCGCGCTGTCGTGCGATCTCGGCGACCCGAGCGATTATTTGAGCGCGTTTGTCATGAACGCCCCAATGTCCTTCTTTAACTCGCCCAGAGACGAATCCTGGATATACATCATGTGACCGGCGCCGTAGTAACCCAGGCTCACGCGAGAATGCTGGGCGCTATTGAGCGCCATGTGATTCAGAGTGTATTGCGTAGCGAAATAGGGCGTAGCAAGGTCGTAATATCCTGATCCAACAAAAAGTTTCATGAACGGATTTTTGTCGAAAGCGTCTTTCAGCGATTGTGCGGTATCCGGAAAGCCGCCACGGAAGATGCCCCAGTCCCACTCATCATAGCGGAATCCGCCGCCCAGAATGTAGTATTCGAGATCTGATTTGTAACCCAGTTCGGTGCGCACATATTGATTGAACATGGCAGTGTAGGGCGGACGAATCGCGGTCATGCTGGGATCAAAGCTGGCGGTTTCATCAATGGCAGAGCGTGAAGTCCCGGTAAAGCGGCTATCGAGCCGGCCAATCGTCTCCCGTTTATCGCGCAGCAGCTCCTTGGTGAAGTGCGATTCTTCAATGCGCAGATTGCTTTGGTCGATATAGGTTTTGCTTAGACCGGTGTATCGCGCCAGATGGTCGATCACGTCCTGGCGCTCTTGCGGAGTCAAGCGGTCACCCTTGGCCAGCGCGTCAGCGTAGGGGCCAGCGGCCCATTGCTCGACTTCAGAGCGCAGTTTGTCAAAATTCTGCTGGAACTCAGGGCCGAGTTTCTTGTGATACCACGCGGCGCAGGAATAGGTAGGCAGAAAGAGCACGAATGGAAGATCGTTGCCTGGAGAACCGTCTGTCGTTTGAAAGTTCAGAATGCTGGAGATCAGCATGATCCCATTGAATGCAATGCCATGCTCCACCAGATAACCGGAGAGGCCGGCGGCACGCGTTGTGCCGTAGCTTTCTCCTACCATGAAGAGCGGCGAAGCCCAGCGTTCAGAGCGTCCGAGATAAAGGCGGATGAACTCTCCAACAGATTCAATATCACCGCGAAGGCCAAGAAACTTTCTGGTCTGGTCGCGTTTGACGGCGCGGCTGTAGCCTGTGCCTACAGGATCGATAAAAACCAAGTCCGTCTGGTCCAGCCAGGTGTATTCATTGTCGACAAGCTGATACGGAGGCGGAGGCATCATGCCATCCGGCTGCATGCGCACGCGTTTGGGACCGATCGCGCCCATATGCAGCCATACTGAAGCCGATCCAGGACCGCCGTTGAAAGAGAAAGTGAGTGGCCGATGCTCGGCGGTCTGGCCGTCAAGGGTATACGCGATATAGAAAATATGGGCTTCGACGTCGCCCGTGTCATTGTTCTTAAGCGGCATCATGCCGGTGGTTGCCGTGTAACGTAACGTCTTACCGCCTGCATGGATTTCATGATGCGTGACGATGGGCGGTTGTTCAGGCTGCTCTTTCTTTGGCTCGGCTGGGGCGCCGGGCTTGGCCGCTTGTTCTGTGGGGCTGGCGGCAGGAGCCGGGGCTGGTGGCCGGTCGCCACGGTTTCTTTGCTGGCCCATAGCGCAAAGGGAAAAGAGGAATACGGCAGCAATCAAGACAGACGAGGCGCGACGCAGCATCATGGTGAAACTCCACCCAGGAATTAGACGAGAATGTTTTTAGACGTGAATCAGGAAAACAAGTGAGTGTAGCTGGGTGAAAAAAAAAGGGCAAATCAAACCGAAGACAGGATGCCCGGCAGCCGTTGCGGCAGCTGAGAACTCTGGTGATTCTTGAAATACCACATCAGCAAGATCAGAAGAAGCACTACAGCGAGCATGAAAATGCCAAAGTTTTGGCCGGCGGTATCAGAACGACGATGCGGCAAGCGGTGTGCCATAAAATCTTAGACACAGTTTTTGCAGTAAAGGCTCGCTGCCACTTGAAAACTTAAGCAAACTTTGCAGAGGCCTGTCTTTTATTAAAGACCTAACTCTTGCAGAAACACACACTTTGGAAATGTCATTTTGGGACGACGCACGAAGGGCCACAAAAGGCTGGCCGCCCTTGTGGCCCAGCGTGAACCGAACATCTTTAGTGATTTAGCGGGTCGGCACTACCAAATCGCGCTCCAAACGGACCTCCAGCTGCGTCCCTTTGTCCAGTTTCATATCTCCACCTTTGAAAAGGAAGCTGGTTCCTGTTCCCAGGCCTGCTCCCGCCGCAGCTCCAATCGCGGCGCCTTTGCCACCGGCCAGCACTGATCCGGAAACCGCGCCAACAGCAGCTCCTATGGCTGCGTTGGTGATTACTTTCTTCTTGTCCGGACCTTTGCGGTAGATCTCGCCCTCTTCGCCGGAAGCCTTGATGGAGGGATCTCCGGGAACGCCAGTGACGGTCCCAATCAGCGGAACCCATCCTTTGCGGGTTTCGATCTCATCCAGCGCCAGTTGAATTTTGGAGCCGGTATAGCCATGTTCGAACCGGGCTACGTGGCCTTTGATGGTGCGTCCTTTGGGAATGATCAACCCGCTCGGAGTGGTCAGATCTTCACGAAGCTCGGCCTTGAAATGCTTGTTTTCCTCCATCTTCCTGGTGTCAAGCGTATCTTTCAGCTTGACGATGAAGCGGGAGCCGTCAGGAATGGCGTTGGGAGACACGATGGGAGAAGCGCCATAACCCGGAGAGGAATTGCTCTGTCCTGGATAGCCCGCAGGCCCTGGCTGAGGTAGCGGATTATTTCTGTCGTTCGGACGCGTTTTAAGGACGGGATCGTTTGAATTTCCGTTTTCCTGGGCCATTGCACCCAGAGCCAACATCAACACGGCGGCATAAACGGAGGCTGCCCACTTTGCCTTCATGGCGTTCACCTCATGAGATTTTAGAAATGCTTGGCGGGTGAGATGCGTTGACCATTCAGAAACGCTGCTTCAGGGCGGCGATTTTTTTGTGCAGTTTACCCGTATCGTTTTGTCGTAACCCAGGAATCAGGACATTACCAAAGTAACTGTCCAAAGGTTCAATTCGAGGCGGTTTTGAAGCATCATATTTGAGAGTAGAAATGCCGATTCCCCCTGAAAGGGAACTTGACATGAGGAACTGGTTTTTACCCGCTACCGTTCTTGGACTGACTGGCCTGGCGCTGGTGTTTGCCAGCGAACGCGGCCGCGACCGAGTGCGCCATTTTTTTGATGATCTGGCGGAGCATGGCGATCCGCTCGGAGAGTTCAACCAGTTTTGTGAAGAACAACTGCAAACGATCCAGCAGAGCCTGGACCGCCTGTCTGAGGCCCTGGAAGAGCCGCAGGCGGGTTAATCCGCGATTTTGTTGATGGTCCCTGCCATGCGCACGTCTCGCTGGGTCACGCCCCCTGAATCATGGGACACCAGCGCCATGGTGATTGTGTTATAGCGGATATCGATGTCCGGATGATGATTGGCCTTCTCGGCCGCATCCGCCACCTTGTTTACAAACTGCATTGCCGCCTTGAAGTCAGGAAAACGGAAGATACGCTGAATGGCGATTCCGTTGCGCTGCCACCCGCCCAGAGACGCAAGAGCCTCCTGAATTTCTGAATCCGTGAGCACAGCCATAGATAGCCTTTCCTATGCCAAAAATAGATTCTAGTGTCTTTGCGCGAAAATTACAGCTCAGGCAAGTGTACGAAAGAAATGACCGCTACGTTGAGCGTGTAGTGGCTAGAACAGAGACAGGCTTGACGGGATAGGTGAAGTGGTCGATCTGAGAGTTGATCTCTTTGCGCAGGTCTTCCCATATGGTGTCCGGCATTTCCAGAAAAACGCGGACTGCCTCAGGATCAAACTGACGGCCGGAGAAGCGTTCTATTTCTTCACGCGCTACCTGGATTGTCTGCGCCGCGCGATAAGGACGGTCTGACGTAATAGCATCAAGCGTGTCAGCAATGGAGAAGATGCGCGCACCCAGGGGAATATCGTGGCCGCTCAGCCCGCGCGGGTAACCGGTGCCATCGTAACGCTCCTGGTGTGCATAAACGATTTCCGCAGCTTCAGCGAGAAACGGAATTTTCTTGAGCATCTGGTAACCGCGGAAGCAGTGCTCGCGCATGATTTCAGTTTCAGCCTCGGTCAAAGCGCCCGGTTTTCGCAGAATGGCGTCTGGAATGGCCATTTTGCCAATGTCGTGCAGAAACGCGCCGCGGGCAATCACACGGATTTTCTCGCCGGAGAGCCCCATGGCGCGGGCAATCGCAATGGTAAATGCGGTGACCCGCTTGGAGTGGCCTTCCGTCTCGGCATCCTTCAAGTCCAGAGCGTCACCGAGCGCTTCCAGCGTAATGTCATACGAGCGCTCCAGATCAGTCATGGCCTGACGGAGCTGTTCCGTACGAGCTGCAACCAGGGACTCAAGGTTTGACTGGTAGGCCCGGTTTTCCAGCTTCAACCGGCGATGCTCCAGGGCCCGGCGAACCATGGCGAGAAGCTGCTCGCGTTCGAAGGGCTTCAGCAGGTAGTCATAAGCGCCATTACGGATGGCCGCCAGAGCGACGGAAATGTCATGGACAGCGGTGACCATGATGACCGGCATGTCAGGGTATTTTTCCTTGGAACGCTCAAGCAGGGCGATGCCATCGAGCTCAGCCATCATGAGGTCAGACAGCATAAGCTCAAATTCGCCCGTGGAGTTAAGTATGGCCAGCGCCTCCATGCCGGAAGCGGCCTGACGGGTCTTATACCCCGCGGCGCTCAGCATAGACGAAATAATCTCTCGAATCGGCTCTTCGTCATCAACAACAAGAATGCGCTCTGTGGCCATTGGGAAAGTTTACCTTGGGGGGAGCCCTAATGTAACCCAGAGTTCCTTAAAATACAACGGTACAGGTACTAAAAAAGGCTCGAAAACAAGAAATTCGTGATATACAGGGAATACCCCTACTTCGACCAAGAAATCCTTTTGAATTGACCATGGACTTCACCCTCCAATCAGCATTCCTGGCTGAAATGTCGACTCTGCTGATCCTGTTGGCGGGCGCTGTGCTGTTGTACGCCAACTTCCGTGAGAAGTATCTGGTTCCATGGATTGCCGGCTGGAGCATGTTTACCCTCTCTAAGGTCTTTCTGGCCCTGAGCTCAGGCCGCACCCCTACGCCTCTGTGGACCTCCCTGGCTTACGGTTCCTATGTTTTGGCGGTGGGACTATTTGCAACCGCCGTTTTCTTTTACGTTTCACAACGCAAATTACTGTGGCCGTCACTCCTGGCCCTGTGCGTGGCATTGCCTCTTGAGATGGCCTATTCCCTGTGGCGGCCGTATGCGGCCATGCACTATCTGGCTTTGATCCTTTGCTGGTCGGTGAGCATTGTGGCGTCAGCGCAGCTTGTTCGCTTTGCATGGGGCAGGGTGAGCGTGGGACGCTGGCTGCTGGCGGCGATGTTGCTGGTACTCCACCTGGATACGGTCGGGAGCGCACACTACGTGGTGGGCACCGATATTCTGGTCGATCTGCTTTTGGGCATCGGCATTATGACCATCGTGCTGGACGATTCCAGGGTCCAGGTGCAGCGCCTGGATACGTTGAACACGATCACACATCAAATCTCTGATTCACGCGAATTTGAATTCACGGTGGCGATGATCCTGGAAGAGCTCAGGAAGATTACCCGGGCAAAAGCGTCATGGTTCAGGATTCTGCGAGGCGAAAGCCTCGTGATGGCGGGCCACCGCGGGCTGTCACAAGCTTTTATTGACACGGTGGCGACGATAGAGACGTCACGAAGCATAAGCGGCTTTGCACTGCGCGAGGGAGAGATTTACATCGTGCAGACGAAGGAATCATCGCCGGAAGTCCGCGAGGCGCTCATCAGCGAGGGGATCCATCACTTTTTGCTGGTGCCGGTGGAAGGCAAGCATTCTCGCGTGGGGATGTTTGTTCTGGGCATGCCCGGTTTTCGCGCCTATACCATGCGGGAGAAAGAGTTCCTGAAGGCCGCAGCCAAACAACTTGGGCTCGCGGAGGAAAACCGCAAGCTGTTGCAGCAACTGGTGCACTCACGCAATGAGTGGGCGAGCACCTTTGATTCCATCCCGGATTACATTCTGGTCCATGATTTGGAATTCCGCATCCTGCGGGCCAATAGCGTATTGCTGGGCCGGTTGCAACGCTCGCGCGAAGATGTGCTGCAGCATCTGTGCGAGGAAGTCCTGCCGGGGGCCATTACGAACTGGAAGGGCTGCCCTTATTGCGCGCACCTGGAATGCGGCGGCGAGGAAGATCCATGCTTTGGCGGGTACTCCGTGGTTTCTACCTCGGCCTACACGGGTGAGGACCACACACGGGTAGGCACGGTCCACGTCATCAAGGACATCACGGAATCCAAAGCGGCGGAGGAGCGGTTTACATCACTCTTCAATCACATGCATGAAGGCGTTTTTGTCTCCAATCCGCAAGGCCATATCCTGGATTGCAATGAGGCTTTTGTGCGCATGCTGGGGTATGACAGCAAAGAGGAGATTCTCAAACTGGACGTTGCGCAGTCAGTCTATGTGGACATGGAGGACCGCAATAAATTTTTGAGTGAAATTGCCCGCCTGGGTTTTGTCAGAAATTTTGAGATCGTGTTGCGCTGTAAGGACGGCCGCAAAATTCACGTGATTGAAAGCAGCTTTGCCACGCGCTCTCCCAATGGCACAATCGAGCGCTACCAGGGCGTTGTGCTGGATGTAACGGAAATGAAGCGCGCGGAAGACGAGATTCGCCGGCGCAACCGCGAGCTCTATGTATTGAACAATATCGCGGTCACATTCAACCAGTCTTTTGATCTGGACGAAATACTGCAACTCATCATGCTACAGATGGTGGAGCTGTTTTCCACTGACACGGCGGCGGTCTATCTGTTCGATGAAGAGACGAACACGCTCACCAAGAAGTCTTCCTACGGGCACCGCAGCTCGTGGTCGACGGAGAGTGAAAGCGTGGTGCTGCCGGCGGAATTTATCGCCGCGGTAAAGGCCAGCCACGCTGAAGTGATTGATCAGGAGCACCTGCCGCGACTGCCAGAAGTGCTGCACAGGGCAGTGGAACTTGAAAACCTGCACTCCTGGCTCTGGGTTGTGCTCTGGCGCAAGGAAAAAATTTTGGGCGTGCTTGCTTCCAGCAGCCGCGTTGCCCGGGAATTTACGCGCTCAGAGCAAGGCGTGATGATTGCCGTGGGCCGCCAGCTTGCTACGACCATCGAAAAAGTCCAGCTCTATAACGAAACCAGACAAGCATATGAAGACCTGCGGCGGACTCAGGAGCAGTTGTTGCAGAGCGAAAAAATGTCCGCGGTCGGGCAGTTGATATCGGGTGTCGCCCATGAGCTGAACAATCCTTTGACGGCGATCCTGGGGTACACGCAGTTGCTGGAAAGCGAACAATTGGAACCGCGTGTGGGAGAGTTCATCGTCAAACTGCGCAAGCAGGCCCAGCGCACACAGAGGATCGTGCAGAACCTGCTTTCCTTTGCCCGCCAGCACAAGCCTAAGCGCGTGCACGTGGACCTGCGCAGCGTAATTGAAGATACCATCGCGCTCCGCGACTACGATTTGAAAGTCAATAACATTGAAGTGGAGCGGGAGTTTGAACCGGTGCTTCCTTCAGTGGTGGCTGATCCGCACCAGCTTGAGCAGGTCTACCTCAACATCATCAACAATGCGGCGGACGCCATGATGGATGGCGGGCGCGGTGGGCGTCTGCGCATCCGCATCGCCACGGAGAATGGAAACGTGATTACTTCCTTCCATGATTCCGGCCCGGGCATTTTTGATCCGAAGCATGTTTTTGATCCGTTCTACACCACCAAAGGTGTGGGCAAAGGTACGGGCCTGGGTTTGAGCATCTGCTATGGCATTGTGAAGGAGCATGGAGGAGAAATCTCCGCGCAGAACCATCCTGACGGCGGGGCACTATTGCAGGTGCGATTGCCGATTGCCGTGGGGGAGAAGCCGGTGACAGAACGAGACCGCATTGTGGCGCGGCGCGAATCCCGGCTTGAAGGCACCGTGCTATTGGTGGATGATGAAGAGGCAGTGCTTGATTTTGAACGCGAAGTGCTTGCGGCCGCAGGCCTCAAGGTGTTCACCGTCAGCTCTGGCGCTGAAGCCGTGGACTCCCTGAAGAATGACGACTTTGATGTTCTATTGCTTGACAGCAAAATCCCGGGAACATGGTCAAGTGAAGAGGTTTTCCATTGGCTGGAGGAGAACCGTCCAGAAATGGTGCCCCGGACGGTGCTGGTGCTTTCCAACGTCTCTGATCCAGGCGTGCGCGCTTTTGTGGATGCGACCAAGGTATTTTGCCTGGTCAAACCCTTTGAGGTTGCCGACCTGCTCGCAGTAACACGCCGTGTAATGCGCAGAGTAAAGGCAGCTTCGCCTACGCACTGAGAATTTTTACGGGACAACTCTACTGCTACAGAACCAATTAAAGAAACAAATCTTAGGACATCAACAAGTGAGTGATGCTTACCTTCTCGGGCTCGCCATACGCCGCAGGGGCAAAACTGGCAACGATGGATCGTGGTAGTCAAAAAGCAGCACCTAAATTGGGTGAGCCCGCGTCGCCCGCACCAGCATCTTTCCCACAGCAGGAATCCTGGCCAACGTTAGCGCTGCGCCGCGCACCCATCTGGGCGCGCCTAGTGCGCTACGCAGACGGGCAGCGTTGCGAAATGCCGGAGAGAATCGTTTGCGATAAGCTTCCTGATACTGCTGCTGTGCTTGCTGCAGGGCACAGGCGCCGCGGAGGAATAGAGAGATGGATTCTGCCGCCAGAGTTCCGCTCTGTAGCGCAAGCGAGATGCCGTCACCAGCGAAGGGATCGATAAAGCCTGCGGAATCACCTGCGAGTAACAGGCCATCTGATTCCGTAACTGGTTCGCGAAAATACAACGGCGAAGTGGTAACTGTGGGGAATAGCGGCTCCCAGGGCCGACTGCGCTGCCAGAGTCGTGCTTCTTTGGCGAAGACTTCTTCCAACGTGTGAGCAACATCGGCCCGGACCATGGCACAAACATTTACCGAATCCGCGCCTACCGGCGTAACCCCACAATAGCCGCCGGGAAAGAAATAAAGATCCACAGATTGTGATGGCGCAGGTTCTGCGAAATGGGCTTTCATGCCCAGCCACTTCTCTTTGCCGGCGACGTTAAATTGTGTCAGCTTTGACCAGCGTCCGGTGGCGTTGATTACTGCTTTGGCGGCAAAGGTATTTTCTTCAGTCACAACGCGGAATATTTCGCTCCGTCGCACATCAGATACAGTGACATTCTCTTTTGCAGTAACGCCGGCACGTTGGGCCGCCTGAAACAGGGCAGCGTCAAGCTCGAAACGCGGAATGCTTTGTGCAGGTGGGGAGACAGGAAGCGTAACGGTCGTATTATCCAGAAATATTCGCGACGTAAACATCTGTGGGTACGAATGAAACCGATTGTCATCCAGCAGTCCGTGCAGAAGCGCCAGAGACTCAGAGGAGACAAATTCGCCGCAGACCTTCTGGCGGGGGAAACGGTCTTTTTCCAGCAGCAGCACTTTAGCGCCCATGCGGGCGGCGCTCATAGCACAAGCCGAGCCGGCGGGTCCCGCGCCGACTACGATCAGGTCATATTGGGTCGCTTCCAAACAATTACCCCAATGCGGAAAAGATAGAACGTTCTGATTTCAATGTTGCTCGCGGCGGTGGCTTGCCCCAGCATATTGCCGATCTCTTTCACAGTGTATGCCCTGCGCACGGAGGCAGGCGCATCATGCCGTGTGATGCGGCTGCGGTAGAGAGGAAAGCCAAGATAGCTCAGCGCCAAATGGAGAGGGTGACGCTGCAAGTCATGGATCAGGACCGCATGGCGAGCGACCCGGAGAGCTTCACCGGCGAAGCGGACGATTTGCTCCGGCTCCAGATGATGCAGAAAAAGGGAGCAGCCTACAGCATCAAAACTATCGTCACGAAAGGGAAGTGCCAGAGCATCGCCGCAAACGCCAGGATGGACTGTGCCGAGATGTGTTGGAGCACGATCCAGGATGACTGTTCGCAGAGAGATTCCAGATTGCGCCAGCCCGCGCTGCGTCTGCGTGGCTACATACCCTTCACTGCCGGCGACGTCCACCCAGGAAAGTTCTTTCAACTGACTTTGCCGTGCGACCCGGCGCAATAGGCTGCTTATGGTGTGAATACCGCCAAACCAGCGGTTGAACATGCGCAGGTCTTGCAGGGAAGAGTTTACTTCGTGGGGCGTGCCGGCATCGGTATCTAACAGTTCTTCCACCACGACGCGCTTCATGGTCAGACCCGCGCCAGTTCTTCTTCCAGCAGCTGCTTGTTATAAAGGTCAGTGTAGTAGCCGTTGCGCGAAAGAAGCTCTTCATGTGTGCCCAGCTCAACTACGCGTCCTTCATGCAGCACGGCGATGCGGTCAGCATTGCGGACGGTGGAGACACGGTGAGAGATAAAAATAGTGGTGCGGCCATGCATGACCTGGCGCAGATGGTCCAGGATTTTTTCTTCCGTGTAGGTGTCGACGCTGGAGAGCGCGTCATCCAAAATGAGGATGCGGGGATCGCGAATGATGGCCCGGGCAATGGCGCTGCGCTGCTTTTGTCCGCCAGAGAGCGTGATGCCACGTTCCCCGACGAGCGTGCTGTAGCCCTCAGGAAAGCCTTCGATGTCGGCGGCGATATTGGCAGCTTCGGCGGCGCGATGGACTTGCTCATCCGTAGCGCCCTCAACCCCGAAGGCAATATTCTCGCGAACAGTGTCGCTGAAGAGAAAAGTTTCCTGGGGAACAAAGCCAATGTTCTGGCGCAGAGCTTCCAGCGGATATTCGCGAATCGGACGGCCGTCCAGCAATAGGGAGCCCGGCGCTGTGTCATAGATGCGCGGGAGCGAGCTGACCAGCGTGGTCTTGCCGGAGCCGGTGGGGCCGACAATCGCCAGACTGCTCCCGGCGGGAATCTTGAGATTCACGTCTTTCAGCACCGGCACGCTGTCATAGCTGAAATCAAGATGGCGAAATTCAATATCGCCACGCACCGTCACTGCGCTCTTAAGGTCGGGCGCCACCCCGGCGTCAGTAATCTCCGGTTGGGCCACCAGGATTTCATCGATGCGTCCCATGGAGGCCGTGCCGCGCTGGAAGATGTTGATGACCCAGCCCAGAGCGATGATCGGCCAGGTGAGCATCACGATGTACGTGTTGAAGGCCACAAAGTCACCCAGGCTGATCCGGCCCATGAGCACTTCACGGCCACCAAGCCACAGCACAAGCACCAGGGCAAATCCCAGCAGCATTTCCAGCGTGGGCCAGAGCATTCCCGTCAGGCGGGCCAGAGGCAGGCTTCGATTCACGTATTCCTGATTGGTCTTCTCAAACAGAGAAATCTCGGCTTCTTCCTGCGCGTAAGCCCGAACGACACGGGCGCCGGAAAAGTTCTCCTGGGCGCGGGCGGAAATGTCTGAAAACTGCGCCTGGATTTTTTCAAAGCGCTCATGGATCTTGCGCCCGATGTATTGCACGATGATGCTGGCGATGGGCAGAGGCGCGAACGCATACAGCGTGAGTTTGGGGCTGATGCGCCACATAAAGACCAGCGCGACGGCCGTAAACACCAGCGTGTTTGCCGTATACATGATGGCCGGCCCAAGCAGCATGCGCACGGCGTTCAGGTCATTGGTGGCGCGGGCCATGATGTCGCCGGTGCGGTTCTTCTGGTAATGCGAGTAAGAGAGCGATTCCAGGTGGCGGAAAATGTCATTGCGCAGATCGTATTCAATTTCGCGCGAGACGCCGATCACCAGCCAGCGGGTAAGAAATTGAAAAACACCCTTGCCCAGGGCCAGGCCCACTAGAAGCAGGGAATAAAGCAGGATCTTTTGCTGCGTGATGCCGTGGCGGTTCAGGTCATCCACGGCGCGGCGGACTACCTGCGGCGAAAGCACCCACAGGCCGTTATTGAACAGCACCGTAATCGCGCCCCAGAACAGGGTGACGCGGTACTTGTTGAGATAGGGCCAGAGCGGTTTGAGGTTTTTGCCCATGAACGTAATAGATGATTTTAACAGGTGGAAAGAAGCGGATAATCGCCTCCTCAATCGCACCCATCTTGTTCAGGTTGTCCAAAGATTGTCTTCTTGGCGACCGTCTTTTTCTGGCGGTACAAGCCATGCCGCTTCTGAAAGCGTTCTTTGGATTTTTACTTCATGCCGCCAGCGTCTGCCCTGGCCCGTCCCTGCAACCTGCGCGGCTCTCTGGGAATGTTCGCACCTTTGCGTCGAACACAACTCGCAAATCTTCTGCATGAGTATCGCGCGCGATAGCGAATGGTAACGCCGTTTGCGCCACCCGCAATCCCGCCTGCTCCCTTTTACTGCTCAGTCTGCTGTTGCTTTCATGCTGGAAGAGCGGCCCATCAGGCCGGGTTAGGGTCTCGGTGGAAGAGCGGCCATTTATGGCCGCGAAAACATCCTTTAGAACATGGCGCTTTAGCGCTGGTACCGTGTGCGCAGTGCTCAATCTGCGTTCTTCTGCGCAAATCTGCGGCGACCCGGTTTTTCCTCTGTGTCTCCGTGCCTCCGTGGTGGATTTGTTTTTGCGGTAAACCATCCACAGCAGCTTTGACATCGTCTGCAGATGCACCACCAGTCTTCCTGCTGTCTTACAATCGATCCTGCCATCAATCAGCGCCTGGGCCATTACCGCCAGCGTCACCTGAATGCCCTTGAAATCCGTGAACAGGTTTGCCATCTCGCATTCCGGCCTGCCTTGGCGGCGCATCTCCGCTACCGCCTCCGCCAGCACTGCCTGCCGCTCCCGTTCCCGCCGCACGGCCATCGCCAGCTGCCCGGCATGCGCATGGCAAATCTGTGAGCCTTTCTCCGCCGGGGCTTTGCACTGCTTGCCACCCCTGCGGAATATCTGGCAGCGCCGGTAATAGGCATACCGCGCCTCCGGCATCTTGGGCTGCTCCTCTCGATGGTCCGAACTGTATCTGTCTCTCATGCTCACGTTTTCCAATTCCGGCGATTGCCAATTGTGGCGATTTTGGCAATCTTTTTTAGCTCCTGCCCCACCCCCCCATGGCCCCAACTAGGATTCCAAAGGGCTTACCTCATTCGATCCCGGCGATTCGCCCTCAAACCAGGTCCCAATCGCGTCGAACCGACCCCAAATCACGTCAAATCCGCTCACCTTCATCGGTTCACCGCCCTGTCTTTAGCCCTTGGTTTTTATGGTTTGGCTAGTTGCCAGTTGCTAGCTGCTAGATGCCGCATATTCTACCTTTTCTTCGCCCATTGGTCAATCCGAAAAAGGCCAATGCTCCCTCCTCTGGAATCGTGGAGCACAGCCGCCGAGCAATACATTTCTAGCTGTTGGCCTTATCGCTAGTCACTGCCTTGTCGGCCTCTTCATGTGCCAGGTGCAAGTACATATGACGCTGCCAAAGAGGAATGTCCCAGGATGCCAAGTCGTGCCCAAACTCAGTGTCGATCACTATGTGGATTACTTTAAGAAGATTCATGTCGTCCGAGATTGTGACTTCTTCGCCGCTCTTTTCAAACACAAAGTCCGTCTCGGTAATTTGCTTCCAGTGGTTCCGGGTCAGTAGGGCCTTTCTTGCAAGCCAAGCGTAGGTTGGTGCGACGCCTTTGTACTTACGCTTCGCAGCCAAAAAACTAATGGTCATTGCGTGGGCACACCATCTGCCCCACCGTGACGCACCTTTTTCCATCCTCCGCAGTTTGAATCTCTCAAACACTTTCGCTCCTGACTAAATGTGCTTCAGCGTCCCAGGCCGAGAACCTATCAATTATCAAGCTACGCCTCTCATGGGACGCCACGGAATGTTACATCAACACCGAATCCATTCATCCAGCTTACTGGTTGAGGCTGGAATTTCTCCTTCGGGGCTACCGATTCCTGGACACCGCAATTCCGTTAGAATCAGCACAAAGAGGAGGCTGCTGTGATGCCTGACTACCACTCAACACGCGCTCGGATTCTCAGCCAAGTGCTGGAATACTTCAACAACAAGGATTGGGACGATTTTCACGGCTTCCTTGTTTTTGGCAGAGAGGCATTTGAGGCTTGGTGCGAGTCCCCTCGACATACCGGGGAAACTGTCGCTGACCGAGAATTGCGTAGGCTTGTTACTAAGGTGAAAGTCACCAGGGGGGCTCGTGACGTCGCCAAGAAAATCAGTATCGAGAATTTGTCTCCAGACTCGACTGTCACTGATATTTTCGAGTGGCTGAAGACATTTCACCGCGATGATCTCCAGCGCCTCACCGATGAGCTTGGGAGAACAGCGAAATCAATGAAGCGACCCAACGCGGCAACTCAATTGGCGTTCGACTCCGATGCTATTGATGCCGCGCTCGCTGGTCAGTTTGTAAAGCTGCTGGACAGCACCATGACTCGAATTGGCGACTATGACAATCTGAGGAGATACCAGACGAACCCGAAAGTTGCGCGTTATTTCGAGGAGGTGCACCGATGTTTTTTATTCGGCATGAATATCGCCTGCGCGGTTCTCTGCCGAGCTTTCCTCGAAGCTGCCCTGATTGAGAGGGTTGGCCCACAACGCCAATCGAGGAAATCCGTTGGTCGGCAAGATTCGGCTATCAGCAGAATGATTGTTGCCGCTGCATCTGTTGGGCTACTAAAAGAGAACCGACCGGCGAAGGCTGAGGCGATCAAAGAGGCTGGCGACTTGGCTATTCACAATTACGATGAATTCCGAAAGACATACTCGCACCGGATGGGCGAAATTGTGGATGACATGCGAAAGATTCTAATGGATCTCTACGTAGCGGAGCACGCATAAACAATTCTAATTTCTAATTGACAAATGCAATCAATCTGTCTTATGGTAAGGACAGAATGAAACAATACACTACACGCGAAGCTGCCCAAAAACTGGGGCTGGATGTGCGATCGATCCAGCGCTACATAACAGCAGGAAAGATTTCTGTACCGCCGGTACAGAGCTTGGGTGGCGGAAAATTTCGTGTGTGGACCGAGCAGGACATCGAACACGTCCGCAAACTCCTGCCCAAGATCGCCAACGGCAGGAAAACCCGTTATCAAAAACTGAGGGATAAGAAAAAAGACGCACAGCCGAGGGCGGCTGTGCCACACGGACCTCGCAAATCCAAAAAGAAATAAACAAACCGTAACGGGCAGCGCCCGGTGCTAGTAACACCGAACGCGCCCTAACCAACACTGCCCACATAGGAGGCAACGATGGCTGTTCATAAAGCTACACGCTCCAATCCACCGGCGCAATCCACGCACCACCGCCCTGACCACCAGCTTAAAGCCGAAATCTTTGAAACGCTCCGCCACCTCAACCGCGGATACGGCGTTGCCCTAGCTGCGCTCGACCGCCTTGAAACCAAAGACCGCCAGCATGCTCCGCGCGCCTTCGTCTCCGGCTTCCTGCTCAACTATCGCAACCGCACAGAAGCCTTGCGCGCGCTCGCCAACCGTGACCTTCTCCGCCTCCTCGCCGGACGCGAAGAGCGGGAAGCCGAGCGCTTTGGCCATCTCTGTGTCGCGCCAGAAAAATCAAATCGCAAGCGCCACCGCTCCTGATTGCAATTGGCAAGGCTGGCGGTTTCCTCCGCCAGCCTTTTAAAAAGCTTAGGTGCCGTCCTCCAAGGCCAGTAGCTTTGTTTTTGCGCCCACGCCATCGTTCCGGCTTCACATTTGCTTGCCTTCACTGGGTTAACTGGTGCCGCACCTGCGGCGCTCATGAATTTTGGCAATCTTTGGCAATTTCGGCGGTTTTGGCAATTCCATCTCACGACGGCGTCTTCATGATCATGTAGCCGCCGGCCAGGCCAAAGATCAAATCAGGCGACCATGCAGCGATGAGCGGAGGAAGCTGGCTGACATTGCCCATGGCTTCAAACAGACTGGAGATAAGAAAATAGGATACTCCGATGACCAGCGCCACGACGATGCCGCTGAGCGCCCCGCGCCGGCCGCCGGAAAGGGCGAAGGGCACGGCGATGATGGCCATGACCAACGTGATCAAGGGGAAGGCGATCTTCTTTTGCAACTGCACACGCAGACGCACAACGTCAAAGCCACCCTGCTGGAGATCGTAGATATAGCGGCGCAGCTCTTCGTAATTCATCTCGGAGGATTGCAGCACCTCTTTCTTGAAGTAGTTGGGCGGCTCGTTGAGCTCGGCGAAGGTGCTCACGTCAAACTTGCGCAGGTCCTCGCGTAGATCGGCGCCCGCTGCGTTGGTCCATGAGCGCTGCCATCCGTTTTCAAAAGTCCATTTTTGCAGGTGCTCCGCCCAGCGGGCGCGTGCGGCATAGATGCGCTTATTCATCTGGAAGGAATGCGGGTTCAACTCAAAAGCGGAGATGCTGCCAAAAGTATTGCGGTCAGGATCAAAGGCCTCATAGTAATAAATCTTGCGGTTTTCCTCGGTGCCGTCGCTGCGCTTCCTGCTCTCCCCAAAAATCCACTTACGGTCAGGACGAAGGTACGTCTGGGCCGGTTTTCCCTTGATCATGTTGCGCAGGGTTTCCACACGCTTGTTGGCATAGGGAAGGTACCACTGGTCGAGCACAAAGAGCCCGGCAGCCAGCGTGGTGGCGATCGCCAGAATGGGCACCACCGTGCGATAAATGCTCACGCCCGTAGCTTTCATGGCGGTGATCTCGTTGGATTTCTGCATCAGGCCGAACATGACAAGCACGGTCAGCAGTACAGCCAGCGGCGTGATCTGATACAGAACTGAAGGCACAAAGTTCAGCAGGTATTCCATCTGGGTGAGGAGAGGGATTTTTTTCCGCACAATGTCTGACAGCAGCTCAAAGTAGGTGAATACCAGGAACAGCACCAGCAGGCTGGAAAGTATCAGCAGCAGATAGCTGACAAAGGTGCGCAGAACGTAGTCATCAAGAATGAGGGGGAAACGGGTGCTAAAAAGGCGTCCGCGCCGGCGGCTGCCGTAGGCTGGATCGTCACCCTTCGGAGTAAAGAGTTTTGCCAGCGAGCCTTTGAATTGTCCCAACAGCATCTGGCCGAGGCCAAGTTCAATGGGTATTTTATCTGTGCGCGACAGAAGAACCACACCGATGATGGCAAAGATGATGTTGGCCATCCACACGCCAAGCACCGGGGAGATTTTGCCTCCGCGAGCGAGCGAAACGCCAATGATGGAGATGAAGTAATAGATAAAAACCAGGACGATGGTCAGTACAAAGCCGGCGCCTTTGCCGCCTTTCTTGGCGGAAAGACCAAGGGGGATCCCGATCAGCACCAGGACAAGACAAGCAGTAGGCAGGGCGAGGCGGCGGTTGAATTCAATCCAGTACCAGCGGGCAAATTCTTTATTGGGGTTGTATTTCTGTTTGAACAGCTCGGGTGTACTCAATTGCGCTACCGGGACCACGTCCTGGGCCGGCTTATCGACAGGCGGCAGGCTGATGGAAATATCGGTTTCTTCAAAGGTGGTGATCGTGTACTGGTCGGGCGTGCGGGAATTGGTGTCATGCGTTTCGCCGTCGACCAGATGCAGGCGGATTGACTCGTTGCCGATGGCGCGGACCACGGCTTCTTTGGCGATGGTGATCTTGGGAGTGCCGGGAGTGCTGATGTCGGCATCAAAAACGTTCTTCCACACGGCCACGCCGGAAGCGCTGGTTACGTCTTCAACATAGAGCACGTGGTTCTTGAAGCCTTCATAAAAAACGTGGGGCTGGATCTCAAAAGAAATCTGCGTGGCCGCCAGTTTGTGCTGTAGGCGTGCAAGGGCCGCCGCGGACCGGGGTTCGATGACTACCGTATTCAGCAGCGCAAGAATCCACGCGGCTACGCCAAACAATGAGATGATTTTCAGGAACTTGCGCACGCTCACGCCGGAGGCGCGCATGGCCGTTACCTCACTGTCCGCGGCCATGCGGCTCAAGCCCAGGAGGATGCCTACAAGCACTCCCATTGGAATTGTGACTTTCAGGGCCGCGGGCAGGGTGAGAAAGAAGATTTCCGCCACGCTGGGGAAGGGAGCGCTGTTCCGCACCACGGCTTCAAGGATCCGCGTGAGTTCGCGCATGAATATCACGAACGTGAACACGGAGGCCCCAATCAGCCCGTGCCAGAGCACTTCCTTCAGTATGTAGCGGGTAAAGATGCGCACGCGTTTTCTTGAGCCGTTTTGCGGGCGTGAGCGTCAGCGGGAGCCCGCAGGCGAAATCCTCCAGCGCCGAAGCGCGAAGGATCTCAGGCTTCTTCAGAGTCTAGCAGAAGCCCGCTTGTGTTATTAATGGATAAATCAATGGGTACGCCCGCGATTCATCTGTTGTTCCTCTGGCATATGCACCAGCCGTATTACAAGGACCTGGTCACCGGAGAATACCGCCTGCCCTGGGTCCGCCTGCATGCGCTCAAGGACTATTACGGCATGGTGAAGCTCCTGGATGAGTTTCCGGACCTGCACCAGACCTTTAACCTGGTCCCCTCACTGATCACGCAGTTGCAGGAATACGTTGCAGGGACCGCGCGCGATCCCTTTCTGAAAGTGGCAGCGTTGCCGGCCGCTGATATGGACCTGGCGGAGCGGATGTTCGCGATCCAGTATCTGTTTCAAGCCAATGCCGACAACCTGATTGGCAGATATCCGCGCTACCGCGAATTATGGCAGGAGTTCCACAGCCGCCCGCAGGAAGCGCCCGCCAGCGCAAGGCGCATGACGCATGCCGACATTACGGACCTTCAGGTGCTCTCGCAGATCGCATGGATGGATGAATTCTTTCTCAATGATCCAGAGGTTCACGAGCTGATCATGAAAGGCCGCGGATATTCACTGGAAGACCAGCAGCAGGTGATCCGGATCCAGAAAGACTTGATAGCAAAAGTCTTGCCGGCCTATGCCGCAGCGGGAAAACGCGGCATAATCGAGATTTCAACCTCACCCTTCTATCACCCGATCCTGCCATTGATTTGTGATACCGACCAGGGTTCCGCTTCACACAGCGGCCTGCCGCTCCCGGCGCGCCGCTTCAGCCATCCTGAAGATGCACGCGACCAGATTGCGCGGGGCATGGCGCTGCATGAGCAGTTGTTTGGAGCGCGTCCGCGGGGGATGTGGCCCTCAGAGGGAAGTGTTTCCAATGAAGGTCTCACGATCGCCCATGAACTGGGAATCAAGTGGATGGCAACCGATGAGGGTGTCCTGGGCCGTTCGTTGGGGACGATTTTTCAGCGCGATAGTAATGGCAGGTTGTCTGGCGGCAGCGCGGAGCAGCTCTACCAGATTTTCCGCTGGGAGCAGGGAACAGCGGAGATGAGCATGTTGTTCCGCGACCATTCACTCTCAGACCTGATTGGATTCGTGTACTCCGGTGTTCCTGCCAAAGAGGCCGCGGCAGACTTTCTGCGGCGTGTGAAGCAGGCGGCAGAGCCCGTAATACAAAAAGGCCGGACGGCGGTGGTGCCCATTATTCTTGATGGCGAGAATGCATGGGAATTTTATCCGCAGTCGGGGCGTGAGTTCTTGCGGTGGCTCTATGATGGGATACAAAAAGATCCACAGATAGCGGCCCTGACAGTGTCAGAAGCTATTGAGCGCGAGCCGGCGCCGCAGAAACTGGGCTCAATCCATCCAGGCTCATGGATCAACGCCAACTTTGACGTATGGATCGGCGCAACGGAAGACAATACGGCCTGGGACCACCTTTCCGCAGCCAGGGACTTCTTCACTGAGAACGTGGGAAAAGTCTCCCGCGAGCAGGCGGCCCTGGCGTATGAGGAGCTGCTCATCGCCGAGGGCAGCGACTGGAACTGGTGGTATGGCCCCGAGCATCACTCGGCCAACGATCGCGATTTTGATGAGTTGTACCGGAAGCATCTCTCCAATGTGTATCTTGCTCTGGGCGGGTCCGCGCCAGACGTGCTGGCGCAACCAATTGCCGGCGCCCATGCCAAGCCACAGTTCACACCGCAAACCACCTATATTCGACCAACGATCGATGGACGGAATATCGGCTACTTTGAGTGGCTGGGCGCGGCTTCCCACGTTGCTGATCGCCATTCTTCCGCCATGCATGGCAAGCTTTTTCTTCTGGATACAGGCTATGCCGGAATCGATGAAGAAAACTTCTATTGCCGGGTGGATTTCATGGAGCACCCGCAGGAATGGGCCAGCCGCGACACGAAACTGGTGGTAGCGATGGAAACCATAAAGCCAGGCGCGGGCGGCGCAGGACATCCCTTCCGTCTGGAGGCCGATATTTCAGAAGGTCATCTCCGCAGTTGGAAATTTGCCACAAACGGAGACCAGCCAGAACAGACAATCTCCATACAGGCCGGGATTGAATCGATCTTTGAATGCCAGACGCCACTCAGGCTGCTCAAGGCTGGCCCGGGTGACTTGCTCCGCGTGCGGTTCTCTTTATGGCGTGATGGGTTGCCGCTGGATGCGCTGCCCCAGGAAGGCGCCATGGAAGTTCGGGTTGCGCCGGAAAGTGAATTGAGCGCTCTGCCGTATGCAAAGCCGTAAGCGTTGGCGTAGAAATTAATCCAGGCTGCCCAGGCGCTTCAGAAATTCCTTTGCTTCCTCCAATTGCGGAAACAGCTTTTCTTCTTCCCGAAAGGCCGCCGGATGCACCAGCCGTCTGCTGCCGCGCAGTTTCACCGGATGCCGCAGATGCAGCATTTCGTGATAGACGAGATACTCAATCGCGTAACGTGGTACGCGGGGACCATCAAAGACGCGACTGACGACGATGGTGTTGTGCGCGGGATCGTAATGTCCCAGGCTGCGCAGGGAGTGGTTGCCGCTCCAGGTCATTTGCGGGCGCGCCATCAGGCCGTGAAAAAAACGCAGATTCAGGTCGTCAAAGACCTGGTCAAGGTCGTAATGCTTTCCTTTAGGGCCCTCAATGCGTTTGCGTCCGCGCATCTGGCGGATGAGGTGTGCCTTGGCGGCCATGGCCTGGCTGCCGGTAAATTTGCGATAGCGCGTTGCATGGGCAGAATCTATGGGTTTGCGATGAAGTTTGGCGATCAGTATGTGAAGGAGAGCGTAGAGCACCGGTTCCGGCGCGCCTTCCAGCAGATCAGAGATGCGGACAAAGATGCGTCCTTGCCGAAGCCGAATAGTGTTGTTGATGTTGGCAAAACGATAGAAGCGGATTTCAAATTCCGGTATGGGAGTGCGCGGACGAAGATCACGATACGCCTGCTCAAAAATATGGGAGAGGGGGGAAGTCATCTGGCTCTGGAAGCGGTGGCCGCGAATGTACGCGAACAAAGGCGAATCATACGAAGGTCATGGAAATTCTTTGTAATGTGATTCTGCCTCACTCTATTTCTTCTTCTCCGGAACATTGCTTTTTTCTGTGTGCGTTGTTTCCATGTATTCGCGGGCTGTATCTGCATTGGATTTAAGCGCGTCCTGCGCATCTTGCAGGACAAAGCGGAAATCGGGCAGCAGTTTTTGGGCTACAGGGTCAGACTCGGTGGCTGATTTGAGGGTCTTAAGCCTCTGATCAAAACGCTCATCCGCTTCAATCAGCTCCTTCAATCCCTTGTGGTATTCCTTGACCACGTCTTTTTCGAATTTGCGCGCCTCAAACTGGTCCAGGTTGTCATTGATTTCATCCACCAGATTGGTAAAGTCTTCCAGCAAATCGTGGATCTGCCTGCCGCGATCATTTCCAAGCTTGGGATCCACGCGGACCTGATCAATGGACGCCAGCCGCGCCTCAGTGAACTTGATGAGCAGCTTAATGCGTTTGTAGGGCTCCATGGCCACTTCGCGGAGTTGGTCAGCCTCGGCTTCAGTCAATGGGTCGCGCTTTCTTGCGCTGGCAGCAAGGCTTAACAGCAATAACAGGAAGACAATCTTGGCGGCAAGTTTCATTTTTGGTCCTTCTTCGGGTTGGGCGGAGCGAACATGGATTCCAGAACATCTTCCGTAAGCTTTTCCAGTTGCTTTTCCACGGCCTCAACGGCAGGGCGGTCTTCAGCAGCCAGGGTGCGTCGCATATTTTCGAGTAGGCGCCTGCACTGGCGGAGTGCCTTCTCCGTCTCTTTCATTTTCTTGCGCGTCTGGATGGCAAGATCGTGCGCCTTGCCGGCATATTGCAGGATCTCCTGCACGGTGGCGTGCCCCTTGACTGACTCACCGTCGGTAAATTGTTTGTCGGCAACGGAGACAAGCCGGCCCGCGAGTTCAGCATAGAGCCTGCCTTGCTGTCCGGCTTCGGCATGTTCGGCTTCTGCCTTAAGCTGATCAATGGTTTTTTCGTCGCCACCACGCGCCGTGAGGGCCAGCAGAACAACGATGACGATGGGAAAGATTTTTCGCATCTTTAAAGTAGTCCGGTTGAAATCACCCTGGTTCGCTAGAATCTAGTCCGGCAGAATCGCTTTCAAACGATGACGTGCCTGAAACTCCTGGTCAGGAAACTTGCCGGCTGCGGCTGCCAGGAATAGCTTATAGTTTTCCGCGGCAGGTTTATACATCCTTAAACTATCGTAGGCCGTGGCCCGCAGAAAATATGTGGCCGGAGTTTCCGGCTGAAGCTTTGCGCGTGCATCCAGCGCGCGGATCGCAAGTTCATAATTCTTGTTTTGCTGCGCTGCATAGCCCAGGTCAAAATACGCGTCTGCTAGGCCGGGCTTGAGCTGGACCGCCTTGAGCAACTCTGCCTGCGCTTCAGGATACTTGAGCTGGTGCATCAAAGCGGTGCCGTAGTCGAGATGAAGCTGGGCGTCTTCGGGAGCTTGCCCGACGAGCGCCTGCAAGAGTGTGGCTGCCGCGGGATATTGTTTTGCTTCCAGATATAAATTTGCCAGCTCGCGGGCGCTTTTAGGGTCAGGAGAGGTTTTGTACAGCGGCTCTAACGCCGCAATCGCTTCCTGCGTTTTTCCTTCAGCAGCAAGCAGCTTTCCCAATTGCAGTTGCGCCGCAGCGTTCTGCGGATTTGCGGTCATGTATCTGCGCAGCCAGGTTTCAGCGTCGGCAAAGTGCTTTTGCCTCAGGTAGAGGCCGATGAGATGCGCAATGCTCTCGCTGTTTCCTGATTCTGCCAGCTTTAAGTATTGCTGCTCGGCAAGGGCAGGATTGCCGGCGCGTTCGGTCATGCGGGCTACGCCAAGTTGTGCTTCAGTGTTCGCGGGATCGAGCTCCGCGGCTTTTTGGTATGCGGCCAGGGACTCTTGTGTCTGGCTGTCCTCGGTTACTTGAGCAAGAGAGAGCCACGCCCCTATAAGGGCCTGGTGGCCGCCAACATTGGGTTTTAACGTGACTGCGGTCTTCAATGCGCTTGCCGCGCCGGCAAGATCGCCTGACTTCGCCAGAGTGAGCCCAAGGTTCTGCTGCGCCTCAAACCATTTTGGGTCGAGTTCGGTGGCTTTCTTGTAAGAGGAGGTCGCTTCCGCGTTTTTGTTGAGATGGCTCTGAGCAAATCCCAAATCAAACCACGCTTGCGGATTTTCAGCCTGTTTGCGCACAAGTTCCAGCAGCTTTTCTTCCGCCTGTGGATACTGTTGTTTTTGCAACAGGGATTCGGCGTCTTTCAGGTCGTCAGCAGAGCGGTCTTCCGTGGCTGGATGCGGACGCGGCTTCTGCGGCAGTCGCGTTTGTGCCGTGGCGTGCATGATGCAGCCTGCCAGCACCGCAGCCGCGATGACTTTATTGATGCCCATTGGAACCAGAGTTCTCGTTCTGTAAGATGCGCGCCAGCCACTTTCCGGTATAGGAGTTTTGGGATTTTGCCACGGTTTCAGGCGGTCCGGCCACAACAATCTGTCCGCCCCGGCCTCCGCCTTCAGGGCCAAGGTCAATCACCCAATCCGCAACCTTTACCACATCTAAATTGTGCTCGATGCAGAGCACGGATCCGCCTGCATCAATGAGTTTGCGGAATGCGGCGAGAAGCTTGCTGACGTCGTCAAAGTGAAGACCCGTGGTGGGCTCATCAAAGATGTAGAGCGCACCTTTGCCGGCGCGCGCTTTCTTGCGCTGCTCTTTTTCTTCCGGCGTGGCAGGATCAAAACCCTGGACACGGCCCGTGGGGACAAGATGTGCCGCCAGCTTCATGCGCTGCGCCTCACCGCCGCTGAGCGTGGTGGCTGACTGCCCCAGCCGCAGGTAGCCGAGACCAACTTCTTCGAGCACCCGCATCTTGTCAGTGATCTTCGGATGTCCGGAGAAAAACTGTAGCGCTTCCCGCACCGTGAGGTTCAGCACCTCATGAATATTTTTCCCTTTGTAGCGCACGTCGAGGATTGCAGGCTTGTATCGTGTGCCTTTGCAATCTTCGCAAACCAGCTCCACGTCGGCCAGGAACTGCATTTCGACCGTCACAGTGCCGTCGCCCTGGCACGTCTCACAGCGGCCGCCCGGAATATTAAACGAGAAAAATCCGGCGCCGTATCCGTGCTTATGAGCCTCAGCGACTGATGCAAATACCTCACGGATCGAATCAAACGCTTTTATGTATGTCACCGGATTGCTGCGGGGAGTCCGGCCGATGGGCGATTGGTCAACTAAGACCACGTCGGCAATATATTGGCCGCCAGTGACGCGCTTAAATCCGTTCGCTGCCGGCCCCGGACCCGCGGTGATGCCTTTCTCCGCCGCCAGCGCCTGGTAGAGCACGTCATGCACCAGCGTGGATTTGCCCGACCCCGAAACTCCTGTGATCGCCACCAGCATGCCCAGGGGAATTTCCAGATTGATGTTTTTCAGATTGTGGGCCCGCGCGCCTTCAATGCGGATCATGGGCACGCCTGGCGTGCGACGGTTCTGCGGAATCTGTATGCGCAATTCCTGGTTGAGGTATCTTCCCGTCAGCGACTGCGGCATCTGCCTGATCTGCTCATAGGTAGCTGACGCCATCACGCGTCCGCCATTTTCACCCGCGCCCGGCCCCAGGTCCAGAATCAGGTCCGCTGCGCGCATCACCTCAGGATCATGCTCCACCACCAGGATTGTGTTCCCCAGATTCCGCAGCTCATGCAGGATTGTTACCAGCCGCGCCGTGTCCCGGCTGTGCAGTCCAATCGAAGGTTCGTCCAGCACATACAGAGCGCCCACCAGCCGCGAGCCCAGGGAAGTTGCCAGCTGAATTCTCTGTGCTTCGCCGCCGCTCAGCGTTGACGCCAGCCGGTCCAGCGTCAGATATTCCAGACCAACATCGTTCAGGAACTTTAGGCGTTCCTGGACCTGCTCCAGAATCTTTCCTGCGATCTCCGTTTGCTCGCGCGAGAGCCTGAGCGTTTTGAAAAACTCCGCCGCTGCTTCCACCGTGAGCTGCGTCAGCTCGCGGATATTCTTGCCTTCGATTTTTACTTGCAGCGCGTCGGCCCGCAGCCTGCCGCCGCCGCACTCCGGACACTGCGCATACCCCCGATATCGGCTCAGAAACACGCGCACATGCAGCTTGTATTTCTTCCGCTCCAGCGCCGCAAAAAAGCCCTGTATGCCGGGGAACTTGCCTTCCCCACGCATTACCAGTTCCTGTTGGTCCGCGTCCAGGTCCTGCCACGGGACGTCAAAAGGCACGCCACTCTGTTTGGCAAACTTCCTCAGATCCGTCTGGAACACGCGATACTTCGGCTTGGTCCAGGGTTCAATCGCGCCTTCGCCCAGCGTCTTGGTCACATCCGGGATGACCAGGTTCAAATCAAAATCAATGGTGTTGCCAAATCCCTGGCAGCGCGGACACGCGCCAAACGGGTTGTTAAACGAAAACAGCGGCGGCTCAGGCTCTTCATACTTGATCTGGCAGTTCTTGCATTCAAATCGATGACTGAAGCGCCACTGCTTCGCCACCTCGCCTTCGCGCGGAGCGGTTTCGTCGCCCAGCACCGCAGGCCCTCGATTTCCCGCAGGCTCGCGGAGCGCTAATTCAAAGACCGTTTCTCCGGCTTCTCTGTAGCCCATCTCCAGCGCATCCACAATGCGCGACCGCTGGTCGGCTGCCACAACAATCCGGTCAATCAGCACATAGAGCGGCTGGCTGAAATCGATATCCAGCAGAGACTCCGGCGTGGAGAACTCAAAGATCTGTCCATTCTGAAAGAGCCGTCCAAAACCTTTCTTTCGCAGGTCAAACAATCTCTCGCGCAAAGCGTTGACAACCGTCTCCGGAACAGCCGCCGGCTTCGTGCTCTTTTTTACCCGGCCCTTCTTTCCTTTTTCTGGCTTTGCTGCTGCCGCAGTCGCAGCCTGCACCGGAAAGAGCACATTCAGCCGCGTGCTTTCGCCCGGTGCCTGGTTTTCCAGGCTTAAGATCGCCTGAGCAACTTCATCCACCGTGTCTTTTTTTACTTCCTGTCCGCAGTTTCGGCAAAACGTCCGGCCCACGCGCGCGTAGAGCAGGCGCAGGTAGTCGTAGATCTCCGTTGCCGTCGCCACCGTTGATCGCGGATTGCGCGTGGAATTTTTCTGCCGGATGGCAATCGCCGGCGCAATGCCGTCAATCAGGTCCACGTCCGGCTTCTCGATGCGCTCCAGAAACTGCCGCGCATATGCTGACAGAGATTCCACATAGCGCCGCTGCCCTTCGGCGTAGATGGTGTCAAAGGCAAGGGAACTCTTGCCGGACCCGGAAACCCCGGTCACCACCGTCAGCGCGTTGTGCGGGATTTCAAAATCAATGTTCTTGAGATTGTGCACGCGCGCTCCGCGCACGGTGATGCTTTCGCTCTCCACCACTTTTGCTTTCGCTTTTTCCGTTACTTTTTCAGATACAGCCATGGTTACCCGGTTTTGTCCCGATTCCAGCCTCTCTCGCGCCCACACACACGGCACCGCACCAAGCAGGGCCCTGAGAGGGAGGTGGAATCCTTTATTGTAATTGGTTTTTGATGGAAACTTCATTCGCGTTTGCGTGGAAGGATGGCTCCGGCCTCATCCTTCCATCTTCGCCAGCAGCTTTCTACTGCGGGCTTTCATTGCCGGCGTTCCGCTGCGGGTCGCCTCACGCAGCATTTCTAACACCCTGGGCTGAAGGTTCGGGGCATCCTGTGCCAGATCGGCCAGCCCCTGAAGCGCGAAAGTCTTAACAATGGAACTGCGGTCTTCCAGATAACTGTTCAACAGAGATACCGCAAGTTGGCGCTCTTTTGCTGTCAGCGGCAGACGAGGAACCATGGCCGCCAGATGCCAGCGCAGCTCCTGTTCGCCGGCTTCGGCCATCAGGCCCAGCAGCTCTTTCTTGTACGGAGCAAGAAGCGCACGGTCCTGGCGCGTGACTTTTTCGGCCGCGTCTGCGGCGCGCATGCGCACCAGCGGATCTTCAGACCACAATCCCGCCATCAACTGAGGAAACAATTCTGTGTCTCTGGACACAAGCGCTGCCACTTGGTCGGCGCGGCCAATCGTGCGTCTGTCCCCGCCTTCAAGGAGCGGGAGAATGTTCTTTCGTGGCATTGGAACAACCCGGGCAACATGATATCCCGCCGATGCTTGTTCTGGCGGATGGGCGTCCCAAGGTTCATAATTGAAGCATTATGACGGCATCAATAAAGCAGATCAGCCCGCACCAACCCTCTGAAAACCGGCCCCCGGAAGACCAGCTGGCGCTCAATCAGGTCCCGCCACTGACCGGTTACAACCTCTTTCTAAGCGACTGCACGCTGGTGCAGTCCGTGGAGCGTGAAGGCGCGGGCTGGGCGCGGGAGCAGATCAGCGAACTTGGGCGATTCCTGGGCACGGAAGAAGCGCAGCGATGGGGCTTTGAGGCCAATGAGAACAAACCCATTTTGCACACGCATGACCAGTTCGGTAACCGCCGCGATGAGGTGGTCTTTCATCCTGCATGGCACAGTCTGATGCGTACATCGGTGGAGAACCGTCTGCACTGCCTGTCATGGGAAAAAAAGAAAAAAGGCGCCCATGTCGCTCGCGCGGCACTCATGATGTTGACGGCCCAGAATGAAGCAGGGCATACGTGTCCTATCTCAATGACGTTCTCTGCCATGGCGGCATTGCGTGCGGAGCCGGAGCTGGCCCGCGAATGGGAGCCGCGCATTCTGTCTTCAACTTACGATCCCCGGTTCGCGCCCGCGCAGGAAAAATCCGGCGTGCTGCTGGGCATGGGCATGACGGAAAAACAGGGCGGCTCTGATGTGCGTGCCAATACCACGCGCGCGGAGAGAATCGGCGGCTCGCGCGAGCATCGGGTCACCGGACACAAATGGTTTTGCTCCGCACCCATGTGCGATGCGTTTCTGATTCTGGCCCAGGCGCCTAAGGGGCTCTCCTGCTTCCTGCTGCCGCGTTGGACGCCGGCAGGCGAGCGCAACCATTTCCACATTCAGCGCCTCAAGGACAAGCTGGGTAACCGCGCCAACGCTTCCAGCGAAATTGAATTTACGCAAGCGTGGGCTCATCTGGTGGGTGAAGAGGGAAGAGGTGTGCATACCATCATTGAGATGGTGAACCACACGCGGCTGGATTGCGCGATTGCCGCCGCCGGATTGATGCGCCAGGCTCTGGCCCAGGCGGTGCATCATGCGCGGCATCGCCATGTGTTTGGAAAACTGCTGATCGAGCAGCCGCTGATGCGCAACGTGCTGGCTGATCTGGCATTGGAATCAGAGGCGGCGACGCTGCTCATGGTCCGGGTGGCGAGCTCTTTTGATGCGCGCGAGTCCAGCGATCGTGAACGCGCCTTCTGCCGCGTTGCTACGGCGATCGCCAAATACTGGTTGTGCAAGCGCTCTCCTGTCCATGTGGGCGAGGCGCTGGAATGTCTGGGCGGAAACGGCTATGTGGAAGAGTCGATCATGCCGCGGCTGTATCGGGAAGCGCCGCTGTATTCGATCTGGGAAGGTTCGGGAAATGTAATTTGCCTGGATGTTCTCCGCGCGCTGGCGAAGGACCGCTCAACCGTGGAGGTGCTGCTGGCTGAGTTAAAGTCCAACGCCGGCGCGGACAAACGACTGGATAAATACGTCGCGGAAATTCAAGAGCTGCTCACGGACAAGGCAGACAACGGATCGTTGCACGGCTATGGCATGACCGACTATGCAGCCAGAGAGCTCACTGAGCGACTGGCCCTGGCGCTGCAAGCTTCGCTGGTGCTGCGGCACAGTTCGCCGGCAATTGCTGATGCGTTCATCGCTTCACGTCTGGCTGGGGAGCACGGACAGGCATTTGGGACGTTGCCAGCAGGAGTAGATGTGGATGCCATTCTGGGCGGCGTTATGGAGCTGCGCTAAATGCAGGCTCAGGCCCAAATAAAAAAGTCTTCGCGACCGGCGTTCAGCCGCGAAGACTCCACCAAGGAAAGAAAAACAGAAGCGCACAGAAGCTAGCGATCGGCAGGGACCTCTATGCTCTTCATTGGTTCCCTATTCACCTAGTGAAATAAAACGTTCGATCGTTTCAATGTGGCCAATTATTTCTTCAGGCTTGGTGTTGAGAGGTGGAAAAGTGGTGCAGAGAGAACTAGGGATCGCTATAATCGGCGGTTTTGTAAGCATGCGTGAGCAAGATTAAACCTGATAAATCCAGGAAACCGAGGTTCCTCTGTTGATGAAACAACCGTTACGGTCTTATCTACTGATGGTTTTGATGTTAGCGGCCCTTGCCCCTGCGGTAATCGCGCAAACTGCCGCCGCGCCGCGAACGGACGAAGCCAAGAAGGCGTACAAAGCCGCCATGGAAGAGGCTGATCAGAAGATCGCTGCGGAGGTAAAGGCCCATTCTGAACTGATGAAGAACCTGGAATACCTGACCACGGCGATTGGTCCCCGGCTCACCGGTTCAAAGCAGATGCAGCAGGCCAGTGACTGGACGCTGAAGCGCTTCCGCGACTACGGGGTTGAAGCGCATCTGGAAACCACAGAGATTCCCCATGCCTATTATCGCGGATCGGACACAGCGGAAATCGTGGCGCCAATGGCGCGGCGTATCGAGATCCGCTCCATGGGTTGGAGCAAAGCCACCGCGGGTGAAGTGTCAGGACCGGTCGTGGCGGTAAAGATGGAATCCATGGAGGATCTTTCCAGGTTCAAGGGCAAACTAAAGGGCGCGATCGTACTGCTCAACAAGCCGTCAGAGATTCCGGTTGATCCTGAAGAGAATGCCTATGATGCGGTGATCAGCCCGGACCGTGGGCTCGCCCGTGCTCCACGTCTCGGTTTTCAGGAGAGGATCAGGATGATGACCATGATCGCGCAGGAGCAGCCTGCGGTCATCTTGTTCGATAGCGGCAAGACGGACAACCTGTTCAACATGAGCAGCTTTAGCCGATATAAACCGTCAGAAGTTCCAGTGGCGTATATCACGCATGAGGATTTCAGCTTGATTTACCGGCTGGCAGCTGAGGGAGCAGTTTCACTCAAGGTGAACCTTACAGGAACTTTCAGCCCAAGTCCTGTGCCGGCTTCAATTTCTGTCGCCGAAATCAAGGGTAGCGAGTTTCCGGATGAGCGAGTCATTATCGGCGGGCACCTGGATTCATGGGACCTGGGGCAGGGCGCTCTCGACAATGGCACAGGATCCATGGCTGTTCTGGAAGCAGCTCGCACTCTGAAAGCTCTGGGCTGGAAGCCAAAACGCACGATTACTTTCATTCTTTTCACGGGTGAAGAGCAGGGAGGAGTCGGCGTTGAAACTTTCATGAAGAATCACGCCGCTGAAGTTTCCAAGATGGACGCAGTGCTGGTGCACGATACTGGCACCGGGAAAGTTTTCAGCATTGCTCTGGAGAACCTGTATGAGACTGCTTCACTGATGGGAGAAATTTATGAGCCTTTGCGTGAGCTCTTTGAACTGCAACCGCTGAGCACCAGGTATTTCGGATCGTCGGACCACGTGGCGTTTTTACGCGCAGGCGTCCCAGCATACTTTTGTATACAGAAGCCCGCGCATTATCGTGAGGCCCACCATAGCCAGACGGATACTTTTGACAAGGTCATTCCTGAGGAGATCAATGAAGGAGCAGCGCTGCTGGCAGCTTGGGCATGGAATGTATCGGAAATGCCGGTCGCTTTGCCACATCACTCCCCCGCCGCAGGTCGGTGATAGGGGGTGTAAATAGCTGTAAACAAATAGCTTACTTGAAAAATAGCCATTGCTGTTTGCGTTGGCGCGATATAGACTTTTAACGGCCTTCAATGTTCCAATTTTGGGAACTTTGGCTGTTTTCGTTACATTTCCTGCTTATTCGTCAAGGATACGTACGCGACTGGTCTAGTTCGGGAGTGCGGTTGCCGATCAATTTTGCCAACCCGGTAATCGATGTCCGATCTTCTTACACCGGAAGAGGTGCAGTTTTGCGGCGCGCTCTGTTCCTGCTCATCCTGTCGTGCGCCGGTACTGCCTGGTCTCTTGATCCCCATAGGCCTATTACTCAATACGTCCACACGGTATGGCATTCTGAGGATGGCTTGCCGCAAAACAGCATTCAGGCTTTATTGCAAACCAAGGACGGCTATCTCTGGATAGGAACGCAGGAAGGGCTGGTTCGATTCAACGGGGTTGAATTTAAGGTATTCAATAAAGCAACGACGGATGCCATTCGGCACAACGATGTCAGGGAGCTCTACCAGGATCACGATGGAGTGTTGTGGGTCGGCACTTTCGGCGGCGGTCTTGTGCGCTACAAAGACGGACAGTTTACGGACTATACCGTCCAGAACGGGCTCTCTAACAATACCGTCACCTCCGTTCTGGAGGACAGCCACGGAAATCTCTGGGCCGGAACAATTGACGGTCTAAACAAGCTTGTCGGCGGACAGATCATTAATTTCAGCAGAAAAAGTGGGTTGTCTGACAACATGGTGCAGGCAATTGCAGAAGATGCTGACGGCAAGCTGGTCGTAGCCATGCGGACCGGTCTTGATGTGGTGATCAATGGGAAGCCGATGGGAGCGTATTCTCCACTGGTCACGAACAAGACGGTCGTAAAAGCTCTCTTTCGTGATCGCGAAGGTGTCTTGTGGTTGGGTACGGAAAATCACGGCCTTGAATCGCTCTCTGCGGGTCGACTCACCCGTTATGGCCCCGCGGAAGGCCTGCCGAACGCTCCGATACACACGATCTACCAGGACAGAGAGGCAACAATCTGGGTAGGAACGGAAGGCGGAGGGATTTGCCGTCTGGTCTCCGGCAGGTTTGATTGTTATTCATCAAAGAATGGACTTAGCGGTGCTTATGTCGAGTCGATTGTTCAGGACCATGAAGGGAGTCTCTGGGTCGGCACGGAAACCGGCGGATTAAACTGCTTCAAAGAAGGCGCATTAACGAATTATGGCAGTGAGATGGGTTTGCATGGCTCGCCACGTGCGATCTTTCAGGATCCTGATGGTAGCCTGTGGATTGGCACCAGTACCGGCTTATTCCGCATGAAGGATTACAAGCTAACCTCTTACCTCACCAACAAGGGCCCAGCCAATAATTATGTCTATGCGATGTTTCAAGACCACTTGGGCAATGTGTGGGTGGGCACGGATGAAGGGGGCTTGAATAAGTTTACTGGTCACACGCTCAAAAATTACACAAAGGCTGATGGCTTGGCGGATAACTGGATACCGGCGGTGTATGAAGATCGCTCCGGGGATATCTGGGCCGGCACCTTTTCAGGTGGCGTGAGCCGTTTGCACAACGGAAAGTTTACCAACTACACAGTCAAGGACGGCTTGGGCAGTGACCGGGTGTGGGCGATTATGCAAGACCACCTGGACAATCTTTGGGTTGGTACCGATGCGGGGCTGAGCCTCTTCCGCGATGGCAAATTCATTAACTTTGATCTTCAGGAAGCTTCCCCTCGGGGCCCCATTATGGGCAGCGCCGTGATGTTGATCTATGAGGACACAGACCATGTCCTGTGGATTGGCACATATGGCGGGGGGTTGAAGCGGTTCAAGGCCGGCAAATTTGCCAGCATCACGATGAAACAAGGCCTGTTTGATGACACTACATGGAGCTTGTTGGAGGATGACCTCGGGTACTTTTGGATGAGCTCCAATCGCGGCATCTTCCGCGTAAAGAAGAGTGACTTGATCGACGTCGCGGAAGGCAAGGCAGCAAAAGTTGTGTCGCAATCCTATGGCGTGGCGGATGGTATGGAAAGCGCGGAATGCAACGGCGGCACCCAGTATTCGGGCTGGAAAACCAGAGATGGAAAGCTGCTGTTTGCCTGTCTGAAGAGTGTGGTTGTTGTTGATCCCAAAAACTTGCCGCTCAATCCGTTGTCTCCCCAGGTTTCAATTGAGTCGGTCAAGATCAATCAGCAGGAACATGTGGCGCCTGGGGTCACGATTATGGGGGCCGCCGGTGAACTGGAATTTCACTATGCCGCGTTAAGTTACCTTGCGCCAAAGAGGGTTACGTTCAAGTGCAAGTTGGAAGGCTATGATCTGGAATGGAAAACTCCTACCACTGCTGGCTTTACGCGCTATACCAACGTTCCACCAGGTCGCTATACGTTTCGTGTCCAAGCCTCAAATAACGACGGGGTCTGGAATGAAGAAGGCGCTTCATTCGCATTCTACCTCGAGCCGCACTTTTATGAGACTAAGTGGTTTCGTCCTCTATGCATTGTCGTGCTGGTTCTGCTGGCCATTGGTATTTTTCTTTTCCGCATCCGGGAGATTCGCAGGAGAGAGAAAGAGTTGGTGGTCCTGGTGGGGAGCCGCACGCAGGAGTTGCTTGTGGCCAAAGAGCTGGCAGAAGCAGCCACGCGTGCCAAGAGCGACTTTCTGGCCAATATGAGCCATGAAATACGCACGCCGCTGAATGGCGTTACTGGAATGCTCGAGCTGGTTGAGCAAAGCGAACTCTCGCCGGATCAGAAACAGCTGGTGACCATGGCCCAGGATTCGGCGAACACGCTCATGGTTGTGATTAATGACATTCTGGATTTCTCACGCATTGAGGCGGGCAAGCTGGCGTTTGACGTGCGTGAATTCGATTTAACCGAGACAGTAGCCGAGGCAAGCCGCACCATGGCGCTTCGTGCCCACCAGAAAGGCCTGGAACTGGCGTACCAGGTTGATCCAGCCATTCCGCAGTTTTTGCTTGGGGACGCACACCGGCTCAAGCAGGTACTGATCAACCTGATTGGCAACGCCATCAAGTTCACGGAAAAAGGCGAAGTAGTATTGCGCGTCGCGGCCGAAGAGTCCGGGCGAGGCGAAGCCATCTTGCGTTTTGCCGTCTCGGATACGGGAATCGGCATTCCTGCGGAAAAGCAGCAGCTCATCTTTGAGGCCTTCTCTCAGGCAGATGCTTCGACCACCCGCAAATACGGCGGAAGCGGGCTTGGACTGGCGATCTCCTCGCGGATTGTTGCTCTGATGGATGGCAGGATGTGGGTTGATAGCAAGCCAGGCGAGGGCTCAACGTTTTGCTTTACCGCCCGCCTTCAGATTGCTGCGGGAAGACTGCAATCTGTAGACATAATCCAGCCGGATTTGCTCGGAGTTCGAGCACTGGTTGTGGATGACAATGCCAGCAATCGAACGATTCTGGAAGAAGCGCTGAGAAACTGGGGACTGATAGTGAGTGTCGCCGGTTCGGGGCACGATGCGCTCCAGGTGCTGCATAGTTGTGTCAGTCAGGGGCGGGCCTGTCAACTGCTTCTTGCTGACAGCCGTATGCCGGGAATGGATGGCTTTGATCTTGTTGAGGCAGTGCGGCAGTCACATGGACTCAAGGTCGCCACTGTAATGATGCTTACGTCGGATGACTACCATTCGTCTGTACGGCGCTGCCGCCAGCTTGGAATTCCCGCACATATTCTTAAGCCTGTGACGCCCTTTGAATTGCTTGCAGTCATCCGGCAGTCTGTCTCGCCGGTCGCAGCTCAGGCGAAGGGCGCATATTCTGAAGAAAAACGGCCATCCATCCAATTTCGAATTCTGTTGGCGGAAGACAACCTGGTGAACCAGCGGCTCGCGGTCCGCACGCTGGAGAAAATGGGACATGAGGTAGTGGTTGCACAAACCGGTCAAGAAGCTATGGATGCGCTCCGGCTGGAAAAATTTGATCTGGTGCTGATGGACGTGCAGATGCCGGAAATGGATGGGTTTGCAGCGACCAGGGAAATCAGGAGAAGCGAACAGGGCGGACTGGAACGCATGCCTGTAATTGCCATGACGGCCCACGCCATGAAGGGCGACCGCGAAAGCTGCCTGGACGCGGGCATGGATGACTACATTGCCAAGCCTGTCAACCGCGAAGAGCTGCAGCAGGTGATTGAGCGTGTAATGAAAGCAAAGAGAAAAGCAATGAGCGCTCAACCGTCTGCCTTTGACTAGCGATCCGGTCTGCCCTTGCTACAAATCTCCAGTCTCAATCGTCACGTTTTCTCTAACGATAAGCCGGTGGCCTGCCATCTCCTTTATTTTGGGCAGCACTCGGTCAACGTGCTCTGCCGTATCCACGAATGTGAGCACCACGGGCAATTTGCCGCCGGCATCCACCAGTGACGTTGTTTTCACGCGCCCACGCCCAGTGAACCCTGCCACGGCGTGCAGCACGGTCGCGCCTGCAATCTCCTGCTCGCGCAGGAATTTGAGCAGCTCCAGATGGAGCGGCTTCCTGTGCCACTCATCGGCCTCACTCAGATAGATTGATACCTGGATAGCAACACGGGGCTGATTCATCGCGGATAAGAGCGCCTTCCTGCGCAGAATTCCAATTCGCTCGACATTGTCGCCGCTAAATGGCCCGGGCGATCATCGCGCCTACGAGAATCGCGCCAAGGCAGAGCACGTTGTTGGCAAGAATATTGGATGCAAACAATGTCCAGTGTCTCTGCTCAAAATACGACATGGTCTCAAATGCGTAGCTTGAAAAAGTGGTGTACGAGCCACAAAAACCAATTGCCACCAGCAAACGCCAGCGTGGATCCACCAGCACGCGTTCGGTGGTCCACACCAAAAAAAAACCCAGCACCAGACTGCCGCTAATATTGATCAGTAAAGTGCCATAAGGAAAAGCTGCGTCACTGAAGCGGGTAATGATTCGGCTCAGGAAATAGCGGGAATTCGCGCCCACAATACCCCCCAGCGATACCCACATACAGGCTTTCCAATCTATCAATGGCTGCATGCTGATGGCTCCAAAAATTCAAAGTTTTGGTAGGAGTCATCAGCCATAAGGGCGGTTAAAGGCGAACTCCATCGCCTGGCCCTGATTAAACCATAAATTGGCTGTTCGGGGAATGTAAAACTTGTACTCAAATTCATTTAAACTATAGAAAAACAAGGCGATAGATGTTTTCCACAGTCACACAATAAACTGTGCATTTTGGCCGGAAATTGTCATCTAAAATAGTGCTCAGATTTTGCCAGTTGCTTGGCCCTCTTCATGACCCTTCTCGAAAAACGAATGCGAGGTCTAACCACGGATCTCTCGGCGGCAGTCTCCAGACTGGCTGAAAACGACGTTGCGCCCAAGGACGTACATCGCCTGCGCACAACCATTCGTCGCATTGAGAGTCTGGTGAGCTACGCGCATCCTGATCTGGAAAAGAAGCTGGAACGTAGCCTGGAAAAACTGGCAGATTTGCGGAAGCGCGCGGGACGGGTTCGTGACATGGATGTCCAGATAGGTCTGTTGACCGCCATCGCAAATGGCTCGACCGCGAAAGACAGGAAAACTCTGGCGGAGCTGCTGGGAAAAAAGAGAGACCGGCAGACGCAGAGGCTGGTCTCGGCCGTTCGGAAACTGAAGGAATCAAAGTTTTTTGCGCGAATGAACCGCATTGCGGAAAAAGCAGGAGCTGTCGCGGATGGGGAGAACCGTCCGCTGGCGCCGCTGGAGGAAGCAAGAGCGCAGCTGGCGGAGATGGCCGCCGACTTTGCTTCCCATGAGAACCTCAAGATCAGCCGCCTGCACGCTGCGCGAATCAGTCTCAAACGCATCCGCTACCTGGCCGAACTGGCGGAGGAGTCCGCCGGGCAAAAGAGTTTTATTAGCGAATTGAAAACGGTACAGGACGCGGTTGGTGACTGGCATGATTGGCTGGAGTTGACCGGCACCGCGGAAAAGCGGTTTTCTGACCGCGTGAACTGCGCGTTGCTGCGGGAAATCCGCGCCCTTCTTGCCGACCGGCATTCGACAGCAACCTCATCCATAACGAATCTTTTCGCTTCGGTGCCGGCGCCCGCCAGAAAACCGCCTCGCTCCGAGGAATCCGTCCGGACCTTCGCCCGGCACGCCTGATAGAGAATGCCGGTCTTTGCCGCGGTAGATATCGGCTCCAACTCAGTCCGGCTCAGTATCGCCGAATTGCGCCGTGGACGCCTGGTTTCGCTTCACCAGGACCGTGAAGTTACCCGCTTGGGAGAAGGCGTCTTTCGCGATGGCGATCTCGATCCCCAGGCCATGGCTCAGACCCTCAAGGTCCTGCGGCGTTTTCATCGCGCGGTACAGAGTTATGCGGTTGAGCGTACACGCGTGGTGGGAACCAGCGCCCTGCGTGACTGCAACAACGCGCGGCTCTTTGCTGAATGGGTAAAGACGGTAACCGGCTGGAACCTTGAGATCATTACCGGGCTCGAAGAGGGCCGGCTGATTCACCTCGGCGTGGTTTCCAGTCTGCGGACGCCGCCGCCAAAGCTCTTATTGATTGATCTGGGCGGCGGCAGTTGCGAACTTACCCGATCTGAAAAAGGCCATATCAAAGAGATCGTTACTCTGCCGCTGGGCGCGGTACGTCTGACGCAGGAGTTCCTCCATCACGACCCGCCGACTAAAGCTGACCTCAAGCGACTGCATGAGTTCATTGTCCAGGAGGTGGCCCATGTCTCGCGGCGAATCACGCGCGCAGCCGTGCCTTCTGTAATCGCAACTTCAGGAACGGCCGCGGCGCTGGCTGGCGTGGCAAACTCGCTCCGGAGCAGCCGAAAAGGCGCAGTTTCACAATCGGTGGCTGCCAAACTGGCCAAGCGCCTGGCAAAGTTAACGGAAAGGCAGCGGGCAGCAGTCAGAGGCATCAACCCCAAGCGTGCACAGATCATTGTGGCGGGCGCCGCGGTTTACGCCCATGTGCTGCATGCCTGCGGCCTTAAAGGGTTCCGCTATTCGCCCCTGGGCCTGCGTGACGGAATTCTGGCGCAAATGTCCGCCGAATACGACCAGCACACGCGTTCTCACCGGCAGTTGAAAGCCGACCGCCAGGACGTTTTGCTGAACACCAGCCGGCGTTATGGCGTTGATCTGGAAAACGCGGAGCAGGTACGCAAGCTGGCGCTGGCGCTTTTTGACCAGACCAGGCGTGTCCATGGCTTGAACAAAGAGTGCCGGGAATGGATTGACGCTGCCGCCATGTTGTACGAGGTGGGAATGTACATCAATCCCGTGGGGCTGCACCGGCACGCTTATTATGTGATTTCCCGTTCTGAGTTGTACGGCTTTACTCCCATGCAGAGAAAGATCATCGCCACGGTTGCGCGCTTTCAGGGAAATTCCAAACCGCAATTGCGGGATCGCCTGATGAAGTTGCTGCCGGCGCAGATCAGGTCTGACGTGATTAAGACGATAGCAATTCTGCGCGTGGCACGGGCGCTGAATCAGGGACGCCGCTCCGCGGTGGAGTCCGTTCACGCCGCCGCTCATGGCGGGCAAGTCACTCTTACGGTAAAAGCCCGCCGTGGAGGAGCGGACCTGGAGTTGTGGGCCGCTGAAAAAGAGCGTGTTTACTTCCGTGCCGTCTTTGGCCGTGAACTCGCCTTCAAACTGGTCTGAAGTGTGCGGGCGATCTTTGGCGTTACCAGCCATTGCAGCGTCCCGGTGCGCCCGCGCATGTCTACCTTCGCCACTGAGCCCTTCTTGAATTCAACCTGCGCCGCACCGGACCGCGCAGAAACTGACTTGCTCAGAAATTCAGTGAAGCTGGGATTATGTCCAACCAGCATGATGGCGTCATATTTTCCATACCGTGCCAGCATGGCTTGAAACTGCTGAAACTCCGCATCCGGACGTAGCACATCTTCTATCTGCACGGCGGCTTCAAACGCCAGTTCATTTGCCACCAGTGACGCCGTCTGCCGTGCGCGTTTGAGCGGGCTGCTGATGATCTGGTCGACCTGCACGTCCAGGTTGGCCAGCAAACGGCCCATGTAGCGTGCCTGCAGGATGCCTTCTTCATCCAAAGGCCGCCGCTCATCTTTTTTAGGATTAAGCATGGTCTTGCCCGCTGAAGCATGGCGCAAAAAATAGAGAAGCATAGGCTATCGGGATACCACCTGTTTTTTTCTGCGTTTCGATGAACTTGACCGAGGGAACACTGGTTCGGGTATGTCGGCAGCCGTGGCTGTTCCTTCTGCTACGGCGATCAAAAAGTCCTGGGCGGAAAAACTAACGTCACCCCGGTGCCGCGTTGCCCGGGAGTAACGCCCATTGCGGTCCAGAAATCGGACCTTGACGTTGTCGGCTAGATACGCAGCCAGTATCTCACTTTTCATTCGCTGCTTCAGGGAGGAATCGAGCACTGGGCACAGCACTTCAACGCGTTCGTAAAGGTTGCGCGGCATCCAGTCAGCACTGGAGATATACACCTCGTCGTCGCCTCCATTTTCAAAATAGAAAATGCGGCTGTGTTCCAGGAGCCTGCCGACTACACTGCGCACCACAATGTTATCGCTGACGCCAGGCACTCCTGGCCGCAGTGAACACATGCCGCGGACCGTGAGGTCTATGGGCACTCCCGCCTGTGACGCACGATACAGGGCTTCAATCACATTCTTGTCGAGCAGGGAATTCATCTTGGCGATGATGCGCGCAGGCCGTCCGTTGGCGGAGTGCTCGGCCTCGCGATGGATCTGCGCCAGCGTGGTGGCTGCAAGATTGATAGGTGAGATAGCCAGCGGAGCATAACTCGGTGCTTCAGAATACGCAGTTAGATAGTTAAAGACCGAGTGCACGGCGGAAGTTATCTCCGGCGATGCCGTCATGAGGCTTATGTCAGTGTAAAAGCGTGAGGTCGTGGGGTTGTAATTTCCGGTGCCGATATGTGCGTAGCGGCGCGTCACCCCATCCGGATCATGCCGGACCAGCAGGCAAAGTTTGCAATGCGACTTCAAGCTCACCAGTCCGTAGTAAACCTGTACGCCCTCGTCTTCCAGTGTGCGCGCCCACTGGATATTGGAAGCCTCATCAAACCGGGCTTTCAACTCCAGAACGGCCGTGACCTCTTTTTCCGCGGCTGCTGCGGCGATCAACGCTCCCACGATGGGTGAATCGCGGTTGGTGCGATAGATGGTCTGTTTCAACGAGATCACATGAGGGTCGCTGGCCGCACTCTCAATGAAGTCCACAACCGCGTCAAAAGAATCATACGGATGGTGGAGCAGGACATCGCGTTTGCGCAGCTCGGTGAAGATATTGTTGCTGCTGGCGGGCAGACGAAGCTCCCGGGGCACAAGGGTGCGGTACTTCAGTTGAGGTCGCTCGATTTCGTAAAAATTGAAGAGACGCGAAAGGTTAACCGGGCCTTTGGTATGGAAGATCTGCCAATCGTCAAGCTCAAAAGTTTGCTGCAGGCGCTTGGCGATTTCCGCATTGGCATTTGCGTCAATCTCCAGCCGCACAGCGTCGCCTTTGCGCCGGCGATGTAACTCAGTTCTTACTGACTCCAGCAGGTTCCGCGTTTCTTCTTCTTCCAGATACAGATTGCTGTTCCGGGTAACGCGAAATGAGGCAGCCGAGACAATATCGTAACCGCGATACATCGTTGCGGCGTGGTACGTAAGCAGATCGGCAAGAAAAACGTAGTCAGTGCCTGTGTGGGAAGGCAGACGTACCAGCCGTGGAAGCGCTCTGGGAACGGTTATCACCCCCATGTAGGTTCCACTGGCTCGCCGCTTGCGTTTCAGCAATAACGCAATACACAACGCTTTATTTAAAACTCGGGGAAAGGGGTGCGCCGGGTCCACGGTGACTGGTGTAAGGAGTGGATCCACCTCTTTTTCGCAGTAGGCATCAATGAACGCCTCCTGCTCCGGGGCCAGATCTTTCAGGTCAAGTACGCGGATGTTTTCGCGTGCCAAAGCCGGCAGCAACTTCAGATTCCAGCAATCGTATTGCTCCTGGACGAACTCGTGCGTCTCCAGGGCAATCAGCTCCCGCTCCTGCTGCGCTGTAAGCGCGTCCGGGCCAGAATCTATAAAGCCTTCTTCAATGCGTTGCAGCAAACCGGCCACGCGAACTTCAAAAAATTCGTCCAGGTTGCTGGCCGAGATGGCAAGAAACTTCACCCGTTCCAGGAGCGGATTTCCCTCATCATTGGCCTCTTCCAGCACACGACGGTTAAATGCCAGCCATGAGGTTTCGCGGTTAATGTAGAGGGACGGATCTGATACGGATCGGTTCATGCGCTGGATGAGTTCAGGCTTGGAGCTATTGGTCGAAGTTTTGCGCCGAGCATCCATTGTAATTGTTTTCAGGTGTGCGCTACCCGTCAGAGTCAAATCGTATATTTAAAGTATAACTTTAAATAAAAATGGTATTTATCAGTTAAAGCTAACTTTGCGCGTGATGTCTAACGTCCGCACCACGAACCCAGAAGATTACATCTTCAGCGATATTGGTGGCGTGATCGGCCACTCGTTCCAGGTTCCGGGCCACGATGAGCGTATCCAGCAGGGTGCGGTGATTGCTGTTTGATTGGCTCATGGCTAAATCAACGGCCTCAAAGATTTCGCGGTTCATGTTGTCCACCAGGTCATCGCGCTCGAGCACGGTCTGCGCCAGATTGACGTCGGCCGTGAGGAAGGCATTCAGGGCGTCGCGGACCATGCTGATGCTGAACTGGGCCATGCGCGGGATGTCGACCTCTAGCGTGGAATCCGGGCGCGTAGCCAGGTCCATGACGCGCTCGGCGATGTTGACTGCCTGGTCGCCGACGCGCTCCAGATCGGCGTTGATCTTGATGCAGGCAACGATGAAGCGCAGGTCAATGGCCATGGGCTGCTGCATGGCCAGCAGATCGATGGACATCTCGTCCACGTCGCGCTCGGCGGCATTGATCTTGGATTCGTCGCGCAGCACAACCTGGCAGAGAGACAAATCTCGGGTCTGGTAGGCGCGTACGGCGCGTTCCACCGCCTGCTCGGCCAGGCCTCCCATGGCCAGCAATTTCTGTTTCAAGTCATCGAGCCCCTGATGGAAACGTGTGCGCGTCATCCGAACCTCCCGGTAATGTAGTCTTCCGTGCGCTTGTCGGAAGGCTTGGTAAACATTTTTTCCGTCTTGTCCATCTCCACCATATATCCCATCAGGAAGAACGCCGTAAAGTCCGCCACGCGCGCCGCCTGCTGCATGTTATGGGTGACGATCACCACCGTGTAATCTTTCTTCAATTCAAAAATCAGATCTTCGATTTTCGCGGTGGAGATGGGGTCGAGAGCTGAGGCGGGTTCGTCCATGAGCAGGACTTCCGGCTCCACTGCCAGGGCGCGGGCAATACACAGCCGCTGCTGCTGGCCTCCGGAAAGGCTGGCCCCGGATTTCTTCTTCAGATCGTCTTTTACTTCCTCCCACAGCGCTGCCTGCTTCAGAGAGCGTTCCACCACGATATCCAGTTCGCGGCGGTTGTGGAAGCCGTTGAGCTTCAATCCCGCGGCGACATTGTCGTAAATCGTCATGGTAGGGAACGGGTTGGGCTTTTGAAAAACCATGCCCACCCGGCGCCGTATCCACACCGGTGAGACCCCTTTGCCGTAGACGTCCAGGTCCCCAATGCAAACCTTGCCTTCCACTCGCGTATCGGGCAGTGTTTCATGCATGCGGTTCAGGCACCGCACAAAGGTCGATTTGCCACAACCAGAAGGACCGATAATGGCGGTCGCTTTTCGGGCCGGAATATCCATACAAATATTGAAGAGCGCCTGTTTGGCGCCGAACCAGGCGTTCAGGTTTTGTACGCGAATGCCCGCAGTCATCAACTGGCCCCCTTGATCCTGCCCCGTCCGGCGAAAAATCTGAATACGATAACGGTGAACATGATCATGGAAATAAGCACCAGTGCCCCCGTCCAGGCTTGCTGGTGCGCCTGTTCATAGGGCATTTGAGCATATGAGTAGATCTGGAGTGGCAAGGCCGCGGTAGGCTGATTGGGATTTGTATTCCAGTATTGATTTCCCAGGGCTGTGAATATCAATGGCGCGGTTTCACCGGCGATACGGGCGAAGGCCAGCATGATGCTGGTGATAATCCCTGCACTGGCCGTGCGTAATACAACGGAAACAATCGTGCGCCACCGTGGAATGCCGAGCCCCAGGGCGGCTTCGCGAATCGATTGCGGCACCAGAAGCAGAACTTCTTCCGTGGTCCGGCAAATCGTGGGAATCATCATGATGCCCAGAGCCACGCTGCCGGCCAGCATGGAAAAATGTTTTTGCACTACCACCACCATGGCATAGGCGGTCAGGCCGATCACGATAGAAGGTACTCCGTTCAGCACATCCGCAGTAAAGCGGACGATGTTGCCCGATTTATTGCGGCCATACTCCGCCAGATAGACACCTGAGCCGATTCCCAACGGAATGCCGATAATGCTGGCCATGCCCAGCATCATGACAGAGCCGCCAATCGCATTGGCCATGCCGCCGCCAGTTTCACCCACGGGCTTGGGAATCTGGGTGAAAAATGCCCAGTTCAGCCCGGAGGCTCCGCGGTAGATCACCGTTCCCAGAATCAGAAATAGTGGAACAGTCACGATCAGCGCCCCAAACGTAATCAAGCCGAGGGCCAGCCCATTGGAAAGCCGTCTGTGCAGGGAGATATTTTGGGAAGAGTTAGGCAAGGGCCCTCGCCGGCATTCCCCGGGTGATGGACCAGACCAGCAGCCCGGCTAGAGCGTTCACGATCAGGGTCACAACAAAAAGTACTAGCGCCATCTCCACCAGCGCACTGAGATAAGTGGCGCCCACAGCCTCAGAAAATTCATTGGCGATCACGCTGGCCAGGGTGTGTCCTGGAGCAAACAGGGATTTTACAATTTCCGCACGATTGCCGATGACCATGGTCACGGCCATGGTCTCACCCAGCGCGCGGCCCAGGCCAAGAATGACTGCTCCAAAAATTCCAGGGCGGGCGTTGCGCAGCACGGCCATGCGAAGCATCTCCCACTTGGTAGCGCCCAGTGCCAGCGCTGCTTCGCGCTGCACTCGGGGCACCGCGGTGATTACCTCACGGGTAATGGAAGCGATGATCGGCAGGATCATGATGGCCAGAATTACGCCTGCGGCCAGCATTCCCCATCCATATTTGGGGCCGGTGAACAGGCCAGTCCATCCAAAGTATCTGGCCAGGAATGGCTCAACGTAAACACGGAGGAAAGGAGACAGAACAAAGATACCCCAAAGGCCATAGATCACGCTGGGAATGGCAGACAACAGTTCCACCAGTAAAGAGAGTGTGTCACGCAGCCAGCGAGGACAGAGTTCGGTGAGAAAAAGCGCTGTCCCCACTGAGAGCGGCACGGCAATGCAGAGTGCCACAAGAGAGGAAACGATTGTTCCGTAGATGAAAGGGAGTGCGCCGAAGTCTTCAGCAACAGGGTCCCATATCTGTCTGGTAAGAAATCTGAATCCAAACTTGCTCAGGGAAGGCTGTGACGCATGAAGCAGCTCAAAAACGATCAGACCGACAATACTCAGAATCGTCACGGCACAGAGCACTACCAGGCCTTGAAACACGCGATCGGCGAGCAGGTTGTCCCGCGTGCCAACACGGCTCTTGGGTACAACCATCAGTTGGTCACCGCCCGCCGGAGTAGCCTCAGTTGTGGCTGGCTCTTCTGATATATCTGCATTTGAGGAAGGCCTGCGCTCTGGCACCGTTTGCATGCTTGGAAGCTAGCAGACGATTATTAATACATTGTTAAAAAAAGAGCGCTGGTTGGTAAAACCAGCGCTGGGAAGGAGTTAAGGAAGAGAATGTGATTCTTTTTTCACTAAGTTCAGAAGTGAATCGCCAGCATACGGTCAGCCGGCGATTCAACATGCATATTTGTGCGACCCCGTGATGCGGCCCGTGTTGGCTATTTCTGCGCTGTCTGTTTTGCCTTTACCTTGACGTCTTTGATCCGCGCTTTTACTTTCTGGGCGACGTTCTTGGGCAACGGAGCGTACTCAAGGGCTGACGTCATGGTCTGTCCCTTTTCCACCATCCAGTTCAGGAAATCCACAAAGGCTTTCTGCTTGCCTGCATCAGACCATTCGGCAGGAACCAGGAGCCAGGTGAAGCTGCTGATTGGGTAGGCTTCTTTGCCGGGAGCATTGGTGATGGAAACCCGGAAATCATCTGGCATGTCCTTTACGGAAGCAGCTGCGGCCGTTACGGACTCCAGGCTGCCTTTCACAAAATTCCCAGCCGGATTCTGTACGCTCCCGTAAGACATTTTGTTGGAAACTGCGTAGATCAACTCAACGTATCCGATGCTTCCGGCGGTTTGCTTAACCATGCCGGAAACGCCCTCGTTGCCTTTTCCGCCCAGCCCGGCCGGCCAGTTAACGGAGGTTCCTTTGCCGACTTTATCTTTCCATGCAGGACTTACCTTGCTCAGAAAATCAGTGAAAATGTATGTCGTGCCGCTGCCGTCTGTACGGTGAACAACGACGATCTCTTCATCGGGGAACTTTACCCCAGGATTGGATTTTCCCAGCCGGGGGTCATTCCACTTCTGGATATTGCCCAGGTAGATGTCGGCCAGAACTTCACCGCTGAACTTAAGCTCAGAGGTTACGCCAGTGATATTGTATGTGGGCACCACTGCACCAAGCACCGTCGGGATATGAAAGACCTTGCCTGAAACCTTGGCCAGTTGCTCGTCGGTCATCGGACCATCGCTGGCGCCAAAATCAACTGTTCCAGCCGTGAGTTGCTGGATGCCGCCGCCGCTGCCGATGGACTGATAGTTAATCTTCACATCACTGTGGGCGTTGTGATATTCGCTGAACCATTTCTGGTAAATCGGGTTGGGAAAGGTTGCGCCCGCACCATTCAGAGCTGTCTCCGCGCTGCTTACGCCGGCCATCGCGGCCACCAGTGCTAATGCCATCAAAAATCTCATTCTCATTGTTCCTCCTCATTGGGTTACTAGATGAACGTAGCAGAGCAGTGTTAAATGACTGTTAAAAGAGATTGAAAGATTTGCGGGGCAGCGCGCTCCACGGTTTCCGGAACAGGAGGCAAAGAAAAAAGCGCCGGTGCGTGGCCGGCGCCTGAAGAAGACGTGCAGGGAGAAACTGTTTTTGGGACTACGGAATCACGTAGCGTAAAACCAGGTGGTCCATAAACATGTGGGCGTTCTTGGGTGCGCCCGCTGCTACGAACCAGGGTGCCCGCGTTGAATAGCTGGCATCATTGATCAGCAGCAGCGCTCCGTATTGTGGGTTCTTCCACAGGGTTTGCGTCAGGACAAAGCTGCCTTCCTGGATCGCGCGATTGTTGTTGTTGGCTGAGTTTGTTCCGCCAAAACCGATGCAAGGCCGGTTCACGGCAGCCAATCCAGGTGCGCAGGAAATCGGTGTTGCGGTTGCTGCGGCTGTCAGGTCATTGAACGAATTCCGTCCAAAATAATAGCCGCCGTAGTAAGCTCCAATCTGGGTCTTGCCCATTGTTGCTTCAACACCGGTGTAAGCGGAACCGGCGTGGACCATGGAGGTATCGATGGTAAAGGTGCCTGGCCCAGTGGCAATCGGCGCCACTACGTACTGGGGTCCAAGGCCGTTGAAGTACCGGCCAGTACCGGTTCCGTAGAGGCCGTAAGCCATGACACGGAAGTTCTTGGCCAGCTCAAAATTCAAGCCGCCCATGCCGGCCGTGCCAAAGCTCGAATGGCCGTTAAATGTAGTGCCGCCTCCGGGGATTGCGGTAACTTTCACTGAAGTGACGACTCCGCCGCCTTCCAGGTGGAATGCGCGACCGCCCATCTTGGTGTCATAGGCCACCTTGGTCATGATGTCAGGAATCAGGTTGGGCACGCCGGTTGTAGCGGCACCATCAAGTTGCGGAGCCAGCACGGCATTGAAAATCGTGGGAGCAATGACTTCGCCGTTGGTGTATTGCTGTGGGTTATCAATGGCTAGGGCCCAGGAGAAATTGTCGTTCGGGCGCACCGTTACGCGAAACTGGCCGTCACGCGAGTAAGGAACACCGACGTGAATGTTGCCGTCAGTGGCATAAGTGGTTGCCAGATCGGAAGGCATGGGCGATGTTCCCACGCGGTTGGGCGCGATCAGACTCCACGCCTGTCCGGCAGTGAACTCCCAGATACCGCGCTTTACGTCGACAAAAAACAGACGCAGGCGCAACGTGTGCGGATTGGTTGTAGCAAAAACATTGGCAGCATCGTTGCCGTTGAAGTCGCCTTCAACAAAGCCGGTAATATTGTTTGCTCCGTATTTCCCTCCGATTTTCAGGTTCCAACGCGAATACTGTCCTGTTGCCCGATATTCGGTGAGATGTCCAGCAGCGGTATTGCTAAACGGGATGGCCCCGAAGTTCGTGCTCACGACGTTGCCCGTGTTCACTGTGCGGAAGATGTTTTGAAAATCCACAAACCCGCCGGGAGTGAAGTCAGTGCCGCCGATACGAAATGACAGCGGCGATTCCTTGGGCTTTTCCGATTCCTGAAAAGTGGAAACAGTGCTGGATGTCGTGAGCGCTGCATTCGCAAGGTGCGGTGTTGAATCAGCCTGCTTCTTGGTGGTCAGTTCCTGCCGCAGCGCCTCAATCTGTTGCTGTTGGCTGGAGATTGCGTCTTGCAGCGTCTTGATCTGGTTTGCGATGCGGTCTTCAGAACTTGTGCTGTTGCCGGACGTGCTCTGGCCAAGCACGAAACTCGAAGCCAGGAACAATACAAGCATGGTTTTAAGCAATTTCATTCAATTTCCTCCACACTGGGGGGTGAGTATTTTGGGTAACTATTTTTGTTGCGCTAGAAATGCGTGATAGCTGGTTGCATTGAAAGTACTTCGTGATTCGTGCAACGACCTCTTATAGGCAAGGATTGTTAACAAAGGATGAAGAGCGCATGAATGAGAGATGAAAATCAGTTTGGCCCGTCGCTGTGGCCAGGAAGCTCAGGCGGAGCAACTGAAGATGTATGGGCGTGTTCAGGCTTTTGGCAGCAGGAAGAAAAAGGTCGTTCCGTGTCCCACCGAACTCTCCACACGGACTGCGCCTCCGTGGTTCAACACAATATGCTTTACGATCGCCAGTCCAAGACCGGTGCCGCCGCTCTCTCGCGAGCGGGCTTTATCGACGCGATAAAAGCGTTCAAAAATTCGCGGCAGGTGCTCAGATGCGATGCCGGGGCCAAAATCGCGTACAAAAAATTCAATGCCGCCGGTCTGCTCATGCGCCCCGATAATGATCTTCCTTCCGCTCTGGGCGTAGCGCAGCGCATTGCTGATCAGGTTGCCAAAGACCTGGTGCACGGCATAACCATCTGCCATGACCGACCAGTCTGGAATACTTTCCACCGTGAGCTCCACATCAGCAGCGCGTGCGTTTTCCTGCATGGATGCAGCCGATTCCGCCAGCAATTGGCGTGCGAGATGAGGACGCAGATCGAGCTTTTCTTCGCCCGATTCCACTCGCGCCAGCACCAGCAGGTCCTCCGTAAGGCGTCCCATTCGCTCTGCGTTGCGGCGGATGACTTGAAGAAACTCCCGCGCACTGTCATTGAGAAGGCCGTCGGATTCGATGAGTGTCTCGGCGTAACCGCGGATTGAAGTCAACGGAGTGCGCAGCTCATGTGAAACGTTGGCGATAAAATCGCGCCGCGTTTTTTCCACGCGCTCGACCGCAGAGATATCATGCAACACGCTGACCACGCCGCCATCAGGCAACGGCTCCGCATTTACCAGAAAGGACCTGTGCCCGGAAAGCGATGCTGCAATCGCGCTCTCGCGGTGTTTTGATTTTAGCGCTGCTCCGAGCGTAGCCAGAAAATCAGGATGGCGAAGCACTTCAATCACCGGCGCGCCGATGCGTACCTGCTGATGGACAATGCCTGCAATCGCGTGATTGGCCCAGCGCACTTTCATGTCCGGTGAAACGGCGATCACTCCGTCCGTCATGCTGTTGAGCAGGGCTTCAAGCTCGGAGCGGCTTTCACGCACGGCGGCAAAATTTTCTTCCAGCCGTCGTGCGGTGCGGTCAAGGGCCATGGCAACCTGGGCGATTTCGTCTCCGCTGGTTTCTGCGATGCGTGCGGAGAGGTCGCCCGCGGCCACCTGCTCCGCAAACCGAACAATGCGGCGTAGCCTGCGCGAAATGACCTCTGCAATCGCCACGGCCAGCACAAGTGCTAGCAACAGGGCCAGGATGGTGGCCCGCACCAGGGTGGAGCGAATATCGGCAATGTGCTGTTGAATACTCGCTAGTGGATAAGCCAGACGGACGATTTTGTCACCACTGGGCACAGCCAGATAAAGAAATTCAACACCCACTGTGTGGCTAAGCCGGGTGGAGCTGCCAACCTTCCCGCTGAGAGCGGCCGCAATTTCCGGCCGGCCCGCGTGGTTTTCCATGGTCTTCGGATCGGCTTCCGAGTCCGCCAGTACCACGCCGTCACGCGCGATGATCGTGACGCGGGTTTCGGTGATCTGCGCTTCCTCGGTGGCCATCTGTTGCAGCGAATGCTGGTGGTCGTTTTGTACGCGAAGAGCGAAGCCCTGGGCGTTCTGCACAAGCAGCCGCTCGCTGTCACGGCGCAAAGTATTCTCCCAGGTGTGGCGAATGCTGATATCGAGCGTGAGCGTGGCGGCGGCAATCACCAGAACAAAGGCGCCCATCGCTTTAAGGAAGATGCGGTTTCTCACTTGGCCGCCTCAAACTTGTACCCGGCGCCACGAACGGTCTTAAGATATCGGGGATCTTCCGGGTTTTGTTCTATTTTTTCACGCAGACGCCGGATATAGACATCGACGGAGCGTTGCGTCACAAAAGAGAGGTCACGCCACACCGCATCGAGCACCTGATCGCGGGTATACACGCGGCCGGGATGCGAGGCGAGAAAGTGCAGTAGTCGGAACTCGGTGGCCGTCACATCCGTGGGTGCTCCGCGGACGATCAGCGTCATGGAGTCGCCGTGCAGCTCAAAATCAGGAGTGGTAATTCTGGTGGTCAGCGGTTGCTCAAAGCGCCGCAGCACCGCCCTGACACGTGCAGTAAGTTCGCGCGTTCCGAAAGGTTTGGTGATGTAATCATCAGCGCCAAGGTCCAGCCCGCGGACGCGGTCCTCTTCACTGGCTTTAGCGGTCAGAAAGATGATGGGGACCCGGGACAGATCACGGCTCTCGCGAATCTGGCGGCAAACCTCATATCCGCTGCCCCCAGGGACCATGATATCGAGCAAAAAAAGGACGGGCGGCTGCTTCCGCGCCAGCGGCAACACCTGGTCGCCGGCAGTACAGATGCGCACATTGAAGCCAGCCAGCTGTAAATGATGGCGTACCAGGTTGCCGATATCCGCGTCATCTTCAAGGACGATTATGTTTTGCTTCACTAGAGTGTGGTGTCTTCCGTAACGATTTTAACCGTTAGGGCCATTCAATTAGCCCCTGTCAGGGCTCAGATGTGATTGTAAGCCGCGGCTGGGACTGCTACCATCGACGTGTGAATCGCTCTAAACATTTTCTTGCCAAAATAGCCTTTATCGTGACTGTTGCCGCGTCTGCGGCGATGTATGCTGCCAATCCGGCTGCGGTGGTTCTGCCGCCCGTACCTGCCACCGTGGATGCCATTACCCCGGGCGAGCTGCGGATGCATCTGGAATTTCTGGCTTCAACAGAGTTGGGTGGCCGTTACACGCTCTCGCCGAGCTTTGCGGTTGCGGCCCGATACCTCGCTTCCCATCTGGAAGGGTACGGGTTCAAAGGCGCTGGTGAGCACGGCGATTTTCTCCAGACTTTTCAAGTGATCTCATCCAAGCCGGAAACGGCAAAGAGCTCGCTTGAGGTCAATGATGGAAAAAAAGCGAACAGCTATCACTTTGGCGATTTCTACATTGCAACCGGCAGCAATAGTGGCGAAGCTCAGGGTCAGGTTGTGTTTGTTGGGGCCGGTATCTCGTCGCCGGCACAAAAACTTGATGATTATTCCGGTCTGGATGTAAAGGGAAAGATCGTGCTGATTACTCCCGGTACTCCCTCGTCGGTTGACGCATCGCACCTTTCTGAAAATGAACAGGGTGAAGGCGCGGCGCGGGCACACGGTGCGGTAGGCGTGCTGCAAGTACCATCACAGCGCATGCTGGAATTCATGAAGAATAAGGCCTTTCAGGAGCGGGTGGCCACGCGTGAGACGGTTCGTCTGGCGAAGGACGCTGATGGCAAACTGCCCGTGCTTTTGCTGGGCCCTAATCTTATAGAAGGATTTCTGTCTGCGTGTGGGCTCGATATCAAGAGCGTGTATGAAGCGGTTGGCCGCAAAGAGAGGATGCTTCCTAAAAAGACAAGCCTGTCTGCCAGGATGGCCGTTGTGATGCAAGTTACCCGCTCGACTACACAAAACGTGGCGGCGATTCTTGAGGGCAGCGATCCCAGACTCAAGCAGGAGTATGTCGTATTCAGTGCGCATTATGACCATCTGAAGACTGGACCGAGCGGTGAGATTTATCCCGGCGCGGACGATGATGGTTCAGGTACTACAGCCGTGCTCACGATTGCTCATGCCATGTCACTGGAAAGGCCCAAGCGCTCCGTGTTGGTGATGTTCCACGCTGGGGAAGAGCTTGGCTTGCTGGGATCACAATACAACACCGACTACGCGCCGGTGGTCCCGTTGGACAAGATGGTCGCAGATCTTAATATCGACATGATCGGACGCTCCAAGCCGGCCGGGGACAAAGAGATGGAGGACGAACATCTCACTGACGCGAATACCGTTTACCTGGTGGGATCAAACCGCATCAGCCAGGAGCTGCACCAACTGAGCGAAGAAACCAATGCCCAGTTCCAGAAGATGAAGCTGGATTACTATTACAACGATCCCAATAACCCCGAACGAATCTACTTCCGCTCAGATCATTGGAATTACGCCAAGCACGGCGTGCCCATTATTTTCTATTTCGACGGCACACACGTGGACTATCACAGACCCACAGATACCCTGGACAAGATTGACTTTGCCAAGATGACAAAAATCACCCGGTTAGTATTTGAGACGGGGTGGCGGGTCGCCAACCTGGACCACAGGCTGGCAAATACTCATTAATGGCTAGATGGCTTCACAGTCTTGACTTGCGCTACAGGCTTTTTCTCCTGCATGTAAGTGTCAATGACAACGTCGAGCCTCTCAAAAAATGAACCTGAAGGCCGGCATTCAACGGTTGCTGACTTGGCAGGCCTAGGGGAAAGCGCCCGCAGCAATTCATTCACGCGTTGCAGACGTTCGGCCTGCTGCTCCTGGTCCACTGCCGATGGCTTTCCTGCTGCCTCTTCAATGTAAAACCACAAAATACGCCGGAGCTGGTCCAGCTCAGCTTTAAAGTCATTCAGTGCCTGCACCGCATCGGCATCCTCAAAGAGCCTGGCAACCCTACTTTCATTTGCACGCTGCGTGAGTTCGCGGTGCATTTCTGCCTGGATTGCCTCAAGTTCGCCTGTGATATTTCGGATCCGATGTAAGACTGCGTTTTTGATCTGCGGTTTATGCTGCCACGAATTAAGGAGGGAACGGCGCTGTGTGTTGCCGGTTAGCTTCATGTTGTGTTTTCCAAGGGGATGCGATTTCAGGTGTACAAACATAAAGGCTGTGAACGCTAAAAGGTAAGAGAAGAAGTGAAGAGTTACCAAGTTATACAACAGAAAACGGTGTCGTTTCGGCTCAGATCCTGCGGGCCAGAACAAGAGTGATGTCGTCAGGCTGCTCGGTGGAGCCAATCCAATCCTGGATCGCGGAAACCGTATGTTCGCAAATCCTTTCCAGCGGCAAGTGACGATAGGAGGCAACGGTTTCAATCAGGCGCTCCTCGCCAAATTCTCCAAACTCATTTTCCGGTTCGGTAATACCGTCACTGAATGCGATAAAGATGTCCCCGGGGTACAACTCCACCGTCTCTTCTTCATAATCGCGGTCCGGGAAAAGCCCCACCACGGTGCCACCGGTTTCCAGGCGGCGCACAGTTCCGTCAGGCGCCAGGATGATAGGCGGAAGGTGGCCGGCGTTGGAATAGGTCAATTGGTGTTTCTGGTCGTCATAAAACCCCAGGAAAAGCGTGGCGTATTTTTCCGGTTGTGTGCTCTGAAACAGGTGGCGGTTCAGAAGCCAGAGCATCTGCGCGGGGGAAGGCGGAGAAACACGGACTTCCACGGCTGCGATTCTGGTGTTGGTGCCATAGGCCGCAGCCGACCCCACGGAGACAAGCTGTTCCTGTTCATACGCACGCACCGCCGAATGGATGGTCGCCATTAACAGGGCGGCTGAAATCCCTTTGCCGCTGATATCTCCTACCGCCACCATCACCTGCTCCGGCCCATAGCAGAGGAAATCATAGTAATCGCCACTTACGATCCTGGCAGGCTGGCAGATGCCGTGCAATTCAAGCGTGCTGGTTCCGACAATGGCTTGCGGAAAGAGCTGCGCCTGTACTTCATGCGCGATCTCAAGTTCGCTTTGCAGGCGCTCTTTTTCCTTCTGCTCGGCGATCAATCTCTCCAGATTATCGGTCATGGAGTTGAAGGAAACCTGAAGCGCTGCCAGTTGGTCTTTTTCCCGCACCTGGATGCGATGAGTAAAATCGCCACGGTTAATGTGCTGTGTCGCTTTGTACAAGTTAGCCACGGAATAGGTGATCTTCCGGGTGAGGCTTACTCCAATGAGAAACGCCGCCAGCACCACAACAGCGAAAGCAACGACCAAAAAGATCAGAACCACGCCAACCGAGCCGCTCTCAACCCCCATGGAAGCCGTAAGGTAGGAATAGACGGTGGAGAGGCGCGTTGTCCCACCCAATATTTTGGTTCGCAGTGCGCCGCTGGCCCAGTCTGTTACCTGGACGGGGCCGCCAAAGACAAATTCGCGGTCGAATGCCATCACCGGTTCCCCCACCGCGCCGGCGCTGATTCGGTCATACACCGCAGCATCCTCTCCGGAAGCGCTTTTAGTGCCGGACCTGTTCTCTTTGCCGCTATTGCCATCACCGGTATTCTGCTTCAGGTCCTGTGAGCTAAGGGTGAGCGACCCGAGCTTATTGGCGACCCTGGCCAACAGCTTTTGGTCAAACGGAACACTGGATACCACCATGGCAGGGCCCTTGGGGCCGGTGATGGAGTTGGCGGCGCGTAGATAAATATGGCCGTTATCGGTGACCGTTCCCGTGAATCCATCCTTTAACCACGGAGGCACGGAAGACATAGGCAGAACGGCAATAGACCGGCCGGGAAAGACGCTATCATTGGCCGCTATCTTTTCCGGGGTGCTGTTGTGCCGTGTGATTTCCTCGGCAGCGGCGGCATTAGCCGCGCCCAGATGGTTTTCCTGCACCTTGATCTCAGAGATGGCGACGAATGTAGACAGGTCAGCCAGGATCAGGTATCCAGAGCCAAGGGCCATGGCTACTGCAAGAGCTACAGGCACCCCGCCAATGAACAAATAGGTAACAATCAGGCGGTTACGCACGCTCCACATCACGTGTCTTCTGAACCAGCGCAGCGCCAGGAACAGGAAGAGCACGGAAAATATCCAGCCAAAAAGGCCGATCCACTCGGAAAGGGTGGCTACAATCCGAGTAGCGTCGGCAAGTTTGAACAACCATCGCAGCAGAAGCAATACCGCTTCTGTTCCTGCCGAATAAAGGGTGAACAGCGCAAGGCGCGTGCGTGGGAGCATCCCTTGAGAGGCGAGTTTGCGCGTGATTGTGGACCAGACAGCCAAGCTGCAACGATTATATCGGTTGGACGGCGGGGTATGAAGGAAAAACGAAACGAAACCGCCCTGAATCAGAGTCTTTCAACCAGTTCGTTGTGGAAGTGGTTATTGTAGGCCAGACTCAGGCCGCTGGCTGCCGTCTTAAGGCGTTCGTATGTGCCGAGGGCGTCAATGCCGAAGACATTTCGTAAAGAGGGAAGACTGGGGGCGGGAAGCAGAAGACTAATCAAAGAAGGAAGGATGAGCCACAATTTTAATTTTGTCAGCGCCAGCATGGAGTAGAGTCGAAACTCAGTCGCTGCCTGCACCAACTCCTGCGCTAGCAGCTGTTTTTCTCTACCTAACGCTGGGCCTCTCTCTTCTTCCTTCAGGGCTTCCATGTTGCCCCATTCAATCAAAACCAGCGCATTATGGGACATTCGCAGCAGGTACTCTCGCATCAGATGGATTCGCTTGCGCTGCCAGGCGGCAAACTCGCTGGGCGGCATTCGCAGACGGAAAGTTGTTTCCTGCCCGGGATCCATCAGAGCTTCAATTTCGTGAAATTCAGAGGGGCGCAGAAACGGCGTTACATCGTCAACAGTGCGCTTGGGGAATTTACCCCTGAATTGGATCGCCGTATAGATGGCAAGCAGCAGGAGGATACTGACCAGGAATATTATGATGAGATCGAACGTCATCTTCCCAGAATGCCTTTCACTGACTTGGTGTGCCGCCGGAGTTCCGTAATCATTTGTTCAGGTGTAAGCGCAGTTTCCCAGTTTTCTGCTGGCTGCGCCGGCTCCCCCTTGAGAAATGTAGCCAGCCATACGGCCACAGCAATAATGTACGCGATAGGAGGGGTGATTCTGACAATGGGGTCGAATTTCGTTCCGAATTCGGAACGCAGTAGGAATACAACGAGAGAACCTGTGGCTTCTATGCCAAATCCGAGGGCAATGCCAAAAGCATATTGGCGTCCGAGCATCCGAAAAAATCTCACTAATAGGACAAAGACACAAAAGATTCCCATTTGCAGGAAGCCCGTGGCAATTTCCAGGGTGATGATAAGAGCAGCACGCCAGTCTGAATCCGGCGTCGGATGCAGCGTTGTTCTAAGCATCCCAATCGCGACCATCAATATGCTGATGCAAGGAAAAATCAACCGAAACCAGCGCTTGCCATAAAAATTCCGGAAAACCAGACGGAAGATCTCCTGGAGAGTCAAAAAAACAAGAAGGTTGTAAATGACTTCGCTTGTCCAGAAAAAATTGTAATAAAGGGAAGAGTTATTACGGACCGCCAGTCCTAGCAATGAGCTTATAAGCGCAAAAAAAGTGTAGACAAGAAAAATTGGGAATCGCCTGAACAGGCCGCGGCCCAGCAGAATAAGCGCAAGACAGGCTTGCATGCCTATGCTTGTAAGCGCTAATACTAGTTCGGCCGTTTTCATAGAAAACAGGGTGAGTTGCCAAGCTTATCCTACTCACCCCGGAAACAAAAAGGATTAACGGCTGAGTGCTGGCGGCTTTGGCATTGGCACCGGGAGTGGTCCGTGAAGACCTGGCGTTGGCATTGGCACCGGGAGTGGTCCGTGAAGACCTGGCGGCTGTGGCATTGGCACCGGAAGTGGTCCATGAAACCCGGTTTGGGCCAACGCACTGCCTACCATCATTACAACGACAAACGAAAAAGCAATTACATTCTTCCGCATACTACCTCCTTCAGAATTAGGCCGGCCGCCATTTTTGAGCGGACGTGTTTTCTTTTTGGGGTCCCGTGAACAACATATAGGTCGATCAGGCAAAACAGCCAGGGGAGGGGGATCCAGGTACTGCGGGGATTTTATCGCCGAAACAGGAGATTCGCGCCATTTTGGTCAAGAAGAACTAAAAACCGAAATTCGTTTTCGAAATCAGGAAAACTCTATGCCCTCCTTTTCCTCAGGCTGGGCCGGTTCAGCGGCATCCGGTGTGAAATCAGATGACAAGTGCGCACCCGCCAGCAACATTAGCCCGGAAATAAACGCCCAGAACATCAGAGCCACTGAGATCGAAAATGCCTGGCCATACACCTCCTGAAAACCCAGCCAGGGCAATGCTTTGATATAGAGGACCTTACCCATCTCCCAAAGAATACCCATGGCAACGGCAGCAGGCAGCACGCTCCTGGCCTTGATCTTGCCGTTGGGAAGGAGCCAGTAGATCAGGAAAAAGATGGCGATGCTGGCCGCGGTGGCGCATATCTTGAGGGCCACAAAGGTTGCAGCGCGAAAAATAATGTTCTCATTGCCGCGCATCATGAACGTCAATGCCAGTTCATTCCCCGCGGCCATTCCCACAGAGGCCAGCGCCAGGATTCCGCAGGAGAAAGCCAGCAGCAACGAGATGATCTGATTGCCAAGATAGGAACGGTTCTTGGGGAAGCCCCAGATCCGGTTGAACGCTACTTCCAGGGGCACAAAAACACCCGTGGAAGTGATCAGTAAAATGACCAGTGAGGCCATTTTTACGCGCTGCCGCGTCTTTACCAGAGAGGTGAGATTTCTAATGACAAAATCCTGCCCCGCGGGTAGATGGTCTTTCAATAAATCCACAACCACGTTGAACATGGTCTGTGAGTGGAAAACATTCCTGATCAGCCACATTAACAGCACCATGAACGGGAAAAACGAAAGTATGGCGTTCGCCGCAACGGAGAAAGCATAGGTATGCGCCTCCGTTCTGGTCAAATATTGCAGAGTAGGCCATCCACGGTACTGCAACATGTATTTCCACGGGCGCAGAAAAAGCCTGGTGGCCGGAGATTCCGGGGCTGTAACCGGCGCGGTGTCTCCGGCTGTCGAAACTGAACCAGATGTCATGAGATCCTGCGAAAATCGTAACAGAAAACGGGACTCTTCCACGTTTTATAAAAACTATCTCCCCGGAAACGAAAGTCTTGCCAAGGCATTCCCTTTAGCGCTCTGGCACCAGCTAAAACAAAGTGCTTTACAAAAACCAGAATTCCTGAATATTATGCCTAGCTCCCAGCGATCATCCCGCAGGGCGCACTCGGGTTGATGTTTTTGTACAGCAGTTGAACTTTCGCCGAACGATCCGGTTGCTGGAGTCGCCTGTAGTCAGGCCTTTCCGGCACGGCAGCCACTTGTTGCGGAAAAGAGCTATCTGGCCGGCAAAGCAACAACCTTTTACCCCACCTGAAACTTATGGGGGGAGATTTCAATTTGAAGCTGAGGCGAAAGGAGTTGCATTTGTGAAAGAGAAGGGAACAGTCAAGTGGTTCAACGGAGCCAAAGGCTATGGCTTTATTCAACGCTCCACCGGTGAGGACGTTTTTGTCCATTTTTCCGCCATCCAGGAAAATGGCTACCGGACTCTAAACGAGGGCGAAACCGTGGAGTTTGAGCTCTTAAAAGGTCCCAAGGGCTTTCTCGCCGCGAACGTGCTTCGCGGTAGTGCAAACTAAGTAACATATTTGAAAAGGCACTTCTTCCCCTTGCTGCGGCAAGGGGATTCTTGTTGGCGTCTCAGATCTGTTCCCCAACAGTGCAATAACAGCGATGAAAAAAAGAGGCTGGGCGATTCGACATCACCCAGCCCAAATACAAGCAAGGCCTTGCTTGAGAGTCCTGGCCGCGCGACCAGGAAACCTTGGTCTCCAAAACAGAGAAAAATTTCATCTCTTCGCAATTTGCCAGAACATGATTATGTGGCCCCAATCATTAGATTCCTATCAAGGTCGCATTAAAGTTTTTCATTCTTATCATGAGCAATAGCTGCTCGATTTTGCATGAAGACTGGCGGCTGCCGTGGGCAACTGGAGGACAAGAAAGCGTCAAAGATTCTCGCTCCGAGGGGGCTGTGGCTTTCTTAAATGCTATCTCTGTGGAGGATTGTCCGGTTGCGGTTCAGATTGCGGCTGGGGCGTAGGTTCAACCTGTGTCTTTTCGTTTTCACGGTCCTGCTCTTGCTGCTGGATTTCCGCCAGGCGCTTCTCCTCGCGGACTTTTTTCCAGTTTTCCATCAGCTGCTGTTGAGTCATCTTTGCCTCGGGGGGCGTTAGGCCGTTGGCCATGTGTCCGTTTGCGTCGACCTTTGTTTCTTCTTCGAGATCTTCCTGTTTAGGCTGCGGCTGATGTATAGCGGCCATGGCCACACGCGCAAAGGCGTGTCGAGTCCGCACAATAATGCGTTGAATGTTGCCGGCCTCATCGCCCTTTTCCATGATGATGTAATCGATTCGCGGACTGTCGAGCAATCCGGTCATCACTTCGCGCCCTGGGCCAGGACCGAGTTGTGCGATTACCGGCTCATTTTGCAGTTCGGGAGCCAAATCTATAACGGCACCAGTTTTAGCGGCCACCAGCTTGAGTACCAATCCCAGCGGAGCATTCTGGGAAACCACGGTCAATTGCCCTTGTGAGTAGTCCACGGCGGCTGCGCCCTGATGTCCAGAACCCACCGGGGATGGCGTGTTCGGTACCGCCGTTGCAGCGGACGGCTGAGGAGTTGAAAGAGCGGAAGCTGCGGCGATGGCTGGGGGCTGGGCTGATGCAGGCATCGTAGGCCTGGGTTGCAGGGCCGGCGTGTTGCGTACGGTTGCAGGTTGCGAAGCAGAGTTTGCCGCATCGGTTGGCGCCGCGTTGCTTGAAGGTTGCGGCTTTGGTCGTGCGTGAAAAAAGTTCTCAGAAGTCACAAATCGCTGTGAACTCGGAGCAGCCGGAGGCTGGGGCCGCGCAGCTGGTGCAGGAGCTGTGCTGGCTGGGGAGCTTGCTGCCGGACGCTGCTGTGGTGACGCCGGATGTATCTGGGGCGTCTGGGCCATGGCCAGAGCCGGCACGGTTGCCACCAGAATCAATCTTGCTGCCCTACCGAAGCTCAACATACAAACCTTCCTTACTCCTCGGCGGATGTCGTAATTTGCCGAGCAAAACAGAACTTAATTATGCCCCACGATTGGTGTGTCCCTTATTCTTAATTTCACCCGTGGTCTTCCATATTGAAAACTCATTAAAATTTATAATTTAGGTTTCGCACGTTGAATTGCAGGGACCGAGAGCCAGTTTTTAGTGGATCGCGGCATCGCGATGGGCCGTGGATTTCATTGCGTCGTTCATTGTAGGACCAGGCAGTAATGGCAGTGAGACGCGAAAGCATGAACCCTCGCCCGGCACGCTGGCCACTTCAATCCGGCCTCCATGGGCCTCTGCTATGCCGCGGGCAAAATGGAGCCCTAAGCCTGTACCGGGGACGTTAGATTTGCGGGCTGAAGACGCCCGGTAACCGCGCTCAAAAATGTGGGCCTGATCTTCAATAATGATGCCGCTCCCGGTGTCACTGACCGTGATGATGGCTTGATCGTTATGCACCGCCAGAACCACGTCAATGTGCCCGCCGGCGTGATTGAATTTGATGGCGTTATCCAGCAGATTGAGCAGAAGCCTCCATATCTGTCCGGCATCAAAATCGCCGATCACGCTCTGTTGCACCGTTCCAGCAATCTGTATTCCGCGGTCCCCGGCTTGCGGGCGCATTCCGTCAATAGCCGCCTGGACCAGCTCTGACAAGTCTTCTTTCTCGCGCTGAAGTTTGATTTCCTCGCCCTCGGACTGCGCCAGTTCCATCAGGTCAGAAACTGTACGGGCAAGAAGTTCAACGTGCTCCAGCTGCTTGGAAAGCATGTCTCGATAGTTTGTTTCGCTGTTGCCTAGACGCAATGCTTGTTCTGTTTCCGCCCGTAATACCGTGAGAGGTTGCCGGATTTCATGTGACAGACTACGGAGAAACTCGGTCATTCGTTGAAACGAACTTTGTAGACGGGAGATCATCGCGTTGAGCGAGGTGCTGAGCTCATCCAACTCGTCTCCCCGTCCGGATACAGGGAGGCGGGTGCTCAAATCAAAAGGAGTAATCTGTTTGGCTGCGGCGCTTGTCTGCTCCAGCGGACGCAATGAATAGGAAGTAATGATCCAGGCATTGGCGGCGTGGGCCATGATGATGAAGGGAACCAGGGCAAAGAGGAACATCTGGAGCCGCCTACAGTCTTCATCGGCTTCATCCAGTGACGCTCCAATGCGCAACAGGTAGTGGCGTCCAGCCAATCCCAGCACCGGTTCATCCAGAATACGAATGCGGGTATTGCCCGCGGACAAAATTCCCCAGGTATTGTGGTCGGGCTGTAGTGATAAGGGCTGGACCGAACTGGCAGGCAAATGAAGGGCTGACATGGCGCGGGAGGCGTCCAGCGTCTTCCCTTCATCGTCCAGCAGTTCGTAGTACCGCATGGACCGTTCAAACTGATCGCGGACTTCCGGGTCAGCTTCTGAGTTGAGCCACTTGATATTGCCGGCACGAATCTGCAGCATGCTGCGTACCGCAATGGCGCGATCTTGCAGCTCGTCATCTACATGGCCGTAGATGCGGCGCGCCAGCAGAGCGTAAGCGCTCCAGGCGAGAATAACCACCAGGAGCGCGAACGTTACTGTCTGCTTGAACGCGAGCCGGGAACTCAGGCGGCGTAAAAGCAATAGCTTCATTGGGCGGCTGACGACAACATGTACCCGACACCGCGGGCTGTATGAATCAGCGGCTTTTCATAACCGTGATCAATCTTGGCGCGCAGATAGTTGATATACACGTCCACGATGTTCGTCAGACCTTCAAAACCAAGGTTCCAGACGTGCTCCACCACCATCGTACGTGTAACCGTGCGGCCGGCGTTGCGCATCAGATATTCCAGCACAGCGTATTCCCGCTGCGTGAGATTGATGGGCTTGCCACCGCGCGTCACCATGTGGCGCATGCGGTCAAGTTCCAGATCCTCAACGCTGAGTTTATCCAGCAGTTCCTGCGGACGGCGCAGAAGAGCGTGGACCCGGGCCAGCAGCTCTTCAAACGAAAACGGCTTTACCAGATAATCATCCGCGCCGGCCTGCAACCCACAAACGCGGTCAGAAACGTCTTTCCGCGCGCTCAGAAGCAGTATCCGCATGTTGGACCCGGATTTACGAAGTTTGCGAAGGACCGTTAGGCCGTCGAGTTTTGGAAGGTTCCAATCGAGAATGATGGCATCATAATCAATCTCGGTAGCCAGCTGAAGACCTTCTTCCCCATCTCCCGCCAGATCAACGGCAAAGTGGTCTGCTTCCAGACCCTTTACCAGTGTGCGTGCTACTTTCGGCTCATCTTCAATAACCAATATACGCAAAGTCCCACCTCCCGCTTCGGTGGAAGAATTGCCGTTGCCCCTTGTTGAGCAACGTGCAAAGCCCATCCGCTATTTACCCTCGAAAGAAACCGTTCGTGTGCCGCTTTCGCTGACCCCGGAATCCGGTCTCCCCCGTATACTTGTGCAATTAGCCCTACAAACGTTTCACTATCGCTGAATTTTGTGCTGTACGTCAGTGACCCGTATCACATGCCCGTACGGACAATAACAACGAAACCGTTTTACTCCGAACCACCTGAACCTTTTCGACCCGCTATGCCCTGTTTTTCTATGGCGAACCGGTTCAACAGTAACGTTCTTCTGAACTGCAACATTTAAACTGCAAGAACGGACAAACACCCTCGTCGGCCTCGAAGCTTATATACCATTAGTACAATTAATAACACTGTCCTATAGTACACATAGTTTCCGGAAATGGAACAAAAATCATCTGTCATTACTCGTTTTCTCTCCCTGGGAGCCGATGCCGCAAATTCATGCCGCGTTACCGTTCTTCTGTTCCACGGGCCGAACTATAACATGAACTAATGGACATGTACAATAGTGTACTTTGGGACAATGTACTAAAGTTACGTTTGTCGGGGGATAATTAATAAGTCAATAATTTTCAGTAGGTTACAAGATGGTTAAGCACTTTAGATCATCATGTTGAGAGATGTCCTCTGGCAGCTTGTGGAAAACTTCAAAATTAGAGAGCCCTCATCTCGTCCGATGTCCCCTGTCCGATGCCCCCTAAATAGATCACCATTGCGCAAAGAGATTGAGTTGCTCTGCGAGACTTCTGCGGTCCGCGTTTTGATGGGATTCTTCATCCCTGGCAGCGATACCGTATTTCGCGCAGAGTCTCTTCACCAGCGCCGAAATCCGCCTCTTGTATTCAACTGGGAGAAATGCGCGATCTGAATACCTGGCTTTGTAGGACACAACAAGATGCGGAAAATTCTCCTGCAAAAAGGGCATAAAGATCTTCTCTGAGCAAGGCTTCAGGAACAGCGGGATAACAGCCACTGAACAGGCCTTTGCTGCGGCCGCGGTACGCACCACGTTCTCCAGTTCCCTGGGTGAATCGGTTATTCCCGGCAGCACAGGCGCACAATTAACGCTTGTTCTGATCCCGGATGCGGCCAGCTTTTCCACTGCCTTGAAACGCAGGTCTGGACGCGGCGCCCGTGGCTCCAGAATACGCGCAAGCTTTGTATTTGTGGTCGTGATCGTAATGTGGATACTGAGCCGGTTTTTTGAGGCGATCACGCGCAGCAGATCAAGATCGCGCACAATAAGATCAGATTTGGTGACCAGCCCGAGCGACAAACCTTGGTGCCGAGAAAATTCCTCCATGATTGCCCGCGTAATTCCAAATTTTCTCTCGGCCGGCTGGTAGGGATCAGTGGCCGTACCGATGGCGATACTTTGTCCCGCCCGTACCTGCTTCAACTCCTGCCTCAGCAGCCATGCGCCGTGTTTTTTGACGTAGATCTTACGCTCGAAATCAAGGCCGTCTCGCATTTCCATGAACTCGTGCGTATAGCGCGCGTAGCAGTATTTGCAGGCAAACTCGCATCCGCGGTAAGGATTGATCTGCCAGGAAAAAGGCACTCGCGGTGAATTGCAGCGAGCGAGCAGGCTACGATTCTCCAGCGTCAGATAGTCGACCTGGTGGCCCTCAGAAATCGCTTCTCCCTGCGCGGCAAGACGGGCGATTCCTACCAGGGGAACTTCGGGTTCGGATTGGGGGAAGAGGGATGGCATCGCCAGATTCGTATTTCATTCGCTTCTAATCGTACGACAATATAGACGCGAAAGCAAGACGAATCATGCAAGGAGAGGGTCAGGACTTACTGGCTAACTGAGGGCGTTGTGAATTGCAGCAGACTGGCAGCGTCCTGGTCCGCTAACCAAAGCAAGCGTCCGTCTTCTGGGTGCACAGACTGAGCGGGATACTTTTTGGGTGCGGGCTTGAGCACATCATTAAGAATCTCTGCCTTGGCCGCACCGGAGACCAGGAACACTACTTCAGCAGCATGATTGAGCACAGGAAACGTAAACGTAAGCCGGAAACACTGAAATTTTTCCACCCAATTTGCCGCCACTCTTCGGGAGGTCTCGCTCAGCGCAGCAGATCCGGGAAAAAGGGATGCTGTATGTCCGTCGTCACCCAGGCCCAGAAAAACAAGATCAAAACGCGGCCAGTCGATATTCATGAGGTGAAAAAACTCTCGCACCTGCTGTTCGTATTCCTGCGCGGCGGCGGCGGCCTCCAGCTCCGCGTGAATGCGATGGACATTTTGTTCAGGAATTGGAACCCTCGATAGAAGTGACTCACTGGCCATGCGGAAGTTACTGTCAGGGTGCTCCGGAGGGACGTGGCGCTCATCCCCGAAGAAAATATGGATTCGGTCCCACGGTAGTGTCTTGTATTGCTCTGCCAGCAGCGAATAGACGCTGCGCGGTGTGTTGCCCCCGGACAATGCCACGGAAAAACAGCCGCGTTCTTTGACCGCTGATTCGGCGAGACGCTGAAATTCCTGCGCCGCCACGCGATTGAGCGTTGCGTTATCCGGAACGATTTTGATTTCCACACCCATGGTCAATTCCACCGGTGCCGGAATCACTCCTTGATTTCTCTCCAGGAGCGCCCATCCCGGGCCATAACGTTCGTGGCTTCTTCCGGCCCCCAGGAGCCGGCTTTATAGTTAGGGAAGTTTCGCGGCGAAAGCGCCTTCCACACGTCGAGGATCGGGTCCACCACGGCCCAACCCGCCTCTACCATATCGGCTCGCTGGTAAAGTGTTTGGTCACCCATGATGCCGTCATAAAGAAGCACTTCGTATCCGGTATTGGCGGTGGCCCCAAAATAATCTAAGTAGTTGAAAGACATTTTCACCGCCCCCACCTTCATCTGTGCGCCGGGGATCTTGGCGCCAAAGCGGAGAGAGATGCCCTCATCGGGAGAGATATGAATGATCAGTTGATTGGCGTCAAGGCTGCTGACTGGGGTGTTCCGGAACAGGACGAGAGGCGCCCGCTTAAACTGTACCGCGATTTCCGTGCGCCGCTCAGCCAGGCTCTTGCCGGTACGCAGGTAAATCGGTACGCCGGCCCAACGCCAGTTATCGATCATCAGCTTCAGCGCGACAAAGGTCTCAGTTTTTGAGTCCGGCGGGACGCCTTCTTCCGCACGATAGGCGGGCACCCGCTCGCCCTTTACAAGTCCTGCGTCATATTGGCCGCGAATGGCATAGTGCAGCACGTCCTCGTCACGGAATGGCTGGATGGCATGCAGGATTTTGGATTGTTCATCATGCACCGACCCCGGGTTGAATGAGATTGGCGGCTCCATGGTGGTGAGCGAAACCAGTTGAAAGAGATGGTTCGGCACCATGTCCCGCAGCGTGCCGGCCATGTCAAAGTAGCCCCCCCGTTTTTCCACGCCGACTGTTTCTGCCACTGTGATCTGAATGTGATCGATATAACGGCGGTTCCAGATAGGCTCAAAGATGCCGTTGCTGAAGCGGAAGACCAGTATGTTCTGGACGGTTTCTTTACCAAGATAGTGGTCAATGCGGAAGATCTGGCGCTCAGCCAGCACCTTGCTCACCTGGCAATTCAGCTCCTTGGCGGATTGAAGATCGTTGCCGAAAGGTTTTTCAAAAACCACGCGCCGCCATTGGCCGTTCACTTCCTTCGCCAGACCTGACGCGCCCAGCTGATCAACGATCGTGCCGAAGAATGCCGGGCTAGTGGCGAGATAAAAGAAGTAGTTCCCCTCAAGATTATGGTCCTTTTGTGCGATTTCGACCAGAGTCTGTTTGAGGCGCAGATAAAGTTGAGGGTCACTAAAGTCGCCGGCAAGATAGTAAACGCGCTTGATGAGCCAGTCCCGCAATGCCGGGTCGACAGCGCTGGTTGCAAAGGACTGGAGCTTTTCTTTCATGACCTGGCGATATTGCTCATGGGTGTAATCGTTGCGTCCCACACCAACGATGGCGAAATCCTGGGAGAGCAGCTTGCTCTTTACCATGTTGTACAGCGCGGGGAAGAGTTTGCGCCCGGCAAGATCACCGGTGCCGCCAAAAATGACCATGGCACAAGGACCAGCGGGCGGTGGAGAGGAGGCGAGCGCCTGGTCCTTTGCGGGCATTTCACTTTCAGTCTGCTGCATGAGGAAGCTGATCTCCTGCTCAGGAAGAGCTTTCGTTCTTCTTTGTGAGTTCTATGTGGCCGCCGAACTTCTGCCGCATCGCGCTGAGCATCTTTTCCCCGAAGGTGTGCTCCTGGCGCGAGCGGAATCTGGTGTAAAGCGCTGCTGTCAGCACGTCAGCGGGCACGGCTTCTTCCAGCGCAGCGCTGACGGTCCAGCGGCCTTCGCCGGAATCCTGCACAATACCGGTATATTCGGAAAGCGTGGGGTTCTCAGCCAGCGCCATCGCGGTGAGATCCAGCAACCAGGAAGAAACAACGCTGCCGCGCCGCCAGACTTCAGCGATATCAGGGAGGTTCAGATCATAACGATGGCCCTCCGGCAGCTGGCTTGAATTGGCATTGCGGAAAATATCAAAGCCTTCCGCGTAAGCCTGCATGAGCCCGTACTCAATTCCGTTGTGCACCATCTTTACGAAGTGGCCGGCGCCGGAAGGACCGCAATAGATGTAGCCCTGCTCCGCCGAACTGGCGATCTTTTCCCGGCCCGGCGTACGCGGAATGCTGCCGATTCCCGGCGCCAGGGTCTGAAAGATTGGATCAAGACGGTCGAAGGCTTCTTTGGGGCCGCCAATCATCATGCAGTATCCGCGCTCCAACCCCCAGACACCGCCGCTAGTGCCAACGTCAATGTAGTGAATGCCGCGGTCTTTTAATTTCTGCGATCGTCGAACGTCGTCCTTATAGTAAGAATTGCCGCCATCAATGATGGTGTCACCTGCTTCAAAACGCTGGGCCAGAGCGTTAACTGTCTGCTCAGTTGGATTGCCGGCGGGGACCATGATCCACGCAGCCCGAGGCTTGGTCAGCTTGACCACAAAGTCGTCCAGAGAAGTCGATCCGGTTGCGCCTTCGCCAGCCAGCGCATTTACATTCTGCGGGCTCAGGTCAGAGACTACACATTGATGTCCGGCGCGCAGCAGACGGCGCACCATGTTGCCGCCCATCCGACCCAGCCCTACCATGCCAAGTTGCATCTTTCTCCTTTTCTAACATTCCGAGCGAAGCGAGGAAAGCTACTTCAAAGCTGCCACAACAACTTGTCCCAGCTTCTCCAGTCCCGCACCTACGTTCGACGGCAGATGCACGCGCAGCGCGCGCCGTTTGCGGTCAGCCAGAACCTGGAAATCTCCACGCGCCTGCGCCGCTTTGACTGTTCCAAAAGTATATTTTTGGCCGGGTACAGAAAGATCGTTCGCATCATCACAGGTGATTTGCAGAAAAACGCCGGTGTTGGGACCGCCTTTGTAAGCCTGCCCCGTGGAGTGAAGGAAACGCGGACCAAATCCCAGACATGTAGCCACATGCTTTCGATCACGCGCCGCATGCCGCATTCCCTGCAACTGCTCTTCATGGGCGCCATTCATCTCTATGTAGGCCAGCAGAGCCAGGTAGTCGCCCTGGCCGAGTTGATTCAGATGCGCGCGTAAAAACCCCGTGAGCGAACGGTCGCCAGCCGCAAGTTTTGTCAGGTTCGTGGCGTTGGTTTCGTCAGCGAACAACTTGATGCCGCTCTCTTCGAAAATCGGCTTCTCAGGCGGCAGAGAACCGGTCTTTTCGTAGGCCTCAGTGAGCTGGCGGGTCACGATTTTGCTGGCCTCAACATCAGGCTGGTTGAAAGGATTGATCTTTAGGATAGAGCCAGCGACGGCCGTGGCGATCTCCCAGCGGAAAAATTCCTGCCCCAGGTCGTAGACATCGGCCAGTTCGATTTCGACAACCGGATGGCCTGCTTTTCTCAGAACGTCCAGCTTCTGCGCCTGGGAAGTATCTGGCTCATTGGCAAGCCGCAGATGAACAAACAAACGATCGTCGCCATAGACCTCGGGTGCGCCGAGCGCCTCGCGATCAACAGGAATCAGCCCCTTGCCTTGTTTGCCGGTGCTCTCAGCGATGAGTTGCTCAAGCCATGCACCCAGATCGTGGATTCCGGGCGAAGTAATGATGGTGACTTTGTTCCGGCCAAGATTCCCCAGGGCCCCAAGGATTGCTCCCAGAACCGCGCCCGGATTTTCATTTGCTGGAACTTCCGGCCCGCATGCATCCACCATCATCTTTGTACGCTGAAGAAATTTGCGGATGTCGAGGCCCATGACCGCCGCCGGAACCATGCCGAAATTGGAGAGAGCAGAGTATCGTCCGCCAATGCTGGGCAGGCCGAAGAATATTTTGCGGAAGCTGTCGCCCTCCGCAACCTTCTGCATCTTCGATCCGGGATCAGTAATGGCAATAAAGCGCTCACCGGCTTTATCTGTGCCCACTATTTTTTGCACCCGATCATAGAAGTATTGCTTGAAGATATTCGGTTCCAGCGTGCTGCCGGATTTGCTCGCGACGATGCAGAGTGCTCGCGTGAGATCAACCTGCTTTTCCACGGAGCTGATCTGCGCCGGATCGGTTGAATCGAGCACATGAAGTTCCGGATGGCCTGCCTGTTTTCCAAAGGTGATTTTCAACACTTCAGGACAGAGGCTGGAGCCGCCCATGCCCAACAGCAATGCATGAGTGAAGCCGTTTTTTGCTGCATCGGTTGCTATATCGAGCAGTTGCTGCACGTGTGCAAGCTGGTCTTCCACTACGCGGAGCCAGCCCACCCACTTGTCTTCATCATCGCCGGTCCATAGGGAAGCGTCGCCTTCCCACAGGCGGGCCATTTTTTTATTGGCCTGCCAGTCCTGTAGTGCGGTATCTACCGCTTGCGCGAGCGGGGCGGAGAAATTCCAGTGCAATGACTCGGGCATTGGCTCCTTGGGTCGCGTGCTCACTACTGGGCCCTTTTCTTTTGCTCCACCGCTGTGAGCAGCTTTTGAAACGCGTCAGCAAACAGCTTGATGGCCTCCTCCAATAGCTGGTCCGTTGCTTTTTGCATGGAAATTCCGGCCTTCTCCAGGTCAGACATAGTCTTGTCGGACGTGGCGAGATCGGCATCCAGGGTTCGGCGCACAATCCCATGATCGCGGAAGGCGTCCATGGTTGCAGGCGGGATAGTGTTGACGGTGTCTGGCCCGATCAGCTCTTCAATGTAAAGCACGTCACGGTATTTCGGGTTTTTGGTACTGGTGCTGGCCCAGAGCAGGCGTTGCACTTGCGCTCCCCTCGCCGCCAGCGCCTTCCACCGTTGATCGCCAATCATGGTTTGGTAGCTGCGGTAGGCTTGCTTGGCGTTTGCGATGGCCACTTTGCCCTGGAGTCCGTGCAGCAGATCTTGTTGCTGGGGCGTGGCGGCGGTTTTCAAACGCGCGTCGATCGTCGAATCAACCAGGGTATCAATTCTGCTGACGAAGAAGCTGGCCACGCTGGCAATCCCGCCGAGGTCTGTGCCTTTGGGCGCCGTTTCCAGACCTTCGATATAAGCCTCTGCTACCTTCTCGTACGCTTCCTGGGCGAAGAGGAGAGTGATGTTGATGTTGATGCTTTCACTGATGAGCTGGCGAACAGCAGGCACGCCCTCCGGAGTCCCCGGAACTTTAATCATTACATTGGGACGCCCGACGGCTTTCCACAGGCGCCGCGCTTCTTCAATGGTGGCTTGTGTATCCCGAGCCAGTGTTGGTGAGACCTCCAGGCTTACGTAACCGTCATGCCGGTTCGTGGACTTGTAAACAGGAAGCAGCAGATCGGCTGCGTCCTGTATGTCGCGGATGGCGATCCGCTCGTAGATATCCCCGGTGCTGAGCCCCTGAGCCTGAAGCTGCGCGAGGAAGTCAGCATAGTCAGTGCTGCCGGCAATGGCTTTTTCAAAGATAGAAGGATTTGAGGTGATGCCGCGGAGTCCGTCCCCATCGATCAGTTTTTGCAGGTCGCCGCTGGTGATCAGATTGCGCCGGATGTAATCCAGCCAGACGGACTGGCCAAACTTCTGTAGGTCCACAAGAGGGTTCTGTTCGCGAGTGCTGCTCTGGGCTTGCTTCTCGGGGGTGGTAACCGGGTTCATGAAATCTTCTCCTTGGCCGAATCATTCTCTCTGGCTGAATCGGTCTCTTTGGCTAAATCAATAGAGTAGCGCCGCTCAATCGTGTGAATCTTTGCCAAACGCCGGCGATGCCGTTCCTCGCCGGTAAATCGGGCGTTCAGGAAAATCGTGCACAAATCCTTCGCCAGTTCTTCTGCAATCACGCGTGAGCCCAGAACCAGCACGTTGAGATCATCGTGCTCCACGCCCTGATGGGCCGAATACGAGTCATGGCAGACAGCGGCGCGGATGCCAGGAATCTTGTTCGCAGCAACCGAAGCTCCCACGCCGCTTCCGCAGATCAATATGCCGCGCTCTGACCCGCCTTGCAGCACGCCGAAGGCAACTGCCTCAGCATAATCAGGATAATCCACCGGCTCAGTGCTGTCAGTCCCAACGTCGTCCAGATGGTGTCCGCTCTTCTGTAGGTGGTCGATGAGCACCTTTTTCAGTGCAAAACCGGCATGGTCAGAGCCAATGGTGATCTTCATGTGTCTATGCAGAGCAAGGATAAGCGTACGCTAAATTCGGTTCCGTTGGGGCAAAGGCACTTCCTTTTTGAGAGATGCTTGGGAAGCATAAAAGGTTCAGGGCAGGAACACATAAGAAACAGAAGAGGATATACCGTGAAATCCTCTGCGCAGACTCAGGGCCTAAAAAAGCAAAAGCGCGGCCAGGTGAGCCGCGCTCTTGGTTTCTGAAGAGGCAAAAAAGGAGTTAAACACATTCCAGGATCGGCGGTGACACCCCCTTGGCAACCACCGCCTTCCCTAGTTAGTGCTTTTTTCCGTTCATCCTAATGACTAGTGAAGGAAATGGCCGAAGCGTTTCATTTGGACGTGTTTTTTTATTTTTTTTGATAGTCGGAACAAAGCTCCAGACGGATCCACAAGGACTACAAGAGGACGCGCGAACACCGTAAGTCCTTATATTTCTTTACCTTCTGTGATGCGCACGACGGGAATTCTGCATCTGTCCGCGTGCCTTGTCTGTCGGGTTTGTAAGTTCTGCCAGCAACAGGTCTGTGATCTTTCGCAGGGTCAGCTCGCGATCCAGCCCTAAAGCTTGTTCATAGGCATTGGCAACATGTCCGGCCAGATCCGCCAGAACGATGCCCCAGGCCGCAGGATCCTTCCATACAAGAGGATTAATGCTGACATGTTGACCGCCTTTGGCTACCCAGACGCGGACAACTTCTATTGCATTTGCATCTGATTCCGCGATCGGCGGAACCAGCAGTTCATTTTTCATCAAGCCTCATCTTCAGTGCTGAAATTTCATCTTTGCCCGTCCGTCTTCGCTGTTTTCGTCTGCGCCGCCGGCTGGGCATTCTTTACCCACTTGTCGAACCACGTAGCCATCTCCCACAACGTGTGCTCGGTGGATTCCCGGGCAAGATAGCCGTGGGCTTCAAAAGGAAGCTGAACATAGCGCACAATGCCGCCATTTCCTTTGATGGCCTGATACATGCGCTCACTCTGAATGGGAAACGTACCGGAGTTGTCGTCGGCCATGCCGTGGATTAACAGGATCGGGTGCTTGATCTTGTCAGCCTGCATAAAGGGTGAGACTTTGATGTACATCTCCGGCGCTTCCCAGATGGTACGGCGTTCGCTCTGGAAACCGAACGGCGTCAGCGTGCGATTGTAAGCGCCACTGCGCGCGACCCCGGCGCGGAACAGATCAGAGTGCGCCAGCAGATTGGCGGTCATGAAAGCGCCATAGCTGTGTCCGCCCACGCCCACGCGCTCAGGATCGGTTACTCCCAGCTCCACCGCTTTATCGATAGCGGCCTTGGCGCTGGCGACGATCTGCTCCACATAAGTGTTGTTCATGGTCTCAGGATCGCCGACGACGGGCATGGTGGCGGCGTCCAATACGGCGTAGCCCTGTGTGATCAAAAACAAGTGAGAGATGCCGGTGATGGTGGTAAAGCGATATTGCGAACCGGAAACCTGTCCGGCTGTGTCCGCGTCATTGAACTCGAGTGGATAGGCCCACACGATGGTTGGCAGGCGCTCACCTTGCTTGTAGTTGGCGGGAAGGTAGAGCGTGAAAGAGAGTTGAACGCCATCGGCCCGCTTGTACGTGACAAGCTGCTTGGTAATGCCCCGCAGCTGCGGCGCCGGATCAGGAAAATCAGTGAGAGTCTTCTTGTCTGCGCTTTTGGCTGTACGCACAAAATAATTTGGCGGCTCGGTGGGGCTTTCATGGCGGGTGATGAATCGCGAGCCGTCGTCAGCTATCAGCGCCACCACCGACTCATAATGGCCGTCCGCGCACTGAAAAATTCGCTCGGCTTTCAGCGTCTCCAGATCAAAGCGGTCCAGGAAAGGGAACTCGCCTTTTTGCGAGGCGCCGTTGCCGGCCAGAAAGATCGCGCTGCCTTGTTGCCGCATCACGCGCTTGCCGTTTGGCAGCATGTGCATCAGGGGCGTGCCGGGATCACGGTAGCGATCGCGAATGGAGCGCTCCCAGATCAGCTTGGGTTGTTCACCGGGTCTGGCAATGTCAATCAGGAAGGTGCGCAGCCAGCGGCGGTCACGATTGTAATCACGCACCAGCCCGATACCGCTTTCGCCCCACTCAATGGCCGAGCCTGAACGAAAACCGCCGCCTCCACCGCCGGCAGGCACAAAGCGCTGCTCCAGCTTCACCAGTTCGCGCGGATCGTCAATGAACGGGGCGCTGAGCATCATCACTTCATCGCGGAACGGAGCTTTGGTTTTAGGGTCGCCGCCATCAAGAGCGTCCGCCCAGACCAGCGTGGCCGGTTGCGTGGGCACCCATTGATAGTCACGGGGCCCAAGGGGGACGCCTTCAATCGGAACGTGTTCTTCCAGAGGCAGGCTGGCAACTTTATATTCCAGTTTGCCGGTCAGGTTCCAGACTTCCACCTCACGGGGGAAATCGCTCTCCGGCAAGATATATGAATAAGGACGATGAATGCGGCTCACCAGCAGGTGCTTGCCGTCAGGCGAAGGCTCCACACGGGCAAAGATCCCCGGCTTGCCGACCGGCGTGGCCACACCGTTTTTTATCAAAGCGAGCTGGGTCGTGGCGTAATAGTCAAAAAGGTCTTCGTCGTGGGCGTTCTGCAGCAGGTCTTCATAGGTGCGGACCGCGCCGCGTTTGCCGTCGCTCTCCTGAATAATTGGGCCTTCGGGAGACTTAGGTTCGGCCGGCGGATTGCCACGGGTTGCGGGCACGGTTTGTACCAGCAGCGTCTTGCCGTCAGGCATCCACTGAACGGCATCGCCCAGGATGGCACTGATCTTAACCTTGGGGATGGCGCTGGCAGTGTAGGTGCCAATCTGGCCGATCCACAGTTCAATGCCGTTGGCCGTGGTGTTGGTAAAAGCGAAGTGCTGACTATCCTGCGACCATTCCGGTGCACTCAGGTAAGCATTGCGAGGCACCGTTACGTCAGCCTGTTCATCACCAAGCGCGTAATAGAGACGCAAATGCACGATTCGCGGCGGATGATGCCTGCCGTTAATCGCTGGATTGATGCGCAGGCCGGCCAGCCGCAGCATGGGCTGGGCAAGATCGGCAATTGGCGGATTGGCCAGGCGGTCAGCAGCGAGCAGCCATTTTCCGTTCGGACTCACTTGGACAAGCGGAGTCGGTCGCGCGCTCAGAATGTCAGAGATCGGTTGCGGCGCTTTCTGGTAGCCGTGCAGAACAACTTGCTCTTCCTGCGGAGCTTGCTGGGCGTGTAACGCCTGCCAGGGAGAAAGGGCAACTGTAACCAGTAACAAAGCAATAACAGGACGCATCAGATGGCGCATGGTAAGACCGCCTTGCCTTGAATTTTTGAACGGATGAGTCTACCCAAAGTTGGGCTGGATTTGAAGGAATCTCTTTGCGCGGCCGGCGCTTTCTTTGGTCTATGTGCCCAGAACCATGAAAGGTGCGGACCTTCGAGTGGAGCCAGCGTGTTTCTAGTTCTGTTTCAGGACAATGGCCGCGGCGAGTGCGGCCGTCTTTTGGTCGTTGGTCCAAGGAGGACCAAGAGATCGTCCTGCACTGTCAATATTCTTGTGAACTTCGGCAGTAGCTTTTCCAAACACTTTCTGCGCGTAGTCGTCGAGTTCGCGTTCTCGGATGCCGATAACGGGGATTTCCAGGCGTTCGAAGGCCTGACGAAATGCCAGGCGAAAGAATTCGCCTTCAGCGGTATGAATCAGCGCGTGGGAGCCCAGGATCTTATCCAGGCCCGGCAAGGGGCGCGCAGAACTCAACAGGATGGCGGACCCAAGCAGGGCAAAGCCGCGATTCTGTAACTGAGCAGAGGTCTGCCGGAGGGCCTCCAGGGCAAGACGCCGGGATTCACCAGCGCATCTGGCCAAATGCTTCTCCGCAGCATGAAGCTCCATTTCTTCAACGTAATGATATGGCTGGGTCACCCCGGTGGCTTTTGGATCGATGATTACAATCTTGCGGCGCTCAATGATCTCTATCCCAAGCTGGCCTGATATTGCTACCAACGCGCCCCGGAATGGACGCGTACGCCAATCGCTGCTGACATCATTGGGAATACTTTACTCTTAGAGGCCCAAAAAGTTGTGTGCTTTCTATGATTGAATTGTTTTCAGCAACTCTGTCACCCTTTTTTGCATCTTTAAAAGGTACATCCACCAGAACTGCAAAGAGTCACTTTATTTTGGTCCAGGGTTCATATCCAACCAGGAGGTAAGTGTGAAGAAGATATTTCTTGCAATCGTGGCAGTCAGCTTTTGCGTGCCGGCACTCTCCGCATTTGCCGATACGCTTGAACTTAAGAATGGCAGCGTGATCAAGGGGACTTTCATCGGCGGTTCGGAAGCGCAGTTGAGCTTTCGCGTGGGCTCAACAGTCCAGCATTACGCGGTGGCCGACATTGTGTCATTGAAATTTGACGCAGATTCCGGACGCTCCGCGAACTATGAAAACTTTGCACCCCGGCCTGAACCGAATTATGCCCCACCTCCGCCGCCAGCTCGCTCGAGCTCACCGGCTACAGTTGACCTGAGCGACAGGATCAGCATACCTACCGGGACGCGGCTTACAGTACGGACCATCGATGCGATCGATTCTGACCGTAATCGAGTGGGAGACAAGTTTGCCGCAACCCTGGACCAGCCGCTGTATGTGAATGACCTGGTCGTTGTGCCCAAGGGCGCTAATGTTTATGGCCGTCTGGAAGAAGCCAAAGAGGCAGGGCACCTGGCGGGTAAGGCACAGCTCCGGCTATCACTCACTGGAATCGTAGTGAACGGCCAGACCTACGCGCTTTCCACGGGAGACTATGAGCTTTCAGGGAAGTCACGTACCGGGGACACTGCCAAGAAAGTAGGCGGTGGAGCGGCCCTGGGGGCCGTGATCGGAGCCATAGCGGGCGGTGGCAAAGGCGCAGCGATTGGAGCCGGCGTTGGCGCTGGCGCCGGGACTGCTGTTCAGGTCGCAACTCATGGGGACCAGGTGCATGTGCCCAGTGAAACCTTGCTGGAATTTTCTCTGGACCAGCCAGTGACGATACCGATTTCGCAGACGAGGTAAAGAGCTAAACAGAGACCAGAGTTCTTTTATCGGCCAAAGGCCCAACAAGTGTTGGGCCTTATCTTTTGCTGCTGGTTTTATTTCTCAAGCGGAAATCATGGTTAATCATGGTTACTAATGTCACTAACACACCACGCGGAAGTTGTACTACTCTACCTTTACAAGGTACATGACCTTCCGGAGTGCCCCATGATCGACGCAATCATCAAGGAATCAGCAATTCAAGAGGCCAATCAGGCCTTCAGCAAACAAGTAACGAACCAGGTTGCCCGCATTACCAGTGAACTGAACCGTCTAGAGCAATTGTTAAGCGCGGGAATGGTGGATCGCCGCGTATTGAGCGAGTTCCGCTATGCAGTGGACCGCGCCCGCCAGACCGGCTGGCAGATTGAGAAATGGCTGGATGGCGATAGCCGAGAACTCTCCTCGGTAATCACGGAGGAGCGCGTTCGCTGCATTACCCGCATGACAAAACAGCTTGCATCTGAGCTTGAAGTGGAAGGCCAAGAGATCACAGGTCTGGATTCTTTGCGTGAGGCAATGCAAAAACTGGATGTAGTCCTGGCCAAGACCGCCTGAGCTACTTCATCCAGCAACCTCATGGCTGGTAAGATGTTCTCCAGCCCTATGAGAAAACTTTTCGCAGCCATATTTACCTTTATCCTGGTATGCAGCGCTCCAGCCCAGCAGCCAAAGCAGCAATGGAAAGCCTACGTTTATCCAGACGATGGGTTTGGCATCACACTGCCTTCGCAGCCCACACCACAGAATGACGGCGTCGACCGCCACATTCACGTCTATACGGTGCGTCTGGCAGGCGGAGCCATTTTCAGTGTGCGCGCTGTGCGCCGGCTGATGGACTGCGAGACGACCCTGGCCGATCTATGGGACAAGGCGGATAGCAACAAAGACCCGCATGAACCAGTCATTCGCGGATCACTTAAGCAGGTCTCGCTGGCGGGGTTGCAAGGGCTGGAATACGAAACGGGGAACTCCGCTGAGCGCAACCTGCACCGCTTCCACTGCGGCAATAAGATCTTCTACATTTTCAGCGTGGGATATAAGGGAAAGCGACCCGCTGATGTAGACCGGGCCATCAATTCGTTCCAGGTAGTCAATCCGGCACATTAATTGTCATTCGTCATGCCGACGCGGTGAAAGGGCAGGCACGCCGGTTCGTCGCTGTCCTTACAGCACGGCAGTTTCGTGCAGCAATTCGCCTTTGGCAAAGCGTTCAAAGCCCAGCACGGACACATCATCCACGATGTCCGTTTTGCCTTTCAAAATCAGGTCCGCAAGAATTTTGCCTGTAGCAGGCGAGTGCATCACGCCGTGCCCACTGAAGCCGTTCGCCAGGGAGAAACCCGGTACAGCAGCAACCGGACCAAGCACACAGTGGTGGTCGGGAGTCATCTCGTAGAGTCCGGCCCATGCGCGCTTGGGATTGATGGGGAGATTCTCAAAAGCGGGTACGCGGTCAGCGGCGTGGATGAGGATCTTTTCGATGAATGACGGCTCAAAATCAGTTTTGTAGCCGGGAGTTTCCTCTGGATCGTTCCAGGCCAGCAAAAAGCCACGCCCTTCAGGCCGGAAGTGGAAGCCGGTGCTCATATCGATGACCATGGGTGAGGTGTGGGGGAAATCCGAGAATGGCTCGGAGGGCACAAGCATGCGTCGCAGGGGCTCAACCGGGAGATCGATGCCGACGAACTTTGCGATCTGCGCAGACCAAGCGCCGGCAGCATTCACTACAGAGTGCGTAGCAACCGGGCCGCGGGTGGTTTCAACGCTGAACGCTCCACTCCGGTCAGTGGTTATGCCGGTGACTTCCGTCTTCTTCCATAGAGTAGCGCCGTGCTCGGTGGCGGAGGCCATAAAACCGTTCATGACGCTGTAAGGATCGACGAAGCCATCGGTTGAGCAGAAGCTGCCGCCAAGTATGTCATTCGAGCGAAGCTGTGGAAGCATGGCGCGGATCTCATCGGCGGGAAGGAGGCGCGCAGTGGTCAGGCCAAGCTTCTTCTGGCGATCAAAATTGTCACGCAGGTAAGCGAGGTGCGACTCTTTCGTCGCCAGGAACAGATATCCCTGAGGCCGGTAATCAGCGGGATGACCGACGACTTCCTCAAATTTGGCGTAGAAGGGAATGGAGTAGAGCGACATCTGTATGTTTACGGGCGTGGAGAATTGTGCGCGGACTCCTCCCATACTTTTGCCGGTGGAGCCTTTGCCTTGTGAGCTTTCCCGTTCAATAACCAGCACGCTTTTGCAGCCGGCATGCGTGAGATGCCAGGCAATGCTAGAGCCAACGATTCCGCCGCCGATGATGACTACGTCTGCTGTGTGCATGTTATTTGCTCTTCAATGCCTCCCATTGCTTGAGCAGGTCCTGGGCCTGAGCCAGAGTTTTTTCCGCCGCCTGCGCTTCCTGGCTGGTGGGGGCTGCATCAGCGCTGTCCACGGCGATGATGAGCTGGCTTAGATTTCCGATCACCTGGGCAAACGCAGGCTGATCGCCGCCTTCTGGTTCCGTTTCGCCGCGGCGACGGCGCGTGCCTGCGAATTTTTTCTCATCGGCTGCGCTTATCTTGCCCGCCTGCGCTGCGGCATGAATTTCCTCGACCGCCTGGTTGGCCTGCTGTACGGCCTGAACCAATTTCAATTCAAGCGTGAATTGCTTTTCTAAATCCTGCGCGGAGGTCTTCACACGCGGGTCCATGATGAGCTTGAACGGCTGCGTGTATGGTTTGCCATCAACCGTAAGCCGGACCTGATACCCGCCGGGAAGGGCCTGCGGACCTTCGGGTTCACGCGGCACATCACGACCAGCGACCGTGGACATGCTGTAACCGGGCTGAGCGATGGGGGGTGCGGAGTAACGAACGTCCCAGATGAAACGGTGCATCCCCGCAGCCGACGAGAGCGGTTCGGCAGGCTTGAACCAATAGGCTGGGAACGCCGGTGGTGTGGGTGGACGGAATGGCTGGTCTTTGCTGGAGTAGGAGCGAGCGACCCGGCCTTTTGCATCCAGCACTTCAAGTTTTACTTCACCCTGCGCCGAAGACTTCAAGTAATAGTAGAAGATAACTCCGGGCGGCGGATTCTCGCCCGCGGGCTCTTCCGGAGGCAGAGGCGTGTCATGGTTGGTGCTGGCACGTATACGCATGGCGATGGAGGGCTGAAAGAGGTGTACCGACGCCGATTCAACTTCCGCAGAGAGCTGACGGAGCGGAGAGATATCGTCAAGAATCCAGAATGCGCGGCCGTGAGTGGCAGCAACAAGATCATTGTCTTTTACTACGAGATCGTGCACCGGTGAGACTGGCATATTGAGATTCAGTGGTTGCCACGAACCGCCATCGTTGATGGAAAAGAAGACGCCCAACTCGGCGCCAGCGAAGAGCAGGCCTTTCTTGACCGGATCTTCGCGGACAACGCGGACGTAAGCGCCCTGAGGAATGCCAGTATTAATGCGCGTCCAGGTCTTGCCGAAATCATGCGTGCGGTAAATGCAGGGGCCGATGTCATCCAGTCGATGGCGGTCGACTGCAGCGTAAGCCGTGCCGACGTCAAAATGCGATGCCTCGATCATGCTGATCTTGCTCCAGTCAGAGAGGCCTGGAGGCGTGACATTGTTCCAGGTCTTGCCGTTGTCACGCGTGAGGTGAATCAGTCCGCTATCCGTACCTGCCCATATCTGCGCAGCGCTTATAGGCGAGGGCGCAATGGTATAAACCACACCATGACCACGGGCCTTTGCGTTTGCCAGGGTCAAGGGACCATCTTGCGATGCGTTTGGGTCGGCGCCCGTCAGGTCAGGACTGATCTTTTCCCAGTTGTTGCCCTGATTGGTGCTGCGCAGCACGTTCTGCGATCCGAAATAAAGCGTGTGCGAATCCTGCGGAGAAAAAACAATGGGAGAGGTCCAGGTATAACGATGTTCGGGATGGGCCTCGCCGAAGTTGCGGATGGCATCAGGGGCGATAATCTGGGCTTGCCCGGTGCGGCGATCGTAACGAAACAGTTCGCCGTAAGTCCCGCCGCCATAGATGATGTTGGGATCGGATGGATCGGGAGCAATGTAGCCGCTCTCACCAGCGCCGGCGGGATGCCAGTCACGGAACGTGATAGAGCCATCATTACTGCGGCTCAGGATGAAGACGCTTCCGCTATCCTGCTGCGCGCCATAGACGTGATAGGGGAACTCATTGTCCACGGCCACGTGATAGAACTGGGCTGTCGGCTGGTTGTACCAACTGCTCCAGGTGCGGCCTCCATCCACGCTCACGCCCGCGCCCTGGTCACTGCCAAAGATCATGCGTTGCGGATTGCCGGGATCAATCCAGAGGGCGTGATAGTCGTCGCCTCCGGGCGCGCCTTTGAGAGCAATGAAAGTCTTTCCCGCATCCGTGGAGCGGTATAAAGAAACGTTGGGAATATAGACGGTGTCTGGATTTTTGGGATCAGTATAGATTTCGCCGAAATACCACATGCGGCCACGAATGCGCGGATCGGTTCCGGTGCGAAGCCAGGTCTGGCCGCCATCATCTGATTTAAATAGGCCGCCTTCTTTCGCGTCAATCAATGCATAGACGCGCTGGCCATGTGTTCCACGAGCCACGGCAAGCCCCGCGCGCCCCCAGTCGCCTTCAGGCAGACCGCCGGATGTCACCGGATTCCAGACGGTGCCGCCGTCAGTCGATTTATAGATGGCGCCGGAGGTCGTAGCCGGCGGGTAGGCGCTCCACGGCGGACGCTGGTCATGCAGCAATGCGGCCCACACAGTTTGCGGTTGGTCGGGGTCAAGTGTGACGTCAATAGCGCCGGAGTTTTCATCTCTGAACAGGACTTTCTGCCAGTTGGCGCCGCCATCCGTGGAGCGAAAGACACCACGCTCGAGACCAGGACCATAAGCGCTGCCCATCGCCGCGACAAATACCACGTCAGGGTTGCGGGGATCGATGGCAATACGACTGATATGCCGCGAGGCCGTCAAACCGATGTTTTTCCATGTGCGGCCGCCGTCAGTGGATTTGTAAACCCCATTGCCATAGGTCAGGTTGGAGCGGAAATCGGCCTCGCCGGTGCCGACATAAATAATGTTGGGATTGAATGAGGACACGGCGATTGCGCCGATGGAAGAAATCGGCTGGCCGTCAAAAATCGGGTCCCAGGTGATGCCGCCATTCGTGGTCTTCCATACGCCCCCGCCAACGCCGCCGAAAAAATAGACATTCGGCTGGCCTTCAATGCCGCTGACGGCAATGGTGCGTCCGCCGCGGTGGGGGCCGATCATGCGCCAGCGCAGACCGCTATACAGACTGGGATCAATCTGCTGCGCGAAGCCGAAAGAAGACAGGACGAGAAGGACAAACACAGGGACAAAGCGCACGAGTGAAGAATTCTTCGACATAGGCAAGAGCATTGTACTAAGACGGGCTTTCTCTTGCTCCCGGTGATCTGGTAAATTCAAAGGTACTCCATCCTCAAAATTGAAAAGGAACGCTTCATGCAAACCAGGGAAAAGAGTGTGCCCGGATACGAGCGCGTTGTGTGTGGCACGGACGAAACCGCAGGCTACCACGGCATAGTCGTTATACATTCCACGGCCCTGGGGCCGGCGGTGGGCGGGACACGATTCTGGAGCTACAAAACAGAAGATGACGCCGTGACTGACGCGCTTCGGCTGGCGCGAGGCATGACGTACAAAAATGCCCTGGCAGGCCTGCCGGCCGGGGGTGGGAAATCCATTGTGATGCGTGACAGCAAAGCCACGGACCGCGAGCAACTCTTCCGCACCCATGGACGTCTGGTGAACAGCTTCGCCGGCAAATACATCACGGCGGAAGACGTGGGCACCAGTCCTTCTGATATGGAGTACATCCTGAAGGAAAGCAGTTATGTGGCGGGTTTGCAGGGACGCTCCGGTGATCCTTCACCGCATACGGCACGGGGCGTCTTCCGCGCCATGCAGGCAGCGGCCAAATATAAGTGGGGAAGTGATGATTTGTCCGGGAAGACCGTGTCCATTCAAGGATGTGGACATGTTGGCTATTTCCTGGCTGGAGAACTGGCGCGCGTCGGCGCGAAATTGATCGTTACCGACGTGGACCAGGCAAAGGTGAAGCGCGTTGTAGACGATCATAAGGCAACAGCGGTGCCGCCAGAGGAGATTTATTCCGTGGCGGCGGATGTTTTTGCGCCGTGCGCCCTGGGCGGCGTATTGAATGATCAGACGATCCCGCAATTGAAAGCTATGCTGGTGGTGGGCGCAGCCAACAACCAGTTACTTGAGTCTCGCCATGGCGATCTGCTGGAACAGCACGGGATTCTGTACGCGCCGGATTACGCGGCCAACGCCGGCGGCGTGATCAACGGGTGCTGCATTGAGATGCTGGGCTGGGATGTGCCCCGCACTCTGGCCAAGACTGACGCAATTTATGACACCCTGCTGACGATCTTTGCTCTGGCAGAGCGGGCGAAAATTCCTACGTATCAAGCGGCGGATCGGCTGGCGGAAGAGCTGTGGAAGGGCGTTGCTACAAAATAAGTTTTCAGCCTTGCGTGGCCCCTGTCGGGCGGATAACATGCCTTCCGCCAGAAGATAGGCGCAAAGAACGGAGGTTTCACGTGAGATTGAAGAAGCTATTTGCAGCACCTTTGCTGTTGATGATCACATGCGTTTGGAGCCCGGCCCAATCGCCGCAGAGCCCAAGCAGCCAGCCGGATACCACCGGCACACCGGACCTGATCGTAAACACCGATTTGCTCTCGCACCAGTGGGTGGTCCGGGACGAGAAACTGGACGCAACCGCATGTAGTGTGGAAGAAGGCGGCATCACGCCGGGAACACGTACTATCGTCCGCTTTACCGTGGAGACGCCGAATCTCGGCGATGCCGATATCGTCGTGGGGGATCCGAACGTCCACGTGGCGAACAACGATGGCCTGTTCGAATTCGCGCAATGCCACCACCATTACCACTTCCGCCATTACGCGCTGTATCAATTGATCGATCCGGCGACGGGCTTTGTGTGGAAAGCGGCGAAAAAGGGCTTTTGCATGCTGGATACCGATCCCGTGCCCACCGCCAATGGCACCGAGCCGCCACGGAGTTCGCAGTTCAGAAATTGCGGTGCAATCGGCATTCCCGGCAACCAGGGAATCAGCCACGGCTGGGCCGACACCTATCGCTTCTTCCTGGGCGGACAGTACTTTGTGCTGGATGGCGGCGATGGCCAGCCCGTTGTGCCGCCCGGAACGTACATCATCCGCATCACAGTAAATCCGCCATACACACCGACGGCGGGCGAGCCGTGCCGGTTTCTGGAGGGCGTCGATGCCAATGGGCAGCAGATCTGCCACCAATTGCCGGAGTCAAATTATTCCAACAACGTTGGCGAGGTGCTGATCACTATTCCCGACCACCCCGGGAAAACCGGCGTTGGCCCGGCAGCCGGCGCCGCGGCCAAGGAAGATTTTGATGAACACGACAACAAGATTCCCAACTAGCTTTAGAGATTGCCATTGAGACGGGTCCGGCCCATGGGCCGGACTTTTTTGTGCTTAAGGTTTGGCAGGCTTCTTCTTAACGTAGAGCAGCTTGTCGATCTCCGCTACCACGCTGCCTTCGGCGTCCTTTACCAGCACCTGAAATTGGGGTTCGACTTTGGATTGGGTTTCCGCGGCGGCGCGGATTTCAGCGATTTTTTCTTCCGTGAGATTAAAAGAAGCTTTCATTACCCCTTTACCCGGCTTTTTGAAGCGGATTGCGGCGGCTTTGTCCCAGACGATGTAATCAGGCCCGAGAATATTGGCGAGCATGAGCACATAGAAGGGGTCGCACATGGAGTAGAGCGATCCGCCAAAGTGTGTGCCAAAATAATTGCGGTTGTAAAAGCGCAGAGGCATCTCGACTTCAACATTGCGAAAGTCATCAGAGATGTGGGTCACACGCACCGCTGCCCCAAGGTAGGGCGGATAAAGGCTTATGCTCCGCCGTAATTTTCTGCTCTTTGCGGCAAGAGAGCGCTGGCTTGCCTGATCGGCCGTCATTGATTTCCTCAAGATGGTCCCACTACCTGCCATTGTTCTCCTGGGCCGCAAGCTCAGGGGCCGGCGGACTGGAGTGGTTTAGATGGACGATCTGCCAGATGCCGTTGCTCTTGCGGCAGAGCGCTGTTCCACGGGCCACGATTACCTTCTGCCTGACAACGATTTTCAGATCATACTCCACCCAGACTGCGTCACCGATGAGGTGATGCGCACGCGAGACGGTGGAAAGCTGTGCTGGAGGATTCTGCTGGAAATACGCCTTGCGGTAATAGTCGAGCGTGGCCTCGCGGCCGTAGAAATCACCAGCCACGGTGAAGGTGACGATCTCCGGATCAAGGCATTGGGCGAATGTCGTCTCATCGGCACGATTGAAAGCTTCTTCGCAACCGGCAAGACGCCTGTGCAATTCAGCCACAGCAGCTTCTGAACTTTTATCGTCGGGCTGAAGTTGCGCCGTATGTTCCTTGAGATTGACGGTAGCACCGAGTTTGGAGAGCAGGTCCACACCAAGGATTCCATCAATACGCTTGCCACAGGCATTGCCAATGGGAGAGAGGTCAACAGCGGGCAGGCGGAGATCGCGTAAGTGATGCTGACCGATAATGAGTTCTGGCAGGGTCACTTCCCGCGATCGGGCTTCCTCTGTTCCCCGCCAGGAGGTGACGGAGATTGTGCCGGAAGCGCCATGAGAAAAAGATTTGCTGTTCAGCATTGAGGTGGCGGCGGTGTCGACGAGGAAACGCAGCTGCGTCTTGATGCCGGGAACAGTTACTTCAACAACAGGAAGGCGGTCACAAGTGCCCAGAGGTATGTCTTCCGCTTTTACCGCGACGGAAGCAAGTAACAACAGGAGGAAGAAGCTGCTGGAAACGCGGAGCAACATGGGTGACCTCTCCAGGAACGCCAACAGTATTTCACAAAAACGAACGTTCGTGCTATTATATTTTGAGATTTATCGTATTTTCATATGCCGGAACTACATATCGCCAAGACGGAGCCTCGTCCGCGCAAAGGGGTGCGCACGCGTGAAAGCATTTTGCGCGTCGCTGTAGATCTGGCTTCAGTGGAAGGGCTGGAAGGATTGACGATTGGCCGGCTGGCTGACGAACTAAAGATGAGCAAGAGCGGACTGTTTGCTCATTTCGGCTCGAAAGAAGAGCTGCAACTGGCAACAACCGAGATGGCCAGGGAAATCTTTGTGGAACATATTGTCCGCCCCGCTCTGGCGGAGACGGAAGGGGTCAAGCGGCTCCTGAAGCTGTGCCAGGGCTGGCTGAACCATGTGGAATCGCACGTGTTCAAGGGCGGTTGCTTCTTCAGCGCTGCGTCACTGGAATTCGATAGCCGTACAGGTCCTGTGCGCGATGCCATCGTTGAGGCGATGAAGCACTGGCTCAGCACTTTGGCGCGCGCAGTGGACGTGGCAAAGAAAGCCAGACATATCAAGGCTTCAGTCAACGCAGAACAGTTTGCCTTTGAGATTTACTCACTTGCCATGGGCGCGAACTGGGCGCTCCAGTTGCTGGATGACAGAACAGCGATGAAGAAGGCCAGAGAAAACATCCTGCAACGGATCAAAGCCGTGGCGACTTCTGCCTGCCCGCCGATCAAGCTATAAAAAGTTCAGGGTGCGCGCATGCACACCCTGGAAAACACTACTCTTTTTGACCTGCTATTTCTTTGCGGCAGCAGCCTTCTTTTTGGGCGCGGGGCTTGCCTGTCCCTTAGAGGGATCGTCTGCCGGATTCACGTATGTTAGCTTGAACGGCCCCATGGCGCTGACCTGTACTTCAGTTTCGCCTTTGGCCATGGCGTAATGGCGGTGGCTTGCCGGGACCACGGCCACAGAATGTGCCGGCAGGCTCGCGAGTGTGCTCTCATTAAATTTGTCGCCCATGCCGACGCGGAACTCGCCAGATAGCACGGTCACGTTTTCCGCGGTGGGATGGAAATGCGGCATGATCCTGTAACCATCGGGCACCTTCAGGCGGACAATGAATGGACCTGCTTTGCCGGGGTCGCCCGCGACGACGGCAAATTGTGCACCCGGCTGAAACACTGGCGGCGCCGGGCCCCATTGAATTTTGTCCGGGGTAACGACGACCGCTGCGGGGCCTGCGGGTTTGGCTTTTGTAGCGGCTTTCTTGGGCACGGCTGTCTGCGCCAGGGCCAGGACTGGAAGCAGAAGCAGAATCGCCAACAATCTACGCATGTATCCTCCAAAAATGGTTGAATTAACGCGAGCAAGTTGGCTCAATTTTACTCCGCCTGAGCGGACACGATAATAAAAATGCACACTCAGAGCCAAGCTGAGCATCTGTTGCCTTGCAGGATATTTCTATCGGAGAAAAAAATAATGCCAGCAGGAGCAAAACGCATTCGGTCAGAGCGCACCGTGCGCAGCAATCTTCCATTCAGTGATGCGGTGTGGCACGGCGATACGTTGTATATAAGCGGACAGATCGGTCTTGACCCCAAGACAGGGAAGCCACCGGCAACGGCGGAAGAAGAGGCGCAACTGGTGATGGACAACGTGAAGCGCACGCTGGAGTCCGCCGGATTGACCATGGACGATCTACTTTCAGTGCAGATCTTTTGCTCCGACGTGGCGCTGTTTGAAAAGTTCAACGTGGTATACCGGACTTTCTTCAAAGGCGAGTTTCCCGCGCGGGCATTTCTGGGGTCGGGCAGGTTGCTATTTGACGCGCGCTTTGAAGTGCAGGGGATCGCCGGCAAACCCCGATAGTCATGGAGCAGAGCAAAACCTTACCGCGGATGAACGCTGATCAGCGCGGACCAGACGCTGCCGAAGAAGCTCACTGGAAAGACGCCAGCTGATAGTTCAGTAATTCGCCAATGCGGTTGATTGAAATGTCAGCTGGCGGGTAGGCGCCCACAATCTTCGGGTCGAGGGCGTAGTGGCCTTGCTTGGGAAACACCGTGGTGACGCGGGCGCCCCAGATCTTTTTTACATCGGCGAGGATGCGAATCTTGTCATCAACCAGGACGTAGTGCGCGGCAGGGAAGCGGCGCTCCACGTCCTCCAACTCTTTTTCTTTGTGTATATAGATGAGGACGCCGTCAACCGAGTCAGATATCCCGGAGCGTTCAACCTTCAGCGGCTGGAAGACCACGTCGCCATCCGACAAGATCACGGCTTTACCCCACTGCCGCACATGCTCCACTGCGTCCAGTGAATCAGGATAGAGCCGCGTGGCGAACGGGTAGTTCACCAGAAAGTGTGAGACTGTGAGCAGGCTGGGATCGCGCGGGTAATCCATGCGGTAGCGCTGCAAGGCGCCAAGATAATCTGCGTATCCAAGCTCGGTACGCAGCTGCTCAAAGATGTCCCAGTAACGCTGCTGGCGCTCCGGGCCAACCTGTTGCTCAAGATGGCGCTTCAGGTCGGCGGTGACGCGGTCATTGTCGAGCAGCGTGTTGTCAACGTCGAAGAGGAAGACGATGTCGGGCATGGAAAAACCTTACCATAGACAAAACCTACCACGGAGATGGCATGAATAAGGAGCAAGTTCTGAGGCGATATGCTCCGGAACAGGAATCTGGAGCAGACAGGTTGCAGGCTGGGCTCGTGCAGTGAGGCAGTAGGACCTCGACACGGAGATTAGTCAGAC
>JAIQGL010000067.1 GCA_020072585.1 Terriglobia bacterium | reverse complement strand
CTTCCCCGAACCCCAACCCCCTGCTGGAGAACACCGAGCGTGCACTATGACACTGCGGACTGTCTCAGATCAGGGGTTCACCGTTCTCAATCACGTCTGTGGGATAAATTTCCTGTCTCACCTCAGGGGTGCACCTCAGATATCCACTTGGCCAGCAACGGATGTGACCGTATCGACCAGAAATTTAACCTGGTCTTCTTTGGCGATATTGCAGGCAAAAAACGCGCCGCGGCCTTCTTCAATTTCCTGCATCACTTTGAAACCATTGTCCTCATCAATGTCAGTCACAGCCACCAGGCGCGCGCCTTCCTGGGCGAACCTGAGGCAGAGAGCCCGGCCAATTCCATTGGCGCCGCCAGTCACGACGACAACTTTCCCCTGAATTTGCATGACGGAAACGATAGACCGTTCCCAGTGATTCTTCAAATATCAATTCTTCGAAACAGGCGTCGGTGGGAAACTCGCAATCGCCGCGGCAAACTATTAAGCTGAGCAGGGCATCCATCTCCCGCTTATACAGGAGCCAGAATTTATATGACTACATTTGCCATCGGCGTTGACCTGGGCGGCACCAACCTGCGCATTGCCGCGGTGGACAGCGCCGGCAAGACGCTGGAAAAAATCACCACCAGCACGCAAGTTGCTCGCGGACGCGACCAGGTGATCGACGAAATGTGCGGCGCGATCCAGGAGATTGTGGACAAGTTGCGCAACACCGGTGTGCTGGCGGGAATCGGAATCGGCGTGCCAGGGATCATTGAGATGCAGACGGGAATGCTGCGCGATTCGCCGAACCTGCCTGGCTGGCAAAACTATCCCGTGCGCGATGAAATTGAGCGCCGCCTGAAAACCACCGTGGTGCTGGAGAATGACGCAAACGCCGCGGCGCTGGGAGAGAAATGGCTGGGCGCGGCAACCACCGTAGATGACATGATCATGTTGACGCTGGGCACGGGAGTTGGCGGGGGAATTGTTCTGGGAGGAAAGATCTGGCACGGCATGACCGGCATGGCCGGCGAGCCTGGACACATTAATGTGGAGCCCGACGGTCATCCGTGCAACTGCGGCAGCCGAGGATGCCTGGAACAACTTGCTTCCGCCACGGCGGTAAAGCGCATGGCCATGGAAGCAGTGGAAACAGGAAAAGCGCCGCAGATGGCGCAGGCGATGAAAGCATCCCCTGAGTTCAGCTCCAAGGCGATCTACGACCTGGCAATGGAGGGAGATGCGCCGGCACAAGAGATCTTTCGGCGGGTAGGGCGCGCGTTGGGAACCGTGCTTGCGGACCTGGTGAACATTTTCAATATTCCCATGTACGTCATCGGCGGCGGAGTGGCAAGTGCCTGGGACGCTTTTGCTCCTTCCATGATGGAAACCGTCCGCAAGAACTCTTTTGTCTATCGCGCCACCGCGCCTCCAAAGGATGCACCGGCCAATGCCGATGCTGGGCGCGGCGGCCCACCGCGCTTCACGGTGATCTCGCAGGCGCGGCTCGGAAGCGATGCGGGGTTGATCGGCGCCGCGCGCCTGCCCATGATCTCTTCTCACTCACCGAGGGTCTAAATGGAAATCCAGAGCGCTCCACTCGCCGGGTGAACATGCTCCTCTTGCCGTGATTGCATTTTGCGGCGCTGGTTCTCAGCTATAGTTTCAAGGTGGACAATCTTCCCCACAGTCCAGCGCACCTGACGCCTGATCCCGGACCGGAGCCTTCCACCGGCCCATCGTCGGGGATCCTCAGCGCGTTTGCGATTGATCTCGCGCCTCTGAAGGCCTCGCGCGACTACAGCCTTCTTTTTAGCAGCCAGACCATCTCATTTTTTGGCTCGATGATGAGCTTTGTTGTATTGCCCTGACAGATGTACCAGCTAACGCACTCGTCACTGGCGGTTGGACTGCTTGGCGCCGCCGAGTTTGTTCCCACCATCACCATGGCATTCGTTGGTGGCGCGCTGGCCGACTACGTTGACCGCCGGCGGATGGTGCTCATCACAGAATTTCTAATGGCCTTAAGCAGCGCGGCGCTGGTGCTGAACTCTTTGCTTCCCCGTCCACAAGTATGGGTGCTTTTTTTGTGCGCCACCGCGATCGCTGGACTGAATGGCCTTAAACGCCCGTCTCTTGAAGCGCTCACGCCCCGGCTGGTGGCCCCGGAGCTGATGCCCGCATCTTCCGCACTGCGTGCTGTGGCAGGCACGCTGGGCGGCGTTATTGGACCTGCGCTGGGAGGAGCTTTGGCCGCAACGACCGGCCCTGCCGTTGCTTACTCCATCGACCTGGCTACTTTTGTGATTTCGCTTTGCGCGCTCTGGATGATGCGCGCCACACCTCCGCCGCTGAACGCGGACCGCCCCAGCCTGCGCTCGCTTGCGGAAGGACTGCGCTATGCCCGCAGCCGTCCGGAATTGATGGGCACCTACGTGATCGATATGAACGCGATGTTTTTCGGGATGCCCATGGCGTTGTTCCCGGCTATCGCCACAAAATTTGGCGGAGCGTCCGTGGGTCTGCTTTACGCGGCTCCCTCGGTCGGCGCGTTCTTCGCGTCCGTGGCTTCAGGCTGGTCAGCGCGAATCCATCGGCATGGTCTCGCGGTAATCATTGCCGCCGGCGTCTGGGGATTGGCGATTGTAGCTTTCGGATTTGCAGACCGGCTATGGCTGGCGCTGCTCTGGCTCGCCATTGCGGGCGCCGGTGATATGGTCAGCGGGTTATTTCGCATGACCATCTGGAACCAGACGATTCCCGACCATCTGCGCGGACGGCTTGCCGGCATTGAGATGGTCAGCTACATGTCCGGGCCCATGCTGGGCAATGCTGAAGCAGGTATCGTGGCCAGCCTGTTCAGTATCCGCACATCTGTGGTTTCAGGTGGAATTCTCTGCGTGCTGGGGACCGGCTTGCTTGGATTAGCGTATCCCGCGTTCTGGCGCTATGACGGACGCGAAGGCATGCTTCGCAAACAGAGAGAAGAAGCAGAGAGAGCGTTGGCGAGCAGCGCCGATTAAAATAAATGGGACGGGATTTGTACATAGGAGCTGATTTCCATGACTGTCCGCACCCGTGCGGCGAGCCGGGCCGATCTTCCCCGGCTTACCGAGATCTACAACCACTATGTGATTCATACTCCGATCACGTTTGACGTTGAGCCTTACACGGTTGAACGCCGCACCGCATGGTTTGAGCAGTTCGCCCTGAACGGACGATACCGGCTTGTGGTGGCGGAAGAAGACGGAGTTGTTGTGGGCTATGCCGGAACAACACGTTTCCGCGTAAAGCCCGCGTATGACACCACGGTAGAGACCACGGTGTATAGCAGCCATGAGACGGTGGGCAGGGGCATTGGCAGACAGCTATACGCTGCATTGTTTGAGGCCATCGCGGGCGAAAACATTAATCGCATTGTGGGCGGGTATACGCTGCCGAATGCGGCCTCAGCGAAATTGCATGAGCAGTTCGGCTTCAAGCCTGTCGGCGTGTTCAGCGAGGTTGGCTACAAGTTTGGAAAATACTGGGATGTGCAGTGGACGGAGCGGCCGTTGCGAGCATGAAACGCAGGCATGAAATGCCTGCTCCACCCGGCGCGTGGATACGGCAATCCGGGAATGGTCCTAATTGCTCAGCAACTGGCGAGCAACGGAACAATACAGGTCCACGGCCTGGTGAAGCTGCTTTTTGGAGATAAATTCGCGCTCGGTGTGCGCGACGTGAATGGATCCTGGACCCAGCAGCACCGGCATTCCCCAACTGCTCAATGCAGGAATGTCCGTGGTGAATTTTGCCACCATACTCTCCACGCCGGGAACCGTGCGCAGCTTCATGAATGGGATTTCCAGAACAAATTCGGCTTCAGCAAGCCCTTCGACTGTCTGCGAAATCTGCTGCCGCAAGGTCTCTGAGGGCCCCACGAGCCGGTAAAGTAGTTGCGCTCGCGCGTGATCAGGGATCACGTTTGTGGCGCGTCCGCCTTCAAGCAAGCCAATGTTCACCGTACATGGGCCGACCTCAGGATTAACCGGCAATTCCATCTTCCGCAAACGCTCCAGCGCTGTGAGCAGCTTCTCAATGGCCGATTCGCCCAGCTCAGGATAGGCCGAATGCGCCATCTTTCCCTGTGCCGTCAGCTGAAGCCGAAGGGCTCCCTTGGAAGCCACGGCTATCTTGTTTTCCGTGGGCTCGCCATTAATAAGGAAGCGGCTGCCCATTGGGCTTTCATTGGCGACCTTCGCGCCCAGGCTGTCACGCTCTTCACCTACAAGAAACAGCATGCCAACGGCCACGCCTTCCTTGCGCAGACGCTGGCACGCGGCAATTTGCGCCGCGATGATGCCTTTGGCGTCACAAGAGCCGCGCCCGTAAACATTGTCCTGGTCTTCAGACGAGGGGATGAACGGGGGGACCGTGTCCATGTGCGTGGAGAAGACGATGTCCGGCTTATGCTCATCGATGGTAGCCACGACGTTGAACCTTTCATGGGCCACAGGCATTTTGTGCGCGGTATATCCCAGGCGGCAAAGCTCGTCATAAAGCTCCGCACCCACGGCGCCTTCATTGCCGGAGATGGATTCAATGTCGATCAGCTTGCGGGTCAGTTTGATTGGGTCCATGGGTTGCTCAGATGGACAGGATAAACCAAAGCCCCACCACAGAGATGGCATGAATAAGGAGCAAGTTCTGAGGCGATATGCTCCGGAACAGGAATCTGGAGCAGACAGGTTGCAGGCTGGGCTCGTGCAGTGAGGCAGTAGGACCTCGACACGGAGATTAGTCAGACCTGCGAT
>JAIQGL010000052.1 GCA_020072585.1 Terriglobia bacterium | reverse complement strand
ACCAGTACGTGCTCCCCGTGGCTTCCACTCCTACCACCCAGGAACCAGGCAGGGCTTGGTAGAACCGGTGTACCTCGCCCTGGCCTTCGCCGTGTCCTAGCCGGCGCCGGACCAACTCACCCGTTTTCTCGTCCCACTGAGCAATCACTTGAAAGCTCGGATGAAAGTCACAACCTATATACTGCATATGGCCTCCTCGTCCCGAGCTCTTGGTCTTAAGCAAATCGAGTTTACTCGAGACGCTCCGGAGGCCGTTGTCGTCATGCAATCAACGTCCGTTAAGCGAGCGCGTGCTTTTATCCGGGGCCCCCGGCGCGCGTTTTTTGCGCGATGGGGTGGTATCAGCGCGCGAGTAGGACGGAAGGACCTTGTGCTTGCCTTAAAAAGTTTACGTTATTTATAAAACCGCTCTAGCCTAACGGGGTGGAGCCGTTTCAGTCTGGCAACTATTCGGCTTCAGCCGCTGCGATAATCCATCTTGCATAATCTAAGCCACGATCCCGCCCTGCCGGATCAACTCCGCCAGCTTGGCAAAGTCCTCGGCAAACACCCGGTCCTGCTCGATCCTGGGGCTCACCTTGCGAATGGCCGCATGCGCTCTCTGTAGTGGGCCACTGCTTTTGAGCGGCAAAAGAAAGTCCAGGGCCTGCGCCGCGGCGCAGGCTTCAATCGCCAGCACATTTGTGGTGTTCGCAACAACTCTCTTCAACTTGATGGCCGCCGCCATGCCCATGGAAACATAATCCTCTTTGTTCCCGGAGGTCGTAATTGAATCCACGGACGCGGGATGCGCCAGCACCTTGTTCTCACTGGCCAACGCTGCGGCCGTGACCTGCGGCATCATGAAGCCGGAGTTAATGCCGGCATCAGGGGCCAGAAACGGCGGCAGACCTTCGTTCAGCGCCGGATTCACCAGCCGCTCAATGCGCCGCTCTGAAATTCCCGCCAGCGCGCTTAACGCGATCGCCATGTAGTCAAGCGCGAAGGCCAGCGGCTCGCCGTGAAAGTTACCGCCGGAAATAATGTCGCCTTCGCCCTCGCCCTTTACAAAGACCAGAGGGTTATCGACCGCCGAATTCATCTCAATCTCAAACGTCCTGCGGCAAAACTCCAGCGTGTCGCGTACCGCGCCATGGACCTGCGGAATGCATCGCATCGAATAGGCATCCTGCACGCGTCCGCAGTCTTTGTGTGATGCGCGGACCTCGCTTCCCGCAATCAGCCGCCGCAGGTTGGCAGCCACCTTGATTTGCCCCGCATGCGGGCGCGCGGCGTGTATGCGCCCGTCAAAAGCCACGTCCGTGCCGTGCAGAGCATCCAGGGACATCGCGCCCAGCACGTCGGCGGTGTCCGCCAGCGTCTCCGCGGCCATCAGTGAGAGTGTTCCCACGGCCAGCATGGCCTGCGTACCGTTGATCAGTGAGATCGCTTCCTTGGCTTCCGGGACCAGAGGTTTGATCCCTGCTTGACGCAATGCTTCAGCGCTTTTCACCAGCGCATTCTCAAACCAGACCTCGCCTTCGCCGATCATGGCCAACGCCAGGTGGGCCAGAGGAGCCAGGTCGCCGCTTGCGCCCACGCTTCCCTGCGACGGCACCACAGGGTGCACTCCTTTGTTCAGCATGGCGCAGATCACGTCGATCACCTCAGGCCGCACGCCGGAAAATCCTTTGGCCAGCGAGTTGGCGCGCAGAAGCATCATGGCCCGCGTCTCTTCCCGGCTGAGCGGCTCGCCCACCCCCGCTGAGTGCGAACGGATCAGGTTCACCTGGAGCTGGCGGTTCTGCGCCGGCTCAATGTGAACGTCACTCAGCTTCCCCACACCGGTATTAATGGCGTAAGCCACGCGGTTCTCCCGCAGCAGCTTCTCCACTACTTCACGCGCGGCCACAACCCTTTCGCGGGCCGCGCCCGCCAATTCCACTGGACGGCGCCCGTACACCACCTGCCGCAGATCGTCGAGCGAGAGATCGTTGCCATTGATCTGTAAAGGAGTGCCGTGCAAAGAGGTGTTATGCAATGAGGTCATGGATTCTGTTTGCGGTCCTTGAAAGCCTTCATATATTTTTCCGGCAACGATGTGCGGACCAGCTTGTTGTCCACCACGATATGCATGGTTTCTCCCGTCGCCAGCAGCGCGCCGTCGCCCTCGCGAAATATTTCATAGCTGAAGTGCAGCAGCGAAGCGCTCATTCTCTTGAGCCCGGTCCGCACCACGATCTCATCATCATACTGGGCCGGCGCCTTGTACCTGATCCTGAGGTCAACGACGGGAAGGTGGCAGTTGTCCTGCTTTTCCATCTCGTTGTACTGGAAGCCGAGCTGCCGCAGCAGCTCCACGCGCCCCACCTCAAACCATATGAGGAAATTTGAGTGGTACACCACGCCCATCTTGTCCGTTTCGGCGTAGCGCACGCGCAGTTTGGTCTCGCCGCTGATCTTTGTTTTGCCGTCTTCTATTTTCCTGTCCAAGTGGGTTTTCGTTTCTCCAGGAATGCCGTGATGCCTTCCTTGAAATCGGCTGTCTGCCGGATGGCTGCATTGCTCTCCACTGCCTGCGCCACCTGGCGGTCCAGTTGTTCGCGAGTATAACTGGAAAGCAGCCTCTTGGTTGCTTGCAGCGATGCCGGGCTGTTTTCCAGAAGCTGTGCTGCAAGCTCGTGCGCGCGGGCCATCAACTGGCTGGACGCTACGATTTCATTGACCAACCCCAGACTGAGCGCTTCCTCAGCGCCAAAAATACGCCCCGTGAGCAGCAGGTCACGCGCACGCTTCTCGCCGATGTTGGCAATCAAGAAACTTGAAACAATGGCCGGAACAAATCCAATGCGCACTTCCGTATAACCAAACTTCGCTTCCGGAACGGCCAGCGTGAAATCGCACAGCGTCGCCAGTCCTGTTCCGCCGGCAATGGCCGGACCGTTTACCGCGGCAATCGTCGGCTTGGGAAAGTCATAGAGCGCCTTGAATAAGGACGCCATGGTCACCGAATCCTGAAGGTTCTGCTCATGCGTGCGTGTGCTGAGCTGCTTCAGGTTTTCCAGGTCCATGCCGGAACAGAAGGCCTTGCCCGCTCCGGTCAGGATTACTACTTGTGCTTCCGAACCCGCAGCCTGCTTCAACGCGGCAAGCAGGTCGTCGATCAGCTCGTAGCTGATGGCATTGCGCTTGTCAGCGCGATTGAGCGTGATGGTGGCAATGCTCTGCGACTCGGCGTATTGAACTGTGTTGTAGGTTTGTGTCGTCATTGAATTGGTGTGTGCTTCTTGGCAATGTCCGCTGACATCTGCAATACCGCGTCTAGCGGCTTCTTCAATGGGACATCAGCGCCGTGAGCAGCCAGCGCCTGCACGGCGATCTCCGTGGGAATATTGCCGATCATCTCATCCTGCGCAAAAGGACATCCGCCCAGCCCGCCGATGGCGGAATCAAACCTGCGGCAGCCAGCGTCATAGGCGGCAATCACTTTTTCTGCCGCTCCGGCCCGGGTACTGTGCAGATGCGCTCCGATTTCGAGATAGTCATACTTGCTGGTCACCGTGGAGATCAGCTCGCCCACTTCCTGCGGTGTCGCCAGCCCCACCGTGTCCGCCAGCGAGATTTGCGTGATGTTCATGTCCGCCAAAATGCCCACGGCTTCCATCACCTCGCCGGCATTCCACAAATCGCCGTAGGGATTGCCAAAAGCCATGGAGATGTACGCCACCACGTCCAGCCCGGCAGCATCGGCCTTCAACTTGATCTGCTCCAGTTCGTCGATGGCCGCTTCCAGCGTCTGGTGCTGGTTGCGCTCCAGGAACGTGGGCGAAACGGAGTACGGGAACCCGAGCGTCTGCACGGATTCAGTCGCAATGGCGCGCTCCGCGCCTTTCTGGTTCACCACGATTCCGATGATCTCCACGTCGTCCGGCGGATCAAGCTCTTTCAAGACTGCTTCCGAGTCCGCCATCTGCGGTATCGCCTTGGGCGACACGAACGAGACAGCGTCGATATGCTTAAAGCCGGCGCCAATCAGCGCGCGCAGGTATTGCACCTTCAGGGCCGTGGGAATCTGGCCCTTCAGGCCCTGCCAGGCATCGCGGGGGCATTCGATAATTTTGACTTCATTACTTGCCATCGTTAGATCCCATGCCGGCAACAACATTCTTTTCAACGCGGAGGCGCGGAGACGCGGAGTCAAAAACCTTTCGAACGATTCCTTGTCTCAAAACAGGCACATTGAAATTGATAATGAATCCAACCGGCTTGTCCAGCAGCTTCAGGTAGGTAAGCAATTGGGCTTCGTGGATAGTTAGAATACGTTCAACACACTTCATCTCAAGGATTACAGTATCTTCGACAATCAAATCAAGCCGGTAGCCACAATCAAGAGACACGCCTTTGTAAATAACAGGAACGGTAACTTGCCGCTGAAAACGCAACCCTCTCAAATGCAGCTCGTGGCAAAGGCATTCTTCATATACTGACTCCAGAAGCCCAGGCCCCAAGGCCTTGTGTACTTCCATGGCCGCACCAATAATTTGCTCGGTCAGCACTTCATGGATCAATTTCCTTTGCGCTCCAACGGTACTGCCGTCTTCAGAATGAATCACAAGCCTCTCACTCTTCTCCGCGTCTCCGCGCCTCCGCGGTGAATCTCCTGTTTTGTTTTCGCTTAAACATCTATGTTTGCAAGACTCCAACCTTAAACTCTTTCACCTCTGGATTTAAGCTCGCCGCCTCCAGCGCCGTGATCAGCGCCTGCCGCGTCTCCATAGGATCAATAATTTTGTCAATCCACAACCTTGCCGCGCCGTAACGCGGATCAGTCTGGTGGTCATAGGTGGCTTTGGTGGCGTCAAACAATTCCTTGCGGTCCTGGTCGCTGAGCTTCTTTCCGCCGCGCTCCAGCTGCTTGATCTTGATCTCCACCAGGGTCCCGGCCGCAGCGGCGCCGCTCATCACGGCGTAACGCGCTGAAGGCCACGCAAAGACGAACCGCGGATCGTACGCCTTGCCGCACATGGCATAGTGCCCCGCACCGAACGATCCGCCGATGATCACGGTGATCTTCGGCACCACCGAGTTGGCCACGGCGTTCACCATCTTGGCGCCGGCCTTGATAATGCCGCTCCACTCGGCATCTCGGCCCACCATGAAACCATTCACGTCGTGCAGAAAAACCAGCGGGACCAGGTTCTGGTTGCAATCCATGATGAAGCGCGCGGCCTTCTCGGCGCTTTCCGTATAGATCACGCGCCCGAATTCCACGCGCTTTGCGCCGGAACTGGGGTCCGTCTGCTGCGCGGGCACAGCCTGGTTCGCCACAATTCCAACGGCAAAGCCGCCGATGCGCGCCAGTCCGCAAACCACGGTCTTGCCGTACTCGGCTTTGTACTCATCGAACTTTCCGCCGTCCACCACCCGGGCGATGATCTCTTTCACGTCATACGGACGCATCCCATCTGCCTCAAATATCCCGTAGATCTCTTCTACCGCATAGGCGGGCGGCTCGGCCTTGGTGCGATTGAAAGGCGCTCCAGGTTTGTGTCCATGCTTGCTGGCCACGGAGCGGATTCGTTCCAGACAGACATGGTCATTGGGCTCGCGATAGTCAATGGTCCCCGCGATCTGCGCGTGCATCTGCGCGCCGCCCAGCTCTTCCGCCGAATACTTGGCGCCGATTGCCGCCTGCACCAGCGCCGGACCGGCAAGAAAAAGTCCGCTGCCTTCCGTCATTAATATGGTGTCGCACATCACCGGTAGATACGCTCCGCCGGCCACGCACATCCCCATGATGGCGGTGATCTGAGGAATGCCCATCGCGGACATGACGGCGTTATTGCGGAAGACCCGGCCAAAGTCGTCTGTATCTGGAAATACATCTTCCTGTAGCGGCAGAAACACGCCGGCGGAATCAACCAGATAGATCGTGGGGATATGGTTCTCAATGGCAATGTTCTGCGCCCGGATCACCTTTTTTGCCGTCATGGGAAAGAACGCCCCGGCCTTGACCGTGGCATCATTCACAATCAGCATGAACAGCCGGCCGTGCACGCGTCCCAACCCAGTCACAACGCCTGCGGAAGGCGCGCCGCCCCACTCTTCATACATCTCATAGGCGGCGTAAAGCCCAAGCTCAAAGAACTCTGTACCGCGATCAATCAGCAGGTTAATCCGCTCGCGCGCCGTCAACCTCTTCTTGGCGTGCTGTGACTCAATGGCTTTCTCGCCGCCACCCTGGCGTATCTGCTCCTCTTCATTGCGGACTGCGGCCACAAGCTCCGCCATGGCGCGCATGTTGTTCTCAAAGCGGACGGAAGTAGCGTCAATTTTGCTGGGAAGCTTAGGTATCTGATCGGCCATAGGAGTTGGGCAAACTAGTTAGATTAAATGACGGAGAGAAAGCAGCGCAAACCCCTCGGCCCAGCATCCCTCGGCCCAGAACGGGATGGCGCGTTCGGACAACAATACCAACGGAAGCCTAGCGATTGAGCCGATCCACTGCTGCGCTGACAGGATCTTCCGCAAGCTGATCCACCAGCCCAATTCTCAACGCCTCTTCCACTGGAACCATCTCTGCCAGCAGAAACATCTGCATCGCCCGCGCCTTGCCGACCAGTCGAGGTAGTCTCTGCGTGCCGCCCCAGCCGGTCATCACACCAAGGCTGGCGCCACGATGACCGAATACCGCATTCGGCGCCGCGATGCGATAGTCGCACGCCAGCGCCAGGTCCATGCCTCCACCCATGCAGTAGCCACGAATCGCGGCCACCACCGGAGCAGGAAAGCGGTCCACTGCAAGCATGAGTGCCTGCCCGGCATGGGAAGAGTCAAATGCATCTGGTCCACTCAGCCGCGAGACTTCGTTCAGATCGGCCCCGGCGGAAAAGAATTTTTGATTGCCCGTGATGATAAGGCCTTTCAGCCGGGCGCATTCTGCTTCTACACGCAATTCCCGGACAACATCCATCAAGGCTGCGATGCGGGCGCGGGTAAGTTTATTGGTCCCGTCTGGAGAGACCAGTTGCAGCACGGCGCAATGGTCATCGCGCTTTAAGACAAAATGGTCGCTGCTCGTCTGGCTGGCGATTATCTCCGTGCCTCCGTGATGGGTTCTTCAGTAGAAATCGCTGCAGCTCAGAAAGAAGCCGCATGTCTTGCATACCATTTTGCAGCGTGACTCGCGCATCTGCGTCCCGCAGTTGGGGCAATAGCTGGAAACGTCGGCCTTATGCGCGGATTGCACGGACTGGGCTGCCGGTTGGACAGGTGTGCGTGACTCGGATTGGCTTTTGTCATCCATGCTCACCCGCAGTGTAAACCGATTTTCGCAATCACGCACCCAAAACTCCCCGGCAACAGCTCTGCCTGAACTGTCATCTTACCCAACGCGGGCTTCTCATCCTGCGCCGTGAGGGTCCCAGACGAGTGAACGCCGAGTGAAAATCACTATCTTTGGTCTGACCATCTCCTCTTCCTGGGGCAACGGACATGCCACGCCCTACCGCGCCCTGGTTCGGGCGCTCGACCGCATGGGCCATCAGGTCCACTTCTTTGAGAAGGACGTTCCCTATTACAGCGCACGGCGTGATTTCGAAACATGCGACTACTGTGAGCTCACGCTGTATTCGGACTGGGCTGCGGCGCGCGAACAAGCTGTCGCCACGGCGGCGGACTCAGATGTGGTCATCACCGCCAGCTTTCTTCCCGAAGGCCGGCGCATTAATAACGAGATCCTTGACCTTGCCCGTCCGCTGCATATTTTTTATGACCTTGATACGCCGGTGACGCTGGCCAATCTGCGCCACGGCGAGGTCGAATATGTCAATTCCAGCCAGGTTCCCGAATTTGATCTGGTTCTCTCATTCACCGGCGGAAAAGTTCTTGCAGAGCTCAAGCAGCAGCATGGCGCCCGCATGGTCCGGCCTCTTTACGGATGCGTTGATCCTGATGATTACCGCCGCGTGGAAGCTGTCTCGGCTTTCCGCTGCGACTTGAGTTATATGGGAACGTACTCGGCCGACCGCCAGGCCAGGCTTGACGAATTGTTTCTGGAGCCTTCGCGCCGCCATCCTGAGAAAACATTTCTGCTGGCCGGCTCGCTCTATCCGTGGCGCTGGGAGTGGCCGGAAAACGTCCGCCGCAAGGAGCATGTATCTCCGTCCGATCATTCCGGCTTCTATTCATCTTCTCGCATCACGCTCAACATCACGCGCGGTGCGATGGCGGCGAACGGCTGGTGCCCGTCCGGACGCTTCTTTGAAGCAGCCGCCTGCGGCACGCCGCTGATCACGGACGCATGGGAAGGGCTGGATTCATTCTTCGATCTGCGCAGCGAACTCCGCGTGGTGGCCCGGGCGGAAGATGTTCAGGCAGCACTGCGCATGCCGGACATGGAGTTGCAGTCGATGGCATCTCATGCACGGCAGCGCACGCTGGACGAGCACACCGGCACGGTCCGCGCCCGGCAATTGCTTGGCTATCTGGAGGAAGCACGCTCCGGCGCGAACGCATCCATACAGAATGAGGTAGCACAATGATCGGGGTAATACCTGCCGCCGGCGCGGGCGAGCGCATACAACCGCTGGGCTGCTCCAAGGAATTGCTGCCGGTGGGATCACGCATGGTCGACGGCGCGGAGCGGCCTAAAGCCGTTTCTGAATATCTGGTGGAGCGCATGATTGCCGCCGGGGCGACCCAGATATGCATGGTCATCTCGGCGGAAAAGACTGACATTGTCAGGTACTACGCTGAGCGCAATTACGCTGCCGAAATATTTTATGTGGTGCAACGGCAGCCGCTCGGATTGTGCGATGCGCTCTTTCGCGCCGCACCGTTTGCCCGCCAGCATGACCAGGTCCTGATCGGACTGCCGGACACGATCTGGTTTCCTGAAAACGCCTACCTTCCGGCTCTGGCGCCCAGCGGCGCGGAATGCAACCTGGTGCTCTTCCCGGTTGATGATCCCGCGGCTTTTGACGCGGTGATCTGCGATGAACTGGGTTATGTTCAGGAGGTCGTGGTCAAAAAGCAGGATGCCGGCTCCCACTGGATCTGGGGCGCGGTCACCGTGCGAGGCCAGGCATTTCACCGCCTCAAGCTGCTGTGGGAATCACGCCACCGCGCGGACAAGTATCTGGGTGAGTTGTTAAACGCGTTCATCGCCGCAGGAAACCCGGTACGGGGAAAGTTTTCCGGCGAGAGTTACATGGACGTGGGGACGCTGGAAGGCTATCACAATGCGCAGGATTATCTGCGGGCCAAAGCCCGGTCACTCCGGGCGGCTTGACGGCTGCTGCCAGGAACTACATGCTGGCTTTCAGAATATCGCGTATTTCCCGGTTAATCTTCGCGCAATCCCGGCTCGCCTTGTCAATCAGGTCGGCCCATTTCTTGGTGGTGTCATCCAGGTTGGACTGGGCCAGCAGGTAAGAAGCCTGCATGATCGTTTCCACTGAGTTGCTCAGATCGTGCGCCAGGGTCCGTAACTTGACGTTGATTTCCGGGGGGATTTTCGCCGCGGATTCCGCTTTGGGTTGCGCGCTCATAAGGCCTTTCTCGTCTGCATGGCTGTCCAGAGACACCCCATCGTATGTATCAGATCGTTTTAGACGCAAGTCTCTCCCTCTCCGTTGTCTCTCTCAAAGCATTTTTACGTTTGAACTTTTGGCCGCGTCCTGGTTTCTCTAACCTCCAATGCTCCGGGGTTCTGCATAGTTCTCTAGGGTAAATCATGGGCCAAGATAGAGCGTCAGTCTGATAGGCCTGAGAGAACAGAGATTTAGGATTAGCCGCAAATCTAGTTATTAACGAAAACCAGCTGCCTCGTCGATCTAAGGCTTGTTCCGTCGTTCCCCAGGCGACGGCTTGGGGGATTGTGTGCAAACTTACGGGATACGCCTCACTTTTTTCATCGTCGTTTCTTCGCTGCTGGCTTCTGCTGGAACCACGTTTAAAGCCACCACCACGCTCGCCGCCGAGACCGCCAATAACACGAGCGCAGCGGACAGCTTTGCCACGCAAACCAATGGCAATATCAGGGCCGCAAATATAAGCAAGGTTCCCGCGCGCAGCCTGCTCTATCCCGGATCAACCGCCAAAATCTACGCGCACTTTGTCCCGTGGTTCGGTTTTGGCGACCACATGAACGTGGGCTATATATCCAATGACACTTTGCAGGTCCAAAAGCAGGTCAATGACATGGTGAGCCGGGGGCTGGATGGCGGGATCATCGACTGGTACGGTCGCGGAGAATTCAACAAGCATTTCGTCTATTACGACCAGGCGACGCAGGCCTTCATGCACCAGTCGGAACTTCATCCGGGATTCAATTTTGCCATCATGCATGATGCCGGCGCCTTGAAGACCTGCGCTGCAACCGCTGGTTGCGATGTGACGCAGACGCTCATCGACGACCTGAACTATGTGAACGTTACTTATTCAGGCTCGCCCGCCTATCTGCACAGCGGCGGACGCCCCGTGATCTACTTTTTCGGCCATGAGGCTTACACCATCGATTGGACCCGCGTCCGCGCCGGGGTAGCGGGAAATCCGATGTTCATCTTCCGCAATGGCAGCGGATTCTCCAAAGCCCAGAGCAGTGGCGCTTTCTCATGGGTGGAACCGACGACAGTCTCCGCCACCAACCCGATGGCAATTAACTATCTCGACAACTATTACAAAACCGCGCTTTCATTCCCCACAAAATATTCCACCGGATCCGGCTACAAGGGATTCAATGACACGCTGGCATTGTGGGGCGCAAATCGCATCGTCGGCCAGCAGTGCGGACAGACATGGCTCCAGACCATTGCCGAAGCAGGCAAATACTACTCCACCACCAACCAGATGACCGGCATCCAGCTTGTGACCTGGAACGATTATGAAGAAGGATCTGAGATTGAAACCGGCATCGACAACTGTGTGACCGTGTCCGCCAGCGTTGCAGGCACTGCGGTTTCCTGGAGCATTACCGGACAGATCAATACCGTGGACCACTTCACCGTATACGCCTCCCAGGACGGGGCAAACCTGATGTGGCTGGCCGATGCACCCATCACTGCGACCTCATTGGAACTGGCCCAATTCGGTCTGAATGCCGGTAACTACATCCTGTATGTCAAGGCGACCGGCAAGCCTTCACTGACCAATAAAATTTCTGCCGGAGTACAGCTCACCGTGCCGAACCAGCCGCCCACGGCCGCCCTGAGCGTGAGCACGTCATCAGGGAGCGTGCCCGCCTCTGGACCATTACCAACAGGAACAACGATCAGCGCTTCTACCTCCGGATCAATCGATGTGGATGGCACCATTGTGGCAAGCATGATCAACTTTGGCGATGGCAGCGCTATAGTGAAAGCCGCCAGCGCATCACACACCTATGGCGTAGCGGGAACGTATACCATCACTGCTACAGTCACTGACAATCTAGGCGCCGCCACAAGCAAGTCCGTCACTCTGGTGGTCGGCAACGCCACCAACCTGCCCCCGACCGCGGCGATCTCGGCGACTCCCGGCAGAGCATATGCTCCGGCAACGGTCAGCGCCAGCGCGGCTGCATCGTCCGATGCTGACGGCACAATTGCAAGTTCAGTCATCAGCTTTGGTGATGGCACAACGGCAAACGGTTTGACCGCTTCACACAGTTATTCTGCCGCCGGCGTTTACACCCTTACGGCAAAAGTCACAGACAATGCGGGCGCATCTTCTTCCGCCAGCACGACCGTGACCGTGAAAGCTCCTGAAGTAATCGTAAGCAGCCCGGCCAGCGGCGACACTGTGTCCTCTCAGGTTCACGTTGTGGCCAGCGGGTTCTCCGGTTTGCCCGTTACCGCCATGCAGATCTATGTTGATTCGGCCCTGATGTATAAAATCGCTTCTCCGAATCTCGATACGACTCTTACGCTGGGCGCCGGAGCGCATATGCTGATCGTAAAAGGCTGGGACAGCGCCGGACACAATTTCTCCAAATCTCTGAGCGTCACCGCGGCCAACCAGCCGCCCGTGGCGGCAATCAGCGTCACCTCCGCTTCCCTCCTGGTTGGAGGTTCCATCGCCGCATCCGCCACCGGATCAAGCGATCCTGATGGCTCCATTGCCAGCACGGTTATTTCTTTTGGAGACGGTGCATCGGCTGCGGCCGTCAGCGCTTCACATCAATACAAGGTTGCCGGAACCTATACCGTGAAAGCCACGGTCACGGACAATCTGGGTGCTGCTTCAACCGCTACGGCGACTGTGATCGTCAAGCCGCCGTTTGTAACCATCACCAGCCCAACGGTTACCTCGACCACGAACTCATCCGTTCGTGCCACTGGGACCGCTTCTTCCGGTTACCCGGTTACGGCAACGCAGGTTTATCTTGACGGTGTGCTCAAGTATCAATCAGCCACCAGTACGGCAGACACAACTCTGCCTGTTGCAGTTGGCACGCATCAGCTGGTAATTCAGGGTTGGGATTCTTCAGGCGCGACGTTTAAATCGGCGGTGACGGTCACCAGGCAGTAAGAGTATTACCTGCGAGCGGTTTGGAACGTAGCAGGCAAAAACGATTAGCCGCGAAGCCGACTTGCGTGCTGAGCGGCGCGACCTAGAGCAGAATCGAGTCCCGCTAAAGAAAGCTCTCTGGCGGTTTGGAGCGCAGCGACAAAAAAGAAGCTTTTAGCCTTCCCAAACGAACGCGTCGAATCGGCGGCGCGTTTCAAAGCCCAGCCGTCGGTAGAGTTCGACTGCCTTGGCGTTGGCTTCAGTCACGGTCAAGCTCAGCCCCAGGAAGTTGCGGGTTCGAAGTTCCTGCGTGCACAGTCCAATCAGCGACTCGCCAATCCTGCGTCCGCGATGTTCCGGCAGCACGCAAACCTGTGTAACGTGGCCCACGTCTTCGCGGACGCGCGAGCAAAGCAGCAGGCCGGCAATGGAGCGCGTGGGCTTGTGCAGCGCGACAAACGACGCATTCCCGTCAAACACGCCACAGCCCGGAAAACGGACAATGTTGTTGAGGAAGCGCAGCGATCCGTTCAGGCTGCGGTATTGGTCATTAATGTCCGAATCAATGTGCCCGCGATAGGCCGTGGTGATGACCGCCGCGCTGGGCTGGAAATCCTGCTCCACCCAGCGGCGAAACTCAATGTCCGGCAGCGATGAAATTTCCGGACGTACGCCGTTTCTGAGCGGCAGTGTCATGAATAGACGCGGATATTGCCGGAAGCCTTCCGCCAGAAATGGCTCGCTCAGCACACCGGATTCATGCGGCAGAAGCTGGGCCTCAATGCGTTGTATCCCGGGAGACTGTTGCAGCGTGCTGATCACATGCACGGCCAGCCGGTGCTCCACCGTGTCATCTTCAAGGCGGATCGAGCCGTCCGCGTAGAGGTCGCCGATGACGCCTTTGCTGCCTTCATAGACAAAAAACGCGTAACCGCCAATGTGTCCGTCTTCCACAGCGGCATAACCGGGCAGAATTTTGGAATCGATATAACGGAGAATCATCTCAGCCGAGGGCCGGTAGTCCCATGACATCATCTGCGCCCACAAGAGTGTCTCCTGCTCCAGCAGTGGACGCAGGTTGTGAGAGCTGAAGTGTCTTAGGTCCAGAATCTCCACGCCAAAAGGATGTGTCCGGTGTGTCTCGATCGGGGTATGAAGGCCCATGGAAACTTCCCGCGGCCGCCAGCAATTTACCTGAATTAGCAGCCAGACTAGAAGTCTAGCGTCCGTCAGGCAATTAATCAAAGCCTGTATCTACCTTAGAACCAAACCAGTAGGAACCCGCAACGTCACTTGTCTTTATTTTGCGGCGCTGACAAGGAAGAATTCCAGATGCTGTGGCGGAAAATCTCCAATGGAAGCAACTGCCCTTGCGCCCACCTGCTCCTGCACTTCCTTATAGCTTCCCTGGCGGGCGATGACGATGTGCTGCTCCAGAGGGACCATTTGACCCGGAGGTGTTTTAGGCGGCATATCAATGGGGCCATCAAAACCGTAATAGAAAATCGGCTGGTCGCGATAAAAATCCAGCCCGTAGGCTACCTCTCTTTTGACATGGAAAACGGCCACCGTGCCTTTGCCCTGTCCAAGCTCCACCAGCCGGGCTTGCACAGCCCGGGCCGATAGCGTGCGATCAATGGTGGGAGCAGCGGGACGCAACAGAAATGCCACTGCCAGGATCGTGGGAACCAGTGTTACAAAGTGCAGGATTCTAATGCCTTCACGGCGGACCATCAGCAACACCATTACGGCAATCAGTGCGCCCGTGATCGTCATGCCGATCTGCAAGACGGGCGGTGGAGCCTGCTTCACCATGGCAAAAGGCGCCATCAGCGCGGCCACCAGCAAAACCGCACAGAGCAGCGAGTGCAGCGCAACCTTCACGCGCGAAATTGCGCGCGCGCGGTGAAGATAGTCTGCCGTGAGCAATGCCGCCGCGGGAATGGCAGGAAGAATATAGCCGGGCAGCTTCGCGCGGGAAATACTGAAAAAGACAATTGGGACCACGGTCCATAGAAATAGAAAGCCGGACAGCCCGTCGTCTGCGGGTCCGACTGCGCTGGCCGAAAGCTCTGCGTTCACATTGCGCCAGAGCTTCATCGCGTCACGCCCTGCCCCCGCCAGCGCAGGCAGCGCAAAGACTGTCCACGGCAGCGTCGCCAGCACAAATACAGGGATGTAATACCAGAATGGCTGCGCGTGCTGGTAAAGATTGGTGCCAAAGCGCTCCAGATTGTGCTCGATGAAAAAGACGCGGAAGAACTGCGGCGCCTTGTGCTGCACCGCCAGATACCACGGCAGCACGATGGCAAAAAACAAAGCGAATCCGGGGATTGAGATTGTACGCAGAAAAATCTTGCCGTCGCGGCGAAGAACGGCATACGCGCCAACAACCAGCACGGCCAGCGCCGGGGCCACCGGCCCTTTGGCCAGCGCGCCCACGCCCAGCAATCCATAAAACAGCAAGAGCCAGAGCTTCTTGCTTGTCTGATGCCACGTCCACCAGCACATCATCGCCAGGGCAAAGGGAGCGGAGACCAGCATGTCAGTAGAAGCGCCACGGCCAAACCCGATCATCCCCGCGGACGAGGCCGCGATCATGGCGGCATCCAGTTCGGCGGCAAAGCGAAATCGCCGCATGAAAAAGAAAATTCCAAACACAACCGCCGTGGCATGAAAAGCCGCTGGAACGCGCGCGGCCCAGTCGCTCACACCAAAGATGTTGTAGCTGTTCATGATCTTCCAGTACAGCAGTGCGGGCTTTTCCAGCCAGGGTGCGCCGTTCAGCGTGGGGAGGATCCAGTCATGCCGGGCAAGCATCTCACGCGCGATCTGGGCATAGCGCGGCTCGTCCGCGCCCAGCAGGCCGAAGGCGCCGAGTCCGAAAAAGAAGAAAAAGAAGCACACGCCCAGGACAAGGACGAGCTGTACTGCCAGCAATTTGTTGCGATCATTCATGAATGAGTGGCCGTCTATACGGGCCGGTGCAAGGCGCTACAGACGATTCGATTGTATGCAATCGTGTCAATCCAGGTTCGGAAAGCGCAGCCGCAGCTCACTCAAAACAAGCTCCGCCGCCTTATGGACCGGGCCTTCCGTGGAGAACCCGCCGGCACGCTCATGGCCGCCACCGCCAAACTTTTCCGCCAGCTCGGCCACATTCACCGCGCCCTTGCTGCGGATGCTGACGCGAATCCGCTCCTTGGCAACTTCGCGGAAAAACAGGGCCACCTCGACCCCGGAGATGCCGAGCGCGTAATTGACCAGGCCTTCGCAATCTTCATCCAGCGCGCCAAAACGTTCCATGTCCTGGCGGGTAACGGACATCCATGTAACCGCGCCCTGGCGCTCCAGGCGTGAGAGCGCCGCGCCCAGCAGGTGCATCTTGGAGATTGGACTGGAAAAATAGACGCTCTGCGCGATCTTTCCCGGGTCCGCTCCGTGCTCCACCAGATACTTGGCCAGTTCGAAGGTGCAGGCGTTGGTGGGCGCATAGCAAAACGAGCCGGTGTCTGTGAGTACGGCGGTGTAAAGGCAGGTTGCTATCTCCGGCGTAAACTTCACCTGCGCCGCCTGGGCCAGACGGAAGATCAGCTCCGCCGTAGCCACTGCCGTAGGGTCGATCCAGTTGACGTGGCCAAAGGACCGGGCGCTGATATGGTGGTCAATGTTGATCAGGAAAAGCTGTTCCAGTCCCTGCAACCGTGTGCGCTGAATGCTCTCACACTCCAGGACGATCGCGGCATCGTAGTCATCGCCATTCACCTGATTCGAGTGAACAATGGACTCAGAACAAGGCAGCGGCTTGTAAATGACAGGGACGCTGTCCCCCAGCACGGCCTGAGCGCTCTTGCCCATCTTGCGCAGGATCTGCACAAGGGCCAGCGTTGACCCAATGGCGTCGCCATCGGGGCGCGCGTGCGACGTGACCAGAAAACGCCGGCGCTGATCAATCTCCTGTAAGACCTGTGCGAGCTGGTCCATGGTTTCTTATTTCTTCTTGCGTTTTTTGATTCGGCCCAGAAGGTCGTCAATTCTGGATCCGTACTCCTGCGATTTATCGAGTGCGAAGTGGAGCTCCGGCACGTGGCGCACGCCCAGGCGAATCAGCAGTTCGCGCTTGATGTAGCCCTTGGCCGCGTTGATGGCCGTAATCGTCTGCTCCGCTTCACGTTCGTCGCCCGCCACTTCTATATAGACACGGGCGCTCTTGCCATCCGGCGCCAGTACGATCTCCGTGACATTGCAAAGCGCAATGCGCGGATCGCCCAGCTCCCCTTCAATGATTACGCCGATCTCTTCTTTCAGCGTCTCGCCTACACGCTCCCGATGATACTGTCTGCCTCGTTGCTCCGGCATGTTTTTACATCCCTGCGAAAAACCTGCAAGAATACCAGAAAGATGCGTGGAACGCACGGAGAGTTACAAATCGGGTAGCGTCCTAAATTGGATCAGGTGTTGTTCCGGCATCGCCGCAGAACGGTTTGCGGCTGGGCAGCCGCGCTTTTTCAGCGGACAAGCTCCAGCCGCTTGTCATGCGACGTTTGGTCAGTCATGGTGGAAATAGAAGAGGTTCCCGTCCAGGTCCTTTGCGGTGAACTGCCGTAATCCCCAGGGCTTTTTTTCCAGAGGATCCACGATGTTCGCACCCAACGACTTCAGTTCCTGGTACGTCGCATCGATATCTTCAGCGAAGACCCAGTGAACGGCAGGTTCGAACGGCGGCTTCCTCTTCCGGAAGAATATCGCCACATTGCCGCGGGACACGGCCCCGATCCCTTTGCCTGGGTAAAGCCATCCAATCTCAAAGCCGAGCGCATCTCTGTAATGTTGTTGTGCGCGTTCCACATCGGCAACCGGCAACTCCGGCACTGGCTGGCCAATCAAGCTCATTTTCTCTTTTGCGCCCACAGAGCTCTCCTTTGCTCTCCTTCTATGCAACAAGTATGCAACAAGGCAGCCAACGCGCCAAATTGGGAAACTACCGCAAAAATCGCGGGACTGTAAAGAACAGGTTCAAGGCTGTTCCGTAATCACCGGGGATTGGTGATGCCGGTCACAGACGAACGCTGTAAGGAAGTGGTTTACTGAAGATTGATAGAAACCCTTCGAGTGTCCTCTAGCACCCTCAACAAAGAATTGTGTCCCGCAGAAGGCCCAAGGCCCCTGGGATCTAAGAGGGTAAATATTCTGAAGGATGTCGGAAATAAAGCGTAAGGAGTAAATATATGGCAATCCATGAAGTAGTAGGTCCGAAGAGATCGCCGGCTGAGCTCAAGCGGCTAGCCGACGCGATCAAAACCGAAATCGCAAAGCATAAGGAACAGCATGAGAAGAAAGGTGAGACATTCACTTCGGTTACACCCGAACAACTGGAAAACAAGCTACAGCGTGCGCAATCGCCCATGATCGTTTGGCAGAGTTGGAACAACACTGCGCCCCCCGGCGGTGCAATCAGCTACTCGGTCGGTGTAACCAATCCTGATCCTGTATCCTGGTCGAACCTGGCAGTTGACGTGTCAGTAGGAGATCGCAATCCTATTACGAACAACGATGTGTTCTTGTCGGATCGTGATACCCGATTCCCAGCGCTGGCGCAGCCACCGACAATCGGCTTTACACTTGGGCCCGCTGGATCGCCGACCGCTTCCACCTCGTTCAACTTCAGCCTCACCATACCGGCCGGTGTCGAGAAAACCGGTTACTTCGGGAATTCCGTGCTGCAACAGTTGAACTTTCATGATGTTGGGAAATATCTGGATCGCGGAGTCTTCTTCTTCGGCGTAGCTTAAAGGAGAATGTTCTGGTTACTTTGTTGGCTCGACATAGAAACGCTGCAACACATTTGTCGTCGGGTCACTCTCTTTTTTAACCCGTGATGTGTGAGTCGCGAGTAAAAGGTTTACTCGCGACTCACACACTTTACAACCGCATGTTATGTTCCCACCAGAAGGTTAGGTCTTGGATGGTTTTCCTTTCCCGCCCCACTGCGCGAAAAATTGTCAACTGAAATTTGATTGCGCTGAAGAACCAACCAATAAGCGGGTCGCGAGCAGGTTGGTGTTTCGGCACGTTAGCGTCAGAGAATAAGCGTTGTCGAGCGAACTCCCTAAATCATTATTGCAAAGGATGCATCTCGCGATCCTTCGACTCGCGCGCGCCTTCACGCGCGCAGCGCTCAGGATGAAAAGCTTTCAATAGTATGGTTCGTAGGCGACTTGTCGTGTTGGTTCATTGAATGGTTCTCAGCTTCGCGCGGAGAGCATTTTAGATCTCACATTGGCATGCGCAAAAGAGAGCAGGAACACATCCTGTCCCTGCTCTCAAAAATGCGTGCGTCCAGATTGGCCAATCTTCACACTAAAGGCACTTCAGCATGCCGTTGTCATTCGCCAGGTCTCGATTGCAGGCTGCGGGAGCAACCGTGTTCGCCCAGGCGCCGGAGCGGGTTTTGCATTCGGCGTACAGCTGGCCATTCACCACGCGCGCGTTTCGGCACGAACGCTGATACGTGCCGTATGGCAAGGTGCAGGCCAGCACGCCGTTGGTATTGTAAATTTCATAGTTGCAGTACCCGAGCCCCAGTGACGCCTCTTTCCAATCGCCGTTGACATTGCGGCAGGTAGCATAGAGCGTGTTCTTTTCCACGTTGAGGTTGCGGCAGCTCGCCTTGTAGCTGCCATTGGGAAGTGCGCTGTCACCCTTGGCGCAGGTGAGATAGCCATCCATGTTCTCAATGCCGGAGCGGCACGCCTCAAACTTATACAGCGTCGAGTTGTTGGGCAGGCCATTCATTTTCTTGCACGATGCCGTCAGGGTGCCGCCGCTGGCTACGCAACTGTCACAGCTCTGGCGGTAGCTGCCGGCAGGCACATTTGCGTTGTCACCGCAACTATTGGCTGCGGCGGACGATGTGGGCATGAGCACTGTAGTGAGCAGCGCCGCGGAAAGTGACATAAGAACTTTTCTGAATCTATTCATTGGTTTTCTCCGATGGATGGTTATTGACTGGTCGTTTTGGTCGTAGCCTGTTTTCAGGAGGGCAAGACAAAAAAATCCTTCAAACACCCGCTTGTTTTTAGAGTGTGGTAAAGGGCCTCCGGCAAGCAATTTGACGATGGGCCTGGCTGTGCCGGTAGGTTGAGTGGTTATCGGAAGGCCATGGGTTGTGCAGCAGTGAACAGCGATCAAAATTGTCACTATTTCCCTTCGAGATCACCTGCATATCTTCAGCGGTACTCTCTGAAGGAAAATCGTCTACAAGGACCCAAAAGGTCCAAATTCCCTTCTTGCAATATCCCGTGGTGACGCCGGTAATTCTGTTCTCACTTGTAGTAGTGCACGAAACCCAGCAACGTTTCATTGGTTTGTTCGCAGCCGGAACAATGAATGTGCAAACTCCTGGCACAAGAAGCGCGCCCGCGGTTGGCGCAAAATAGCAACTTCGTTATTGATTCGCCGAGCGAATCGACTATATTGCGGCAGCGCCTCAGGGTGTGAAGTGTGAAGATATTTGACAATTCGGCTTTTGGCTGTTGGTTCTTAGCTTTTGGCCAGAAAATCAACAGCAACCGCAATAACTTTCATCTTGCGACCCCTCTGCCGATTGGGTTTGGGATTGGGTGACCCAAAGGATGACGCATGGGTCACCCAAGGACACCCAAGCGTCACGCAAGGGTCACCCTTGGGTCGAATTGAATAAGTGGTTGTTGCAACAAAAAGTTGAAAAAATAGGGGGGCACACAAGAAAATGCCAAAATCGAAAACCCAAACTTGCCACTGATTTACACGGATAACACTGATCGGAATCCGGATCATCGACAGGGGGGACGACCAGCCGATCAGAGTTCTGACGGACCACATCCGCGGAGAAACCTGATTCATTGCCAAACCGTGGCGTATACTCAACGATGTTCTGGAGGCAGACGCTGGAGGAAAAGTATGTTTCACCTGATCTGGTATGTACTTATTGGGCTGATCTCGGGCGTTATCGCGAAAAACGTGATGCATGTGCACATGACGCTCTTCTGGACGATTGTGCTCGGCATCATAGGATCGATCCTCGGCGGCGCCGTTACGAACATGTTTTCCCGCCCGACAAATGCACGATATCATCCCGCCGGCCTCATTTTTTCCACACTGGGCGCGATCCTGGTTCTCTTTATTTGCTATAAGCTGAAGATCCATTTTCCCGCGGTCAACCCGTTCTAAAGATCGGAGAACGCAAACCTCACCACGGAGATGGCATGAATAAGGAGCAAGTTCTGAGGCGATATGCTCCGGAACAGGAATCTGGAGCAGACAGGTTGCAGGCTGGGCTCGTGCAGTGAGGCAGTAGGACCTCGACACGGAGATTAGTCAGACCTGCG
>JAIQGL010000016.1 GCA_020072585.1 Terriglobia bacterium | reverse complement strand
GCCTTGGAAAACGCTGCGCGTTTCCCACTTTCCCACAGCCTCGACGGCTGCGGGCCTCAACTTAAAAGTGATATGCTCGAAACCCCAAACCAGGAGAATGTCTCACTACGAATGGACTAAAGATGGGGGGCAGGTCACGGGAGAAAGCTTGTCCGTCACGGTTGGAGTAAACAATCGGCTGGGCAGCGGCTATCTCTATGACGCCGCCGGCAACGCCGCCAACACAGACCTACATGTATGACGAGGAAAACCGCCTCACCGGCGCTGCCGGATACACCTATACCTACGATGCTGACGGCAAACGGGTGCGGAAGTCGAATGGGAACCTGGCAGCCAACGGAACTCTTTACAGGGCCGAAACCGACCTCGCCGGAGCGAAGGCCCGCCCGCTGGAGCCGGACAAGCCGCTGGAAACACAATCTATGTCGATCACCCCCCGGTGTTCGATCTCCTGATCGTGGCCCTGTGTGCACGGCGTCTTTGTTTTTTCTTGGCCAGCCGCGCCTCGGCAAACTTATCAACCACATGCGGCACTGTGGCTTGTTTTACCGCCCTGGTTTGCGTCTCTGGCATGGCATTTGGCTCCGAATGATCTGTTGCAGTAGTGCTCATCTATTTTTTTCTCCTTCAAAAGTGTGTCACAAAGCTCATGCGGCGCGCAGTGGCTTTCCGCAGTGCAGGCAATGTATTTCAGATCGAGCTGTGATTGAGCCGCAGGCCGGGCACATGGTTTGTGATCTATACCTTGCAACGTGCATTCGCGGCATTCGCATCCGGTAGATCCGAAACAGCGCGACCATCGAGATCAAGGCGGTAAAGACGATAAAGCAAATAGTGCTTGTGTTCACTGGAAACACCTTTTCAATGGTGATCGGACCCACACCCGACCACGTTGGCCTGAAATTCGTAAGGAAGAAAAGCGGGCATTGAGTTCGTACTGAACTCACGCTTTCCAATCGGTTGCACAGAGAGCCGTCGCAAGGGTGGAGAGAATACGACGGAGAGAGCTAACGACTATCTTTAAGGTTAGTCTCCGGCACGCGTTAAAGCAAATGATTTCGAGAGGAAGAGGAAACCCGGAAGTGCGTGAAAATACCTGAGCCTGGACGCGCGGCGGCAACCCTGAAAGAAAAGTAGGGGCCAAACGCAGCACCGCCCAGAGTGCTTGTTTTCACTCTGGGCGGTTTTCGAAGCGCAGTAAAACCGGCTTAGAGGACTTTTACGTTCTCTGCCTGCAGGCCCTTTGGGCCCTTGGTGACGCTGAATTCCACCGCCTGGCCTTCCGGCAAGCTCTTGAATCCGCTGGACTGAATCGCGGAGAAATGCACAAACACATCCCCATCACCGCTGTTGCGGGTAATAAATCCAAATCCTTTTGCGTCGTTAAACCACTTCACAATTCCTTGTTCCATTTGTTTTGTTCCTTTGTATTTTGATATTTCCTGCTGAGAAGATTGACTGGTATTTGTGAGGTGGGTTGTCGCTTGGGAGGCTGGACCTGCTCGCTAACCGTTGGTGAATCACTTAACGGGAAGTCTCAGTATACACCATGGCACGGGCAAAACCCTAATTTCACAAAGAAGCAGGCTTTCTGGGCACATGAAGCGGCATCTTTCCTTCGCTTTAAAAAATTCAGATGCTGCGCCTGCCTTCTGTGACCCTCATCACATTGAGCCCGGGGGCATTGCCATTAAAGTTCTACTTTTGTAAATTCTGACATTTAGAAATAATGTGCTCGCACGCTTTTCGGTGTACCATACCGAGTTTTGTATTGAGAGAGGAAACGGATATATGAGAATTGCGGTCCCACGGGAGAAACAGGCAGGGGAGGCCCGGGTGGCATTGGTACCGGAATCGGTCAAAAAGCTGGTTGCCGCTGGTGCGGAAGTTGGGATTGAGGCCGGCGCAGGGCTTCATGCCGGCTTTCCTGACGCGGAGTACCAGACAGCTGGCGCCAGCATGATGGGCCGTGCTGATCTGCTGCCGGAAGCCGACATCCTGGCCTGCGTGAACCGTCCTGAGCCAGATGACTTTGCCAGATTGAAGCCGAGTGCCGTCGTTATAGGCTTTCTCAAGCCGCTCGATGAGCCTGCCGCGCTCGGACCGATCGTTTCCCGCAAGCTCACGGCATTTGCCGTTGAGCTGGTGCCACGAACCACGCGCGCGCAGTCCATGGACGCACTTTCCTCCATGGCCACCGTTGCTGGTTACAAAGCCGTTCTGCTCGCCGCCGCGCGTCTGCCCCGCATGTTTCCCATGCTCATGACGGCTGCGGGCACCGTCCCGCCGGCCAAGGTGCTTGTGCTTGGCGCAGGCGTGGCCGGACTCCAGGCCATCGCCACCGCACGCAGGCTTGGGGCCGTGGTGGAAGCCTATGACGTTCGTGCTGCCGCCGGGCAAGACGTGAAATCGCTCGGAGCCAAGTTTCTGGAAGTAGACCTGGGCGGCATAGAAACACAGGATGCAGGCGGCTACGCAAAAGAGCTTTCTCCGGAAGCCCTGCAACGTGGCCGTGACATGGTGGCCAAGCGAGCCGCTGTTTCTGATGTTGTGATCACCACCGCGCAGGTGCCTGGACGCAAAGCGCCCCTGATGCTGACCGAAGAGGCCGTCAACAGCATGCGCCCCGGTTCTGTCATCGTTGATCTTGCGGCCTCCACCGGCGGCAACGTTGCTTTCACCAAAGCCGGTGAAGACGTGGACCACAACGGCATTACGATTCTCGGTCCACTGAACCTGCCGGCAACCGTCCCCGGCCATGCCAGCCAGCTTTACTCGCGCAACCTTACCAGCTTCATGGCGCTGATCAATGACAAGGGCGCTCTGAAAATTGACATGAATGACGACATCTTGAAAGGCGCTTGCGTGGCTTATCAGGGTGGCAGCGTTCATCCCAAGGTAGCAGCGGCGCTGGGACTTTCTGTGGCATAACGCGACATATGTAGCCAACGTAAGTAGCGCGACTTAAGGCGCAACCCAAGGAGACTTGAATGGAGCACTTACTCTTTCATCCCGTCGGATTCATCGCGGCTTTTTTTCTGCTGGAAGGCGCACCAGAGCAGAAGCTGAGTCCGGCCGTCCTCATCGCTTCACTCTATGTGTTCGCTCTGGCGGCATTTCTGGGCTACCAGGTGATTTCGCGCGTGCCGCCCCTGTTGCACACGCCGCTGATGTCGGCCACCAACGCCATCTCCGGTATTTCGCTGATCGGCTCGATCGTGATTGCCGGCTCGCACTATGACCAGCACCAGACGCTGGCTTCCATCCTTGGTTGCGCGGCCGTGACTTCAGCCATGATCAACGTGACCGGCGGCTTCCTGATTACGGACCGCATGCTCAAGATGTTCCATAAGAAGGAAGCGCCCAAAGCGGCCAAGCCGGAGGAGAAAAAGTGAGCAACGCGCAATATTTTCTTGAAGCCACATACCTGATCGCCTCCTGCCTCTTTGTGCTGGGTCTGAAGGGGCTGAGCCATCCTGACACGGCGCGGCGCGGCATGATCATGGCTGCCGCCGGCATGTCTGCCGCCGTTTTGGGAACTCTGTTTCATCCTGACATTCACAACTATATCTACATCGCCATCGGGCTGATTCTGGGCTCATGCATCGGCATTCCCATGGCCATGGTGCCCATGACCGCCATGCCGCAGCGGACGGCGCTCTCACATGCCTTCGGCGCAATGGCTGCTTCCATGGTCGGCATTGCCGAGTATGTGATTCATGGGCCAACACTCGGCGGCGTCAAGATGGGCGCACTTGGTCTTGAAGTGATGCTCGGTTCGCTCACCGTTACCGGCTCGCTGATTGCAGCCGCGAAGCTCCAGGAGCTGATGCGCGGCACGCCCATTATGTTTAAAGGCCAGCAGATCGTGAACCTGGGCCTGTTCATTGTGATGATTGGATCGTTCATCACATGGCTGATCAATCCTGCTGTTTCCGTCTACTTCTACACGATGGTTGGCTGCGCATTTGTTTTCGGCGTGATGCTGGTGATTCCCATTGGCGCTGCCGACATGCCGGTAGTAATGTCACTGCTGAACTCTTACGCCGGTCTCTCTTCCGCCGCCACCGGCTTTGTGCTGGGAAACAACGTGTTGATCATTGCCGGAACGCTCGACGGTTTTTCCGGCTTCATTCTCTCCATTCTGATGTGCCGGGCCATGAACCGTTCCATCACCAACGTTCTCTTTGGCGGCTTTGGGTCCGCGGTATCAGTGGAAACAGCCGTCAGCGGCTCAATGCGCGAAGTGAGTGTGGATGACGTTGCCGTGCAGCTCGCCTATGCCAGCCAAGTGGTCTTTGTTCCCGGATACGGCATGGCCACGGCGCAGGCCCAGCATGCCTGCCGCGAACTCGGCAATCTGCTGGAAGAGCGTGGTATCGCGGTGAAGTATGCCATCCATCCCGTCGCCGGACGCATGCCCGGGCACATGAATGTGCTTCTGGCGGAAGCCAACGTACCTTACTCTTCGCTTTACGAGATGGAGCAGATCAATCCTGAGATGCCGCAGACGGACGTGGCCGTGGTGATCGGCGCGAATGACGTCGTTAACCCTGATGCGCGTGACAACCCAAAAAGTCTGATCGCCGGGATGCCGATCATCGAAGTTGATAAGGCAAAATCGGTTGTTGTGCTCAAGCGCGGCAAAGGCAAGGGGTTTTCAGGGTTGGAGAACCCGCTCTTCTTCAAGTCTGTTACCGGCATGCTCTATGGCGACGCCAAGACCAGCCTGACCAACCTGGCCCAGGCGGTGCAGAAAGTCTAGAGACGCAGCTTATCGGGAGTTCAGTAATTTTTCGATCTCAGGGCGCAACTCGCCGTACGGCATTGCGCCCGGATGGTAGAGAGAGATTTTGCCGCTGCGCGCGATGAGCACGATGGTCGGCGTGGTGCTGGCCCCGTAGAGGTCAAAATTCTCTTTGCTGACCGGCACCGAATCGCCGGAAAGCTGAGCGTAGTAGCGCTGCCGGACAGCTTCAATGTATTGCGTCTCCTGTTCAGGAGAGATATTGTCCTGCGCTCCCGCATAGCCGTATCTCTGCGTGGGCGCCACAACAACCAAGCCCTGCTTGGCGAATTCATATTGCAGGCTGGCGATGACCGGCGCTTCCGCTTTGCAATCGCCGCACCAGTGTGCCCAGAAGAAGAGCAAGACCACTGATCCTTTCAACTCTGCCAAAGATGCGGGCTTCGGCCCCAGATACTCGCGCTCAACCAACGGCGGCGCAGGCTTCCCCAAAAGCGTCAGCAGGTTGAGGTTTTTCTGCAGCCGGGCACGAATGGACGTGCCCCCGTATGTCTTCAACGCATCGCGTAACAGCAGGACTGCTTTTTCTGGCTGGTTTTGCTTTGACAATGCCTGGGCTTGCACCTCAAACGCCGCGCCTAACGCAATGGCCAGGTGGGGTTGTGAATCAAGCTTTGCACTCTTCAGGAATTGAAGCGTCTGTTTCTGGGTATCCTGACCAAATCTGTAAGCCTGGCTGAAGTCACCGGCAGCTAACTCGCCTCGGCCCATCCAGGAAAGCGCTTCCAGATATTCCGGATTAACGCCATGCTGCGCGCGATAGCCCTCAAGCATGCCATTTGCTGTTTTGAAATCATTGCGTGCAAGGGCGCCGCGCACATCCGTGATAACGCCGGCGGCAGCCGGAAACGATAAGGCCAACAACATTCCAACGATTCGGAGCACCATAAATTTGATCGAAAAACGGCCATCTTACAACGACGGCAAGCATTGATTGACATTGATAAGTTTACCCGACTGTCTTACCTCAGACTATCTTTTCTTCAAAATCCTCGATCGCGATCCTTTATGGAACATTTACGCATTCCTTAGCTCTTTCTTACGGGCGATGGTGGTCCACTGAAAGGTAAACCAGCCCATTCCCCGGATACTCATGAGGAAGACATTGACCCAATGAACAGAAGAACCAACCGGCTTTCAAGCAAAATTACTCTTAGCAGCGCGGTGCTGCTTCCGCTGTGCTTCATGGCACTTCAGGGTTTTGCCCAACCTCCCGTCCAGAGCACGAACCACGCCCCTCTTGGCAGCGCAAGCATCGCAGCTGGCACAGAGACTTCCGACACGAACACTACAAACCGTGAAATCCTAAAGGAGCTGGAGCAGATGCGTGCCCGTATTGCGGAACTGGAGACGCAGCTGAAAGCGCAGCAGAGTGGAACGTCGGCAGCCGGGAGCACCAGTGAAAGCAGTTTCTCCGAACGAACCCCGGCCCCGGAAGCGAGCGTGGTGGTGGAGCAGACGTCCCCCACCGAAGCAAAAAAACCTACTGAACCGTTCGCCTTTGCTGATTTCACCTGGTTGAATGGCAATGCCCGCACCAAAGAGCCAGCTTTTGATTCGAAATTCTTCACTCCTGAGATCAGGGCGGATATCGACTACATTTACGACTTCAATCATCCCTCAGACAACACGATTGGCGGATCAAGTGAGGTTTTCCGCGCCAATGAGTTCCAGCTCACACAACTGGGCGTTGGCGGTGATTTTCATTACGACAATGTTCAGGCCCGGATCATGACGCAGTTCGGGTTGTATTCACAGACCACGCCACGTAATGACGCCAGCCCTGCACGCGGCCAATGGAACCTTGCCGATGCCTATCGCTACATTTCTGAAGCTTATGGCGGGTACCACATCAACAAGCTGCATGGTATTAACGTGCAAGCTGGCATTTTCATGTCCTATGTGGGGCTGTTCAGCTATTACAACTTTGATAACTGGGCGTACCAGCCATCCTATGTTTCATCGAATACGCCGTGGTTTTTTAACGGCATGCGTGTGCAGATCTACGCGACGGAGAAGCTCAAGATCGAACCATGGCTGGTGAATGGCTGGCAGTCCTACGGCAGATTCAACAAAAGGCCCGGCGTGGGCGGACAGATTTTGTGGCGCCCAAACGGGAAGTGGTCGATTCTGGGCAACCAGTATGCGTTGGGTCGTGATGTGCCTGGAGTGACAGGGCGCACGCGCTGGCACACCGACGATAGCATTCAATACAAGTATTACGACAATCCAGAAAACTTCATCAGCAAAGCTGCGTTTTCTCTTACCGGAGATGCCGGATGCGAGAGCGGCGGCGGCGTAAGCTGTTTTGGCAACACGAAGAATGGACCCAAGCAGAGCTTTCTTGGCTACATGATCTACAACCGGCTCTGGTTCCACAAAGACCTGTATGCGCTCACGCTTGGCGGAGGCGCCATCAACAACCCTGGCCGCTATCTTGTACTTCTCCCGCCGATCAACGGCGCAACCGCTTTTTCCGGCACGCCCTACTTCACGGAGAACCCCGGCGATCCCTATAAAGCTTGGGATGCATCGGCGACCGTGGACTATATGCCCAGCCAGTACCTCACGTTCCGCTGGGAATACAACCATCGCGCGGCCAACGTGCCTTACTTTTCCGGTTCGGGTGGCATTACTCCGCAAGGAGGGAACCAGGGTACGCCGGGCTCCTTGGTGGCGGGCTTTACTCCTGACCTCAGAAAACGCGAGAACCGGCTGAACCTGGCGCTGCTGGTGAAATTCTAATAGCGGAAAGAACGCGGCTCATCCCGGCCGCCAGGCTGCCGGCAAGGCGACGTTCCGCTGGCAGAAAGTTTCCCAAGTTTGTGGCATGCTCTCATTCTGTCATCGGGTATGCTCCTGCTCTGGTGCGGATGGCTATCTGGGGAATAGGCTGTGTGATCCGGTGAAACTCCGTCCTCCGTCCGGAGACGCCCTTTGCGTGTTACATTATTTTCACGATGGATTCAGATCTCAAAAAGAAGATCCTGATAAGCGTGTCTGTTTTTGTGGTAATCGCCACCGTGCGGGTGGGGTTCATTTTTTACGCCAGGCGTGACACCGGCGCTGGACCAAAGAAGCCGGAAACCACCTATTCGGCCAATCTGGACGATTATGTCACCCCGCACAAGATCGTTCCTTATGACGTGAATTCGGCCAAAAAAGAGCTGGCCGGGAAACCATTATGGATAAAGACAGGGAACTTCCTCCCGTATTATCCCTATGACGCTGCCTCACATAGCGTGAACTTTAAGCGGAAAGTCGGGCTGCTGCCGCCTCTAGCCAAGTTGCAGGTCAAGGACGTGGTACTACAGCGGGAGCCGGTGGCGATCAAACCCGGACAGGTTGCTGTAGTCCAGAAGCAGATCATGGCGGTATTTGAAAAAGAGGGGGAGCCGGGTACATTTGCCGTCTCCTTTGGCCTGAATACTGGCGACGATTATTCATTCAGCGCGAACGAAGTTTTTTTCTTTGAGGACCCGCACCAGCTTTACAAGCACTGGCCCGCTGATACCTGGAGCGCGATTGAGCAGCATCAGGCCAAACAAGGAATGAGCGAGCTGCAAGCCAGTTTTGCTCTGGGCACAAACATCAGCTCTGACGGCGTTGAATATGGAAATCGTACGATTGAGTACGCCAACGCGGGCAAGCCGGTGACAGTAGTGTTTGAAAAGAACAAGGCAGTCACGATCACACCGGGCAAGGCACAGTAGCCCTGCTGGTCGGGTGCGATGACTGGAAAATCTTATCCGCCGGCCTTGCGTCCTTTCTTTGACCTGACCGGTTCTTCTTCTACGGGCAGAGCAGGTGTCCCGGTTGAGGACCGGATGGGCTTCTTCACTTCGGCCAGACTCATCTTGAGCGCTTCCAGAATATCCACGACAGGCGCTTTGTGTTTTGTCTCCACGGTTTCCACAATCTGCCTGCCTTCCACTCTTGCCTTAATCATCGCCATCAGGTTTTCGCGATAATCATCCTTGTATTTTTCCGGCTCAAAGGCGGCGAGCAGGGAATCAATCAGCATCTTGGCCATCTCCAGCTCTTTGGCTTTTACGATGCTCGTATCCGTGCGAAACTCCTCAACCTGGCGAATCTCGTCAGGATAGTACATGGTGTGCAGCAAAATTCCTTTTGGCCCTGGACGCAGAATCACAATGTGCTCCCGGTTGTGCATGGCGATCTTGGCCACGCCGACGCAGCCGCTCTGGCGCAATGCTTCAAAGAGCAGGGCGTAGGGCTTTTCGCCGGCTTCATCGGGCGCCATGTAGTAAGAGCTTTCCAGAAAAATGGCGTCAACCTCAGAGGCCTTCACAAATTCCAGCACTTCCATGGTCTTGGCCGTCTTGGGCGCGACCTTCTTAATATCTTCATCCTCAATGACAACGTATTTGTCCTTCTCGTATTCGTAGCCCTTCACAATCTCACTGCGCGGGATGGGCTTATCTTCAGCCTGGCAATAAAGGACCTGTTTCACGCGCGAGTTGTCGTGCTTATGAAGCTGGTTGAAACCGACGGATTCACTGCGGGCTGCGCTGTACAATTTGATGGGGAGTGACAATAAACCAAAAGTCAGGTGTCCCTTCCATACGGTGCTGGCCATTTTGAATGTTCTCCAGTATTAGGGCGTAGAGTGGTATAAGAGCACAAAAAACGGTGCAATACAATCTTCCCAATAGGCTATGTCACTAGAAGAATACCGGCGAAAAAGGGTTTTCTCGCGTACTCCGGAGCCCCCGGACAAGCCATCGGACATTGAAGGCAACCGCTTTTTTATTCAACGACATAGCGCTCGGCGTCTCCACTATGACTTGAGGCTTGAGATGGATGGCGTTCTTAAGTCCTGGGCCCTGCCTAACGGTCCTACGCTCGATCCAGCTATCAAACGCCTTGCGGTGCATGTTGAAGACCATCCGCTTGACTATGGAAGTTTTGAGGGCACCATTCCCAGCGGCAACTACGGCGCCGGCAATGTGACTCTTTGGGACCGCGGCACATACGAGTGGCTCGGACCCAAAACTCCGGCGCAAATGTGGGAATCAGGAGACCTCAAACTACGCTTTCATGGACACAAGATCGTGGGCGAATTTGCGCTGGTCCGCACCAATCGCGCCAAGGGCAAAGACTGGCTGCTGATCAAGAAGAAAGACTTTGCCGTACGTGAAGGCTGGGACCCTGAGTCTGACACACGCAGCGTGCTACAGGGGCCGGGAGAACTTTCTTCCATTGAAGGCGCAATCAAAGCCGAGATGCCGTCTTCGCTCGACCCAATGCTGGCTACCCTGAGCAGCGTTGTGCCATCCGGAACAGACTGGCTCTACGAGGTGAAGTGGGACGGCTATCGCGCTCTCTGCTACATTACAGGTGGCAAAGTACGTATGCTCTCACGGCGCGGCATCAAGCTGGAAAAGCAGTTTGCCACGGTGGCGGAAGCTCTGGCGCAATGCGTGAAGGCGGATTCGGCGATCATCGACGGGGAAGTGGTGGCGCTGGATGAAAACGGCACACCAAGCTTCCAGCGGCTCCAGGGCATGACTGGCTTTGGCCCCAAACCGCCGGTAAAAGGGATGGCCGCGCCACAGCTGAATTTTTTTGCCTTCGATCTGCTGTATCTCAATGGCTACGACCTGCGCAAAGCCGCGTTGATTGATCGCCGCAACCTGTTGATGTCCATCCTGACGCCCAGTGAGGTCGTGCGCTATTCCGAGCATTTTGCCGGTAAGGGAACGGAGTTGCTGGAGGCCGTAAAGGCCAAAGGGCTGGAAGGCATTCTGGCCAAACAGGCGCAGAGCCGGTATGAATCAAAGCGCAGCAGCAGCTGGATCAAGATCAAGGTCACCTGCCAGCAGGATTTTTTGATCTGCGGCTACCTGCTGGGCGAGCGCGAGTTTTTTGGCGCGCTGGTGCTTGGCTATTACCAGGACAAAAAACTGGTGTACGCCGGCAATGTGGGTTCGGGATTCACGCAGCAATCGCTCAAAGCGGTATTTGAACAAATCAAGCCGCTGACCACCAAAAAGGCCACACTCAGTGACGTTCCGCGGGATGTTGGTGAAGTTATCTGGGTGAAGCCAGAGCTGGTCTGTACCGTGAAATTCACCTCATGGACGCAGGACAACCGCTTGCGGGCGCCGGTCTTTCTGGGACTGCGGGATGACGCGGAGCCAAAAGATGTAGTGCGGGAGACCGGTCTGTCAGCAGAGGACCTGGTTTTACAAAATAAAGACACACGAAATAAAGACACACTAGGTAAAGACACTCAAGGTAAAGACGGACAAGATCAAGCTGCGAAAGATCCCGTAGCGGAAGGCGAAGCCCCGGGAACATCCAGTCTTAGAGAGCAACTACTTCCGCCAGAGAATGCGGAGGCAGCGCTGACGATTGGAGGCCGCTGGCTCAAATTCACCAATCTCAATAAGGTGTATTACCCCGCAGATGGATACACCAAGCGCGATCTCATCAATTTTTACGCCGCAGTCTCTGATCTGCTGGTGCCGCATCTGCAGGGCCGGCCGCTTTCACTCAAGCGCTATCCCAACGGGATTGATCACGAATATTTCTTTCAGAAAGACGCTTCAGGTTTTCCTGACTGGCTGCATAGGGAAGAGCTCGCGGCGGACGACGATTCCAAAATACGAGTCATCGTTGACGACAAACCTTCACTGCTCTACCTGGCCAACCTTGGTTGCATTGACCAGAACCCGTACATGAGCCGTCTCGGCACCTTGGACAATCCAGACTTCATCCTGATCGATCTTGATCCGTATCACTGCGGCTATGACCGGATAGTTGAGGCCGCGCAGCTTGTGCGGGAAAAGCTGCGGTTGATCGGACTCACCGGATATCCCAAGACCACGGGTGGAAACGGCATGCACGTCTATGTGCCGGTGGAGCCGATCTATGAATTTGCCCAGACGCGATCCTTCGCGGAGATACTGGCGCGATGGGTTGCCGCCGAACGCCCGGACCTGTTCACCACGCCGCGAATGGTTTCCGCGCGGGAAAAAGGCAAGGTCTATTTCGACTATCTACAGAACGCCAGCCGCAAGACCATCTCCGCGCCTTACGTTCTGCGGGCGCATCCTGGCGCTCCTGTGGCCACGCCGCTCAAGTGGGAAGAGATTGTGCCCGGATTAAAGCCGGCGCAATTCCATATTGCCAACGTTCTCCGGCGATTTGAGCGCGTGGGCGACCTGTTTGCAGGCGTGCTGAACAAACCGCAGGAACTGGCCCCGGCGTTGGAGAAGCTGAGTGCGGCGATGGGGTAGGGATGATTCCACCGCAAAGGACGCGAAGGTCGCAAAGGAAGTCGGAAAGTCAGGGAAATCTGGCAGCCGGAAGAATACCCTGACGCAGGGTGAATGAAGTGTTGCCGCGATTCGCTATTGTTTTGTAGGCGAACATAAGGTAAACTACGCAATGGAAATGGCTTGCCTTGGAGGCGGAACTATGGAAATCATGTTTTCGATGAAGATCAAGGAAGACGGGAAGACTGTCCAATTGCTGTTGTTATGCACCGAGTGCCGGGGAGAGTTGGACGTGGCAGCAGGCGAGCGGACTGTCCGGTTCAGGTGCCGCAAGCACGGGGAACTGGGGGCGCTCTCGGCCGAGGAATTTGCTGATGGATTGCGGCAAGCGCAGGAGAGAGCTGCTGAACAGTATGGTCTGGGTAAACCGGTGCGAATGAAGGTGGCGCCGGCCGAGCCGACGATCCAGTAGCCGTGTGGTGGTCAACCAGATTCCAGACGGTTTGCAACGGAATCGGAGCCGATTGATGGTGGATTTAACGGGGTTCGGAAGCAATTCAACCTAGGATTAGCGGGGTTTTTCTCCGCGCCTTCGCGGTGAAAACCTAATCCATCTCTGGCGGTGGGATTTGTGCCGGATCGGTGATCTCCTGGCCGAACTGGAGGATGTAACCGTTATTGTCGCGGATGGCGAACTCGCGCATTCCGTAAAAGAAGTTTTCAATCGGGTAAACGATGCGCGCCTTGTCCTTAATCGCGTCCCACAGCGCGTCAACATCGGATGTATTGAAATAGATTGAGCCGGTGAGCGTGGGCTTTTCAAAAGGCTCATGCGCGTTGGGCAGGGAGATCATCACCACCACGTCATCTTTTTGCAGGGCGGCCCATCCCTCCATGCGGTTGACGCACTCAAAGCCGAGCAGGTTGCGGTAAAAAAGAATCGTGTCGTCAATGCTATTGACGGCCAACATGGGGCGGACATTTTCCAGTTTCATCAATTTTCCATTGAGTCCGTAATTGGAATAACTCAATCACCCTATTACCCATTTACCAGATTCGCGGTGCAGCCAGGTCACGCCAGAAGTGAATGCTCAGCTGGCAAGCGAGCGCCTGCGTTGCAACCCCTTAATAGTTCATATTGAAGTTCAAAAGGTTCCAATGATAAGAAAACCACACAAAACCAACACAGGCAAGCAACACCAGAAGGTTCCAGACTTTGGTCCAGAACCATGCATGCTGATCTCTCCATGAGCGCACAAATGCCAGGAAGACAAGGAACGTCCCTAGTGCTCCAGCCAGGCCCAGGACCTGGATCGCGTGCAGTTTCGCGTCAGACTTGGCACTCAGCGCGCCCGGGTTGTCACTGGTGATTGCGATAAAGAAGATCAAAAGGAAGGCAATATCAACGGCGCAGACCGCGCGAACCCATGGACGCAGGCGCATGTAGCCGGCATCCAGCTCCAGCCGTATGCGGAAATGTCCACGGATGATGGCGGCCAGCGGCCAGCATAAAAGCGTGAGACCCAGAATAATCAGGACAGACAGGATCAGGGCCTGGTTGAAATCGCTATTGGCAGGCAGCGACAAGCGTTGCAGCACTACAGCAGGAAAGTTGGGCACCAGTTGCATTCGTCCCTGATCGTCGCGCCGGAAGGCAATCAGGTCCTGGCCGTTGACGGAACGGTAGACCAGCGGGGCAATCTCCTGCCATTTTTTTGTCTGGCCGCTGAAGTCTTTGAAAGGATCTATCTTGATGGTGCCATTTTCGTCGGGTGTGACCTGGACGTTGTCATCGACCGCGCCAACTTTCAGGAAGTTGCTTTCAGAGCGGCGGCTGCTGAGATAGTGTCCGGCAACCGCGCGAGCGTCGGAGTCCGCAGTGGTAAGTTTTTCGACTTTCGGCGGAGTGAAAGGAAAGTAGCGATCAAGAAAGTGCTCCCACAAGGCAGTACGCGGGCTGATCTCGCCTTTGCCGGCGCTGTTGTATGAGACGAAAAATGCCACGCCGTTTTCAAGCATCAGATGCAGGTCACTGTGAAAGAAAATGGTGTCACCGCCATGGCCGATAATGCGATGTCCGTTGCGCGTCTCCTCATAGAAGCCCAGGCACATGCCGTTCAGGGCCGGGCTGAGACCAAACTGGCGCGAATGCATCTGTGCGGCGGTTTCAGGACGCAGAATCTGCGCGTTGCCAAATTTTCCGTTCTGCAAATGTGCGATCATGAATCGCGCCAGGTCTGCCGCCGTGGCGGCAAGAGCGCCGGCAGGTGCTTCTTCAACAATTTCAAACGGCTTTGCTTTACCCGAACCCGTTCTGTAACCGCTGGACATGAAGGGCTTCAATTCAGCGGGTAGCGGCTGCACGAACGTGGAGCGCGACATTCCCAGCGGCTTGAAAATGTTTTCCGCCACATAGTCATTGAAAGGCCGTCCGGAAACGCGCTCAACAATGTACCCAGCAAGCGACGCCCCGTAATTTGAATATGCCGGCGTGGTTCCGGGTGGAAAGATGCGTTCAGGAATGTGTTCCGACAGATGCTGCTTGAGCATAGCGATGGGAGCGCCCTCTTCATTGATCAAGTCCTTGACCTGCTCTTCAAATCCCGTGGTATGCGTCATGATATTGCGCAGCGTGATCGGCTTGCCGAATTTCGCGGGAATCTTGAAATCGAGATATTCGTTGACGTCGCGATCCAGGTCCAGCTTGCCTTGCTCCGCCAGTTGCATCACGGCGGTCCAAGTAAAGAGCTTGGAAATGGAGCCGGGACGAAACAGGGTGGCATCCACTGTGACGGGGGTTTTCTTGTCCACGTCGCTGTAGCCGTAGCCTTTGGCAAAAAAGATTGCGCCATCTTTCACCACCAGCACCACGGCGCCGGCAATGTTTTCTCGCTCAAGCTGCATCGGGACAAAGCCGTCAAGAAAAGCATGCACGTCCCCCACGGTGAGTTCATGTGAAGGCTCTGTCACCCTGGATTCGCCCGCGGTCAGCGACTGGGGTGCCGGTGGAACCGGAGTTGCCTTAGGCGCCTGCGCCATTGCAAGCGATCCGAGCAGAAGCGTGAATGTCAGAAAATCACGAAGTTTCATAGAGATGACGGGCTCCGTTTCCTGCTTTTCCATTTTGGGCGTGGGGAACGGGAAAGAATATCACGCTGCTTTCAGCAATGCGCTTTTGGCGGGACTTGCGTGGCTTCCTTTAGAGCGGGACTCGCGAATGGTTAGTAAAGCTCGCGGTGCTGCCGTCGTCTCTGGCGGTCTCTCTTGATGTCTGCCCGGAGTCGCCGTATTTCTGCACGATCACGCCTGACCTGCGCTTCGTCGAACCTGATCTGCGCCCGCCGGGCACGGTTGCGACGATCCAATGCCAGGCGGTCATAATCGCGATCCAGTTGGAGTTCCTGTTGCCGAAGCCGCTGTTCATCGGCGCGGAGATCGCTGAGCGAACCAGCCTGTGCGGAACAAAAGGTGCTGAATGCCAGCGGTACAGCCAAAACCAGAAGAAGGGTTCTGCGCATGATCATCTCGGGCTCCGAAAGGAAGCTTCTGCCGGATTCTAACCCTGCTTTTAGGGAAATGTCGTCAGGTTTTTTCTGTAGGCCGGTTTCCGTAAATTGGATGGCGGTCAACCCCAATGGGGCCAACAAGTGAGAGTGTTACTCTATCCGTTTGCTGCTGTCTGCTTGAGGGGAAGCAGTTTGCTCATCGCCCAGATGCCCAGCAGTGGTCCCAATGCCATGCTCGCCAGTGCCCAACTCCATCCGTAGCGCGCGGCAATGGCAGCCATCAAACGGATGACGCCGGCAGTCAGCAGGAATCCCAGTGCTACCTGGCATGTGAGCGCCGTGCCCACGTAGTTCTTGTCTGAGACCTCGCTGATGATGGTGGAGAATTGCGCGGAATCCGCGATCACCGCGATTCCCCAGATCATTGAAAGTGGAATGAGAAGCACTGGACGATGCAGAACCAGGGCAGCCAGCACGCAGCAAACCGAGCTGATGGCCATGGCGATCATGGTGACTCGTGCCCGCTGCGCCACACGCATCGCCGCGTTCTGGTCTTGCAGACGGTCGCTCGCTGCTCCAGCCCAGATGCAGCCAATTGCTCCAATCGCTATGGCCAGCGCGGCCATGGCTTCAAACGTCGTACGTCCCCACCCGGCGGACACCGAGAAGATCACGGCGATCCATCCCCACATGCTATAGAGCTCCCACATGTGTCCTAGATAGCCGAGGTTCGCGAGCCGCAGAGATTTGTTGCGGACGATTTCAAGAATCTGCGCCGGATCAAAGCGCGATTGCGGCATGGCATAAGGACCTTCGCGAACACCAATCCCAACGATCAAAGCGCCAAGCAAGGCCTGTAAGCTGCCCAGCAGAACCACCCCCCGCCACGGGATGCCACCAATCGCATTCGCAGCGTGTGGCACTGCTGACCCAACCGTGAGTGCGCCGATCATGATTCCCAGGGCCAGTCCGCGTCCGCGCTGAAACCAGCCCGCAATAATCTTCATGCCCACGGGATAGACGCCGGCGAGAAAAAAACCTGTCGCTCCACGCAGCAGAATTGCCGAGAGCGGGGAAGCAGCGGCAAAAGCGAAAGCAGCGTTCGCGGCAGCGGCGGCAATCGCGGAAACCACCAGTACCTTGATTGGGCTAAAGACATCGGGAATGTTGAAGAGCGCAAACGTGATGGCGCCCAGTGAAAACCCAATCTGAACGGCGATGGTGAGCCACGATCCCAGGGCCAGCCCGGAATGCCACAAGGTTGTGATTTGCGGAATCACGGCGGTCCCGGTGAACCACAGTGACATGGCCAGCAACTGCGCCAGAGAAAGCAAAAAAAGTGCCCGCTGGGATGAAATTTCCTGGCGGGCTTCTGTCTGAACGGTTACCGGCATTTAGCTCTTGAGTTTCCTGCGTTCACAAGAGGCGACCATCGAGGCTGGATCCACAGCTTCATTGTCAATCTGCATCTCGACAATCTTGCCCTCTTTATCGATCAGAAAGTTTACACGGCGGCCAATCTTACGTTTTTCATCGTAGAGGCCGTATTTCTTGGTGATATCGCCGCCCCAGTCACTCAGCAGTGGAAAGGTAACGTTGATTTTCTCTGCCCATGCGGCATTGCTGAAGGGGCTGTCCATGCTAACACCCAGCACCTGGGTGTCTGCAGCTTCCAGTTTTTGCAGGTTCGCCTGGAAGTTCTGCATGTGCTTGGTTCAACCACCGGTGAAGGCGAAGATGTAAAACGCCAGTGCGACGTTTTTCTTCCCCTTGAAGTCATGGAGCGAGACCATGTTCTTAAAAGTCTGGTCGCGCAGGCTGAAGTCGGGAGCCATGTCTCCGACCTTCAATGCTGGTGCTGGCCGCGGTGCCGGCGCTTCTTTCTTCTCCTGACCTAACAAGCTGGTCCCGGCCGTCGGTCCCAGCAACGCTAGCGTACCCAACATCTTTACAGCGGTTCTTCGACGCATCGCTTCTTTCCCTCCGCTTGATCTGCATGGTTAGCCTAAATTCTCACCCGCCGGAACGTCAATAGGTGTGGGGCAGTCTAGACTGATCCACACCTGTATCAGCGTCTAGCGATTTGCTTGCGAATCGCAGGCCCCAGTCCAAGACTTTAGTCTTGGGTGAGCGCAGCGAATAGCAGACGTTCATCGCGCCAGCGATAAACCCGCGCAAAAGGTAATGGACCCAGCAACTTTGCCGGGCTCGAGTGTTAGTATTTTTAGCAGAGATTTCCCAATGCAAACATTAAGTCGCTCGCTCCTGATGCTCCTGGCGCTGACCGCTTTTAGCTCAGCGCAGGGTTCCTCCACTCCCAATATGGTGCAAGTCAACACCATCTATGCCGGAGCCGATGGAAAATTCGAATCTGCGCCAGACACCGCAGTCATCCGCATGGATTTAGCTTCACAACAGGATACTTCGCGCGCGGCTTATGATCACGTTGCCATAGCGGTTGACCGTGTGCGCCAGATTTTGAAGAGCAACGGTATTGATGTGAAGACCGCCCAGTTTGCCATGTACCAGATGCAGCCCATGTATGACTGGAAAAATCCCAAACGCCGGGTGATCGGCTACCGCGTGACTACGGACGTAACTCTAAAGCTGCGCGACTTTACCAAGGTCGGTTCCGTTACGGAACAGTTGGCCGACATCGAAGACACACAAAATCAGTCCGTCAATTACACGCTGGAAGACATTGAGCAAGCCAAAGCCAGGGCATCTGAAGATGCTCTGAAGAAGGCGCGCAACCAGGCAAACGCCGTCGCTGTAGCCGGCGGACGCTCGCTTGGCGATCTGCTCTATGCCTCAGTCGACGTCAGCCAGGCCATTGTACCGGTGGTCATGAATCTGGCCAGCATGGCACGGTCAGCCACGGCTGCGGCAACACCGGCGCCTATGGCGGAATTCACTCCTCAGACCGTAACCATCAATGCTCATGTGAACGCTCTCTTCGCATTGAAGTAGCTCAAGCGCACTGTTTCACCTAAGTTTGGCCCAAGATGAATTGCGTCTACTGACCCATGATCAGCGGCAATCCATTCTTGGGATTACCAATCACAATGATTTTTGCGTTCGGGCTCTTGGCCAGGTTCTCCGTGGCTTCAATCCCTTTCCATTGCAACAACTGCGGGCTGATGCCCTGGGCCACGATTTGCTGAAAATCGTGAACGCCCTGCGCTTCAATCCTCTTGCGGTCCGCCTCCTGCCGCTCTTTCTGCAAACGGAAATTCATGGCCAGAGATTCCTGTTCGGCCTGCTGCTTGGTTTCAATCGATGCCCGCAGCGTGTGCGGTAGCTGTATGTCACGCAGCAGGACACTCTCAACCACAATGCCGCGCGGCTCCAGCGCGGCCTTCAATCCCGATTTGATTTCATCTTCCACTTCTTTGCGAGAGCTGGAGTAGAGCGTATTGGCGGAATGTCCGGCCGTGGTATCACGAATAATAGAGCGCAGGTTGGGATCAATGATCGTGCGAGCATAGTCCGGCCCCAGCTTGCTGTAAACATCGGCCGCATGGCTCTGCTCCAGGTGATAGATGAGAGATGTGTCCATCTCCAGGTTCAGGCCTTCCATGGATGGCGTAGAGGTGTGCTCTTCTTGCGTCTGCGTCCGCACGGAGAAGACATGATTGACCTTGAATGGGGAAACAAAATGGGTCCCGGCGGGCAGAGTCTCTCCTGTGACGCGTCCGAAATAAACCAGCACGCCAACGTTTCCCGCCGGAACGTAGGCCAGAGAAGCCCAGCTAAGAATGAGCACTAGTACCAGGCCAATGCCGATCAGCACAGGTGTGCCGGAAACTGGCCTTGGGGTTGCGTTAATAACTCTGGGATCGAAATTTGCCATAAAGGTATCTCCTTCGCTCTGTTATGGTTAGCCGTGGGCTTGCGTCGCGGAGCAATCGCGCTGCGCGAGTGACCCGGCGCTTAGTTTTTCCTAAGTGATTGCTATACAGCTATTTATTAGGATAAAGCTAGAGAACCATTGCGCACAGGTAATATTCGCCCCCGAAATATCGACAGAGATTCCCGTTTAGCAAAATCCACAGGGCAATTTTTTCAAGGGCAGGGAAATCCTACCCGCTTTTTACTCAGCAGCTCTCCTAAGCCCTTTATTTTCAGCTGGTCCAGATTGGCACAGAGGATGCTATTACAGATACCAGACGAAGTGGCGCGCATCGGGGCGCTTTCGAAAGGGATCTAACGGCCAGAGATCCATCGAAAGTGCCTCGTTGCATTTTGAGGCGATTTGCGGGCGTGATCCTGAACGCAGCAGAAGGGGTGAGCTGAGCGGGAGTCCGCAGGCGAAATCCTGAGCAAAAGCGAAGGATCTGGCTTTTAAGCCACGTTGCCGCCACAAGCATAGCGGCCGGCCTGTTGCATCTGTCTCGGTTTCCAATCCCTATTGCAAAACAAAAAGTACCCCCGCCAAATATTTCTTTGCACCATATCGCAATTTTACGGCTAAGATAAAAACCCACCCCCTAAAAAATCGCGCGTGCAGCCTGCGATTCTTGCTCAATCTCTTCAATTTGTGGAGTAAGTTCACATCCAGCGTGCAAGGTGCTTATGTGGAAATGCCAGCAGTGCAACGAAGAAATCGAGGACCAATTCGATTCCTGTTGGAAGTGTGCCGAAAAGACGGTAATCGTAGAAGCCACCCAGCGGGACCCTCTGGATTGCCTGCGCTGTGAGAGCAGTATGGAATATCTAGGCACAAAGAGTTTCCAAGAGTGGGGCTTCCTGGGAAAGCTGGGCATCAACCGTGAACACTTTGACGTGTACGTATGTTCAGATTGTGGACACGTGGAATTCTTTGTTGACGGAATAGGCGATGCGTCCAGGCCAGAGTAAAAGTCCCCTACACCAGCTGCACTTTTTCCCTTAAATCAATTCCCGCGCGCCGCAGGATCCCGGCTATCTCGCCGTCATTCAGCCGTGAAGCGTCATACTCAACGCGGATAGTGTGCTCTTTTTCGTCAAATTTAATCTTGCGGACGCCATAGACCTCCCAGGCATTGTTGAGGGCTGACATTTCCTTCTCGCCGGGCGGCGTGCCGTATTTGAAAACCACATCAAGCAGGGTCATCCAGTTTCCCCTTGAAAGTTTGGATTGGCCGAGGTGCATTGGCGGTAATTTTGGAACCCTCCAATATAGCCCAAATCTTCCAGCTCCGTTGACTCACATACCCCTAGGGGGTATACTGTAGGGGGATAAAAGGGACGCACGGTATGCCGAAGAAAATCGCATTCAAGGAGCCGCATCGCGCGACGCCGCGCCAGGCAGGAGCGCGGCAGGACCTGCTGCTCCGCCTTCGTCGCGTTGAAGGACAGGTCCGCGGGATCCAGAAGATGGTGGAAGAAGAGCGCTACTGCCCCGATGTTCTGGTGCAGATGTCCGCCATCCATCAATCCTTGCGCGCCGTAGAACGAATTCTGATGAAAGACCATCTGCAACACTGCGCCACTGAGGCCCTGCGCTCTGGCAGCGCCAAACAGGCCCAGCGCACCTATGACGAGATAACGGAACTTTTCTACAGGCACGCCCGATAAAAGGCGGCAGGAACCATGATTCCAGAAAAAGCAAACCTCGGAAAAATAATCGTCAAAGATCCCGTCTGCAAAATGGACGTAAACCCCGCCAGTGCGCCTGCCTCGGCTGAGTACAAAGGGAAGCACTTTTACTTTTGCTGCTGCCACTGCCAGCAGCGGTTCAATGCCGAGCCGGAAAAATATCTGACTCCAAAACCGTCTGGCATCCAGATGGTTCAAATCGGAGGAATTGCCCCGGCAGCGCCTCCGCGGCAACATTCAACCAGCAAGGGAACTGTCACATACGTATGTCCCATGGACCCGGAGGTCCGCGAGGCCAAGCCCGGACCGTGCCCCAAGTGCGGCATGGCACTGGAACGGGAGACACCGGAAATAGTGGAATACACCTGCCCCATGCACCCGGAGATCGTCCGCGACCAACCGGGAAGCTGCCCCATTTGTGGCATGGCCCTGGAGCCGCGTATTGCTACCGGCGTCCATGCAGAGGACGACTCAGAGTTGCGCAGCATGCAGCGGCGATTTTGGATTGGAGTCGCTCTCAGCATTCCTCTTCTTGCTCTTTCCATGGGCGGTATGGCTCCAGATAGCGCATTTCACAACTTGCCTGCGGGTTGGATGGAATGGCTGCAACTGGCCCTGGCGACTCCAGTTGTTCTCTGGGGAGGCTGGCCATTCTTTCAACGCGGTTGGACCTCCATCGTCAACCGTCACCTGAATATGTTTACGCTGATCGCCATCGGCACAGGTGCGGCATACATCTTCAGCGTGATTGCGACACTGGTTCCCACCCTTTTTCCGGCATCTTTCCTCGGTCACCGCGGACGGCCGGAAGTTTACTTTGAATCAGGCGCCATCATCGTAACGCTGGTCTTGCTGGGGCAGGTATTGGAGCTGCGTGCACGACGCCAGACCAGCTCCGCCATCAAGGCGCTGCTCGACCTCAATCCCAAGACCGCGCGCCGCGTGCGCCCGGATGGATCAGACGAAGTGATCCCTCTGGAACATATCCATCGCAATGACCGCCTGCGTGTACGCCCAGGCGACCGCGTCCCTGTCGACGGAACCCTGGAAGAAGGAATCAGCGCAATTGATGAATCGATGATCACCGGAGAGTCAATGCCAGTGGAAAAAAATCCCGGTTCAAAAGTGGTGGGTGGAACCGTAAATCAGGTAGGTTCATTCATCATGCGCGCGGAAAAGCTGGGTTCAGAAACCTTGCTGGCGCAAATTGTACGTATGGTGGCAGAAGCCCAGCGCAGCCGTGCGCCCATCCAATCGCTGGCGGATAAAGTTTCCGGCTACTTTGTGCCAGCGGTAATTCTGGTGGCAGTTCTCACCTTTGCTGCGTGGGCGATATGGGGCCCACAGCCTCAATTGGCACATGCCCTGGTCAACGCCGTAGCAGTTCTTATCATTGCCTGCCCTTGCGCTCTGGGTCTGGCTACTCCAATGGCGGTTATGGTCGGGACCGGTCGCGGAGCCCATGCGGGCGTGCTGGTCAAAAATGCTGAAGCTCTGGAAATCATGGAGAAGGTCGACACGCTTGTGCTCGACAAGACCGGCACACTGACGGAAGGGAAGCCTCGTGTAACTCAAGTGGTTGCCACGGGCGATATAGCAGAAGACGAACTTTTACGGCTCGTAGCCTCCCTGGAACGATCCAGCGAACATCCGCTGGCGGCGGCAATCGTGAAAGCGGCCGAGGATCGCGGATTGAAGCTTAGCTCCGTCTCAGGCTTCCAGTCCCTTACGGGGCAGGGAGTCATTGGGCGGGTTGAAGGTCGCGAAGTTGCCGTCGGCACCACTGCGCTTTTAGCAGGTAGGCAAATCCAGTCAGAAGATCTGATCACCCAGGCCGGCCAACTGCGGCACAAGGGAAATACAGTGGTTCTGGCCGCCATTGAGGGCAAATCTGCGGGACTGATCGCCATTGCTGATCCAGTTAAGAGCTCAGCCCCGGAGGCCATCCAGGCGCTCAAACAAGCCGGGCTGCGCCTTGTGATGTTGACCGGAGACAATCAGGCGACTGCCGCAGCAATCGCGTATCAGCTCAGTCTCGACCACTTTGAAGCCGATGTCCTTCCGGAAAACAAATTGGCCATTGTCAAGAAACTCCAGAGCGAAGGACACGTTGTGGCTATGGCTGGTGACGGCATCAATGACGCGCCTGCTTTGGCTCAGGCAGACGTGGGCATCGCCATGGGAAATGGCACTGACGTGGCCATGGAGAGCGGGGACATCACTTTGATCAAAGGCGATCTGCGCGCTCTGGTTCGCGCCCGGAACCTGAGCAGGACCACCATGCGCAATATTCGCCAGAACTTGTTCTTTGCTTTTATCTATAACCTGCTTGGCGTGCCTATTGCCGCGGGCGTCCTGTATCCCTTCACGGGATTGCTGTTGCAACCGGTCTTTGCCGCCGCCGCGATGAGCTTCAGTTCAGTCTCAGTCATAGCCAACGCTCTGCGGCTGCGCCAAGCAAAATTGTAGTTTTCCATCCACTTTCCAGCGTTTCTTAGTTGACGGAATTCCCTGTAAATGCAAAGATTTCTGCATCAACTACCCCCTTGAACTTGTACCCCCTGAGAAATCGGTTCTAACCGTTTCGTTTGGAGTGCTATATGCAAACCCAGCGCATGTTCCGCCCGACCGTCGTTTTGCCATCACTAATCCTATCTTTGGTAGTAGCGGCCGCCTGCTTTGCCCAGAGTGTGCCTCAGCATAATTCCACGGCCAATCCTCCGTCCGCTGGCGCAACGCTGCCCCAGCTTCCCCCCTCAGCAGCACCTGAAGCCGATACAGACAGCGCTGATATTCCGCCTTTTGCACGTGGCCGTATCTCAGAAGAAGAATATTTCGCCCTTCGTGACCAGGAGATCCGTACGCGGCGAGGTATAGACGACCTGCTGCACAATCCGCAGGCCCGTTCGCAAGCTGTGCGCACAATGGAATTCCAGGAAAAAGTTTTGCGGCTTGTGACCCAGGGACTCACTCCATTCAGCGCCCTGATTCCGGCTGCACCGGTCGCCTCATGGACCGCGCTTGGCCCAGCCCCGATTCCTAACGGGCAAACCAGCCCTTCCGAGGTAGCTGTGAGCGGACGCGTGACCGCAATCGCGGTTGACCCTACTGACGCCAATATTGTGTATGCAGGGACGGCACAGGGTGGTGTTTATCGCAGTCTGGATGGCGGAGCCAGTTGGACGCCCTTGCTGGACACGGCGCAGTCTCTGGCGATTGGAGCGATCACCATTGACCCGAGTACTCCGACGACTGTTTTTGTCGGGACTGGAGAAGGCAATCTTTCCGGCGATAGCTTTTTTGGTGTGGGAATCTACATCATCCGCACCGCAACCACCGCCCCGGTTGTTACCGGACCATTCAACTCCAACGGCGTCAGCGACGTGTTTACAGGACGCGCGATCACCAGAATCATTGTCAATCCCGCGGACAGCAACAAGATTCTGGTTTCAACGGCCTCCGGAGTGAGCGGCCTGAGTGGAGACTCATTTAACACCTTGCCGGCGCGCGGTGTTTTTCTCTCCACCAACGCGCTAGGTACAACGCCTACATTCACCAAGCAAACGGTGCAGACAGGCCTTGGAGCAGCGCAAGATCGCACTGTGACTGACATGGTGATGGATCCCGGCAATGCGAGCTCAATTCTGGTTTACGTCTTCGGGGCTGCCGCAGCAGGCGATGGCGGCGTATGGGTGAGTACGGCGGGTGATCCATGGGCGGGTACGGCCACATGGACGCAAACAATTACGCGTTCAGGATTCGGCAAATTCGCCGTGAACCGTTCAGGAGCAGGGCCCACCACTACTTTCGCGCTGGCACAGGATGAAACCGTGCCTTGCGGAGGCGTGATTACTTCAGCTGGGTCGCTGAAGACATCCCTCGATGGCGTTACCTGGACACCTCTAGCAGCCGCCAATGGCTTCTGCGGCGGGCAATGTTTCTATGACATGGTACCGGCATTCCATCCGGACGATGTAAACACGATTTATCTTGGCGGATCAGCGGATGGCACAGCCGGAACCTGCAGCAACCGCGCATTTTCCAAGTCCACCAATGGCGGCACCTCATTCGCAGCCAATGACGCATTGCTCCACGCTGACTCCCATGCATTGGCTTTTGCGCCCAGCAACCACAACGTGATTTATGTCGGCAACGACGGTGGCATTTTCAAGTCGATTGACGCCGGCAACACATGGACAAGCGTAAACACGAACGGCTTCAACGCTACACAGTTTGTGAGCCTCTCCGTGCATCCCACGGACGCAAACTTCTCTATCGGCGGCACGCAGGATAATGGTACGGAATTTTTCCAGCCAAATGCCACCTGGACGCGGGCCGATTTTGGAGACGGCGGCTATTCCGCTATCGACCAGAGCAGCACAGACGCGACCAATGTGACGATGTATCACACCTACTTCAATCAAACCAACGGATTGATTGCGTTCGCGCGCGTTACCAATGTCGCCAACGCAACTGAGGGAGCGTGGTCTGTCTTTGGATGTCCAGCTCAACCGGGGCTTACGGTCAACGGAATCACCTGTACGGACGCAGTCCTTTTTTACGCTCCTCTCGCTCTTGGGCCGGGAAACCCCAACACACTCTATTTCGGCACAGACCACCTCTACCGTTCCGCTGATCGTGGCGCCACCATGCCCGCAGTCAGCCAGGCGAATTTCGGCTGTTGTGATACTCAAGGCCGCAACTTCCGCGTGAGCGCCATCGGCGTTTCAGCGCAAAATGATAATGTCCGCATTGTTGGCCTTACCAACGGCAAGGCTTTTGCCACCACAACTGGCGCAAATCCAATGACAGACGTGACAGGTCCCTGGACCGCCAAGTTCATTGCCCGCGCTGTAATCGATCCTAACAATTCCAATACTGCCTATGTCACGCTGGATGGCTATGGGACAGCTTCACATGTCTGGAAGACGACAAATCTCGCCGCTGGCGCCGGAAGCTGGGCCGCTTCCTCCACTGGATTGCCCGATGTGCCAGTCAATGCATTCGCTGTGGATCCGCTCAACTCCAACTACCTTTATGCAGGAACTGATATTGGCGTCTTTAATTCGATTGATGCAGGCGCTACCTGGGCAGCCTACGGGACAGGTCTGCCACGCGTTGCTGTCTTTGACCTGAACGTGCAAAAGACCAGCCACAAAGTCCGCATGGGTACGCACGGGCGTGGAGCATGGGAAATTGCCGCCGCTGCCGCCTTCCCAAATACACTCGGCTTGAGTCCAAGTTCGGCAACCCCGGGACTGGGTTCGAATGTAACTTTCACCGCAACCATCAACAAAGGTACCGGAGTTCCCGTGCCAACTGGAACCGTAACTTTCACTGAGGGTGCGACCCTGTTAGGTTCCGGCTCAGTCAACGGATCTGGCATTGCAACTTTCTCTACCACAACGCTTACACAGGGCGCGCACCAGATTTTTTCCACCTACAACGGCGATTCTCTTTACGCGGGCAGCACATCAAACACTGTTACTGTCACGGTTGGGCCAATCGTTATACCACCAGATTTCTCCGTGACCATTCCCAACGGCAGTGCAACGATTCCTGCGGGGCAGTCCGCCACCTATACCATCTCAGTCACGCCTTCCGGCGGCTTCAATAGTGCTGTAAGTTTTGCCTGCACCGGATTGCCGGGAGCATCAAATTGCTCGTTTAGCCCGACAACCGTTACGCCAAACGGCAGCCCAGCCAGTACAACACTGACCATTGCAACCACGGTGCGCACAACGGCTTCTGCTCAGCCGCTCACTGGCATAACGCTGGCGGCCCTCACCAGCTTTGGTTTCCTTGGGATCGTTTTCCTCGGTATTCCTTCAAAGAGAAGGAGGAGTCTGCGGCTCGCTGGAACGCTCATGCTGATTTTGGCGATCATTATGGTTGTGACCTCCTGCGGCGGCGATAAACACGTACCAGTTACAACCGGAACGCCTGCCGGCAATTTCACCGTGACCGTAACCTCCACCTCGGGAGCAACAACGCACTCATCCACCATCACGCTGGTGGTGCAGTAAATGAACAAAAAGAAGGGAATAGAACCCACAAAAAATATTACCTGTGGGCAATAGCAGCGTCGAGCTACTCTGATTACATAACTAACCCCCTTGGGAAGAAGCTCGCTTAAGTAGCTTCCTTAAGGAGACGTATGAAATTTCTTGCGCGGTCTATATTTGTCCTTGCGTTATTGTATGGTCTGGTCTTTGCACTAGCGGATGCATACCTGCTGCATTCCGGCATTTCCTTATGGGGTGCTCTTGCTTTTCCCATCATCTGGGGCGGAATTCAATATCTTGCAGCACCCTGGCTCATCGAGATGTTCCTCAACATTTTCTGGGATGATGCAGGCACGCAGTTGCCGGTGCGCAACCGTGAATTCATTGAGAAATTATGCATGGAGCGAGGTCTGAAAGTCCCGCGCATCGGGATCATTGATAGCGGCACACCTAACGCTTTTTCCTATGGCCGTGTACGTCGTGACGCTAGGGTAGTAGTGACAACAGGGTTATTGAAGATACTTACCCCGGAAGAAACCAATGCCGTGCTGGCACATGAAATAGGCCATATTGAGCACTGGGACTTTGCTGTGATGACCGTTGCGGCTCTGGCCCCTATGCTGCTCTATCAGGTATATGTAGTCACTGAAAAAATCAGCAGCTTCCGAGCCATCGCATACACTGCGTACTTGTGTTATCTGGTCAGCCAGTTCGTTGTGCTGCTCTTAAACCGTACACGGGAATATTTTGCTGACCATTATGCGGTGGATATAACCCATGCGCCGGATGAACTCTCCTCCGCGCTGGTGAAGATTGCCTATGGCATGGTCCGGGCAGATGGCGAATATCAAAGAGCAAAAGAGGAAGGCTCTAACGAGGAGAAATTGCTATGGACCAGGGAACGCCGCCTGGGAGGCGCTCTTGCCCTGATGGGAATCTCCAACCTGCATTCAGGAAGATCGCTGGCCCTGGGATCAGATCCAACCGAAGCTGCCGCCGTAATGCGCTGGGACCTGGTCAATCCATGGGCCAGGTTTTATGAGCTGAATTCAACGCACCCTCTCACCGCCTTACGCGTGCGGGAATTGAACCGGCAGGGCGAGGGAGCGCAACAGGGCTTCCGCTACCCGTTGCCACAAGATCAAAACATACGATGGGGCGCCTTTCCGCTGGAATTTGCCATATGGGCCTTTCCTCTCTTGTGCATTGGCGCTCTTGGTATCGATCACTGGTTGCCGGGCATATTGGGCTATTTCGGCATCACCATGCCTCCCAAAGCCGAGCCCTTGCTCCTGATGTTTGCCGGCTGCGCTTGGATCATTCGCGTGGCCTACCGTTATCGCGGAAAGTTTCAGGATGCCACAATCGGAACACTGCTTGAAGATTTAGAAGTCTCGCAGATGCGTCCGCGTGCGGTTCGGCTGAGAGGAAGAATCCTTGGCCGTGGCGAATCCGGCGTATCCTGGAGTCCGGACCTGGTTTTGCGTGACGACACGGGCATTATGTTCGTTCTCTACCGGCAAACAATTCCATTTGCCCGTTTTGTTTTTGGCGTCAACGAGGCGGAGGGCTACGTTGATCAAGACGTAGTCATTGAAGGCTGGTACAGGCGTGGCGCGGCTCCCTACGTTGAAATGTCAAAAATTACCTGTGAATATCACCCTGTGCATCGCACCTACTCCCGTTGGGCTCAATGCGCTCTGGCCGTGGCCGCCATCGTCGCTGGCTGGACTTGGCTTAGTTATTTAGTTCGATGAGTCTCGAGTTCTGCTACAGAGGCTGGCAGCTCGGGAACATGGCTGAAACCGACGAAGCGCGTCTATAATTCTGCGCGAGGGATCCTGTCGATGAAAACTTCCTTTGCTGTGTTGCTGTTGTCCGCTGCTGCTTGTGCGCAAAGCTCTGACGAAGGCAAAGTCGTCCGCTATGAGTTGAAGCCAAGCGAACTGAAATACACCTACGCTGCGTCCTATAATCCGGTCGCACATCTTAAGTCCGGCAATATTCTTGAAACCAACACCGTCGACTGTTTTGGCAACGCCATCAAGAAGCCGGGGGATACGCTCAGCATGGCCCCCGGAGACAATCCCTTGACTGGCCCCTTCTATATTGACGGTGCGGAGCCCGGTGACACGCTGGCGGTAAAGATCCTGGAAATTAAAGTGGACAGCAATCAGGGCATCGGGGCGCTTGCGCCGGGATTCGGCGCCATTAACTCCACCAATTACACCCCCATGCTCAACGCGCCGATCAAGGAAAAGATCTGGTTTTATCCCATTGATCACGCAACAAATACAGCAACATTCCAGGCCCTGGACTCCAAGTACACAGTGAAGTTTCCACTGCATCCGTTTTTTGGCTGCATCGGAGTAGCGCCTGCCGGAGGCGAAGCCCGCACGTCGGTGGTGCCTGAGGCATTCGGCGGCAACATGGATTCGCCCGAAGCCAGCGTAGGCAATACTGTTTATTTTCCGGTCAATGTTTCCGGAGCCATGCTGTTTCTAGGCGACGGCCATGCTGCCATGGGTGATGGTGAAATCGCAGGAACAGCGCTGGAAGTCCCATTGCGCGGACGTGTACAGGTCCGCGTAATCAAGGGCCAAAAGATCAGCTGGCCTCGATTTGAAAATGATGAGTACATTATGACTGTCGGCGCATATCGGCCGCTGGACGACGCATTGCGCATCGCGTTTACTGAGTTGGTCGGCTGGATCCACACCGACTACGGCCTTTCCGAAATGGACGCCTACGAACTGCTCTCAAAAGTAGGAGAGATTCACCTGAACGAGATGGTCGATCCTAATTATGTGATTGTCGCCAAGGTGAAGAAGAGCTTTTTGCCGAAACCGACGCATGCCGGATCTAACAAATAACGCTGGTAGACTCACGAATGACCCTGGAAATAATAGTCATCTTGGCCGTGGGACTTCCACTGCTCTTCTATAGTTTTCTGATGTTCGACCGTCTCGTGAAGGCTGAATACGCAACGAATAGAATCGCGTGGGAGGCCGACGGCAAGCCGCGTGGGTTCTTCTGGAACGCGCCGGAATGCACATTCTTCCGCAGCGACTGGGCGAGAAATTGCCTGTCATTTCTCTGGCTGTTCAGCACTCCGTCATGGGTGATCGATTCTGCAGAGTATCAGAGCTGGCTGAAGCGCCTGCGCATCTGTGTTCTGGCCTGGAGCGTTCTAATCGTGACCGCATTCCTGACACTGACATCCCAATAACGGCGCGCCCTACAACTTCTGCAAGTACTCCACGATCTCCGGGCTGGTCCAGTTCACTGGTCCAATGAACTTGCGCCGCAGCTTCCCGGACGGATCAATGATGAACGTCTCCGGCTGCCCGGTAGTGCCGTAAAGATCGCTGCTCTGTTTTTTGGGATCGTTCACGGTGAGGAAATCGATGTTGTATTGCTGCAGGAAGCGGTGGTAGGCGGCTGCATCGTCATCGGTACTGACTGCGAGCACGGTGACCTGGGACGCCATCTGTTTCTGTAGCTGCCTCAGCGACGGCATCTCGACAATGCAAGGTTCGCACCAGCTCGTCCAGAAATTCAGGATCACGATCTTACCGCGCAAATCGCGCAGGTTCACGGTTCGGTCTGAGTCCTTCACGGTGAAATCCGGCGCCTGTGAGCCAATCAGGCGCAGCCTGGGCTGATCATTACAGCCGACGCAGCCCGCCAGGGCAAGCGCCAACAATACCGCAAACTGTATGCGAAAGGATTTCACCCCCTTATAATAACCTGATTCAGATGGAAACAGCCCATTCGGAAGTAACCGTGCACGTCATCATCCCGGCCCGGAATGAGGAGGATTGCATCGGCCGGTGCGTTCAGTCACTGGTGACCCAGCAGGGCATCTCTTTTCAAATCACCGTGGTAGACGACGGATCGACCGACCGGACCCGAGTCATTGCAGAATCTTTCACGGGCGTACAGGTACTGAGCGCGGGCGAACTCAAACCGGGGATGACAGGAAAGTGCAATGCCTTGATCACCGGTGCCACAGGAAGCACCGCTATCTGGCTGCTTTTCACTGATGCTGATACTTACCACTATCCCGGATCATTGGCTGCGTCAGTGCAGGAAGCTGCGAGCCGCAACGTTGCCTTGCTCTCTTATTCACCGGAGCAGGAAACAGCGTCCTGGTGGGAGCTGGCGGTCATGCCGGTCGTCTTTGCCGAACTTATGCGGATTTACCCTCCGGAAAGGGTCAATGACCCGGCCGATTCCACTGTAGCGGCCAACGGTCAATACATTCTGGTTCGGCGTGAGGTATATGAGACCCTCGGAGGACATGGCATCCTGCCACTCAATATCCTTGAAGATATTGAGTTAGCAAAAATATTTAAAGCATCAGGTCACAGAATTTGGTTTCGCCAGGGGGCTGGCTTGGTGCGCACCAGAATGTACCGCAGCTTTCGCGCCATGTGGGAGGGTTGGACGAAGAACCTGGCCCTTCTGTTCCACCATCCTGTGTTGCTGGCAGCAAAACGCGCCCTGGAGTTCCTTGCGATCGCGGCTACGCTCTGCATAGGTCTGCTGCTGATTTGTCGAGGAGAGCTACCCGTCGGACTTTTAGCGTCCGGATGTGCCGCAATTCTCTATCTGAATTTCCTTTTGCGGATCAGCCGCGCGCATTTTCCATGGAAAGCTAACCTCATGTCTTTCTTGGGGTTACCAATTTTCGTGTCACTTTTGTTGCGCTCTCACATCCATTTCAATAGGCGCGGCGAGTTAACATGGAAGGGACGGAAATATACGCAATCCGCACCCAAAGCTGCGCACAATTCATCTATTCGAAAGGGCGATCTGAGCTAAAGAGCTGATTCTGATGGTCTATCTGACATGGTCTATCTAACCAGGAAAGCAGAGTTCTCGGCGTCGCATTACTACCACAATCCGGAATTCACCCCGGAGGAAAACCAGCGCATCTTTGGCAAATGCAATAACCCGCATGGCCACGGGCACAATTACACGCTTGAGGTGACGGTAAAGGGCAAAGTGGACCAGCGGTCCGGCTTCGTGGTTGACCTGAAAGAGCTAAAGGAGATCATGAACCGCGAGGTGATTGATGCCATGGACCATCGCTTCCTCAACAAGGAAGTGGCTGATTTCAAAGACCGCATACCAACAACAGAGAATCTGGCCATCAGCATCTGGCTGCGTCTTAAGTCCAAGCTCAATCTGGCGGAGCTGCATCGCGTCCGCGTTTATGAAACGCCGGATTTGTTTGTGGACTATTACGGAGAAGCATGAAGGCTTACCTGACAAGGCGTTACTGGTTCTCCGCCTCGCACCGGCTGCATAACGATGCCATGTCCGCGGAAGAGAATCAGACTGTCTATGGCAAGTGCAACAATCCGCACGGTCACGGCCACAACTATTCGCTGGAAGTCACGGTTACAGGGCAGGTTGATCCCCGGACGGGAATGGTTTGCAATCTGGTTGATCTGGATGGCTTTGTCCATGAAAAAATCCTGGAACGTTTTGGCCACCAAAACCTCAATACATTAGAGGAATTTCAGGGAACCGTGCCAACCACGGAAAATCTGTGTGTGGAAGTCTATGGCGTCTTGCAAAAAGGCTTTCACCACGCCCAGGTGGACAAGGTTCGCGTGGAAGAAACCATGCTGAATTCCTTTGAATACGCCGGCGGTGGGGATATCCGCTATTAGGAGACCGAGTGAAATCAGGAGCTGCTGTGAAGAAATTCCATGAACCTGCGTCGCTGTCCGCGGCCAGCACACAAGAGTTGCTGCGTGAGCTGCTGCTGCGTCTGGGCGAGGACCCCGACCGCGATGGTCTGGCGCGAACTCCGGAGCGTATGCAGAAATCTCTGGAATACCTGACCAAGGGTTATCAACAGGACGCCGGCAAGGTGCTGCAGGGTGCGTTGTTTGATGTGAGCTATGACGAGATGGTCATCGTCAAAGACATTGAAATGTTCAGCCTCTGTGAGCATCATCTGCTGCCATTTTTCGGCAAGGTGCATGTGGCTTATATTCCGAATGGCAAGGTCCTGGGATTGAGCAAAATACCCCGTCTGGTTGATATTTTTGCCCGCCGACTGCAGGTGCAGGAGCGCCTGACCGTGCAGATTGCGGAGACAATTCAGAATGCCATTCAGCCGCAGGGCGTAGGCGTGGTGATTGAAGCACGACATCTCTGCGTGATGATGCGCGGTGTGGAGAAGCAGCATTCTTCGGCCGTAACCTCACACATGCTGGGCAGCTTCCGTTCATCGGAAAAAACCCGTGAAGAGTTTCTTTCGCTGATTCGGAATGGAAAGAACGGCAACTCTTTTTAAATGCCTGCGGATAAAACTGGAAAAACTAAACTCGCGGTGATTACCGGCGGTGGTAGCGGCATTGGGTTGGCCATGGCCCGGACCTTCGCGCGCAACGGATACTCTGTCGTAATAACCGGACGAAATGCAAAACGCCTTCACGACGCGCTAAGCCAACTCGGCAAAGACCAAGCCCAGGTGACCGCCATCCCATGCGATGTCCGTGATCCAGCCTCGGTTGAAAAGCTATTTCAGGAGATCGGCAAACTCCGCTCCACAATCGACGTCCTCATCAACAACGCCGGAGTGGCCCACACGCTTGCTCCGGTAGAGAAATTGCCGATTGAGACCTGGAAAGAGGTCATCGATACAAATCTAACCGGGACATTTCTGGTCACCCGCGCCGCTCTGCCATGGATGCATGCAGGCGCCACCATTGTGAACAATCTTTCGATTGCTGCGGTACAGCCGTTTCCGGGCATGTCGGCTTATAACGCCTCCAAGTTTGGCGCACTAGGTTTTACCCAGGCACTACGCGAAGACCTGCGTAAGCGCGGCATTCGCGTAGTGGCGCTGTTGCCAGGCGCGACTGACACCAATATCTGGGGCCAGTTCTGGGCTGACGCGCCGCGCGAAAAGATGATCTCGGCGGAAACGGTGGCAGAGGCCGTATTGCACGCCGCCTCAGCTCCGGCGAATGCGACTATTGAAGAGATCCGTATCGGCCCTGCTGCCGGAGTTCTTTAGTAGCATCAGAAACCTGGCGGCAACGCCCTGACATGCGCAGCTCTCATCTCTTTCTGACTAGAATTCTTCAAATGCATAAACATTTTTTCGTACTGGAAGGAGTTTGATCAGCAACACCCCAGTCACAAAGCCGCCCACGTGGGCCCAAAATGCCACGCCGCCGGCGCCGGTAGAAGAAGTGAAGAGGGAAGCAGCGCCGCTCAAAAATTCGCCCAGGAACCAGTATCCCAGCACCAGCCACGCTGGCAGCCAGAAGGCAAAAAAGATCCACCATGTGAGCACACGGGCGCGTGGATAAAGGATGAAATAAGCCCCCATCACGCCAGCAATCGCTCCGCTGGCTCCAACGGCCGGCAGTGGTGACGTGAAATTGAAGATCAGGTGCCCCAGATTTGCACCTGCCCCGCAAAGCAGGTAAAAGATCAGATAACCAAAATGCCCCAGGCGGTCTTCCACGTTGTCGCCAAAAATGCGCAGAACCCACATGTTGGCCAGCACATGAAGCCATGAGGCATGAAGAAACATGGAGCTGAAAAACGGGACAAGGGCGTAGGAAGCGGGTAAAGATCCGGAAAACCACGCTCCCATGTGCTGGGGGATGAAAGCGAACTGAAATTCAAGTTCACGAAGGGAACGCGGTCCCTGTATCCATTCGAATGCGAAAATAGCAATGTTGAGCGCAATCAAAAAGTAATTGATGAATGGAGTGGTCGACCGGGGAGTGTCATCGCGAATGGGTAGCATTCAATTAACTGCTTCTTAATTATCATGCTTGATAAAGCGGAGTTACTCAAGTGGACGCCGTCCTGATTATTGACAAACCGGCTGGAATGACCTCGCATGACGTGGTGGCGCGCGTACGCCGCATCACGGGCGAGAAGTCCGTCGGCCATCTGGGTACGCTCGATCCCATGGCCACGGGCGTGCTCCCACTGGTTCTGGGCCGATTTACCCGCCTGGCGCAATTTTATAACGAGGCAGACAAGCGTTATGAAGGCGTGATCCGCTTTGGCTGGGCAACGGACACCTATGATGCTGAAGGCCAGCCCGTCGGCCCGGAACAACCTGTGAACTTGTCCATGGAGCAAATCCGCGAAGCCGCCCGCGAATTCATCGGGGAAATCGCGCAATATCCACCACCATTTTCCGCCAAGAAAATTGCCGGCATCCCGGCCCATCGACTGGCGCGCAAAGGCCAGCCGGTGGACTTGAAACCCAAACAGGTCGAGGTCAAAGAACTTGAGTTTCTTTTTTTTGACGGCAAACAGGCCCGCTTTCGCGCCTGGGTCAGCTCTGGGACATACCTGCGGTCGCTGGCGCACGATCTAGGGCGTAAACTGGGACCCGGCGCGCACCTTGCCGAACTCAAACGCACGGCCGTGCGTGAGTTCGCCATTGATGAGGCGTTCAGCCTGGAACAACTGGAACAGGCCCAGGCCGGGAACACTCTTGATGAGCTCTTCCTTCATCCGCGTCTTGTGTTGCCGGAGTTTCCCGCGGTTGTGGCATCGGGGGAGAGCGCCGCCAGAATCCGCCATGGAGGCGCAGTCAATTTGCCTGAGTTCAGCAAAGCCGGAACAGTCAGAGTCTTTGCCGGTCAAAGGGAGCTGCTGGCGATTGCTCGCCGGGTTGCGGGAACGCTGTTTCAGCCTAAAGTAGTACTTCATGGTTAGAGCACTAACACAATAAAATTGAATATATAAATTTCTTTTGAAAAAGCGAGACGCTTCGCTATCCGGCGGCCCCCTTTTCCGCCGTGAAAGGCAGCCTATGCCGCAAAGCCTGAACCAAACCACGGTTGGCCCTTGGTGAAACCAATTCAAGAGGCGAGCTTGCAAATCTCCATGCGATCCAAAGGGTCGTCAACAGGAGCAAGCCTGTAAAGATAAAGTTTTGCCACCCGTTGAGCGCCCATTGATGCCTCCATGTAAGCTGTAGCACATTGGAGAATGGCCGGAGATAAGGGATGGGCCATTGATCGCCGTCAGGTCCGCGTGAGCCCATAAGGTCGCACAGCAGATGCAGATGAAAGCTCAGGAAAACCAGCCCAGCCGTCAACCACGGACGCGAAGGCATTTGCCGCCCCTGGATGGCTGGACCAAAGGTGAAGTTTGCCAATGGTCCGGTCATCAGCCAAGCCGTAGCAGCACATATAAGCGCGAAGTCAAGAGTATGTAGCGCGTGATGATACCGGGAAAACCAAAGCAACGGATGTGAAGAATGCCGAGTCAGCAACTCCGGGAGCAAGCCAAGCCCATCGAGATCAGGCGCCATGGCGGCAACAACCACAAGCGCCTTTTCGGGCCGCGATAGCAGACCGGGCGAAGCTTCGGCCAGCAGCCACCCCGCAAAAAAGTGTGTAACGGGACTCATGCGTTGGGACTAAACATATCACTCCGAAGGGAAATCGAGACTTTGGCCAGGCGGAGCAAACAAATATTTAATGTCCGATAACAGATATTATGACAAATAAACAAGCGAAGGCGTATTTTGAGCTCACGAAGCTGCTTGTCCCCGTAATATGGCCTTTATATCGGAGCGAAATTTCTCCAGTGCCGCTACCCTCTCCGGAGTCGCCTCAAGTATCTCTTGCTTGTGGACAAAGACCTTCCGTCCTTCGCGCTCCACGAGCGGACCAAGGCTTTCGCCCATCCGCCATCCGACATTGCCAAGAATCTGAAGTCCATCAGGCCCGGGAACCAGAAACGCAAGGCAGCTATCGCGCAGCACTCCAATGGCCTTGGGAAAGCGATCAAAAGTTTGCAGGTCAAAGCCGGCAACGTAAAGTCGTTGAAGTTGTTCGGCAGGGTCAGGCATCGGATTTATGGCTGCGGCTGAAGTACATATCCCTCGCTACAGCTCGGGATATCGGCAGGAGGCGACCACTTGCGCTCACGCCTCCTGAGCACCTCTACATTTTGTACCGGCCCAGGTCCTCATCATTCAGTCCTTCCAGCCACTTACGCAGATCTTCTGAGGAGATGCGGTCCGCGGAGGCGCTGGTTACCTTGGAAGTTTTCAAGACCTCATCCTCCACGTAAATGGGGCAATCCAGGCGCAAAGCCAAAGCAAGGGCATCTGAGGGACGGGAATCGATGCTAATGACTCTTCCCTCCCGCTCCATCCAGATCACGGCGAAGAACGTATCGTCGCGCAGCTCATTCACCACGATTTTGTGGACGTGCGTGTCCAGTCCGATGAGGAGGTTTTTGATCAGATCATGCGTCATTGGCCGGGGTGTGGTTACTTTTTCAATCTCCAGCGCGATAGCATTCGCCTCATACACTCCCACCCAGATCGGCAGGACCGTATCGCTGCCCACGTCCTTCAGCACCACAATTGGCATATTGGTGACGGGATCCATCATCAAGCCGCGAATTTTCATCTCAACTTCCATCGTCGTCTCCTGTCGCTCGGGATGGCCGCGACCGATCCAGCTCCTTAAGCCTTTGTACTCTTCAAGCCATCTCCCCAACAAGGCTGTTGGGAAAACTCCTGGTTACCAGAACGTTAACATAACTACCCATCGCCGGGGTCACGTTCTCCGGGACGGTGAAATTCAAGGTAATATTTTGCGAGGTACGTCCTATAATCTGGCCGCGGGCCTCGTTTTTTCCTTCAACCATTACTTCAAGTATCTGTCCGACACGCTTCTCATAATTTGCCCGCTGGACCTCCCGCTGACGCTCTTGCAGAATCTGCAATCGCTTCGACTTTTCTGCGTCGGCAATGCTGTCAATCATGCTCAGGGCCGGCGTGTTGGGCCGGGGTGAATACTTAAAAGTGAAGACTCCGTCAAATTGGCCTTCATGCAGAAGCGTGACGGTTTCTTCAAATTCGGCTTCGGTTTCTCCCGGGAAACCCACAATCATGTCCGTGGTGAGTGAGATCTCTTTTGCCGCCGACCTGATCCAGGCGATCTTTTCCAGATACATCTCGCGCGTGTATTCACGGTTCATGGCTTTGAGAACGCGCGATGACCCGCTTTGTACGGGCAGATGAATGTGGTCGCACAGCCGGGGTGAGGCAACAATTGCATCAACAATATCTTTGCTGAAGTGCCGGGGGTGTGAGGTGGTGAACCGCACCCGGCGAGTGCCCGGGATTTCACCGATTGCATACAACAGCTCAGCAAAAGTTTTCTTGCCTAGTGGATCGGCAAAAGCATTCACGTTCTGGCCAAGGAGTTGAATCTCGGTATAGCCCAGGTCGGCCATCTGCCGCGCTTCAGCCAGAACGGAATCCGACGTACGGCTGCGTTCCTTGCCGCGCGTGTAAGGCACTACGCAATAGGCGCAAAACTTATCACAGCCCTCAATGATGGTGATGTATCCGCGATGCGGATTGGTGCGCGCGGTAAAGTCGGTTTCAAAGGTCAGATCGGTTTCGCGATCGTCGAGCCCGGTGACGCGTTTGTTCCCCGCTCCTATCTGGATCAACATCGCCGGCAGGTTTCGATACGAGGCTGAGCCCGCTACCAGCGAGACATACGGCGCTTTTTCAAAGATCTTTTCGCCTTCCTGCTGGGCCACGCAGCCAAGCACGCCAAACTTCTTACCTTGTGCCTGGAGTTTTTTGTAGTCATTCAGCCGATGGAAGACTTTTTGCTCGGCTTTGTCACGAATGGAGCAGGTGTTATAGAGGACCAGGTGCGCTTCTTCCACGGTTTCAACCTGGCGGTACCCCTGATGGACCAGCGTGCCAATGACTTTTTCCGAGTCATGAACATTCATCTGGCAGCCAAAAGTTTCAAGGTAAAACGTCTTTTCCTGCTGTCCGCTCACAGCTCCAGTATAACGCAGCAAATTAGCGGTGTTTACGGTTATTCTTTATGAGCAGCCGCGTGCGCGAAGAACGATTCGATAAGGGGATGGAAGTAAATGGAAATTAACGAGAAAACTCGCTGGGACAGAAAGCATAGTGAACGGTTGCACAGTTCATTCGACCCAAATACGTTTCTGGTGACTGCTTACGATGAGTTTGTTTCCAGCAAACCTCCAGGCGTTGCGTTGGATTTGGCCGGAGGCGCTGGCCGTCACGCAATTTGGCTGGCAGAGCGTGGCTGGCATGTAAAGCTGGTCGATATCTCTGAAGTCGGCTTGCGGCAGGCGGAAGAAAATGCGAGACAACGCACGATTACGGGATCAATCGTTACAAAGGTACAGGACCTGAATACCGAGAAAGACCTTGGCCGCGAACAATACGATCTGGTGGTGGTTTTCTCTTTTCTCCAGCGTGAACTCTTCCCTGCCTTGCGCATGTCGCTGAAGCCCGGCGGACACCTGATTTACAAGACCTACACCATGGATCAACTGAACTTCAATAGCGGACCACGCAATCCTGTGTTCCTGCTCCAGCCGAACGAGCTACTGCATGCATTTTCCTCAATGCGGGTGTTGCATTATCACGAGACAATTCATGAAAAGGGAGTCGCGGAGTTGATAGCCCGGAAGTAGCTGTTCTGTAAATGTTAAAATCTCTCCTTCACCCATGGCGAAACACAAAATCTCCCACGGCCACGCAGTTCACGGTAAGCCCAAACCCCGCAAGAACCACTGCTTCGGCTGCGGCCATGACAATCCTCAGGGCATGCGACTCAGGTTCTCGCTCGATGAAGATACACGCCAGGCCGTTTGCCATTTCAAGCTGTCGCGCCGTTTTACAGGCCCTCCGGGCCACGCCCACGGCGGAATTATCGCCACTATATTGGATGAAGCCATGGGTAAGGTGAACAAGTTCCGCAACGTGCTGGCGCTTACCGGGTCCATGGAGATCAGGTATCTGCGGCCCGTGCCGTTGGGCATACCCTTGACCGTCACAGCGCATGAACAAAGTGTGGATGGACGCAGGCATATCAATGTGGCTGAGATCAAGAACGACAAGGGCGAAGTCCTGGCGCGCAGCAAAGGGACCTTTGTTGCCATTGATCCAGAAAAGATGTTCGCCCAGCATGGAAGACCGCCAGGAATCAGTTCCACTTTGGATGGGACACAGGTGTGATTCCAGCAAGCAGAAATGCCTCCAACCGAGTAAAATAGATTGTTCATCCCTACAAGTTTCGCCGTGGCGTATGGTGTGACGCGGCGCAGGAGTTTGCAATGTCTAAATCGCGGGGAAAAAAGGAAGTAATGTCCGCTGGGCGCAGCCCAAAATCGATCTCGAATGGCCACTCTGCAACTGCTGGCACAAACGGCGGCGGCACTCTCCTGAGCACTGGGCTACGGCTTAAGACCGGGCTGGCGGAGATGCTTAAGGGTGGCGTGATCATGGACGTGACCGATGCCCGGCAGGCGGAGATCGCTGAGAAAGCCGGCGCGGCCGCGGTAATGGCGCTGGAGCGTGTGCCGGCGCAGATTCGCGCCCAGGGTGGTGTGGCCCGCATGGCGTCCCCTAAGAAGATCCGCGAGATCATGGACACGGTCTCCATTCCTGTGATGGCCAAGTGCCGCATCGGACACTTCGCTGAGGCGCAAATCCTGCAAGCGCTGGGCGTGGATTACATTGACGAGTCTGAAGTACTGACCCCGGCTGACGAAGCCCACCATGTGGACAAACATGCGTTCAAGACACCGTTTGTCTGCGGCGCACGTAATCTGGGTGAGGCATTGCGGCGCATTGCCGAAGGTGCGGCGATGATCCGCACCAAAGGTGAAGCCGGCACCGGCGACGTGGTGCACGCCGTGAAGCACATGCGCCAGATCGTGCGTGAAATGAATATGTTAAAGGTTCTCTCTGAACAAGAACTTTATGCTCAGGCAAAAGAGCTCGGCGCTCCGGTGGAGCTAGTTCGCCTCGTCGCTAAAACCGGCAAACTACCTGTCCCTAACTTCTCTGCCGGAGGGATTGCCACCCCTGCCGACGCAGCCCTGGTTCGGCAACTCGGAGCAGAAGCCGTATTTGTGGGCTCGGGTATTTTCATGGCGGATGGGCTGAATTTCTGCGAACCCGCTGAAGCGGAGAAGCGCGCAAAAGCCATCGTCCGCGCGTGTACGCACTTTGACGATCCTAAAGTGTTACTTGAAGTTAGCGAAGACCTAGTGGGCGCGATGAAAGGGCTGGCTGTGGCTGCGATGGCTGAAGGTGATTTGCTGCAGACGAGAGGGTGGTAGGGCTTTTTCTTACATCCCGAACGAAGTGAGGGAGCCCCCACGACAGCTCATCCGCAACAAATATCTGCATCCAGTTGAGATTGAAACATATCAATCCTTAAGGAGTAAGCGAGATCATAAGGGGTCCCCTCGCTTCGCTCGGAACAAAGAACAAAAACATGACCATTGGTGTCCTAGCCATCCAGGGTGACTATGAAGCGCACAAGGTGCGGCTGGAGCAGTTGGGCGCCAATGTCACACTGGTTCGCAAACCGGAGCAACTGGATGCCATTGACGGCATCGTCATTCCCGGTGGTGAATCCAGTACCTTTCTGAACTTTCTTGCTGAACACGGCTTCCTGGAAAAGCTGCGCGACTTCGTCAGGACCAAGCCAACGTTTGGAACCTGCGCCGGCGCCATTCTGCTCGCCAATCAGGTTGAGAACCCGCCCCAGCAATCGCTTAACGCAATGGATATAAGCATTCGGCGCAACGCTTACGGCCGTCAAATAGATAGCTCCATTCGCGAAGTCCGCACCAAGCTCGGTGACAAGCCTCTGGAGATGGTATTCATTCGCGCGCCTAAAATTGTGCGTACTGGCAAAGGAGTGGAGGTATTGGCTAAATCGGGTGGTGATCCCGTGCTGGTACGCCAGGGCAAAACCATGGCCGCAACATTCCATCCAGAACTGTCAGAAGACACACGCGTGCACCAGGAGTTTCTGAAGATGGTGAAGAACGGCCATCGGTCAAAATAATGTCTGCCGCGCTCCGGCTCGGGATACTGCTCGTCGTCCTGGGCTGTCTCTATCTTTTTCTGGCTCAGCCTTACTGGTTCCCGGCCGGTGTGTCTTCGCAGTCCGCGCTGATCGACCACCAATTCAAGATCGCATTCTGGGTGCTTGGAGCCATGTTTGTTGCTGCGCATCTGGTTCTGGCGTACGTCTTATCTAAAAAAACACGTAGCAATGGCAAAGCTTCCGGCGGAAGCTGGCGGCTGGAAGTTACGTGGACCCTTGCCATCACAGCAGTCTTTTTCTGGCTCCATATTTCAGGCGACCGCCTGTGGTCCAGCACGATGATCTCTGAGCCAGCAGGCCAGATACCGCTTGAAGTTACCGGAGCACAGTTTCAGTGGTACTTCCGCTATCCGGGACCGGATGGCGTTTTCGGGCGGATTGACGCGCAGAAGTTTGCCAAGGCCGATGAGGGAAATCCGCTTGGCATTGATCCCGCCGACCCGGCAGGACGCGATGACTTTGTCTCAACTGTTATGGTCCTGCCTGTGGGCCATGTAGTGCAGTTGCACCTGCGCGCTCAGGATGTGATTCACAGCCTTTTTATCCCTGCCATGCGCTTTAAGCAGGACACCGTTCCCGGCATGGAAATCCATTCACACTTCACGCCCACGCAGACAGGCGTGTATGAAATCGCCTGTGCCGAACTGTGCGGCATTGGGCACTACAGAATGCGGGCCACGGTACGGGTGGTAACGGAGCAAGAGTTTGAAAAGTGGCTGAAAGCGCATGCGAAGACCTCAGGAGAATGAAATCATCGTCCTGACGGAGTTTGGGACGACCATCAACTAATGCCGACATCGACCTCCAATCCGGGTTCTTCAGAAAAGCCAGGCTTTTTCCGGCATACCTTCAGCACAGACCACAAAGTCATCGGACGGCAATACTTCTTTCTCTCGTTGGCTGCGGTGCTGGCTGGAGCGTGGCTCTCACTGCTGATGCGCATTCATCTGGTCTGGCCAAAGGCGGCAATCCCCTTCCTGGGTGAAATCAAGCCGGAAAATTATCTGGCCTACCTGACCATGCATGGAACGTTGATGGTCTTTTTTGTGCTCTCAACCGTGCCGCAAAGCGGCTTTGGGACATTCTTTCTTCCGCTGCAACTCGGCGCGCCGAAAATGGCTTTTCCCCGGCTCACGGCCGCCGGATTCTGGATCGCCTTTGTCTCGTTCCTGGTTCTGATAGCAACATTTTTCGTTCCAGGCGGTGCCTCGGGAGCAGGCTGGACGCAATATCCCCCGCTGAGCGCATTGGCATCTGCCGGGCCAGGTCAAGCTCTGGGAACAGATCTGTGGCTAGTCAGCATCGGCCTGTTCTGTGTCGCTTCGCTCCTCAGCGCGATCGGCTTTGTGATCACCACAATTCGATATCGTGCACCGGGGATGACCTGGATGCGCATGCCACTCACGTGCTGGGCCTGGTTCGTCACGGCCATCCTGATCCTTTTGGCCTTCAGCATATTGCTGGTTGCGCTGACCATGCTGATGCTGGACCGGCATGCGGGAACAAATTTTTTTATACCCGGCGGATTACTGGTTAGCGGCAAATCGATAGAGCACTCCGGAGGTTCGGCGCTGCTGTGGCAGCATCTGTTTTGGTTCTTCGGACACCCAGAAGTTTATATCGCTATCCTGCCGGCGATGGGGATCACATCGCACCTTCTGGCAGTCTTTGCCCGCAAACCAGTCTTTGGATACAAAGCCATGGTTGGCGCCACGCTGGCGATTGGAGCATTAGGCTTCATGGTCTGGGGGCACCATATGTTTACCAGCGGCATGAATCCATATGCAGGGTTCGCGTTCTCCACTCTTACCACGGCCATTGCGGTCCCTTCAGCCATCAAAACATTTAACTGGGTAGCTACCCTCTATGGCGGGAAGATTCGCTATGCCACACCGCTCTTGTTTTCCGCCGGCTTTGTGTCATTGTTCATCACTGGCGGACTGACCGGCCCCATTCTGGCCCAGCCGGCCCTCGATACCTACCTGCACGACACATATTTCGTAGTCGCGCATTTTCATTTGATTATGGCCATGGCCGGGCTGTTTGCCATTTTCTCCGCAACATACTTCTGGTTTCCCAAGATGTTCGGGCGAATGATGAACGAGCGTCTGGGCCGTCTGCACTTCTGGATCACATTATTTGGCGCCTATGCCACATTCATGCCCATGCACCTGCTGGGAATTGCTGGACATCCACGGCGCTATTCCGATCTGACCGGCGTACAATATGTAGCGGCAATGGCGCCATTGCAAAAATTCATTACCGTGGCGGCCATCGTCACCATCTCCGGACAGATCATCTTTATGGTGAACCTGTTCTGGAGCATGCGGAGAGGACCGGCAGCAGACGCCAATCCCTGGGAGTGCACTACGCTGGAGTGGGCTTTGCCATCTCCCGCGCCGGAAGAGGGTTTTGGCGTACAACGGCCGCAGGTAAGTCACGGACCGTATGAGTACAACGTGACTGGGGCTGAAAAGGATTTTGTCATGCAGGACGCTCCAGCCAGCTAGAGCAGGCAGAAACGCCATCTGAGTAGTCTGATGCCGATCATTGGCGACCGCGTAGAGATCGAACGCAAACCTAAGCTGGGCGGCGGAGGTCCGGGCAAAATCCCGCACCGCCGAGGATATGGCGGAGGTGATGACGGCGATCATGGCGGTTCTGGGGACTTCCGGTCACGCGAGCAGCGCATGCGCCGCTACCGCATCGGCATGATGCTCTGCATCATCTCGGTTACAGCAATCTTCGTTCTTCTGACCATGGTGTACGTTTTCCGCATGGGCAAAGGCCGTTATGACGAAGACGCCCACAGGTGGATACATGATTGGGTCCCTCTCCACCTTCCCTATCTGCAATTGTGGCTGAATTCCCTGCTCCTACTCCTGAGCAGTACGACCCTGGAATTGGCACGGCGCTCCATGGCCAGGAAAGAAGAGTTCGCTGCAATGGGCATTGTCCCTCCGCGGATGAAACGCGATATGCCGTGGCTGGGAATCACGGTATTGCTGGGATGCTTCTTTTTGGCGGGACAGATTCTGGTATGGAACAGCCTGCGCCATCAGGGTGTGTTTCTTGACTCAAGTCCAAGCCGTTCGCTGTTCTATATCCTGACCGGGACGCATGCCGTCCACCTGGTGGGCGGCTTGTTGGTCTTGCTTTATGCGGTTGCAGGACGCCTGATGGCCATCCGGTTTGAATCACAGCGGATTGCCGTTGAGGTAACCGGATGGTACTGGCACTATCTGGCGTTCCTGTGGTTCGGGATCTTCGCCCTGGTGCATTTTGCCCGGGGATAAATTGCCCCCGGACGCTTCTAGGTCGCTTCGCCTGAACGCTTTACCCGTACTACAGTGATCTTGGCGAACCCTTCTTCAAAACCAGGCGCCTTGAGCTTGGCTGCCATGCGCTGAACCACGTCTTCTTTTACTTGCCGTTCACGTTTACGGTTGCGTTCCAGGCAGACTTCCAGAGGCACGTCAAAAAACACTGCATGAACCTCATAGCCAAAGCCTTTGGCCATTTTGATCCATTGGCGGCGTTCGTGCGGCGCCAGATTGCTGGCATCCACATAATTCCATGGCATCCGGGCAATAAGACGGGCCCGCAGCAAGGAACGAAGGGTGGAAAAAACCAGTCCCTGATAACGCTGCTCGGTAATGTCGTCAAAAAGGATGGAGCGCAGCATGTCACTGGAAAGAGGCGTGACACCCCGGCGCTTAAACCATGTCGTTTTTCCTGAGCCAGGCAGGCCTATGGCCAAAACAACCACGCCTTTAGGGGGACGCGCGGAAGTTTTGCCCACCTGCTGCACCGGGCGCTGTTCCGGGGTGCCGGGTGGCGGAGCTGTGGGCGATTCAGGCTGAACTTCTGTTTCCATCCGGGGCTCTTCTGCTGGAGCCGTTTCGATAGCGGGGTGGTGCGCCTCAGGTGCCTCAGTAGTCCCTTCATCGTATGTGGGGACAATGGGTTGGGGGTGAAACTCATCAACCAGAGGCTTTTGCTGGCCTACTTTGCCAGTCGCCTCCGTCTCGTTCTCGGGTTTCTTTTTACGGCGCTTCATGCGCTCGCGCATCCAGTTGCGCATGCTTCTGTGTGTAACACATTGAACTAAGGAGTTGCAAGCAAAGGAGCTTTTCGGTAGTGGTACAGTTTGAATTTCCCGGCCCTTGTTTTCGATCAAAAATTAAGCCATAACTTGAGCGGGACGCTTCCGGTGTTCAGACCGGGAACGCCCCTAACCACAAATCACCTTCGTAGAAAGGCGACAAATGGCTGATCTTGAGTTTAGCAGCCGTGAGCAAGAGGGCATGTATCGGCTGCTGGTCATGCTCAATAGCTCTTTGCAATTCATCATGAAACGGCTGGAAGAAATAGCCGGAAATAAACTTTTAGACCCCAGATACCTCAAGGACATGGCAACTCTCACCCAAGAGGTGCAAACCACTCTGGACGAAACGGTCAAAAGAAAAGGGGTAAAATAACCCTCATGCCAAAAAATAAGACACCCAAGCCCAAAGCCCGGAAGGCCACAAAGAAAACGACCCGCAAGCGGGAGGACGTTAACCAAGCCGCTGCGCGGATCGTCAGGCAGGCTACGCAGGATTAAATCACGGCTTCAGTTCCCGAACAGTGTCGAATAACGGCATGGGCTTGTATTTTGGCAAGGCTCGATCAATCATTTCGATGAACTGGGGCCAGCTGTCGGCAGCTTTCATTAGGGCTACGACCGAAGCAAGGTGCTCTCTTAGCTTAGGGTCGCCAACCTCTTCAGTAAGCCGCTGAAACATTTTCTTCTTTAACCGTCCGTTTTCATCCCTTCCAATCAATTCCTTCAATCTCTGCTTAACTCCGGGGGCTAGTCGATCGTAAATAACATTATCCGTAAGATTGCCTACCAGTATCGGCCTCTTTCGCTGGTCTGCAGGCAATTCCGGCCAATGCCACTTTCTGAGTCTGAACATTTCCTTGTAAAAATCAGTAGGAAATGTGCGGACATAGGGACGCAACTCTTTTGTGATGAACTTCTCTAGAATCTTAGCTAATGCGTCCTTGGCTCGATCATCCTGATATCCGGTTGCTTCATCAACCAAGGCGATGATTCCAATGTTGGCCAGTCCGCGTATTAGTATTTCCGCCTGCTTTGCGATATGCGTCTGATTCGCAGGAAGCTTACCCGCATCGCGCGCCTTTAGATAGATTTCGCAGACATCGGGAAGAAGGTCAGCGCGATATCCACTAGCAATTACGCCATGGGACGTACGAAATTTTATCGGGCGGCTCTTCTCTAATATCTCCTTTGATATGAACTCGTTAATGGCCTTTCCGTGCAAAATAGGAGGGACTTGCTCTTCAGTCCATTTGCGCTTCACGTTGGCTTTTCTGTGCCTGCCCATAGCCTCTAGGAAGCTCGCCTGAGACAGCACACGGGTGCCATCACTCAGAACGTAAGCCTGGATTTCTATGTCTGCGATCTTAAGTGGTCTGTCAGGGGAACCGTGTGTTGCAATTGGAACAGGTTCTTTGCCAGCTTTGGCCCATCGGGCCTCAACGGCAGCACGCGCAATCTCCCGTCGCCGCTCTGGGCTTAATTTCGCTGCCCTTGCTTCGCCGCCCTTCGCAGCTCCGAGTTGGGAGAGTTCTTTAGCTGCTTCCGATGTGAGAGTGAAGGATTCTTCTGTCATGGCTGCATCGTATACTTGCCCGAGAAAGAAGTCAATATTTTGTTGACTTCATGCCCGAGCAAGTATAAGTTACTTACATCATGAATCGGCTTTCCACTTCTAAGCGCACCCAAGTAATCGCGGCCCTTGTTGAGGGAGTTTCCATAAATGCCATTGTTAGAATGACTGGCGTTTCCAAGGTCACAATCTTGAGACTCTTGGAACAAATTGGCTGTGCTTGCGCTGAATACCATAATGCCGCGATTCGTAACCTGAAAGTGCGTCGCGTCCAGTGCGATGAAATTTGGGCTTTCGTCTATGCCAAGCAAAAGAATGTCACCGAAGAACAGATGGCCAAAGGTGCTGGCGATTGCTGGACATGGACTGCAATTGATGCTGACACAAAACTAATAATCTCTTACGCTCTTGGGGATCGCGGCATAAACACTGCTCAATTCTTTATGAAAGACCTTGCCAGCAGAATTTCAAACCGCTTTCAGCTCACTACGGACGGTCATCGAGTTTACGTTGATGCAGTGGAAGAAGCCTTTGGAAGCGATATCGACTATGCAATGCTTGTCAAGATATATGGTATGCCCGAAAGCCTCTCGGAGAGCCGATACAGCCCAGCAACGTGCATTGGGTGCCGCACTGCTGCTATTGCCGGAACGCCTGATCCTCAGCACATTTCTACCAGTTTCGTGGAAAGACAAAATTTAACCATGCGAATGGGAATGCGCCGTTTTACTCGTCTTACAAACGGATTCAGCAAGAAAGTAGAGAATCATGGTCATGCCGTGGCCCTGCACTTTATGCACTACAACTTTTGCCGGATTCACAAAACTCTAAGAGTTACCCCGGCCATGGAAGCTGGATTAACTGACCATGTTTGGACACTTGATGAAATAGTGCGATTGATTCAATAGTTCCTGTGTAAAGGAGTGTAATATTTCTCTATGCCAGACGAGACTAAGAAGCCCATAGAGGAAATCTGGGCAACATATTGCGGCGATATAAATGCCGCTAACGTATCCAAACTTGTTGGCGGACTAACTGCAGTGGCCAGCAATGGAACTAAGCGTATTCACGTCCTGTTTCAATCTTGGGGTGGATTCGTTGGCGATGGAGTTTTTCTGTACAACGCCCTAAAGAAGCTGTCCATTGAAATCGTGCTCTACAATGCTGGCCAGGTTGCCTCTGCTGCTACGCTCGCCTATCTTGGTGCCCATGGCCGCAAGACTACCGCCAACGCTGTTTTCATGATCCACAAGGCCACCTACAACCCCAACGCGGCTGGCGTTGATAAATTGAAAGCTGTCGCCGATAACCTCGCCATTGATGACCTCAGAGTGGAAGAAATCTTGCGCAGACATCTCAAGCTGCCCGAAGAATTGTGGACTCAATTTCGCTTTCATGACGTTTACCTCACTGGTACGGATGCGGTTAATTATGGGATGGCCGATGAAATCGGGGAGTTTTCCCCGCCTGCCGGAACAAGTGTTCTAAACGCTCTCGGCTAGGGCAAATTCCAATAATTACGGGTCGCCAGAAGTTTATCGGCATTTCCCTAAAATGCAATACCTTACTAAAGTTACTAGCAATCCATTAGCCAAACCGTGTTTTGGGAATAAATTCAAACTGTACCACCACCAGCTTTTCCGGCCATTCGGGGGCGTGTTCCAAACCTGCCATCGGCCCCGTGGCATCGAATCGGAAACTTATGGGGGATGAACCTCGCGTGGAAGATGCGGGGCCCACATGGGCTGTAATTGCCCGGACAACTAACTCCGGCGATTAGAGCTGCGAACATTGAGGAGAGGAATCCAAAAAGTTAACTCAACATAAAATTTTCCACATTCTTATGTTGCAAGAGTAGTGCACGTTGCTATAATTGCTGCCCGCAACCAGCCAAGTCATTCAAAGTGCTCCAGGCAGGTAAAAGTCCCTGCAGATGGCCGAAATTGGTTTCGCAATCAAAGAACGTGCGCAGACGCTTTGGCGCTGGCTTCAAAAGATCGGACTTGACGGCTCGAATGTTCCTGCCCTGGCCCAGTCTTGAAGGTATCCAGAGATGTACTCGCAAAAGAGCAATACGGCTAGAGCTAGAAGTCAAAAAGAACACAAGCAACACACGGGACGACTCGCAAACACTTTTCGGACAATATGCAAAGCTGTAAAAGAAAAACAGGGACCCAGGGCCAGGCATAACAAGAAATTGAACGGCGTGCACGAAGAGTCAATCTGAAGAGCATCTCAATCTGAAGAAGCATCAGGAGGACGTCGCCCAAGCCCAGGCACTTGTTAGAAGAGATCGGAAGCCATGGAAGCGGACCGCCTGAGCTTCATCACTTGTGTTTTGGGTCAAAAACATTCGGCGGCAGACTGACCGTTTTTTTCACGGCGGCCCAGACAATAAAAGGGCTGCGCAAGAAACTTGTCAGCAAAGCGTGACGCCAGCAACAAAAACTGCAAAACTTTTGGAAACCAACCGAGCAACATTACTTTAAAGCCGCGGGGGCTTGCGACCTTGCGGCTTTATCGTCCATCCATATTTCGCTGCGGAACAACCATCTGCCCTCACTCGCCAGGGGCTGCGTTGGATTATTGTGTGCAACTTCTCTTTCCTTAAAATCACCTCCAATGATCCGTCAAGGCCCGTTTGCGGTCTCACACTGTCTCTGCTAACCTGATTAGTTTCAACTGAGTATCGGCTTTCTACCGTTGGGGTTTCTGCATCCAACTTTCTACATCATCGGGTTTCTGAAGGAGCAGTCAAAAAACATGGCAATCAAAGTGGGAATTAACGGCTTTGGCCGGATCGGTCGCAACGTCCTGCGTACCGCGATTGACGATCCTAATATCGAATTTGTCGCCGTCAATGACTTGACGAGCACGGCAACGCTCGCTCATCTCCTTAAATACGATTCCATCCTCGGCAACCTGAAGCACGAAATCAAGGCATCCGGCGACTCCATCACCATCGCTGGAAAATCGATCAAGGTTTTTTCTGAGAAAGACCCTGCGGCCATCAACTGGGAATCTGTAGGGGCCCAGATCGTCATTGAATCCACGGGCAAGTTTACTGAAGCCGATCAGGCAAAAAAGCACCTGCGGGGGCCGGTGAAGAAGGTCATTATTTCCGCGCCGGCAAAAAATGAAGATGTCACGATAGTGCTGGGCGTGAATGACAGTAAGTACGATCCGGCGAAACACAACATTGTGTCCAATGCTTCCTGCACCACAAATTGCCTGGCGCCTGTGGCCAAAGTGCTGCATGAGACTTTTAAGATCCAGAGCGGCTCCATGACCACGATCCATTCGTATACGAATGATCAGGTCATCCTCGATTTTCCCCATAAGGACCTGCGTCGTGCCCGTGCCGCTGCTCTCTCCATGATCCCCACTTCCACCGGCGCCGCAAAGGCCCTGAGCCTGGTGATTCCGGACTTGAAAGGCAAGCTCGATGGTTTTTCCATGCGCGTGCCCACGCCCAACGTCTCGGTAGTGGATCTGGTGGCTTTTGTGGAGAAAAACACAACGGTGGACGAGGTGAATAACGCCCTGAAGGTCGCTGCCAATGGGCCGATGAAAGGCATTCTGGGCTATGAAACGGCTGAACTGGTTTCTGTAGATTATCGCGGCGACGAGCGCTCTTCCATTGTGGACGCTCCGCTCACCCGCGTCATAGCAGGCAATTGTGTAAAGGTCATTGCCTGGTATGACAATGAGTGGGGATACTCCTGCCGCGTTCGTGATCTGATTCATTTTATGGCGAAAAAAGGACTCTAGCGCAGTGGCAACTCTTGAGAAAACCATGGCAAAGCTTTCCATCCAGGACCTGCATCTTGAAGGACATCGTGTTTTCATGCGCGTGGACTTCAATGTCCCTCTAACGGAAGATGGCCGCGTTTCTGATGACACGCGCATCCGTGAAACTCTGCCCACAATCGTGTATGCCTTGCGCAAGGGCGCGCGACTGATCCTGGCTTCGCATCTGGGGCGTCCGAAAGGAAAATTCAACGCCAAGATGAGCCTTAAGCCTGTGGCAGAGCGCTTGCGCATGCTGTTGGACGAAAAGCTAGGACGCAGCTGCAACGTTGGCTTTGCTCCGGATTGTATTGGTCTGGGCGCGGAAGAAATGGCCCACAAGCTGGAAAAAGGCCAGACCTTGCTTCTGGAAAATCTGCGCTTCCATGCGGAAGAGGAAGCCAATGACGAGGACTTTTCACGCAAGCTTGCCGCCCTGGCTGACCTATATGTGAATGATGCTTTTGGTTCGGCGCACCGGGCCCACGCTTCTACCGCGGGCATTACCAAATTCATTGGCAAGTCCGCTGCCGGCCTGTTGATGCAGAAAGAACTGGAATACCTGGGCAAGGCCACCACCAATCCTGAGAAGCCTTTTGTTGCCATCATCGGCGGGGCCAAGGTTTCAGACAAAATTGATGTCATTCGCAATCTCCTCACCAAGGTCAACGCACTGCTGATTGGCGGCGCCATGGCTTATACCTTTCTTAAAGCCCAGGGCGCGCGCGTAGGAAAATCTTTGGTGGAAGAGGACAAGCTCGAGCTGGCCAAGTCTCTCTTGCAGGATGCACAAAGCAAAAACGTCCGCCTGCTGCTGCCATCTGACAACGTGGTGGCGGAAAAAATTGACGCTTCCGCCAAGACCCAGATCATCAAAACTGAGCAAGGCATTCCAGACTACCTCATGGGGCTGGACATCGGGCCGGAAGCGATTGAAGCTTTCAGCAGGGAGATTGTCGGCGCAAAAACAATTGTCTGGAACGGCCCCATGGGTGTATTTGAAGTTGCGCCATTCGCCCGGGGCACCATGAAGATTGCTGAGGCCATTGCCGCCAACAGCGGCGCTACTTCCATCGTCGGCGGCGGTGATTCCGTTGCGGCTGTTCATCAATCCGGACTGGCAGACAAGATCACGCATATTTCCACCGGCGGCGGCGCCTCGCTTGAGTTTCTGGAAGGCAAAAAGCTGCCGGGCGTGGAAGCACTCACCGACAAATAGAATGCCCTCAATCCTGCGATACCGAATCGGCTCCCGCGCAACCCTTGAGTTGCTGATGGGCGACATCACCCATGAAACCACTGACGCTATCGTGAACGCCGCCAACTCTGGCCTGCTCGGCGGAGGCGGCGTGGACGGCGCCATCCATAAAGCTGCCGGTCCGGCCCTTCTGGCCGAATGCAAAAAGATCCGTGAACAGCGTGGCGCTTTGCCGGCCGGCCAAGCCGTAACCACCTCCGGCGCAAAACTCAAAGCCCGCTATGTGATTCACACCGTCGGCCCGGTCTGGCAGGGAGGCAAAGTCAACGAGCCCCAGATCCTGGAAAGTTGCTACTGCCATTCCATGGAACAGGCAAATCTCAAGAACTGCACCAGCGTGAGCTTCCCTTCTGTCTCCACCGGCGCGTTCGGATATCCTGTGGCGTCAGCCGCGCAGATTGCACTCCGCGCGATTGCCGATCTTCTGCATGAACCCAAGTCAGTCAAACTGGTCCGCTTTGTGCTTTTCGACGAGCGCACCTACAAGGCCTACGCTGCCGCCGCGGAAGAGCTGAGCCGTGACTTCCCTCACTACCAGATCAAGCCCGACGGAAATATCGCATGAGAAAAAAACTGATCGCCGCCAACTGGAAGATGCACAAGACTCCGGAGCAGGCACAATCGTTTGTATCCGCGCTGCTGCCACATCTCTGGGAGCACACCCGCGATGAGATTGTTCTCTGCCCGCCTTTTCTCGCTATACCGGCCGTCATTGAAGCCACAAAAGACAGCCCTATCGGCGTTGGCGGCCAGGACATGTTCTGGGAAAAGGAAGGCGCATACACCGGCGCAATCTCAGCGCCCATGCTGCGCGCCGTAGGCTGCTCGCATGTGATCATCGGGCATTCAGAGCGGCGCCAGTATTTTGGTGAAACCGATGACACGGTCAACCGCAAACTCCGTGCCGCGCTGGCTGCGGGCTTAAAGCCTATCGTCTGCGTGGGTGAAGTGCTTGCGGAGCGCGAAGCCGGAGTCACGGAAGATGTTTTGCGCCGCCAATGCAGCATCGCCTTCCGTGAGATTTCCGGTGGTGAGGCCATTCCCATGGTAGTCGCCTATGAACCGGTCTGGGCCATCGGCACCGGCAAGACGGCCACACCAGAGCTGGCCGCGGAAGCCCATCGCACAATTCGCGCCGTGGCCGCTGAAGCCTTCGGCGAGGGCGTTGCCACACAGCTACGTATTCTCTATGGCGGCAGCGTCAAGCCGGATAACGCCACCCTTCTAATGTCACAACAGGAGATTGATGGCGCTCTTGTCGGCGGCGCCAGCCTGGATGCCAAGTCCTTTGCCGCGATCGTCAAGTGGTAGCCCTGCAATAATCGTGAAGTAGAGCTCCCAATAGTCAATTTTGGCAATTCGGGTAATGGTGCATTTGGAACAAAAAGTCGTCATCCCGAATCCCCGTCAACGAGCGCGCGCTTTCATCCGGGGCCCCCGGCGCGCGTTTTTTGCGCGATGGGGTGGTATCAGCGCGCGAGTAGGGGTGAAGGACCTTGAGTTATCCAAAAAAGCAAACTGTCCCAATTCCGCGATTTTGGCAATCCGCACCCCTCCCCCTCTAATACCCATCCCAGATTGGCGTGGGTTTGGAAGGGTGCATTCCAGGTCATCCCAGATTGGCGTAGGGTTGGCATATGCAGGTACTGATTGGCGCAGGGTTCAAGAAGGATCGTGGAACACAGCCGCCCTCGGTGTTTGAGCGGATTTGCGGGTACAAAAAAAGATCGTGGAGCACAGGCGCCCTCGCCTGTGGCGGTTTGCCTCTCTCTGGCTATTTGCTGATTGCTAAATTTTCAAAGACCCAACGCACCTTGGCGCAGCCATAACCTAGCGCATTCTCTATTAAGAATCCATCGCGAAGTAGTACATCTTGACAACGCCATGCTGCGGCGCTGTTCGTTTTCGCACAGCTCCTGCCTGGCTTTGAGTATAGAAAGAATATGAGCCCTCCTACCCTATTGTCATCCTGAGCGACTCCGAGGGAGCAACGCGACTGAGGAGAAGTCGAAGGATCCCGAGAATTCATCCCGTGCCATGCTGCTCCAGGGAGTTCTAACCGCACAGTCGCGCCTCAGTTACCAGCGCATTCTTGTATCCGAGCATATGGCTACCAGAGTAGCACTACGGCGCAAGATGAAAATCTGCGTGATCTATTTTTGAAAAATGGATTGCCATATAGTTCAATCTGTAAGCTTGAGCGCCTGTTTGAATTCATCATAGAAAGCAGTCACGACTCTCAGTTCTGGTGACCGCTGTTTGGCCCATTCACGAATCATTTTGCGATCAGGATCAGGCATCTTCCATCCAAGTATGAGTCTCGTCAACCATGCAGGATCAATCACCGTTATAGGAAGGGAACGACGCGGAACCAATACCCTGACCTCTTCTTCATTGCTCCAGTCCAGTGTTTTGCGGAAGAACCAACGACCATCAAGATGCTCGCGCACGGTGATATCGATCTCAATCGAGTCTCCGTAGCTCACTTCTCTGGCCGAACCGAAAAACGGTCCGTCGTTTACAAACTCTAAACAATAACCTTTGTGAACGTCTGCATATTTTGCCCACATGCTCATGTTGCCCCAGCGTTTGCAGAGACAATAAATACGCCAGTCTTCTAGTTCCTTGTATAACGACTCGGCTGTGCCGCGCATCACAACTTCTTCTCCGTGATGCCTGAGATTGTAGTCAAGGATCAGACCTTCTTTGATCTGATTCTCGACCGACATATGCGGATTGCGTGCCAAAACGCCAGCAGGACTGTTATAAAGCAGGAAGAACAAGTCATCCCCAGATTTATGGGCCAGCTTTGGTCGTCCGTCAGCAGGATCATTCAACTGGCTCAGGTTGGGAACATATAGACGATGTTCAAGGATAATTTCCTTCAGCCAATTCTTTCGTTCCTCAATAAACGCTGAATACCTATACAAATAAGGACATGTTACCTTTGTTGGAGCGGGTATTACTACTGTCGCCATGCTCCATTATCTTCGGAGAAGCGTGTCAGGAACAATCATTAATTACGTCTCCGCGTCTCCGCGGTGAAAACTTTCTTTCATCAGCGCTCATCTGCGTAAATCTGCGGCAAAACTTTTCCTAACTCTCTTCACAATCTAAAGCGTTCGCTTCACAATATTCATCACTCGCTTCACATTATTCGTTTCTTCAGACTTCGCTCTTTTTTCGTTGCATCTCTCCACCGAATCCATTACATACAAAAAGCGGGACGCGCCGTGTATACGCACGAACGCGTCCCTAACCAAATCTACCTTGATAGGAGGCAAACTTGGCTGATCCCAATTTTACCAGCGCAGAGCGGATGGACCTTTACCGCCGGATGTTTCAGCTCAATCGCTCGTTCCACTTCGTGATTCAACGGCTGGACGAACTATCGGAAACCAGCATCTTCAACCGCAAAGACCTTGCAGAACTGCGGGGACTCACGCAAGAAGTTCAGGTCGAAATCAACACTGTCCTGCTCTCTCCGCTCCATACGGCTGAGCTGGACGATTGGGGAACCTTCGGCAAAGTCCGCGCTGCCATTGAAAAACGACTGAAAGAGCCACTCCCCAAACAGCGGCGAAAACACTGATTCAGCACAACCCCAGACCCCGCCCAAAAAGGCGGGGGGGGTTATTGCAAAACATGGGAACTCGCCCGCTAGGGCCGTCGTATGACTCCATGGGGGCAGAATGTCAGCTTCGCCTCTAGCTTCGCGCGTACTGCTCTTTAAGATCAAGCCCGGGACGGGGAGCGGAAGAAGTCTCTAACTCAGGAAAAACAAATGGCGATCTACATCATCGACGAGTCACAGCGCAAAGCTGCAAGAATCGCGGGTTTGATGTACCCGATCACGATCATTACCGCGAACATTGTGGAGCACTACGTGCGCGGTCAACTGGTCATACACGGCGATGCCATGCAGACCGCAAAAAATATCGCGGCCTCCGCGCAGCTCTTTCGGCTCGGCGTTGCCAGTGATCTGCTTACCCTGGTCTGTGACGTCATATTGGTAGTGGCTCTTTACGTCGTGCTCAAGCCCATCAACAGGAATCTGGCCTTGCTTGCAGTGTTCTGGTGGCTGGTGGAGTGCTCCATGGTTGCCACCACAATTGCGTGCGATTTTGCTGCTTTGCTGCTTCTGAGCGGCGCCACCGGTTCCTTGCCGGCATTGAACACGGAGCATCTGCAAGAGCTGGCGCGATTGTCTATCACCATGGGCACAGCCGGAAATCGCGTCGCAGCCCTGTTTTTCGGCTTGGGATCGACCCTGTTCTGCTACCTGTGGTTCAAGTCGCGTTATGTTCCGCGAGTGCTTGCCGGCTGGGGGATCCTTTCCTCGCTGGTGCCAACCGTCATTCCTTTTGCCACCATCGTGTTTTCCGCTTTGGCCGATGCCCCTCTGCGGAGGGCTCGATCGGGAATTCCGATTGCTATCTTTGAAGCCGCAATAGGCCTTTGGCTGCTGATCAAGGGAATACAACCACCGGCAGTCGAAGTGACCACTTCAGCGTGAAGATTGGCCTGTCCCATCCTTAGATATTTCTCCGGTTCAATTCCCTACAATATTTTCAGCCGCCATTCGTCTACAGCAATGGCAGGGGCAGATGAATGAGCCGTCGAGCATCGCGATGACCGCGCAAGACCGCCAAATCTCCGAGATCATTACAAAAGAGCGGTCCCGGCTGCGCAATTTCATCCGCCAGCGTGTGCCCGATCCATCTGACGTTGAGGACATCGTGCAGGACGTCTTCTACAAACTGGTAGAAGCCAATCGCCTGCTGATGCCGATTGAGCACATCACCGGCTGGCTCTTTCGCGTGGCGCGCAATCGCATCACGGACCTTTTTCGCAAGAAGAGGCCGGAGACCTTCAGCGATCAGGCGGCCGAGGATGAACACGGCGAGCTGTTGCGGATTGAAGATCTGTTGCCCTCTCCCGATGCCGGACCAGAAGCGCTCTACGTCCGCAGCGTACTTCTGGATGAGCTGGAATTCGCGCTTGACGAGCTGTCCGACGAGCAGCGTGAAGTATTCGTCGCGCACGAACTGGAGGGGCGCAGCTTCAAGGAACTGGCCGCTGAGACCGGTGTGAGCGTGAATACGCTGCTCTCGCGCAAACGCTATGCGGTGCTGCATCTGCGCGAACGCTTGCAAAGCATTTATGACGAATTTACGAAAGCATGAGGGGTTCAATATGAATAGAAAAAGGAAATTGATTTTTATCGCACCGCTGGCGGGTCTAGCGTTTGCGATTTTCATCTGGATCGGCGGCGAAGTGGTGATGCACTTGTGGAACTGGAATCTGCCGGCGGTGTTCGGATGGCGGCAAATTACCTTCTGGCAGGCGATCGGCCTGTTCGCTCTTTGCAGGATACTGTTCGGAGACCTTGGTATGCGTGTGCGTGGCTCTCGCTCCAATTTTCGCCGTCGCATGGAAGAGCGCATGGCCGAGCGCTGGGAGCACATGACCCCTGAGGAGCGGGAACGGCTCCGGCAAAGCTGGCGCGGACGTTGCGGTTTCGGCCCGCCCACCGGCGAGAGCACGGGGCAATGAAGTCGTGTTGCATGCACGATGCCGATCTGTCCCCCTGACTTGATCGGCGTCGCTTTGTGGGGCGAAAACAGATTCGCCTTTTATTCCCTTTTGTGGTATCCTCCGTTCTGCCATGTCCTTCCCTTCCCAACCCGCGGAGCAGGTCAACTGGCTCTTCCTGGACATGAATTCCTATTTCGCCTCCGTGGAGCAACAAGTCCAGCCCCAGCTTCGCGGAAAGCCCACGGTCGTTGTCACGCTTGACGTGGATTCAACCGTCTGCATTGCCGCCAGCTATGAAGCCAAGGCATTCGGCGTGAGCACCGGAACGCCCCTGGGCGAGGCCAAAAAGAAATGCCCTGGGCTGAACGTGGTGGCGGCGCGGCATGAAATCTATGTGGACTATCACAACCGGATCAAGAAGGCCATAGAAGAGCAGTGCCTGCATGTTTCAAAAATCGTCTCTGTCGATGAGATGGAGTGCCGCCTGCAAGGCCGTGACCGGGAACTCTCCAATGCTCAGGCCCTTGCCCGGCAGGTAAAGCAGGCCATTCGCTCCGTGGGTGAAACCCTGCGGTGCTCCGTTGGACTGGCATCCAACCGTTTTCTGGCCAAGATAGCCTCCAACCTGAAAAAGCCGGATGGACTGGTCACGATCACTGCAAGCCAGCTTCCCCACGTTCTTCTTCCCCTGAAACCGCGCGACCTGCCCGGCATTGGGCATCGCATGGAGCAGCGCCTGCTCAAACAGGGCATTGAAACCATGGAGCAGCTGTGGCAGCTGGATATGGACCAGATGACCCAGCTCTGGGGCGGCGTACTGGGGACGCGTTTCTGGCTGAAGCTGCGCGGAAGTGATTTTGATGAGCATGAATCGGGGAAGCGCAGTATCAGCCACCAGCATGTTCTGCCGCCGGAGTTGCGTACATGGGAGCAGGCGGCCGCTGTGGGCAAAAAGCTGCTGCATAAGGCTGCGGTCCGTTTGCGCCAGGCCAAGCTCTGGACCAGCGCCATGTCCATCTTTGTGCTTTTTTCCAAGAACCATAACGAAAACGGGAACGACTCAAAAACATATTGGCTGCACCATGGCCGTCCGGTCTGGGAAGCCAACCTGCGCTTCCCTTCCTGCCATGACACCATTACCCTGGTCAATATTTTTCAGGACGCATGGAAAGATTGCCCAAAGCTCAGGCCTGTCATGGTGGGTGTGGCACTGGTGCACCTGGTCCCGGAAAACATGCGCAACCTGACGCTCTTTGACGAGATGTATGGAGCGGAAAAGCTCGACCGTCTGGCCCAGATTATGGATGACGTCAACGCAAAATATGGTTCCACAACTTTGTACCTGGGCGGCATTCACAAAGTCCGGGAGGCCGCGCCGCCACGAATCGCCTTCAAAAGCATTCCGGATATGGATTTGAAATAGTCCGCCGGCAAAACGGCGCCTCAGCTCGTTTTACCCGCTTTTACTGAGGCCTTTAACCTGAACAGAGAGACGGGAAGGGAGCACACTCAAGTCCCCGTCCAGGCGCGCAAAACCGGGAGTTTGTTATAATAAGTTTTCCTTTTTCTCCCATCCGGCGATCAACGCTCAAGTGGGTGTAAACAGGCCCAGAGCGGAAGTGGTGGAACTGGCAGACACACCATCTTGAGGGGGTGGCGCCGAAAGGCGTGGGGGTTCAAATCCCCCCTTCCGCACCAAGTTTGAAAGGACTTTAGATAACAGAATGCTTACAGCTTTACTTACTGTGGTTCACGTGATCGTTTGCGCGGTGCTGATCGTGGTGGTGCTTTTGCAACACGGAAAGAGCGCCGATATTGCCGCCACGTTTGGTGGTATGGGCAGCCAGACGGCATTTGGCCCGCGCGGCACTGCGACCGTTTTTTCGCGCCTGACCACCTGGTGCGCCATCATCTTTATGATCACCTCAATGCTGTTGACCTACATCACCAGCACGCGCAGCTCGTCTTCCGTAATGGACAAAGTCCCAACACCGGTAGAAGCTCCGAAGAAATAGCTCTGCCCTGAGTTTCAAAAAAAGCCGGCACATAAGCCAGAGCAAAAAAGCTGAAAACAAGAGCCGCCCGTGTGGCGGCTTTTGTTTGTGCCAAAAGGGTCCAGCCACGCTCTCGATTGCATTGCAGGGGTGGCACCGCACGCCCTCCAGCTAGTAGCATGTTATGTATGATCCACAAGATTTTCCCTGTCGGCCCGCTGCAATGCAACTGCTCCATTCTTGGGGATGAGCAGACCCATGAGGCAATGGTGATCGATCCTGGAGACCAGGTCGAGGGGATTCTGGACATACTCCGCCAGGAAAAGCTCGCGCTCAAGCAGATCGTGATTACGCATGCGCATATCGACCATGTAGGCGGAGCCATGAAGCTCAAAGCAGCCACAGGCGCTCCCATTTTGATGAACCAGAATGATCATGCTTTGCTCAAGATGCTGGACATTCAGGCGAGCTGGGTGGGCATGCGGCCGCCGGGAGCCGTTACAGTGGATGAATCCATCAGCCAGGGCCGCGTGCTGAAGATTGGGGAGATATCGTCACATGTGATGGATACCCCCGGTCACACCGAAGGCAGCATCTGCGTTTATATTCCTGAAGAACAAAAGCTGATTGCCGGCGACACGCTCTTTGCCGGCAGTATTGGCCGCACAGACCTGCCCGGCGGATCCATGGAGAAGATCATGCGCTCCCTGCACACGCAGGTTATGGCGCTGCCAGATGAGACGGAGGTCGTGCCCGGACACGGGCCCGTCACGACGATCGGCGAAGAGCGCGAGACGAATCCGTTTTTGCAGAAGTAACTGCGCTACTTTTTGATCTTGGTTGAATCCACATGCACGTCAACGCCGTAGCTGCTCATTCCATCGAGTTCCAACATCTGTTGATAAGATTTACCTGAAGTGAGACAAGTCGCGCCGCGGCCATCGTCAGCAATACGGACATTGTGTGTAGCATCTGTACAGAAAGCCATTGCGCCTTTACCCTGCACAACAGGCTCCGCAACAATCTGAAAACTGCCTGCCGGCTTCCCTTCACACCCGGTAAGACTCAGCTTATACCCCTTATAAATCCCGGTGGAAAGTTGCTGGTCAAGCCCAAAGTCCTTGGCTGCTTCTGATAGATCTGGAAGTGAACAGGTGAAACCCGCGTCAACGTGTTGTTGCGCAAAGGTGCTCTCCGCGAAAGCCAGCAGTGTAACGAGTTGGCTGGGAGGAATATCGACTTCGGCGGGTTCTGGTTTGCTGCCAACGTTCGTTCCCGCAACCAGGCCCACCCCTGTCGATTGATGCCCCAGGCCTTTGATCAGGGTCTTTTCCAGAAACGCTGGATCTCCCAATGGAAATTCAAGCCCAATGCCAATTTTGTTCAATCGCCAGATACTCTCTTGCCGCTTCATGTTGACCACAATGTGCGAGAGAAAAGCTCCAAAATCGTCTGACTGCTGCTCATGGCCATCACGAAGTGCATGGAGTGAAAGTTCCACGGCATCTTCGTCGCCGCTAAGATCGTCATTCTCCACTCGAACCTCAAATTTCTCATGCTCACGCGGCTGATTGATCGAAAAAAGCACTGGGCCAGTTTCAAAAACCTGCAAGTCCGGGCCTGCCTGGCTTTTTATGGAATCGAACATAGCCAGAGCATACGAACTCTTGCTTCCAGCCTTGTTCAAAAGCTGCTGGACTTCCACGGTCAAATGCTTCATCACCGCCTGTTGACCGCCGGTAACCATTTCAATCAGTGCCTGTCGCGCCGTTTGTGGCGGAGGAGCAGGTGCTTGCTGTTGGGCCAATAAGATATTTCCGGCACAAAGAGTAATAAGAAGGAAAGCGGAACGAAGGAGCATAACGAACCCTCCAACCTGCTTGCGATAGTCTACTCCCGTAATGAACTACCCGCAATATATAGCTATTTAGTAGTCCAGAGAAGTAGCTGGCGAAGATCAATCCGCCAGATAACTAATCTCCGTCCGGCGAATACGGTAGCCGGCAAATACCAGCGTCGCCACACTCAGCGCAAGCAGTCCCGGAACCGCCAGCCATGGCGATACGGGTTCGGCAACCACGGTAAATAGCGCCATGAGACCATCGGGCGGAATCGTGACAGGACTGAGCTGCTTGAGATAGAAGGTGACGCTGAATTTTTGCAGTAGTGAAGGCGCCACTGCGTGGAAAGACTCCCACAGCAAGACCACAACGCCCGGGATAATTGGATTCTTGAAGATCAGGCTCAGTGCAAGGAAGATTGCGCCGAAGCCAAGGCATGCAAGAATCGTAACAAAGAGATAGGCAGTCAGCTGACCGAAGCCCGGCCCGTTGAAAACAAATGCGCGGCCAGTCGGACCAAAGTGCCCGTAGGCAAAGATGAAACAGAGCAGGACCGACGAGGCAAAAACAAGCGAAGCAGTAATAAATCCGGCCAGAAACTTCCCTGCTACCAGTAACTCACGTCGCATGGGTGAGAGAAAGTAATAGTGTAGGCTCTTTTCCACGATCTCGCCCCGGAAGAGCCAGGTAAATAGGCCCATGCAGCCAAAGAAAATTCCCACACGCAAATAAAATATCTGGAAGGTATATGCCAGCACGCGCGTGTCTTCCTCAATGCTGCAATTGCGGCCCATCGGGCTGGTCAGCGCATGAATCCCGAACATGACCGCGGGAGCGAAAGCCAACAGATAGATCCATATACTGCGGCGCATCCATAGGGTCTTTTTTATCTCGATGCGAAGAATCGCCGCCAGTTGTGAGGCCCACAACTGCCAGGGAACATCGTTCCATGACTTGCCCGCGCGCGCTACCGCCGCTGTGCTCATACGGTTCCTCCTCCATTACCAATCAGGTATTGATAGACGGAGTTCACGTCATCATCATTGGGCGCCACGGTATCCACGGCAAAATCCTCTTCCACCACGATCTTGTTCAGTAGTTGATAAAACATGTCGGCATCTTTGGTGCGGACCAGGACGCCCTTACCGTCGTTGTTCAGTTTGGCTTCCACCACGTGGTCGTGTGAAAACAGGCGCGAGGCGAGCAGTCCCGGATGGGCGCAGCGAACCAGTATCTGCATGGGATGTTCTTTTACCTCGGTGCGCACGCCGTGAATCTGGCCTTCCGCCACTACGTAACCGTAACTCATCAGCACAACCTGGTCGGAAATCTTGTCGACTTCATGCAGCACATGGCTTGAGATAATCACGTGCAGGCCTTGCTTTCCCAGCGCTTCAAACAAATTGATGGATTCGGCGCGAGCCATGGGATCAAGCCCATTCAGCGGTTCGTCCAGCACCAGCACGGTGGGGTGATGCGCGATCGCCTGGGCCAGGCGAATACGCTGGCGCATGCCTTTGCTGTAGCCGGCAACCCGGCGATGCGCAGCCTCTCCCATGGTGACACGGTCAATCGCTTCAGCAGTCAAGCGTGCGGCTTCATTTCCCGTCAACCCGCGCAAGCGCAGTGACTGGTTGATGAATTCAAAGCCGGTAACTCCTTTGGGGAACGAATCAAACTGCGTGCAATAACCAACGTGGCGGAAAAACTCTTCCGGTTCGTCCGGCGTAAGGCCAAGCACGCTGACGCAGCCCTGCGTCGGCCGGACCAGGCCGGTAACCAGATTCATGAGCGTCGTTTTGCCGGAACCATTTGGGCCAACCAGGCTGGTGACACCGGGAGGCAGTGAAAGATTCACGCGGTTCACTCCGAGCACTTCACCATAAAACTTTGAGACGTCTTCAAAAACAACGTTGCTGTTCGTCGTAGGACTCATGCGCGCTCCACCTCCCGCGCCTGTAGCTTGCGATCAAGCAGCCAGAAGCAGGCAGCACAGAGCGACAAGAGCGATGCCCAGGCGGCCCAGAGCGGCACCACGTCAAATCCTGAAGCATGACGATGGATCAGGGTGATTTTAAACAAATGCGCCCAGACGATGGTGATCATAAAAGGAAAGTTGATCAGAAAACCCCAGTTGGTGCGTAGAATTGCGCCGATCACCAAGCTTAAAGCAGGTAGCAGGAAGAAAATGGCCAGCATAAGAGCAGTGGCAGCAATGCGCCACTTTACCCAGACAGCGACTGCCATCGAAACAAGTGAAATCACAGCGATCCAAAGCAAGCAGCCGAGCACGATCGAACCGGCCATCCAGAGATTGTCCCAGAGCCAACCATGGCCCTGAAGTTCCGCTTTCACAAGAAACAATATGAGAGCTGGAATCCAGGTAGTGCATGAGAGCAGCGCGGCCAGAACAGAAATCTTCCCGAACAGATATTCCGTCCTTGAGATGGGCCGGCTGAGATACAACTGCACGGAATGGTTAGCGAAATCCTTGGTAATCATTCCGGGGCCGCCCCAGGCAGCAAGAATGAATCCCATTCCCGCTTGGAAAACAAGAAGCCTGTGGAACCAGTCATTGTTGACCGTACCCGGCATCGCGTTGCCCACATTCATCCCCATGATGGCCTGGGCTGCGACGCTGTGAACGATATAAATGTAAGCCAGTCCAACCAGAAATGGCAGGAAGCACAAGACGGTGTAAGCAGTGAACGGCCGCGAGTCAAACAATGTTGACAGGCCGTAGCGAGTCAGCACGGTAAAGCGCGACCACGCTGGAGTAAGCGCTCCGTGGTAGGCCTTGTAAGTGCGTTTATAAACGGCCATTGGCGCTCCCCTGTGGCTGCGGACTGCCGGCCATGGCTTTGAGGAAAATGTCTTCCAACGAATCTCTCCGGTAGTTCATGCGGCGGATCTGCACCTCATGTTCCGCCGCGGTGCGATAGATCTGGCGAAGATCAATATCGTCTGGCAGCACAATGCGCACGCGTCCCGCGCCAAAGCTGGCGCACTCGCAACCCATGCCGCGTACTGACTCAAGAAAGCCGTTGCCCTGTGTAACTTCCAGTTCCAGAAATTTGAGGTTGGCTTTGCGTTCTTCTTCCAGATTGCACAGTGCGGCGATCCGGCCATCTTTCAGGATCAGTACCTGGTCGCAGCACTCTTCAATGTCGCGCAGCAGGTGGGAAGAGATCAACACGGTGACTTCGCCGGTATCGCGAATTTCCCTGACCAGTTGCAGCATGCGGATTCGCGCTTCAGGATCGAGGCCGTTCGTAGGTTCATCCAACAGCACCAGCTTTGGTCCGTGCGCGATGGCCTGGGCCAGTTTGGCTAGCTGCTTCATGCCTAGAGAGTACGTTCCAAGCTTTCGATAGCGCGCTTCACCCAGGCCAACGTAAAAGAAAGCTTCATGGGCCCGTTCCATGGCTTCCCCGCGGGGCAGGCCGGAGAGCTCTGCCATGTAGCGGACGAAACGGACGCCGGTCATATCGGCGATGAAGGCGTCACTCTCCGGCATATAGCCGATCATCGCGCGAAGCTCTCTCAGATTACTTTTGACTTCTTTTCCCAAAACGCGGGCCGCTCCGGCAACTGGCTCGTAAAACCCCAGCAGAGTGTTGATCAGGGTTGATTTGCCCGATCCGTTCGGCCCCAATAGTCCGATACAACGACCTGACAGCGAGCCGTTCAACTGGTTCAGGATTGTCCTGTTGCCCAGCTGCACCGTCAGGTTTTGCATTTCAATAATTGCAGGCATCCGGCCTCAGTGCGCTAGCGGAGTGTGCGATGCGCTCGTGAAGGCTGTGCCACATTCATCAACGTGGACAGAGCCAGAGTGTTCAGGTCAAAGCCGAAGAGCCGGCTGCTGGTGGCCACGCGGATGGCATTATCTTCACCATACGCGCAGACTACGCTGGGTTTGGTCTCCGCCGCAATCTGCTGCAATGATTGCAACTGCGAAGCCGATAGTTGCTGGGCAATCGGTCCAATGACCGGAGCCAGATTCTGATAGAGGACGGCGGAAACATCCGCGTGCTCGTCTTGCGGCAGTAGTGCGCGGAACGCAGCGGAGCGTGCCAGCGAGTTTCCGTTTTGGTGAATCGCGATCGCGTTCATTACCAGTGCCCTGCTCGGCGCAAGAATCATATATCCGTCCGTAAAGGTATACGTAACCTCAAACGGTTTTGTTTCATTGATTGAGCGGACTGTGTAAAAAGTCAGCCCGTTGGCCGTCTGTTGGTCCAGTGCAATGCCTTCACCCTCGCCTTTTATGTGCTCCTTTGCGTCCGCAACCAGTTGCTGGATCGTGGATTGCAGGCGGTTGGGATCGTGCACCTCAGACACAATCTTCCAGGAGGGCGTGGGCAGAATGGGACCATCCAGGGCAAAGGTTACCTCGCCGCCCAGAGTGTCCGCCAGGTCCTGATGCAACCGGATTTTCAGCTCTGATTCGCCGCGAGCGATGTGTGCCGCCGCGTTGGTGTCAGAGGCGTTGGCAATCTTCAAAACGTCATCCAGCATGTCGGCCGGATTCTTGGAGATGAACGCCGCTACTGCTCCGGCATCCTTGGAGACAAAATCCAGCCCGCCGATAGGCGCAGGCGCAGCTAACCAGGAAGCCAGGCCGCGCCGCTGGTTCACGAACGTGACTTGAGCGCGATTTTGTACCTGTTCGCCGCTTCCCTTACGCTCAGCAATCAGATACTCAACATCGGCCAAACCAGTCAGTTCAAAGTGTGCGTTCTGCTGTGCGCCATGCGGATGGTGCGAGGCGGTCATCTCTGCCAGGTTTGCGCCAAACAGTATCTCAGCGCCGTTCTTATACTGGGCGGCCATGCGCTGGCCAAAGGGCGTTGCCGCAAACCCGCCACCCTGATTGAGCCCTGCGGCAAATTGTTTGAGTGTGGCAGCGTCCGCCGCCGCGGCAACAAAGTCCGGACGAACCAGAATCAGAAGCTGCTTTCCTTTTTCCTGTGCGGCCAACTGATTCAGTTCCTGTTCATCCACCACGCGTATGTGTGACTTCGTGCCGGCGTATTTCGCCGCTTCCTGTTGAATGAATTGTTTCAGGCCATCATGCTGGACCTGCGCGACGACTAAAGGCTCGCCGTCATGCCCATTGAGTGCAATGGAGAAAACAATTTCGTCGCCAAGATACTGTCCCAGGTCATGAACATAGTCGATGATCTCATTGAACTCCGGACCATCATTCTTCTTGCTTTGTGTCTGCTGCCACCACTCGCGCAGCACGGCAGACTCCTGCAACTCCTGCTGGAAGAGTTTGTTGGCTTGTTGTACGGCATCGCCCAGGTTGGGAATGCCGGCAAACAGAACGGTATTGGCAGGCAGCGTGGGCAGCACATGGCTCTGATAGCGCAAGCCAGGCAACTGCACGGTGGCCAGCTTGTTGCTCAAGTGGGCGAACTCGGCCAGCAACGCCAGATGCTTGTCCAGGTTCTGGCTCCAGGCAATCTCCTGTTTCACCGGGACAGTTCCCAGACTAACGTTGGTAGAAAGCTGGTCGCCCGGATGAAGCACCTTCTCCGCTCCAGCTTCAGCCACGCGTACTTCGCCTTCGATTACGGAGACGCGTGAGCCTTTCATGCCTGCATTGACTGAAAATACTGTTCCTGTGACCGATACGCGGCAGTCCGGCGAAGCAACATACAGGTGGCCGCTGGTCCGTTTGGCCGCCTGAATAATGATGTTGCCGCGCTCAAGCTGTACTGTGGTGTCTTTGCGGCCCATGGAGACGCCAAACTCGGCGCGCTCATTCATCTCCACCAACGAGCCGTCGCGCAAACGCAACATTGCATGCGATCCGCCACCGGTGCGAACTCTTTGGCCTTCTGTCAGTTCGTCGCCAACCTTGAGCGGCTGATCGCCGCTATAGCCAACTCGATTCAACACGCCGCTAAATGATTCCACGCGGGCGCGCATTCCCTGCGGACCGGAAAAGAACTTGTCCTGGACAAAGTATGTTGTGATGGCAAAAACAGCAATCGCTGCGGCCACGGCCACCCAGCGGAAGCCTGTATTTCTTACTTGGGGAAGCTCCTGCTTCCAGGGCGCAAGCGCGCTGCGTTCGCGCTTCCCTGTCTCCGCTTCTCTGCGGCAGGCAACGCACTCATGCAGGTGTGATTCCACCAGCAGAGCACGCGCGGGGACCAGCTGGCCGGCACGGTATTGGATAAGCAAATTACGTACATCCGCACAGCCGCAGATGGATTCGATCTGCGGAAGAGCTGCAGCTTCCTGGCTCAAGCGCTGCCAGACGTGGTCACTCGCGGTATGTATGGTCTCATTGTCAGGCAGCTCCGCGCGTACCGCAGCCAGCGCATTGTCGAGCAGCTCACCTGGATTCGTGGCGGGATTTTTTTCTTGACGCTTCATCGGCTTCCCCTCGTCAATCCTTTAAAGTCCTTCTTCAGTTGAGTACGCGTACGATGCAGTACCACAGCAACTACCGCCGGCGAGGTTTTCATAATTCCGGCTATTTCACGATTGCTGTAATCCTCTATAAATCGAAGCACAAACATCTCCGCCCATCGGGGATTCAGCCGCGCCAGAGCGTGGCGCAACCAGTCCCGGAGCTCGGCCGAATGGGGTCCATGGTCCGTTGACACCACTTCAGTCTGGTTTGGATCATCATCCAGCGAAAATGTTTCCTTCTTCCCCCGCAGCAAGTCCAGAGACGCGTTCACTGCGGACCGGTGCAGATAACCCGGTAGATTGGCGATTTCCGGAAACGTCTCTAACCGGACCAGACGCAAAAAGACGGTTTGCAACACATCTTCCGCGTCGCTCGAATTCCCCGTGACGCGGTAAGCGGCACGGAATACGAGGTCCCTGTGTTCCAGAAATATCTGCTCCAGCCCCGGTCTGAAACTGTCTCCGGCCAGGACTGCCATATTCGCCTGCGCTATTTGCATTGTGGCCTGCAATTTAGTACGGTGCTCCTCTCAAGATGTCTGACGAGAGAAGTACCCGTTTATTAACGGAAGGGCAAAATTATCACGCTTTGCACTCCCGTTGGCAGTAGTTACGGCTGGGAGTGAGCGTAAGTTCCGGCTATATTTTCCGGCTGTATTAAATGTTGATTGTCTAATGTAAAATCCTAACCATCTGATTCCACGACATTTATACTATGGCAGTACCCCGAGAGCTACCGGGTAGCGCATATGAAATCAATCCAATTACCAACAATCTTTAACGTGGCGGCACATTTTGTCGACCGCCATATCCAGCAAGGCCGCGGCCATAGAGTGGCCTATGAATGCGGCGACGAGAGCGTGACGTACCGCCAGCTCTTTGAGCGGGTCAACCGTGCCGGCAACGCATTTAAAAAACTTGGGGTGCGCCAGGAAGAGCGCTTAGGGCTACTGCTGCTGGATACGCCAGAGTTTCCGTATTGCTTCTTCGGCGCAGTCAAGATTGGCGCCGTACCCATCCCGATCAATACCTTGCTCAAACCGAGCGAATATGAGTACATACTGAACGATTCGCGTGTCCGAGTTTTGATCGTGAGCGAAGCCCTGCTGCCGCAGGTGCAGGCGATTGCAAAAGAAAAACTTCGCTACCTCAAGACCATTGTCGTCTTTGGCAAGGCCCAGGAAGGCATGGAATCTCTCCAGAAACTCCTCGATGCCAGCTCCCCTGAACTGGAACCCGAGCCTACGAATAAGGATGACGCCGCGTTCTGGCTCTACTCCTCCGGCAGCACTGGCTTTCCCAAAGGCTGTGTGCATCTCCACCATGACATGGTGGTCTGCGCCGAACTTTATGCCAAGGGCATATTAAAGATCACGGAGAATGACCGCTTTTTCAGCGTGGCCAAGATGTTCTTTGCTTATGGCATGGGCAATGGACTCTATTTCGCTCTCTCCGTCGGCGCGACCAGCATTTTGTGGCCCGGTTCGCCTTCTCCAGCAAACATTTTTTCGGTCATAGAAAAACATAGGCCCACGCTCTTTTTCTCCGTGCCGTCAAACTACGCAACGTTGCTTTCTTATAAACGTGAGGGGGGGCCGGACTTTGATCTCTCCACCGTGCGCTACGCGGTTTCCGCCGGAGAGGCCCTGCCCGCGACGCTTTTCCATCGCTTCAAGGAACGCTTTAAGGTTGAGATTCTGGATGCGATCGGCTCAACCGAGGCGTTGCATATGTTTATCGCCAACCGTCCGGGAGCGGTGCGGCCGGGATCGAGCGGCCAGATCATGCCGGGTTATGAAGCTCGCATTGTGGATGAAAATGGGCACGATGTATCTGACGGCGAGATCGGCAGCCTCCTCATCAAAGGTGATTCCGTTTGCTCCTGCTACTGGAACCAGCACGAAAAAACCAAAGAGACGATCGAGGGCCATTGGATACGCACCGGCGACAAATATTATCGTGATCCGGACGGATATTACTGGTATGTAGGCCGCAACGACGACATGATGAAGGTCAAAGGCATGTGGGTGAGCCCGGTCGAGATAGAAAGCGTGCTGCTGGAACATCCCATGGTGCAGGAAGCAGCCGCCATTGGAAACCCGGATGGCAATCAACTGGTAAAGCCAGCTGCCTATGTGGTGCTCAAGAACAGCATGAGCGCTACGCCACAAATGATTGAAGAGATTCGGCAACATGTACTGGGCAGACTTGCGGCATACAAGTGCCCTCAAACTTTTGAAGTCGTGAAAGAGCTTCCTAAGACGGCCACCGGGAAGATACAACGCTACAAGCTGCGGCAATCGGCATCAGAAACAGCGAGCCATCCAGCAAAATAAAATGCAATTAATAAGGACGTCCGGGAACCTTTTCAGCCCAACCGGCGTATATAGATTGCAAGGAGGCGTGTATGAAAAAGCTCCTGCCTTTCTTACTCGCGCTATCCGTTTCTCTTGCCTGTGCACAAACACAGAATGGTCATGAACGCCGATATGAATTAAGGCCTGACCCTAACTGGCCTCTGGACATCGAGCTTGGCTCCGGTGACTACCAGATCGTAGCCAGCGCTTCTGACAGCATCGCCGTAGTCTATGAAGAAGGAAAAACCGCCGACCTGCCAAAAGTGCAGGTGCAGATCAGTTCGGGGCACGGCCAGAACTATCTCAAGATCGCCGGTCCTAAATCGAGCTTTCATGCCGTCATTGAGGTCCCGCGCAAGACTGATCTCCGCGTGCGGATGGCTACAGGCGGGCTCCGCGTGGGCGATGTTGAGGGCAACAAAGATATCGAGGTCCGCGCGGGAAATCTGGAGTTAAACGAGTTGCACCCCAGGGACTACGCGCATGCCGATTTTTCAGTGCGCATCGGAGATGTGAATGCGCCCATTTTCAAGAACGTGAGGAGTGGGGTCTGGCGCTCATTCAAGACCGTTGGGCCGGGTAAGTACCGTCTGCATGCGCATGTAGGGGTAGGTGACCTGACGCTGCGTTCGAACAAAATTTGAGTCGGTTTTTTCTACCATCCCGAGCGATAGGCTGGGGCCTCTATCGTCCGGTTTGTGAAGCTCGCGATTTTACAGGGCCTTATTTCAGGCCGCTGACAACAGTCGGCGTAGGCCTTCACTAAAATCTTGTTCCGGCGTAATCAGGCTGACCACCAGGTAGCCTTCCCCGGGAAAATCATAAAAGTGTCCGGGGTGCAGATAGACATCGTGCTTCTTCAGCAGCTCGATTGCCAGCTCTTCGTCCGTACGCATGGCCGGGACACGCAGAACGGCGTACCATCCCCCTTCCACCGCCAGACGGCCCAGGTGATTCTTGCCGGCGAGTTGAGAGTCGAGTTCGGCGAGATTCCTGCGCACGCGGGCCATGAGCTGTTGCTGAAAAGCGGTGCGGTGTTGCAGCAGCACGGGCGCAGCCATCTGGATGGGTGCATTCAGCGAAAGATAAGTGTCAGCGATCATCTCCAGGCGTGCGCCCGCTTCCCTTTTCATCTCTTCAGGACCGCTGGCGGCCAGCCAGGCAAATTTCATCTGTGGAAGGCCGGAGATCTTGGAGATGCCGCTCATGGTAAAGGTCAGAGCGCCTTCATTAGCGACGAAACTTTTTTCAGCGGCGCCCAGCGGGAAATCCAAAAAGACTTCGTCGGCAATAATGGCCATCTGGTTCGCGAAGCAGATCTGGTTGAGTTGCGTTGTCTCTTCCGCTTTGGTGAAGTGCCCGGTCGGATTATTAGGGTGAACAATGATCACGCCTCGGGTGCGCGGAGTGATCGCCTGCTTCAAGGCGTAAAGATCAATGTGCCAGCCATGATCGTAGAAAAGCGGATAGCGGATGAGCTTAACGTCGTTTATGTCGGCAAGGAAGTCAAACAACGGGTAGCTCGGTGTTGGAATCAGCATCTCATCGCCCGGATTCGAGAGCAAGCGGAAGACACACGAATAAGCCTCGCTCGTGCTGGTGGTCAGCAGCAGATCATCAATGCTGACGCGGTCACCGCGTGCAGAGTAATAGTCGCTTACAGCGAGGCGAGCGGACTTGAGGCCGCGCGGGTCAGGATGGTACTGCAATGATGCTGGTGTGCAGAGTGCGCGCATGATTGCCGCCACGTCATATTTAAAGCCGCATTCGGTGGGGTTGGAGGCGCTGAGATCAAAGAGCTTGCGCCCACTCGTTTTGTGGCGCTCCAGCGCTTCAGCCAGACGGTTAGATTTTAAGTTCCAGTTAGTGCGATCGGCAAACATCAAATGGTGTTATATCAGGAGTCGAGGCAATCCGCTTAGCAGGCTGGATCGGTGTGGCAAAATTGCCTCCGCCGCAGCGATATTACACATTAAAAAATACCGTCTCCTGCTCACCCTGCAGATGCACATCAAAGCGCCAATGCCCTGGACGCCCCGGATCAGGTTGCGCCATTAGAGTTGCTCTCCGCTCCTGCGGGACAAGCTGAAGCACCGGATCTTCCTGGTTCGCTGGATCGTTGGCAAAATAAATCCGAGTGGAGAGCTGTTTGAGTATTCCGCGAGCGAATATTGCCACCTCAACATGCGGCGACTGAAAGACATTGCCCGGTCCCAGAACGCGCCCCGGCTTGACGGTCTCAAATTCACAACTGCCGTCTTCTCCAGTAGCCAGGCGCCCGAATCCGCGCCACGCCGGATCAACCGCATTGTTTTGAACATCCCCCTGAACATCCCCGGCAGAACGGTAGTGGCCTTCAGCGTCGGCCTGCCAGATCTCGATCATGGCATCGGGGACAGGTGCACCCTCGCCGTCCAACACCCGGCACAGCAACCAGACGCGTTCGCCCCGAGTCTGCGGCCCAGCAATGCACCTGACGCAATGCTCAGCCGTTGTCAGGCTGAAATGGAAAAATGGGCCAATCGTTTGTGAAGGTGTGGGAACGGTGTCCATATTATGTCTCGAACGGCGTGGCCTCAGGGCCGCGCAATACGATATCGAACTTATAGCCGATGGCCCATTGGGGCTGAGTTGTTTCCATATCAAATCTGGAAATCATGCGCTGCCTGGCTTTTTCGTCGGGCACCGATTGAAAGATAGGATCAAAGGCAAACAAGGGGTCGCCGGGAAAGTACATCTGTGTGACTAGGCGAGAGATGAAGGCCCTTCCAAAGACCGAAAAGTGTATGTGGGCAGGGCGCCAGGCATTGTGGTGGTTGAACCAGGGATACGGCCCCGGCTTGATGGTTATGAAACGATAAGCGCCGTGTTCGTCCGTGAGCGTTCTCCCTGTACCGGAAAAATTGGGATCAAGCGGCGCCGGATGCTGGTCCTTTATATGAGTATAGCGGCCAGCAGAGTTTGCCTGCCAGATTTCAATCAGCGTGTTGGGTACGGCACGGCCATTGCTATCGAGCACTCGCCCAGTCACAATGATTCGCTCGCCCAGTGGCTCACCGGCATGCTGGCGAGTCAGGTCGTGATCGTTCTCGGCGACTGCATCCTGCCCGTAGACCGGGCCTGTGACCTCTGACAGCGTATGCGGCAAATAGATCAGAGGCTTGCTCGGAGACCGCAAGACCGTAGCGCGGTAGGGTTCATAGAGCGAATTTGGCTGCGTGCCCGGCTGATGACGCAGGTACGGTTGAATCGTTGCCTTTTTGTCTGCTATGCGGTCCATAGAACCTTTCGATTCTATCTCAACCCGCCTGCAACTCCTTGGCGCATGCATAACAACGATTCACGTAGATAAGCGGCTCCCCATTTTGGGAGTTCGCGTGCAGAACCTTCCCTAAGAGAATCCAGTGGTCTCCGCCGACCAGCATCTGAACCGTTTCGCATTCAAAACTTGCAAGTACATCAGACAGCAGAGGCACGCCTGTTTGGCCAGCAGACCATTGGATCCCGGAAAAGCGGTCGTTCCTGTCACGCGAAAACTTGATTGAAAGTTCCTGCTGATGGGCTGCCAAAACATTGATTCCAAAGTGCTTTCCCACTTCAATATGCTGGAGCACGGGCGAACGCTGGTCAATGCATACCAGCACCAAGGGGGGTGATAGTGACACGCTTGTAAACGAGCTTACAGTGATTCCATAGGGCAATCCACCCTCACCCATGACCGTAGTGATGGTTACACCGCTGGGAAATCGTGAGCAGGCGCTCTTGAAATCGTTCTGACTACAACAGATCGAATCCATATGGGCTCCATGCAAAAAAAGATCAGAGGTTTCCAGCAGCCATTCAATTCTGCTTCCATCTTCCGAACGCATAGGATAAAAAAGAGCGGCCGGACAGGATTATATCGCTGCGCACATCCTCCAGCCCGCAGCCCTCTCTGCACCACAAAGGCCTTGTCCCAAATATGCCATCGGCTGCTACCACGAGGGCGGATTGCTCCGAGATGACTTCGACCAAAGAGCCCGGCGGCCTCAGCAACTGCGTTTAAGATGCTCAGCGAGCTGCCGGATTTCCGCCCCATTACCAGACCAGGCAATACTATATACCGGCTTACGCAGATGCGCTGTCCATCTTTCGGCGCAAAGACAAGGGTCTCATATCAGTCCATATTTCCTTGATGTGCTCCAGGCATTCTTGTTTTGTTCCGCTTTTACCGACATCTTTCCATCCAAGCGGGTTCTCGCGCTCCGCAAACCAGATGGAGTATTGCTCCTCGTGATTAACAACGACCTTGTATTTCCTTGTGTCTTCCGATTCTTCTCTAGACATTAATAATTCCTCCTTCTGATATTTTGCATCGCCAGTCGATCTAACCCTTACGCCAGCTCTCGATCTAACCCGATCCAATTCCAGTGGCACCCCTGGCTACGCCATAACTCAAATCGCTGCCTTGAAAATTCTGTGATGGTTTCTGGCAGAAAAGGCGGGAGGGACAGGTTGCTATAGTCCCTGGCCGCGAATCAAGCGCATCGCTTCAAGGCCTTCCTGCCCGCCTGCAATTCCCGCAGGTTGCTTCTCCTCCAAGCTCTCATCCACTCCCGTCTCAAGGAGAAAGTTGGATTCCACCCCATGCTGTTTTGTATAAAGCTCATAGTAACGGCCTCTTAAGTCATAGAGAGAAACATGTGTGCCGCGCTCCACAATGCGGCCAGCCTCCACTACCAGAATCGTGTCAGCCTGGCGGATCGTTGAGAGGCGATGCGCAATCACAAAAGTTGTGCGGCCTTTCATCAGGTACTTGAGACCCTGCTGGATATAGGCTTCTGACTCGGAGTCGAGACTGGATGTCGCCTCATCCAGAATTAGGATTCTAGGATCGGCCAGCACAGCTCGTGCGATGGAAATCCGCTGACGCTGGCCACCGGATAATTTGACTCCCCGCTCGCCAATAATCGTGGAATATTTGTCATTGAAGCGTCCGGCGAACTCGTCCACATGGGCGATGCGGCAGGCATGCATGATTTCTTCTTCTGTTGCTTCGGGCCGGGAGAATGCGACATTTTCCCGGATGCTTCCGTCGAACAGAAATGTTTCCTGCAGCACCACACCCAGCGCCGGGCGATAGCAGTCCAGGCGCACCTGGCTGAGGTCCACACCGTCCACCAGTACACGACCGTGATTAGGTTTATAAAATGCCGCAACCAACCCTATGATCGTGGATTTGCCTGACCCGGACGAGCCCACCAGCGCTGTCACCGTTCCAGGCTGGGCCATAAAGTTGATGCCCTGCAGCACAGGCTTACCGGGTTCATAGGAAAAATCCACGTTTTCAAAAACTAGTTCGCCGTGGACCTTGAGAGGAATAATGCGTTCCGGATCTTTATTTTCCGGAAGCTCGTTCAGTACCTCGCGGGTACGGTCCAGGCCAGCTACGGCTTCCGTGATCTGCGTCCCGAGGCTGCTCATCTGGAAGACGGGCGCAGCCAGATAGCCCATGAACATGGTGTACTGAAACAATTCGCCAGCCGTCATTTTGCCGGCCACAATCTGCCGCGCGCCTATATACATGATGGCCACGCCCACAAAACCCATCACCAGGGTTGAAGCAAACCCCATGGATGACATCGCATTAAGCGCCTTCATCACGTTGTCCAGTTGCCGCTGGACCCCCACGCCGAAAACCGCCTGTTCCCTTTCTTCCGCGTGATAGCCCTTAACAACGCGCACTCCACCCAATGATTCTGTGAGTCTGCCGGTAATCTCTGCATTGATCTTGCCGCGCTCGCGGAAAATGGGACGGATTACTTTGAAGGCGCGATTGAGCACCACGGTAAAAAGCACCAGTGAACCAACCGCAACAAGGGTCATTAACAAATTGATCCGAAGCATCAAAACCAGGACGATTCCCGCGGTAAGCACCCCGCCGACAAACTCCAGCAAGCCTGTGCCGATGATGTTGCGTACGCCTTCCACATCGCTCATGATGCGTGAAACCAGAGCACCAGTCTTGGAAGAATCATAGAAGCTCACGGAAAGTGTGGTGATGTGGGCCTGTACCCGGCGGCGCAACTGGGCAACCACCCGCTGTGCTTCCTTTGACAATAGTTGGGCAAGTGCAAATGAGGTGCTCGCCTGGATCAAGGTCGCCAGAAGAATGCCTATGGTCAACAATCCCAGGAAGTGCAGGTCCTTCCTGGCAATCACGCGATCAAGCAGGAGTTTGCTGGAATATGGGAGCGCCAGGCCCATGACCCTGTTGATGAGCAACAACACGAAGCCAGTCGCCAGAAGCAGTGTGCGTGGGAACACCAGTTCCCTGATCTGCGGCCAAACAGATTTTAGCTGCTCCATCTGAGACTTTTTGGGTTGCTCCGCTGGTTCAGGCAAGAGTGGAACTCCACGAACTAAATTTTTCCGATCCTATAATGCTCCAGGGGATTGCCCAGGAAAGATGTCATGAAACCTCCGCGGCCTCAACCCAATCAGGCGGTGGAGAAAGAGTCCAACCCCTGCTCCGCCAACGCCATAGTCGTGGCTGATCTTAAAGAGATATCTGCCGGGGAAAGCAATGCCCTGCTGCCGCTCGATACTATACAACAGGGTCTGGGTGGCTTTCTGTCGCGCCTTTTCAAGATAGAATTCATCGCCGGTTACCAGATAGACATCCAGGAGCGACTCACCCATCGATGCCAATCCTTCAAAGAGGTGGGGCGCCGCTGCAAAAAATGATGCACAAGGGCGCACGGCCTTGCGTGCCAGGTCAAGGTACCGGTCTTCTTTCAGCATCTGCGCAAAACGTATAAGCGCGGACGCAACTCCGGCCCCACCGCGCAACCAATACGGCCGATGACCGCGACTTTCCACGCTGGCTCCCCATAAGAGCACGTCGCCGACGCTCTTGGAGTGGGCCACATCGAACTCCAGGGCCTCACGGGCAACCTGGAGATAGCTGCTTTCCCCAGTGCTATGCCACAAGTAGAGAAGGAAGACCGCGATCCCGCTACCGCCGAGGGCGAAACCCAGGGGCACATCACCATTCTCGTCTGGCCAGGAAGCTCCTAGTTCGCCATGCTTCGCAATTTTCAGCAGATGGTCACCCGCCTGACAGGCCAGGCTTTGAAACTGTTCATCGCCAGTCTTTAAAGACAGCGCAAGAGCTGCCAGACCCCAACCGGCAACGCCGCTGAAGATTTCTGCGGTCTTGAATGCCAGAGGCGATTGCGGAATTAATCCAAATAGGCTGACGGCCCGATCGAGCATTCCCATCTCCGCAAAGCTCCAGGCAATACCCGCGATGCCTGAGTAAAGACCTGGCGGATAGGTGACGTTGTCAATCGGTTGTGCCATCAGCCAATCGCGTGGAACAGCGGGCAATTCGCCGAGAGCATCATGCAGAAAAAGCGCAGTTCCACAAGCGCCATAGGCCAGATTCAGAGCATTGGTCTGAAACACCATGGCATCGGCCGGCCAAAGCCGGTCTTTACGGCTCGTGTCCATGCTGACCAGCATCTGCTCGGCCAGGCTGGCGATCGTCTGCGCTAAAACACTCGATTCCGGTATATGCGGGAGAGCAATTGCGTTTGCCACGAGCATGAAAGCACCCATTTCCTAGATTAGTCCCGTCTTGTTTCCTGGATTTTTATCAATCGTTCATGCTTGAATAGCTTGTCTTTCCGCTTCATCGCGGTTCGGCACCGAACCATCAGAAGGCGGTTCCGCAAACTGTGCCTCTGGCAATTCCCAGGATTCTGCATGGCGGCGCGCCTCCTCTTGATTGCCGGCCAGCAGGGCCTGGATGATCACCCGAACCTCCGCAGGCAATCCGGCTTCAACAAAGTGATCAAGTATGCGGAATATCGGTTGCTTTTTATCCAACTCAAATAACGATTGGATGGGACACACCACGTTGTACAGAAGCATGCCGCAAGAGTACGCGTCATCCAGGTGCGATAACGATCCAGCTTGCCGGCTTTCCACCTTACGAAAACCAGGGTTAAACCAGTTCGCTCCCATGCGTGTGATTTCATCAGCAGCGCCAGACAGGAGGGCGCCTTCAAAATCAATCAGCACGATTTCTCCCGTCGTGCGGTCGATCAAGACGTTGCCAGGAGAAATATCGCCGATGATGACGCCACGGGAATGGATCGCGTCAACCGCATCAAGAAGGCGAATACATATTTCACGCCATATGGCACAAAAACGGATGACCGCGTCCGGGTCCTCCATCTTGGTCATTACGATGACATCTTCCATGGCCCTGAAATTGGCAAGCGGCATTCCGTCGAAATAGGTCTGAACGAGAAATGTGTGTTCCCACTCCTGATAGAACTCGATAAATTGCGGAACACAAGGCAAGCCCTGTAGACGCTCAAGAACAGCGCACTCATTCTTCAGGGCCTCTGTAGCGTCGAGTGCAACTCTTCTGGCGCCCCAGATCAGCGTGTGCGGTCTGGCTTCCTTCACAACAACGGCAAGTCCGGTTTGTTGATCTCTTGCGAGATAAACCCCGCCGGTATTGGTAAACGCCAGTGCTTTCTGCACCTTGTACCGGTCATGCAAAAGCTCACTGTCACCCTCCGACTCGTCGGCTTCTTCCGGAAATGGATCAGTGACCCATTCCGGAAGTTTGAAGAACGGCAAACGATCGTCAAAAATAAGCTCATCATCCGGAGTACGAACCATCATGCGCTGGATTCCATCCGGCCTCAAGTTGCGGATCCTCTGGAATCCGCCCCACCGGTAAAAGACCACTTTACTGCCTGGATATCGCTTGTCAGATAAGATGTATGGACCTTGCATACCTTTGGTTGCCTGATGAAGTGCTTCAATCAACTCCAGAAAGCATGCATGGTCGGCGGGATAAATGGTCGCGAATTTGCCGGCTCCACCCCGCGAGTATCTTTTCGAGTTCAGGAAGCCGTGGAGCATCGGGTCTGCCGCTATCTTGAATTGCACGTTCTTACTTGTGCAGATCGGGACAAAACGCTGGATCATGTCCAGCGCATCCGGCAATGCGCAAGACAGGTGTATCTTGAACCCCTGCGCCGTCAGCGGAGACGTTCTGCTGCCCGCCTGAAGCCAGATGTCAGAGCGTATGACTGCCCAATCCGCCGGAATAGTAACGCGAAGAGCATCAACGTAGGCAGGCTGGAGTGGCAGCCGGCTCAATGTCTCATAATATTCAGGATGACCGATGGTATAGAAGCCGGGATCGTCCACGGGAGCCCCCTCTATCTAATCCAGTTCTGGAAGCAGAGCGCTTCGCGCGCGCAATTTCTGCATTCCCGCTGAACATTTGACTGGATCCGGCAGGGCTCAAGCCCTGCCGGCTGACACACTTCAGATTGCGACTGTGTAATCCGGATCGCAGGTAATAGGCGGATCGATTGGCGCCGGACCGCAATTCACACTGCAGTTGGAATTGAAAGCGTCACCAGCGAAACAGTTGACACTGCTTGTGCTTTCGAAAGCAACAGAATTGCCTCCGGCAGCTAGCATCTGGAGAGCCAATATCTTACTCATGGTACCTCCCTTACTGTTGTCCTTGATAGTCGTCGCATAAACGCCCAACACAATCTATGCAAAGCCGAGAGCATTTATCGTGGGGAACTAAACTGATGTCAACAGTAAAATGCATTATTCGCACTTATTAATATTTAGTTGTTCCGATGTGGGATTTATTAGACAGATTCACCGTCGCATGTTCCCATTATGACACTAACAGTTTCTTTAGCTGGCAAATGTGCCGGTATTTTCTGCCTGTAGCCTGTCATCAAACTACAATCCATAATAGTATGGCGAGGCCAAAACGATAAGGCCCGGCAGAGCGTCAGCCCCGCCGGGCGCAAGCGCTACACAGCTACCGTCGTGTCCACAGGATCAATTACTGTCTTGCCACCGCAGTTTACGCTGCAATTGGAGTTGAATGAGTCGCCTGCAAAGCAATTCACACTGCTTGTGCTTTCAGCGGCAACTAGGTCGCCACCAGCGGCGAGCATCTGTAGCGCGAGTATTTTGCTCATAGTATTCTCCTTGCTTGTAGTTTGTGGCTTTGATTCACGCCCACACAATGTATGCAAAGCCAGGAGCATTTATCTGGGGTTATTAATGTAAATGTCAAGGATAAAAGCATAATTAGATTATTCAATGTTCCAGATTGGTAGGATGTAGTTGATGAGTAGTAAACCTTGTTCCATATCGGTTCATCTTACTAACAAAACTGGGTCATTGTGGTCTTGTTGTTCCGTAATGGCAGGAGCGGCCACGCCGAGCGCAATCCGAAACATCGGCAAGAGCGCAAGACAGGGCCGGGTTTGGCAGATTTGTAAATTGATGAACGCAGGGTCTTGTGCGGGGACCGGAAAAAACGCAACACATGATTTAGTTGCTCTATCTTCCCCGGGTCGATATAGTATGGCACTTGCCCGCTATCGGACGCCGAGCACAGAGGAGTGAAAGCATGAGTAGTGCCGAATTTCTGGGAAATCTGCGGCAAGATTTGCGCTATACCTTGCGCGTGCTGTGGAAAAACCCGGTATTCACAAGCATTGCGGTTTTGACACTTGCGCTTGGCGTTGGCGCAAACACGGCCATGTTTAGTGTTATCAACGCAGTCTTGTTGCATCCCCTTCCCTATTCCCGGCCTTCACAGTTGGTTCGTCTGGCGCGGACCACGAACCAGGATTCGATTACCATGACCGAATATGTGTTCTGGAAAGAACACAGCAATGCGTTTTCCTCCATTGCAGGTTATCGCGGTATCACCGAGCGGCACCTCGTTGCAGGCAAGGATCGGGAGTGGATCAAGGCCATGACGGTAACGGCAGACTTTCTCCGCGTTCTGGAAGTGACGCCTTCTCTGGGCCGCGAGTTCAATTCCCTGGAAGCCCGCGCTACAGGTCCCCAGTCCGTTATTCTCAGTTATGCGTTGTGGCGCGACTTTTTCAAGAGTGATCCTGAGGTCCTTGGGCGCTCCATCCGGCTGGACAATGGAAGCTATTCCATCATCGGGGTTTTGCCGCGCGATTTCTGGTTCCCGCAGGCAGCGGACGCTCTGATTGCTCTGCGTGCCACTGGAGGCGTTGAAGACAACGGTTCAAACACCGCAGTGATTGCTCGTCTGAAAGATGGTGTGACTGTGGAACAGGCCCGCGCCGAGAACCAGAGTATGACGGAAAGCTTTCGAACTGCGCATGCAGGACATGTTTCGGATAAATACCGCGGCTTGATCGCTGTCTCGTATCAAGACTGGCTTGTTGGGAATGTTCGTCTAAATTTGTTGCTGCTCTTCGGCACGACTGGATTTCTTTTTCTGATTGTGTGCTCGAACCTGGTCAGTCTTTCGTTGGCCAGACTTGCTTCCCGCGAAAAAGAAGTGGCTGTCCGCCTGGCTGTGGGTAGCACCAGCGGCCGCCTGCTGCGCCAATTCCTGATTGAAAATGCCGTGCTTAGCTCCATTGGCATCGCTGCCGGACTTCTCGTCGCACACGGTCTCCTTGGTGGTCTGGTAGGTCTGCTTCCATTCAATCTGCCGACTTCTGCTCCTATCACGCTTGATAAGAATGTGCTGCTATTTGCGGCCCTGATCTTTTTCGTGATGACGCTTTTGTTTACTCTGGTACCGGCCCTCAACGCAGGGCGCCTGAACGTGCATGATGCGCTTAAGTCCATCGGCCAAGTCGTTGGAGGGGGGACCGCGCACCATCGCATCCGCAGCTTTTTGGTGGTGGGACAGTTGGCACTTTCCGCCATGCTGGTGCTCACTGCCTGGCTATTGATCCAGAGCCTTTATCACCTGCATCAGGAGCGTCTTGGATTCCAGCCGCAAGGGCTTATCACTTTTGGAACCCCTCTAGCTCCCGACCGTTACCCCAACACAGCCAGCACATGGAGGTTTGCCACTGAAATCACGCAACGTATTCAGGCATTGCCGGGAGTCCGTGGCGTTGCTGCCATTAACATGCTGCCTCTCAGCGGGGGCATTAACCTGCCAACGGAACGGGAAGGTCATCCGGAACAGAGCATCGGAGGCATGGAAATTCGTCTGGTAACTCCCGATTACTTCAAGGTCATGGGAATCGCTCTGCGACAAGGCCGCTCCTTCGGTCCAGGTGACACGCAAGGGAGCCCGCCGGTGGTAATCGTCAACGAAGCGCTCGCCGGTAAATGGTGGCCTCAAGGCAGCGGATTGGGCGAACGCGTGGTGGTGGGCCGGTTTCAAGGACAGGATTATCCGGAGATTAGAGATACACCACGGGAAATCGTGGGTGTTGCTGACGATACAAAGACGATCAATCTGAAAGAGACTGCCCGCCCGACGATTTTTATTCCGTTACCGCAAGCAAAAGACGTCTTTGTGGGCATGACTGGCAAGCTGGCATGGACAATAAGGGTTGACAGCCTGACCGGAGTTTCCGCTGAGCTACGACGCACTGTTGAGGACTTTGACGGCACGCAACAGATCCAGGATCTGCGGACCATGAACGCTCTGGTGGCATCCACCACGGCCAACTCGCGATTTGATGCCTGGCTTTTCGGCACTTTTGCCGGCTTGGCGTTATTGCTTGCAGCCATTGGAGTCTATGGTGTTCTTTCTTTCTCTGTTTCGCAAAGACGTCAGGAAATTGGAACGCGCATGGCCCTGGGAGCGAGCCGCCAAAGCGTACTGTGGCTCTTCCTTAAACAGGGTTTCACCTTGACTGTCATTGGACTGGGGTTTGGACTGGTCGGCGCTTTTTTCCTGACACGTTCCATGGCGAGCCTTCTTTACGGCATAAAATCCAATGATCCCATTAGCTTTTTCCTGGTATCTCTTTTACTGCTGCTCGTGGGAGCGCTGGCCAGCTATATTCCCTCATCTCGGGCGACCAGAATTGATCCTATGGTGGCTCTGCGCTATGAGTGATTTACGTTTACGGCTCCTCCATTGTTTTCAACTGAGTTCCTGCACGAAGTAGTGCGGCTGAAAACAACGCAGCTTGACCATTTAGAAAGTTCATTGCTGAGCAGTACTGCATTGTGGATTCGCAGCCCGGATGACTGGAAACAGGACAGTCCAAGCCATCTGAAAGGAGCCGCATCTATGCCACGCAATCAACGCGCCGTCTCTATTTTAGTCATTCTGTTATTTGCTGGTTCACCCTTTGCCACTTCAATCGCACAGGTCGGCCCCGCAACTCCCTTTCACTGGAGTGGCCAACTCAGTCCAGACCAAACGCTCGATATCAAGGGCATAACGGGCTCGATCAGCGTGGATTTCATTCCGGGTGAAATCACGGAGGTTGTTGCTCATAAAAGTGGCAGCGGCTCAGAACTAGTCGATATCACCGTGGTGAAGATCAAAGGGGTAACCCTGATCTGCGCGATTGATCCGCACTCAAAAGGAGCATCAGCTCAAGCCTGCGCCGGAAACACCGAATGGTGCAAAAGCGAGTGCGACGGCCGGGGCCCTAAAGTGGATTTCATTATTCATTTGCCTCGCTCCATCAGCCTGTTGAATCTGGCAATGGTGAATGGCTCGATTACCGGGCACTTCAGCAATGCTAACTGGCCCGGCCAGTTGAGTATTCGAACCGTCTCTGGCGACATTGGCCTGTACTTGCCAATTGACATCAACACACATTTGGATTTTCAGGTCCCCGGCCGGCGACTTCACTCTGACTTCGCGATGGCCGCACCGCACCCGCTCAGTGCAGGGCGCATCGTCAGCAGCATTGGAAAAGGTGGAGGTACTTTAAGGATCAGCACTGTCAGTGGCCATGTAACTCTAAGAAGAAATCTGCCCGGGCCATCCAGCGAACGGAAGGACGCACGGTTTTCCCCGCGATCTGACGCAGCAGTGTTGAAGGAGAATTCTCAATGAAGCTTGCGGTGAATGGATGGGCACGACGAGGGACCGACGCGCTGGAAGCTGGAGATCGATATGGCGCAACTGTAGCACAGACTGACATCGTGAAAGCGGCCCTGGAGTTCAACGTTGTTGAGGCTGTTCACGTGCTCGTCGACGATCTCAATTCTCCCGGCATTCACCTTCGCATGAACGCTTCTGGAAACAACAACCGTGTGGCGGGAGACCTCTTGCGGCAATTCGGCCCGGAAAAGGTCAGCGTAATGAGCCTGCAGGATGCAGCAGATTGCTTCAAGGAACGCGATTGCCTGCTTTTGTCAGGGGGGTCAGATCTCGCTTATCAGGCGGCTGCACGTCCTTATCTGGCCTCTTTGAGTTTCCCGCTCTGCTCAATTCTGCATGCGGTGAAATGGGACACGCTCTTCGCATCGTATGCATACACAAAAATACTTTGCGAGCCCTACGACCAGCTTGTGGCAACAAGTGCCGCAGGAAAAAAAGCTCTGGAGATAATTTTCCGGGAAGCGAACAGGATTATGGGCAATCCTGGACGCACGGATGCCGACGCAGGCAACTCTCCCCTTGGCATTTCCCAGATCCCGCTGGGCGTGGACGAGCGCTATTTTTCTGGCGGAGACCGTGAGCAGGCCCGGCGCGAATTCGGCATACCACAAGAAAGTACCGTCCTTCTCTATCTTGGAAGGCTGACGGAACAATTTAAAGCGGACCTTGAGCCTCTACTGATAGCTACTTCCAGGCTGGTCCGCGAGGACCCAAACGTCCTTCTGGTGTTAAGCGGCCAGGACACACGGGAAATCTATACACAATTGCTGGAAGAATTTGGGTCGATGATCGGAATCAGCAAAAACCTGAAGATCATTCCCAATCTCGCTCCCAAACTTAAACCACTCCTCTATTCTGCCGCCGATATTTTTGTGTCCCCCGTGGATAATATCCAGGAAACGTTTGGGCTCACGCTGCTTGAAGCCATGGCAATGGAGCGCCCTGTAGTAGCGTCAGACTGGAGCGGCTACCGGGACATTGTGAGAGACGGGAAGGAAGGTTTTCTTATTCCGACCTACTGGAGCAGTCCCAGCGCCGAAACCGCTGGCCGGTTTGCCACTGTAATGACTGCCAGCAACGAGCACTATCTTGCCCAGCGGACCATCGTGGATACCGGGATACTTTATGATCGATTGCATTTACTGGTAACAAGCCCAGCACTGAGGCGGCAATTCGGCGCAGCAGGCCGGGCACGCGTACTAGCAGAGTTCACTTGGCGGGCCACGGCGCTCAAGTTTGGCGATCTGTGGCTACAGCAACTGGAGGCTTGCAGGTCCCATGCGCTCCGCCTGTCTCCGCGCAATCGTCCATCATTCGACTACGACGCTATCTTTCGTCATTATGCAAGTGATGTTCTGGATGAAGAACACACCATCGAGCTCGACCGCACAATACCGAATTCCGGTCAACTTCTGCACGACCGCATTTCCTGCATTGCCAGTGAATCCGTGGCGGCGGCAGCACTCCATCTGGTTAATGAGTGCTCTTCCGGCCCCAAACGGATTCGGGACATCCGCCACTATAAGAGCAGAATTACTCAGGATGCCATTTTATTTCTACTGAAAAAAGGCTACTGTCACATTAGAGCTGGCCATCAACTGGAGGTTCAACTTACGTCGCCCGGCAGGGAGAAAAGCGCAGCAGAATGATCTGCCCCGTTTGTGCCTTGCCAGAAACATTACTCAGCGGCAGTTTACAATATCAGTCAATGCCTCCCGCACCAAATGCTTTAGAGATTCTTCGACGCGTTCCTATCTTTCATGGGCTCACGGAAACTGAACTTCAGTTTCTCGCCGAGCGTGCCGTGCCTCGCAATTACAGCAAAGGCGAGCTGCTGTTCACGGAAGGTGACGCCTGCACGGGCCTGTTTATCGTTGAGAGTGGCAATGTGCGGATTTTCAAGAGCTCGCCAAATGGCCGCGAGCAAATATTGTCCATTGAGGGCCCAGGCAGTTCGGTGGCCGAACTGCCACTTTTCGATGGTGGCACTTATCCCGCATCCACAGCGGCCGCCGGTGATGCCCGAATCTATTTCATCAGCAAGCCGGACTTTCATTCTCTTTGCCTGGTCCATCCCCAGGTCCCTCTCAAGGTCCTCAAGGTTGTCGGTGCCCGGTTACGTAAACTGGTCGGGATAATTGAAGAACTTTCTTTTACAACTGTCCGCTCCAGGCTTATCTCAGTCCTGGTTCGTCTCGCCAAGGCAGGCAAGAAGACGCCAGGCGGAATTGAAATCCATCTGCCTCCAAGTAATCAGGAGCTGGCATCAGAGATTGGCACGGTGCGGGAACTGGTGTCGCGCAACTTGAGCCGTCTGCAAGCCGAGGACCTTATACGCATGGAAGCCAAGACCGTTACTATCCCCGATCTGCCCCGGCTGCAAGCAGAACTCGAAAACTCCGAATAATGCGTTCGCTGTGACAAAAGTCATAGGCCTGCTCTCCTCCCTCTCCTAGACTTGCCCATAGAGGCTTCGAGTTCACCGAAGTCTGTCAAGGAGAAAAATCATGAATCTCGATGCCACCAGAACCGTGAGAGACCTGGCCACGGGAATCCCCAATGCAACCAGGGCCTTTGAGAAGCTGGGCATTGACTACTGCTGCGGCGGATCGAAAACATTGAGCGATGCTTGTATGCAGGCGCATGTGCCCGTTGAGGATGTGCTGCGTGCTCTGGAACAAGCCAGCAGTTTTAACCAGCCCTCTGAGGCGAGTTCGCCGGATCTCGACGGTGCGTTATGCGGCTTGATCGAGCACATCGTAACCACTCACCATGCATACGTGAAGCAGGAGCTTCCCCGTCTCCACCAGCTGCTAAACAAAGTCGTATCGGTTCATGGAAAAAATCACCCGGAGCTGGGCAAGATCCAGCAGACATTCAGTGGGATGTCCGCCGAGCTCACCTCTCATATGATGAAGGAAGAGCACATTCTGTTCCCGCACATTATTGCTCTGGAAAAAGCCGTCAGCAACGGCACAGCAAAACCAAGGCCAGCCTTTGGCACCGTAGGTAATCCGGTACACATGATGGAGTTGGAGCACGAATCGGCTGGCGCTGCCCTCAAAGAGATCAGCACTCTCAGCTCTAACTACACGGCCCCGGAGGACGGCTGTTTCAGCTACAGAACGTTGTATACCGCTCTGAAAGAGTTTGAGGCTGACCTGCATCAGCATGTTCATCTGGAAAACAATAGCCTTTTTCCGCGTGCGATCGCCTTGGAAGGCGGAGCAGAAGGGTAGTTGCAATGTCCTCAACAGTCACCATCCAAGAGTCCAGGCTGAATGAGCCGGCCAGCCTGCTCAAGGCACGGGAGGAGAGCGCCCAGCGATTGATGATGGTTTATGCAATCACAGGGCTGTTCTTCATGCTGCTGCCTGGCACGTTCCTGGGCGTGTGGAATCTAATCTCAATCAGCGGGCGGCATGGCACGATCGCAGCTAGCTGGATCCAAGCCCACGGACACGCCCAGATTTTTGGGTGGATTGGAACATTCATCCTCGGTATTGGTTTCTATTCCATTCCCAAGATGACTACGCGCGCAGTACAGCCGGCGGTGCTCGCCTGGACGGCGTGGCTGCTCTGGACCTCCGGCGTTCTGCTCCGCTGGGCCGCAGGTTTCTATCACTTGTATTGGCGTGTATCGTTCCCGCTTTCCGCATCGCTTGAGCTTTGTGCTTTCCTCATATTTCTCGGTTCAGTGAGAAGTCATCGCGCGGTCGATTCAAACAAACCCAAAGAGCGTAAACCAGTTTGGATGATTGCAGTCCTGGTGGGCACCGCGGGTTTTGGCATGGCATTGCTGATGAACCTGATGACTGCACTGTATGTAAGCGTTCGCAACATTGGGCCGGAATTCCCAGCGTCTTCTGAGGGGAGGTTTCTTACTTTGGTGGCCTATGCGTTCATTGTTCCCACTGTGTGGGGTTTCAGCGCACGATGGCTGCCGGTGTTTCTGGGCCTGAAAGCCGTGAATGAACGAGTGCTCCGTTACGCTCTTTTGCTCAGCATCACCGGAGTTGTGCTGGCTGAGGCCGGACTCTCTCATGTCGCGGCCTGGGTAATTGCTCTGGCCGCAGTTGCGGCTGTGAGCGCATTTCACCTAGTAGGACCGCCCGAACGAACGGCCAAAATCACTGGCGTACATCCTTTATTCCCTGCATTTGTTCGAATTGCCTATTTTTGGCTCTTACTTGCGGCCAGCCTGGGCATTTGCGCAGCTTATCTGGATCGAGCCAATGGCTGGGTTGGCGCTTCGCGCCATGCGCTCACTGTGGGCTTTGTTGCAACCATGGTATTCGCCATTGGCCAGAGAGTACTGCCTGCCTTTGCGGGAATGCGAGTGCTCTACAGTCCAAAATTGATGCTGACGTGCCTGCTGCTGCTGAACATCGGATGCAGTCTGCGGGTAAGCAGCGAGATTCTGGCGTACGAAAACTACTGGTCTCCGGCCTGGAGAATATTGCCCTGGTCCGCAGTGTGTGAGTTGATCGCTGTGACCGTGTTCGCGGTGAACCTGCTTTTAACATTCAAACAGCTACCCGCTCACCAGATGAAGCCTGCCATCGCCATTCGCGGCTGACCAGGCGCCACTCTGGCTTTGGGCATTTCCGAAGCTTTGACAATATGTGGAATCCCGGCCACCACGGCATTCGCTCCCGCGATGGTGAGCGAGCCAGAGCAAGAAACTTGACCATCTCCCACCGGCTCACATAGTTATCGACTCTTAGCTTCCACTTTCCAGTCGTCATTTTCTCTGCAAATGAATTTTTTGTATTTCATCTGAACTGAATTGAAAAGTTGGTCCTGTGCAGCCAGCCGGAATTGGTCTCTTTTCGAATCCATGTTTATCCGCGTAAGGTTATACCTGCCTTCTGATCTGCGTTTCATCCGCACTGATCTGCGGCGCCCCCTCTCCATACTAAAAAACTTCGGTATTGACTCTTCCCTCTCACCCCATGTAGCATCAGAAGGATTTCAGATGCACCGTTCATTTACCAACCCGGCTTCCGCCAGCAACATGGCCATGTGTTGCTGTATGTGTATGTGTACACGCGGGCGGCCGGTGGTGAGCCATTTTTCTTAGGATTTAGACTCAGATTCAACCACCAAGGGCCGCTCAGAATGAGCGGCTTTTTCATTTGGCTGCTCACGGGACACTGGGCTCCCTTTTCGCAGGAAGAAGGAAAGAGGGAAGGAAATGTCAAAGTTGAAACAGCCAATCGCCATCTATTACGAGCACCCACACTGGTTTGTACCGCTATTCAAGGAGTTGGATCGGCGCGGAGTGCCTTATGTTCGCATTGACGCGGCCCAACACCACTTTGATCCCGCACAGTTGAACGGTGAGGGCGGCTACTCACTGGTATTCAATCGAATGAGTCCTTCGGCCTACCGTCGCGGCCATGGGCAGGCCATCTTTTACACGCTCTATTACCTTGACCATCTGGAGCAGCGCGGCAAACGCATTGTAAATGGCCAGAAGGCTTTTCGTTATGAGACGTCGAAAGCGCTGCAGCTCTCATTGCTGGAAACGCTGGGGCTTCCCTATCCGAAGAGCCGTGTGATTAACAATCCGGCAGACGCGGCGGAGGCTTCGAACGGTCTGCGTTTCCCTATTGTGGTAAAGCCGAACATTGGCGGCAGTGGCGCAGGCGTTACCAAGTTCAATACGCGAGCTGAGCTTGAAACAGCGGCAAAAGCCGGCACGCTTGATCTTGGACTGGATACAACTGCGCTGGTACAGGAATTTATCCCGGCACGCGGCGGACACATTGTTCGCGTTGAAGTTGTGGGCGGCAAGTTTCTGTATGGAATTAAAGTCCATCTGACGGGTGAAACTTTTGACCTGTGCCCGGCGGACATCTGCAAGACCACCGGCGGCCAGGACTTGGCTCGCGCGGCCTGCCCCGTGGACGCGCCGAAAACCGGTTTGAAAGTGGAAGGTTACACTCCGCCGGACGAGATTATTCAGCAAGTCGAGCGCATCATGCAGGAAGCGCGCATTGAAGTGGGCGGCATTGAGTACATCACCGATGATCGCGATGGCCAGCTTTATTTTTACGACATCAACGCGCTCTCGAACTTTGTGGCCGACGGTCCGAAAGTAGTGGGCTTTGATCCCTTTGTGCGGCTGGTGGACTTCTTGGAAAAGGAGGCCGCGTAATGCGTTACGGATACTGGCTTCCCGTTTTCGGCGGCTGGCTGCGCAATGTTGAAGATGAACAGATGGAAGTAAGCTGGTCTTACGTGAGCCGGCTGGCGCGCCGCAGCGAAGAGATAGGTTTTGATCTCACGCTGATTGCCGAACTCAATCTGAATGACATCAAGGGCCCGGAAGAACCGTCGCTGGATGCCTGGTCAACGGCAGCCGCTCTGGCAGCGGTCACGCACAGGCTGGAGCTGATGGTTGCGGTGCGTCCTACATTTCACAACCCCGCGCTGCTGGCCAAGCAGGCCGCCAATATTGACCACATCAGCAATGGCCGCATCTCACTGAATGTTGTTTCCTCATGGTGGGCGGACGAGGCGCGCAAGTACGGCGTGCACTTTGACCAGCATGACGATCGCTACGCCCGCACCTCAGAGTGGCTCGATATTGTGGATAAAGCATGGAAATACGACCACGTCACCTATGAAGGCAAGTACTACAAAGTTGACGATCTGATTTTGCAGCCGAAGCCGGTCTCGCGTCCGCGTCCGGTGTTTTATGCTGGTGGAGAGTCAGAAGCAGCTAAGAACCTGATTTCGCAAAAGTGCGATGCCTACGTGATGCACGGCGATCCACCGGAGAAGATCCGCGAGAAAGTACGCGACCTCTCTGCCCGCCGCGAAAGATGGGGGCTGCCTCCGATGCAGTTTGGCGTGGCTGCCTATGCTATTGTTCGCGACACCGAGCGCGAAGCCCGTGAGGAGTTGCGCCGCATTACTGACGTGCAGCAAAACGCCGCAGGCTACCAGAACTATCAGCAATGGCTGGCCAACACGCAACTGGAACAGCGCGTGTCGCTTGAAGATTACTCGGTGTCAAACCGCGGCCTGCGTTCCGGCCTGGTTGGCACACCCGAGCAGGTGGCCGAACGGATCGCTGAATTTGAAGATGCGGGCGCTGATTTGCTGCTTCTACAGTTCAGTCCGCAACTGGAAGAGATGGAGCGGTTCTCCAGCCAGGTAATCAGAGCCGGCGCCAGAACACTGGCTCGCGCCGTTTAACGATGTTCGTTTTAACGATGTTCGCGTCCCGCGAAAATGAGGAGATCATCCAAGCCAAGCGATTGGCGCTGTCTGGTCTCTTCAGGCAACAGACGAGCTCCACGCTCCTTCCCGGGAGCTCGTCTGTTGGAAAACTTTTCATGGGATGGAAACGCCACTAGGCCTGACCTACGTCACGCTTGTTGCTGCGGGCGGCTGTTGTGCAAAGAGTTGCCTGACCATACCCAACGTTGTTTGTGTAAAATCCTCAACAATAATGCTGGCTCCCGCTTCTTTCAATCTAGCTGCTCTGCTGTTGGCGGCGATCGCAAGGCATTTCATTCCAGCTGCCCTGGCGGCAACAACGCCGGAAACGGCATCTTCACAAACCAGAATATTTTCCACCTCGGTTTGCAGGCTACGCGCGGCCAGGAGAAATAGCGCCGGATCAGGTTTGCCCCTGGGAACGTCATCGCCGGTCACAATCAAGCGGAATCGGTCACGCAGAGCAAACTTCTCCAATGTGCGCTCCACGCGTGGACGGCTGCCTGAGGTAGCCACGGCAGCCGGTATCCCCGCAGTTTCAATTTGCGCCAGAAATTCGGCAAAGCCGCGCACCATCCTCAGCTCGCTTGCTATCGCCTGGAATAATCTTTCTTTTTCTGCGCCGAAATCTCTGACTTGTTGTTCCGTAATGTTGCCCACAAAATGCCGCAGGATCTCTTCGCGCTTTGAACCCTCCAGAACGAAGGCAAGCTCATCATCCCGCACATCTTTTCCCAGGGAGCGCAAGAAAGTTTTCCATGCTCGCAAGTGGACAGGATGGCTGTCCGCGATGACTCCGTCAAAATCAAAGATCACGCCTGCGAGCATTCCTGGTCCCATGGTTAACGGTTTGGCTGGCATCCATCCAGGCCCGGCCATGATTTCTGAGCAGACTGATAATTCTCGAGTGTACCAATGTCCAAAATGTATGCAGAGCTTTCGTACGCGGCCATGCGCCTGATTAATTTTGGCAGCAGATCAAAGCCAATGTCCGCCGGCCTGTGGTCCGGCAGCAAACCAAGGATCTCATCGGTGGCGATCATGATGCCAGCGAACGCCCAATTGCTTGCGGGCTGCACAGGTTTTTCAACAAAGCTTTGGATGACCATATTTTCATCGACGCTGACAATACCGCAGCGCGTTGGATCGGGCACTTGATAAACACAAATGGTTGCAGAGAGCCGGCGGTTGTTGTGGAATTCAAGCATGCGCCGCAAGTCGATGTTCGTCAGCACGTCGCCGTACAGAATAAAGAATGCTTCTTCACCGGCAACAAAATCCCAGCTTGCTGCCAGCGTCCCAGCACTGCCCAGAAGTTCCGGCTCCTCGGCAACGCGAACGCTAACACCGCTCTTCTGCGCCGCAGCAAATTCCTTCACGAAGTTTGAATGCGCATGGGCGTTGACCAAAACGTCAGTGATGCCCGCAGTCTTGCAATTGTTGAGCCATATTTCCAGCAAAGGCGCACCCTGGATCGGCAACAGGCATTTGGGGACATTGTCAGTCAGTGGGCGTAGTCGCGTGCCGTTTCCTGCGGCCAGAATAAAAGCCTTCATAAAGTAAAAGCAGCCGAACAGCCAGCATGGAAGCGATGCAGATTCATGCTCCTAGTGCAACGATGAAGATATGGCCAGCGCAGAACTAAGTTGTCTTTGCTTCCATTGCCATGCGGATTCAATAATTTCACGCAGTGAAGAGTGTTCCGGCGTCCAACCCAGTTCACGCATAATTCGTTTCGGGCTGGCGCACAAGACCGCTGGATCGCCTTCCCGGCGAGCGCTGATGCGCAGGGGAATTGCACGGCCCGTGAGTTCAGCCGCGGCTTTGCACACTTCACGCACTGAGTAGCTTGCTCCCAGACCAATGTTGTAAGCGCTCATGCCAGGATTATTTAGTTTTTGCAATGCGCAGATATGGGCGCTTGCAATGTCCAGCACGTGGACATAATCGCGCACGCAGGTACCGTCTGGTGTGTCATATTCATCGCCATAAATATTGAAAACCTTGCGCTCGCCTGCGGCAGCCTGCAGAAGGAGTGGAATAATATGCGTCTCAGGATCATGCCGTTCGCCCAGTTCCGCGGTCGCCCCGGAAGCATTGAAGTAACGCAGTGCCGTCACGCTCCATCCATAGGCCCGTGCATACCATTCAAGTATGCGCTCAAACATCAGCTTGGTCTCGCCATAGGAATTGACCGGATTCTTGGGGTCATCTTCCTCAATCGGGACGCGCTCTGGCGTGCCGTATACCGCAGCGGAAGATGAGAACACAAAATTCCTGATCCCTGCAGCACGCAGAACTTCCAGCATCGCGATGCCTGAAGCCACGTTGTGCTGAAAAAACATCCCCGGATTGCTCACCGACTCCGGAATTAACGCCTTCGCTGCAAAATGAAAGACTGCATCAAACCGGATATGGCTCACCAGTGACTGCATCGCGCTCTGGTTGCCAATGTCGACCTGAAAGAAAGCTGCTCCAGCAGGCACTGCGTTCCGGCATCCTGTGGAAAGATCGTCCACAACCGTCACTGAATGTCCCCGGCGCAAAAGTTCAGCACAACAGACTGATCCAACATAACCAGCGCCGCCTGTAACCAATACATTTGCCATAACTAGACCCCAGAACCGCGCAGGACCCGCCAGGGGGTCCGGATGAGTATTTTCAGATCGAACAAGAGCGACCAGTTTTCCACGTAAAAAAGGTCCATGTTGATCCGGTGATCGTAGCCTGTTTCCTCTTTGCCATGGATCTGCCAATAGCCGGTCAACCCCGGCCGCATGTGCTGGAATATCCAGCCTGCGGTTCCGTAGCGCTTAAGTTCCGCAGGAGTGATCATTCTGGGACCAACCAAACTCATCTCTCCTTTCAGCACATTCCAGAGTTGGGGAAGCTCGTCCAGGCTGTTTCGGCGAAATGCAACGCCAACCGGCGTCACGCGTGGATCGTTTTTCAGTTTAAAGTTGATTTCAAATTGCCGGCGCAGCTCCTCATCGCGGCGCAATACTTCGTCGGCATCCACACGCATGGTCCGCAGCTTAAAAGCGTCAAACTCTCCATTTGGCCCTATGACCCGCCGGCGGAACAAGGCCGGCCCACCATCATGGAGTTTGATTCGCAATGCCAGTGCAGCCATGAGCGGCGCAGACAGAATGAGAAGAGCTCCAGCCCCAAGAACATCCATCATTCTCTTCAACCTGCGGTCCCACCGAGTCAGAGCAGGGCGCGGACTCTGCTGAATGGGTTCCGGTTGTGTGGCGGCAAGTGCAGACAACTTTAATCTCCCGCAACGGCCCTGAGGGTCGGCATTGGTGTATGGGAAAACATGGCAAGATCAGAATCGACCATCATCTCCACGATCTGCTTGAAAGTCACCTCGGGCTTCCAGCCCAGAATTTCTCGTGCCTTGCTGGAATCGCCACACAACGCGTCATCTTCAGCGGTACGGACCAGCCCACTATCGATCTCCACATGTTTTCTCCAGTCCAGGCCAACGTGAGCAAAAGCAATATCCAAAAGCTGCTTCACACTGTGGGTTACCCCTGTACCGATCACAAAGTCATCAGGCCGGGGTTGTTGCAGCATGAGCCACATGGCGCGAACCGTGTCCACGGCAAAACCCCAGTCACGGCGGGCATCAATATTTCCGATCTTCAACCTGCTGGACATTCCCAGTTTGATCCGGGCAACTTGCTGTGAAACTTTGCGCGTAACAAACTCCACCCTCCGGCGCGGCGACTCATGATTGAACGCGATACAGGAGCAGGCAAATATGCCATAGCTTTCGCGATAGTTGATTGTCATGTGATGAGCAAACAGCTTGGCCGCACCATATGGGTTGCGCGGGCGCAGCCGGGTTGTTTCTGTCTGCGGGCTATGTTCTGCCTTGCCAAACATCTCTGAACTTGAAGCCTGCAAAAACCTTGCTTTCGGGGCATGTCTGCGGATTGCTTCCAGCATCCGCAGCGAGCCCATGCCAGTGATCTCCATGGTCAAAAACGGCTGGCTCCACGCCACTGGAACAAAGGTCTGCCCGGCCAGATTGTAGACTTCATCCGGTTTGACTTGCTGCATGGCCCGGTCGAGCGAGGCTTGATCGGTAATATCTCCTTCGATGAAACTGACCTTGCTGCCGAGTCCCGCAAGGCCGTCAGGATTTTCACGTGGCGGACTACTCATCCCGTTGCGAACCATCCCGTGAACTTCATATCCTTTTTCCAGCAGCAACCTGGCCAGATAATACCCGTCCTGTCCAGTCACTCCGGTGATTAATGCTCGCATGTAAACGCATACCTCTTACGGGATAGTTATTTGCTAATGGCGCTGAAACTTTTTCGATTTACGTGATGATATACCGATATGGTATCGAATGCCGTTTTGTCCCAGGAAAAATCAGCAGCGCGACGTAATGCGGCCGCTTTTCTTCGCTCTAGCTCATGGGGATTACGCAACAGGGCGTGTAGCGCCGCCGCCATCGCATCCGCGTCAACTGGATCAAAACATTGCGCGCCCCCGCCTGCAACCTCTGGAAGCGACCCGCGGTTTGATGTAATGACCGGACATCCGCAGGACATTGCTTCTACCAAAGGAAGCCCAAATCCTTCATAAAGTGACGGCATCACAAAAGCGTGAGCATGGCGGAACAGCATGGCCAGTTCTCCACGCTCCACATAGCCCACTCTGCAAATATTGAGTTCTGCCCATAGATCATTCGAACGCAGGGCCTCAATCCCTTGTGGCGAACCATAGACAGCTGTTTGAAATTTCAAATCTGTCTGGTTGTGCGCACTCGCAACCGCCTTCAACGCTCCTTCCAGATTTTTAGTGCGCCAGTTGTGCGCGCTGGCCACAACAAAGTACGGCTGGCGCACACCAAACTTCTCATCCAGACGTTCCAGCTCTTCTGCCGTACCGCAAGGACTAAAGACCTTTCTCTCGGCTGCAAGATGCACTGCGGTGATCCGCCTTGGAGAGACTCCCAGAACCTTCTGGAGATCACTGGAGGTATGCTGCGAATCGGCGATGATGTGCGTTGCCCGGCAAACCCCCGTGCTATATCCAGCTTTAACCATCTGCTGTTTCATCCATGGGTAGATTGGGAAGAGAAACGGAATCAGATCATGAACCGTAATAATGGTTGGACACTCTAACCTCGGCGCAACGTAAAACGGACTGTGAAACACATCCAACTTGTCCTGCTTTGCCCGGCGGCGGAATTCAATCGATGCAAACGGCGAATATCTTCCCACACTCACTGGGACCACGTTGACAGCAAGCTTGTCCAGCCCTGGAACCGGTTTAGCCGGGTCAACATACACAACCAGATCACAACCTGCGTGAGCAAGTGCAGGCACCAACCCCGCTACGTAGCTCCCCACTCCGGAATCGTTGTACCAGCGGGCGTCAAACCCAATGCGCATGTTCTGACAACCTCATCAGTGTTTGACCACGCAATACTGTTTGCTGACATAACCAGATTCCGGCTCTTGCTTCAGGTATTGCAGTTTGCCGCAGAACGCAGCGTCGGCGGAGTTGGTGAGACGCACATCCAATACCCGTGCTCCGCTCTCCGCCACCATCTTGCGGATCGCCGCTTCTTCCAGGCAATGCATCTCCATCCTGAACAGCTTTCCTCCGCCCAGCAAAGACTTTACTTTGGAGCGCAATGCCAACCTTGCCCGCAATTTTCTGAGCAAGCTGCCACGCAGACTGTCAGGCATCTGAAATACCAGCGTACCGCCGGGCTTCAAGACACGTACCAGTTCAGAAATATATTTTCGATTAAAAGGCTCGGCGATGTGCTGGAGCACGATGCTGGTGTAAATAAAGCCGAAGTAATTATCCTGTAAACCCTGTAACTGGTTTTGTTCGTTCAGCAGGAACCGGCATCGCGGAAGGTCCTGATTGAACTCCCGAGCGAGTGCAATCATGGTGGGAGAAATGTCCACGCCCCAGCATTCAGGAAAATACGCGGCCAGAGCGCGCGTGAGGCGGCCTACCCCACAGCCGAAGTCCAGAGCAGGCGAATTCCGCACAATGGGCACTCCCACTTCAGCAAGGCAGCCCAGAATAATTTTCACTTCGCTTTTGCCCGTGACAAAAAACTCTTCCCGGCTCCAGCGATTGTTTCGTTTGTTTGGGTCGGTGCAAATCGCCCACAGGGGATCAGTTTGCGCGAATCCTTCCCAGTTTCTTTGTAATTCCTGAAGTGATTTCATGGTTTGCGGGCGATCATCCAAAGCGTGTTGTAATAATTGACTTTGAGCACAGCTTGCAGGATCCGGTGCAATGCGTAATACGTACTATCAGCCAGCAACCCTATGCCACTTGAAACATAGTAAGGGTCGATCGATTCTTCCACCAGGGTCATGCCGGAATTCTTTACCAATTGGCGTAAAACGGCCGGCGTAAAGTGCGAGAGATGTATCTCGCGCGATGTTCCCGCCCGTGATATGCCCAGCACAGGGCTGAACTTTTGGAACGGCTTGAGGCCGAGCTGCTTCCCTATTTTTTTGATCGCAGAACTCCATGCCAGTACGTCATTCGGCACCGCAATCGCCAGAATGCCCTGCGGCCGCAACAGCTCGCTGCATCGGCTCACCAACCTAACCGGATCATGCACATGCTCAAGGACGTGAAACAAAGTGATGTTGGCGAATGAACAGGCCGCCATGTCCAATTCTTCTGCTTGCCCTGCAAACAGCTCAATACCATATCTCTCTCTTGCAATCCTTATTGCGCTCTGTGAAATTTCAGTGCCTGTTATTTCTGTGAAAAATGGCCGCGCATGATGGAGAAATTGTCCTGTGCCTGCGCCGATGTCCAGGAGGTTGCCTTCTGCTCTGTGGGGCAAAAGCTTTCTCAGCCTTCGCTGCCAGAGAGCATCGCGCGCTCTCTCTTCCTTGAGCCATGAATCATACTTGGCGGGCTGAGAATAGAAGTTAGCTACTTCATCAACTGACGGCCGGGGACTGTCAAACACGTATCCGCAGGAGTGGCATCGGCAAAAGTTAAACTTTGGGTCCAACTTTTGTATGCGATCGCTCTGGCACACATTACAAGACAGCACGACTTCCATCTTCCCTCTTTTAGTTCGTTCACTCAGGTTATTGCGGCCGATGGCCAGGTCAGTCAGCATGAATGACCATGGCCTCACCACCGCTCCGGGCCCTGAGCATGCCCAGGACAAGAAAAAACAGCGCGGCCACCTGCGGAGTGGTGTGAAAAAGATAGTCGACTGCTCCGTGCGACAGCACACCAGCAAGAGCTGCGAAGATCGCAAAGCCCATGATCCTCCCAAACTCATCCTGCAAACAACGATATCGTTTCAACGCTCCACGCATCGCGACTCCGGCCAAAAGGGCAAATGCCAGAAAACCAATAATTCCCGTTTCCGCCAGTAGTTCCAGATACAAATTGTGAGCGTCTCCCGTCCAGCCATCAGGAAGGTTCAACAGACCTCCCATCAGAGCTCTGAGATTGCCAAAGCCGATCCCCAACACAGGAGCGCGTGCAAATACGGTGAAGGCGCCGCCCCAGATCGCCACACGGGAAACGGCGGTGAAATCGTCGATTTCAGCAAGCCGTTGAAAGAAGAGCCCTGCCACTGCTGCGGCTAGCACGCACAATAACAGCACAATCGCGACCCGGCGTATTCTCACCTGGCGATTGGGAGCAAAGAACCATGCGCTCATAAGAAGAATTGCGGCATACGCAAGCAATCCACCACGGCTCTGTGTAAGAAGGAGCGCAAGGCTTGCCATTACCAGACACCACCAGCTTAGTCTGCGTAGTACCGGATCTCTGCCGCGCAGAGCAAAGCCAAGACAGAACGGCACCACCAGATTCAAATACCCAGCCAGACCGTTGTAGTGTTCAAGAAAAGATGTGATACGCCCTTCCCATGCAGGTATCTGCAATATCTCTTCCTGCACCGGATAGAGAATGTCATAAAGAAACGTGTATCCGCCGGTAATTGCCTGATAAAAACCGTAAAATGCCACCAATATGGTTGAGGCCATCAAGATCTTCAACAGCGCTCGCATGCACTGATAATTTTGCAGCCAATCCGTCACAACGTAATAGAAACAGACATACGAAGCCAGGCGCATGAGTTCACGCTGCGCGTCCAGAGTAAGCGGATTGAAAAACGCTGTGGAGGCGAACGCAACGGCGCAATAACCCAGCATCATACGCGTCAGCCATCCGGACCAGAGCCAGCCGCGTAAATCTTCCCGATGGCTCATGCGATAAACCACAACACCCGCAAAAAAGCTAAAGCGAACCAGCGTACTCAGGTCTCGGATGGGGAAATTCCAATTAAGAAACGGCGTGAGAGGCACAAAGAAGACAACAACCAGGAGCAAGGGCTTGAATCGCAATGCGGCCAGAACAAATACCAGACCGGTGATGGCCAGCGGCAAAGCCAGAGGGCTCAAGAGCGCAGCAACAGTGAGGCCCACGGCAATGCCAACGATTAGCCATTCTTCGTAAGTGCGGGACCGTTGCTGGAAAATCTCGCGGGATATCGCCGGGTATTCCATCGCTCTCAGTTCCCTGACGGCTCTCCCACTTGCATGAGTACCTGAAGCGTCTCCCGCGCACACCGATCCCAGCTGAACTGGCGGGCACGTTCAATTCCGTTTTGCCGCAGGCGTTGTTGGAATTGTGGATCAAGCAGTACGGAGCGCATACAGGTTGCCATGTCTTCAATGGAGAGCGGATTGAAGTATGCAAGAGCATTTCCAGAGATCTCGGGCAGGCAAGACATGCGCGAAGCTATAGTCGGCACACCACAAGCCATGGCCTCGACCATCGGCAGAGAAAAGCCCTCATAGAGCGAAGGGATCACTGCCAGAGTGGCGCCCTTAATCAACATTGCCAGATCAGCCTCCGCCAGTGCGCCGGTAATAACCACATTGCCCCTGCTGTTGGTGTGCCGGGCTGCATTCAGGATTGCATCGCTGGCCCAGCCAATCTGTCCTGCCAGGACCAAATCAAGGTCGAGATTGCTATCGCGCACCAGCATCAAACGGAATGCCTCAATCAGCCGCTCCAGGTTTTTTCGCGGCTGAATCGTACCGTGATGCAACAGGTACGGCTTCTGCACGCCAAGCCGCTCACGCAATGACTCAAGCATAACCGCATTAGCCGGCAGCGGATTGAAAACATCATGATCGCAACCGTCGTAGATAACGGTAACTTTCTCTTCCGGCACGCCGAGCAGAGTAACGATATCGTGTTTTGAACATTCAGACGATGTGATGATCGCGCGAGAAAGCCTGGCACAGCTCCTAAGGAAGACACGTTGTGCCGCAGTCATCCTGCTGGAACGCGTTGGCATGGTAATGGGCGTAACGTCATGAATGGTGCAAACAGCGGGAACCCGGCCAACAGGCAAGGTGGCGGCCGTTGGAATAAAGATCACGTCCGCATGAGACCGCGCCGCAGAAAAACCGGCGCCCCCCAATCTCCAGACGCGGTCATAATCCAGTAACGGCGAAGAAAGGAGTTCAAAGTTTTCTGCCGGATCGATCAGCACAGCATCATTGCCGTTGCTGTGCGACGCAAAAAGCGAGAAGCGGACACCGGAGCCATTGCAGGCAATCTTCTTGAATTCGCGCAAGAGATTTTGGGTATAGACGTATGTGCCCTGGCAGCGAAAACGGCTGGCCAGCGTCCATGAGTCCACAGCGATCTTCACAACGCAACTCCCGCAGCCCGTGCTCTGGTACGGCTGGTACGCGCAACCTGTGCCAGTATCACCAACGTCTGCTGCGCACAAAGCTCCCAGCTGAATTGCCGCGCCCGTTCCTTACCGCGGGCGGCAAGTTCGGCGCGCAAATCCTCGGATTGCACCGCTTCCTCCATGCGCGTGACCAACTCGTCAACGGAGTATGGATCAAAATACCGCAACACGCTCCCGGAAATCTCGGGCAGACATGAGCTGTTGGCAGCAATTGTGGGAACACCGCAAGCCATGGCCTCCACCATAGGTAAACAGAACCCTTCATAGAGTGACGGGACTACTTCCAACGCGGCTCCTCTCAGCAGCATGGAGAGGTCCTGATCACTGAGTGCTCCGGTAAGTACCACCTTGCCCCGATTGCCACTTTTGTCTTGTGCAGCAGCAACCGTCTCGTCAACCTGCCACGCGAGAGGCCCAGACAGCACAAGATCGAAGTCATGACAGCTGTTCCGCGCGAGCATCTGCCGGTAGGCTGCAATCAGGCGCGGCAGATTCTTTCTTGGCTGAATCGCGCCGTGGTGGAGAATATACGGCCGGCTGATTCCCAAACGCGACAGTAATGTCTGCAGTAAAGTCTGGTCCGGCGCAGCTTCATTGAAGAGTGCGCGGTCATAGCCCTCATACACCACATGGATTTTCGATTGCGGGACACCGCAGAGGCGCACAATGTCCTGTCTGGAATTTTCTGAAACGGTAATGAGCGCGGCTGACGATTTCGCCGAACGCATCAGCAAGAACTTGAGCAGGAAACTAATGCGCCGAGGAAAACAGGGCATCACCATGGGAGTGAGATCGTGAATCGTCGTCACGGTCGGGAGCAACATGTTGATGGGCAACGAAGCGCCGTTCGGATTGAATAAAATATCTGCGCCATCCAGAAACGCTGCCGCCGTGGCCCCGCCGTAGCGCCAGACGCGATCAAATCCAAGCAACCGCGTCTTGCGCGGACGAAAGCCTGGTTCCTGTTCACTCAATGCATTCATTTCTTCCAGCGAAGAAACAAATGGCCTGATCTCCATGCCGTGTTGCGGGGCTGATTCCCGTAGCGCACCCAAGAGGTTGCGCGCATACACCTGGATTCCATGATTGCGGTAACGCGCCTTCAATGCGGATGAATCAAAAGCGACTCTCACCGTCCCGCGTCTGTTGATGCTACTCATGCGTAGGCTGCTTTGGCAGAGGCATCTGCAAGGCATGGTGATAGACCGCCAAGGTCTGCCTTGCCGTGTCCGCCCAGTTGAAGCGCTGCAGATTCTGGCGCCCTTGCTGGACCAGTGATGTGCGTAAAACCTCATCAGACATAGCACGAAGAATCTGAGTGGCCATCTGCTCCGGAGCGTGAGGGTCGGCGTACAACGCCGCCGCGCCTGCAACTTCCGGTAGTGAAGTTGCAGAAGAGCAAACCACCGGACTACCGCATGCCATTGCTTCCAACACGGTAAAACCAAACCCTTCATAGAATGAGGGACAGACGCACACGCGTGCCGCCGAGTAGAGCGCGGGGAGATCAGGTTCGTTCACGAATCCGGCGAAGACGACGTGTTCCGCAATTCCCAGCTCCGTGGCCAGCCGGCGCAACACATGTTCTCCTTCAGCCATGGGACCGGCGATAACGAGCTGTGCCTCGCCGCCGCTTTCGCGAAAACAGCGAAAAGCCCGCAGCAATCCCGCATGATTTTTGCGCGGCTTATAGATACCGACACAAAGAATGTAATCGCGATCAAGGCCGTACTTCGAACGCGCAGCGTCAATCCGCACTGAATCAGTCACGCGGCGAAATCCTTGATCTACGCCGGGATAAATCACCTCAATCTTTGCTGGGGCGGCGCGCAAATGGCGGACAATCTCTCTCTTTGAATATTCAGAGTCGGTGACAATGCGCGTAGCAAGGCGAGAGCATGCCTTCATCATGGCCCGATAGTAGAGTCGACCGGCACGTGAATGCAGATCCCGCGGGCAGGCCATGTAGATCACGTCATGGATGGTGGCAACAGCAGGACAGGGCCGCACCAGAGGCAGCAGGAAATGCGGCGAGTGCAGCAGGTCAATCTTGTGGCGGATTAGAATCCGAGGCAACTCGATCTGCTCCCGGACGGAATAGTACTTCAGCCGAGGAGCGATCTTCTCTGCGTTCGGCGCATCCACCAGACCTTCTCCGCCCGGAGGCATGATGAGCAGATATTCATGCTCCGGCGCCTGAGCCGTGATGGATTCCGACAGGCACTTCATGTACCTGCCGATACCCGGGTTGCCGATTCTCCGCAAGTCAAATGCAATCTTCATGCAGAGACCTAAAACGATGCCGCCCGCGCCAGCAGGTTCCTGGTAGTTGCCGCGAGCAGGCCCTCGCGCACTGCGGTAAAGATCGAATGCATCATGGCGTGGTGAAGATCTTCAATCACCCGAATATTGTCTGAGGGGACGATGGCGCAGACATCACACAACTCCTTCATCCGACCACCCTGGCAGCCAGCAAGACCCACGGTCAAGGCGCCGTGCTCTCTTGCTGTTTTCAGGGCCAGAAGCACGTTGGGCGAATCGCCGCTGGTGCTAATGGCGAATGCCACATCGCGTGGCTTTACAAAGGTTTTGAGTTGCTCTGAAAATATCCGTTCATATCCGCAATCATTGGCCCAGGCGCTTATAAGCGGCACGTTGTCCGTGAGAGCCATGACTTTGGGCCGCTTGTTTGCGTTCACGTCGCTCATGCCTTTATTCATGTCGCACATCATGTGTGACGCACTGGCAGCACTTCCACCGTTGCCAAAAACAAAGACCGTCCGCTGTTCCGCAAACGCTTCAAGAAAAACTGCAAGAATACTGCTGAGATCGCTATAGGGCAGCTGCGGAATTAAGGCACCCAGGTCCTGAAAATATTTCGCAATCGATAGACCCGCGTCTTTGTGAAAATCCCATTCTCGGCCGTCGTGTCCAGGAGGCATGCAAGCTCCTACTCAGATTTTGTCCAATGCTAACTTCTATGTGGCCCGGCCCCGCAGCTTACCCAGCGCAGACTTCAACTCTGCTGCAATATCAGATGCCAACAAACGGTAAGGATCGTTCGCGGGGACCTGCTCCCATCGATGTCTGCCCATTACCCAGAAACACGCAAGCATCAGGGCGCCCAAAACACTGCCCGATACAATCAGGCTGCGGATGGGGCTGGATCGTTTCTCTGAAGCCACTCCAGCATCCATAACTCTAACGATTGGAAGTTCCTTGGCTTCCTGAATCTTTGCCATTTCCAATTGCTGAGTCACAAAAGCGTAAACTGCTTCCTGGATCTTCGCTTCGCGGTATAGATCAGCGTAACGCGAGCCCAGCGCCGGAAGAGTTCGCATGGAAGGATAAGGAGAATCGCCCGCTGACGATGATGAATCTGCCGCCAGGACATCACTGTTGTGGCCCACCAGAGTTTTCAGTTGCGACCGCAATTCCGTCATACGGGCTTTGAGTGTGCGCACGCGAATATTATCGTCAGAATAAATCTGCTGCAGGCCTTTTAATTCCGTTTCACCTGCGATAAGTTCACCCTGCATGCGAGCAGCAGCATCCATTACGGCGCGGCCTTCATTCTGGGGATCGACCATGGAGTTTTTGCTGGTGAATTGGCTCAAGCCCGCTGTCGCGTGGGCCAAATCATCTTTTGCGGCAGCCAGGCGCTGCTCCAGAAACTGCCGCTCGCGATGTGCCGACGAGGTGTTCAGGTCAACGGCGAGCCGGTTCAGCTCTTCCACATAAGCATTGGCAATCTGGGCCGCGACTTTTGGCTCATAGTCCGTAATGGTGAGTGTGATTACGCCGCTTTTCTTGTCTTCCTCAACTTCGGTAAACTTTGTAAGTTTCTTGCGGGCCTCAAAGTAAGTACTTTTTCCATAACGCGCGCGCAGGTCGAAGCGGTTAATCAACCGGTCCTGGACGGTTCGGCTCTTCAGGACTTCAACATAGAACGCTCCTGGTGTCTTGGCCCCAAGCAATCCGGCGGCATCCAGCCCAAGCCCAGAGGACAAGCTGTCACTCCCGCCGATGGCTTTGCTCAAAAGCCCCATCATGGAGCTGCCACCACTGTTGCTGGAGTTTTCTCCGGGAACAAACCGAACCGCAGATTTGTAATGCGCGGGAACAACGAAGGCTATAACAACAGAGGCCAGGAACGTTTTCCAGGCAACGCCCCAGATGAAACGGCGCGCGCGCCACAACGCCCACAGTCTTTCCGCTTTTTTGTCCTCCGGGTCAGGCGCTGGGGGCGGGTAGCGCTTCTCCAATTCCGGATGAACGGAGGGGGCGTAGATGGGAACGGTGGCCGGGCCCCTAGCTTCCACGTTTCAGTCTCCAATGCGGCCAATATGTTAATTGAAATGAGGCGGTAAAATCATTCTGTTTTTTACCGGCACTCAACAGCGGGAAGTTCCACCACTCATATTGCAGCAGACTGGAAAACGAGACACGAGGACTGAAGGTCCACTCTGATTTGAAGTGAACATCGCGCAGGTTCCCGCCCTGTAGGAACGCGTTGTCAGCGATTTCACTGCGATAACCGAACTTGATCGTCTTGTCAGAAGCAAACCAGTAAGTGCTGTCTGCACGGTAGGCAATTCCCTGCCGGCCCACCGTGGCATTGCCCAGAATGTTGCCTTTGTTCGTGTAGCCATCCAGATAGCGCACATTCCAGTAGAAGAACCCCCCGTCAGGAGGCTGAATCAAACCAGGCAGATTTGTATAGGACGCTTCGAAGCGGAAATCCAGGTGCTCGACTCCGGGTACATGTGACAAGTACAGTCCCGGATTGTGTGCGGCGCGGCGTGGATAGCCGATGGGCGAAATCTCGTCTTCAACAAACGAGTCCTCATAAAGGGTCAACCACTTTCTGAAGCCAGGGATGCGATAGCTGAAGTCAAACGTCGATCGCCGGTCACCTGGATCCAGACCTCGGCCAACCGCGTTGCTGGTAGAGAAGAGGGAGTGCCTGATCGATGCCACAGTCACGGGATAGTCCGGGCCGCCAAACATTCCAGTACGGCCCACGCCAAACTCAAAATTGGCTGTGGGTTTAAAGCTCACTTTCAGGCCATTCACCATGGGCTGTTTTGAAAGCGATCTGCCCAATGAAAAGACTCTTCCCAGAGTTGGGTCCTGCGTAGTGTCCCAATGATGTCCCGTGAGCTTGCCCACCCAGAATTCAGAGCGAAAAGGTCCCAGCAATCCCAAAAAACCCGGCAATTTTTCCGGGTGCGTCTGGTCAACACGCAGCATGTAGATTGGCTCGGCGTTATTACCCCACAGAAACGGGTCCTGCGTAGGGCCCAGCCAGAGTGTCTGCTTGCCAAATGAGGTCTGCCAGCCTTTGATATTTAAAGACAGATAGGCATCGAGCAAACGGAATTGGTTGAAAGCCGAAATGGGTGTTGCCGGCTGAGGCCCCTTTTCGTCCGCCACCTGGATGGCATCCTGCACGGTTTGAGAAACGCCCGCGGCTGAAGGCGCGTGTTCATACTCTCCGCGCACATAAAAGCCGAGCGCACCACTGGAGCCGGTGGAAGTGAATCCTGTCAGACCGTTCGTTCCACGCTGATAAGGCCGGCCATAGTCGTTCACTATGGTCTGGCCAAAATGATAGCCATCCGTAAGCGGCGGACCTGAGATGGCGCTCACGCGAGCATACACGGAGTCAAGGCCGATATAGTCACCCTCTTCTTCATTCAGCTCGGTCGCAAATTCGCGGGCCAGCGCGGCATAAACTCGCCAGGCTTCGTCAGGATTGGATTCATCCACCTCGCCGGATACTTCTTCCAATAGCCGGGAGCATTCCTTGCGCGTCCAGGGCCGGAGGCCTACGATTCCGCTGTTCAGCACACCCAGGGCAGCCAGACGGTCAAATGCGGAATAAACCCAGCTATCCATGGGAACATAAGCGGAGGCACGCTCCCAGTTCGGACGTCCTTCCGGCGTAGGATCACGGACAAAGTTGCCATAGCCGGCACCGGGCAACTCAGCATCGTGGTGAGCTTTGTAAACTTGCCGGCCGATCAGCCATCCCATGGCGCTGCCTACCACCACATCGCTTGGGAAGTGATTGCGGCCAGATACACGGGCCGCACTCACACCTGTAGCCAGCCCGTAGGCAAATATCTGAGTCAACGGGCCGGGATATTCATGGGCCAGAACACTTGCGGCAGACCAGGCGATCAGAGCATGCGCTGAAGGAAAGGAGGAGTTTGCGATTGACGTGCTGTTGAAGAAATCGCCCTGTTTATTGCCATCCGTAGGCCGGGCACGCTGGGTAACGGCCTTGAGAACTTCACCCACCACCAGACTGTCCGTGGCCGCTTCAATCGCCAGAATGCCGGTTTCTTTCTGATGATCATCGTGTCTAAGCTTGCCTAGCAAATATAGCCCACCGCTTCCGCCCAACGCGGCCGCAACCCCGCCATTGGAGATGGTTCCGGAATGCTTGCTAAACGTACCAGTGCCTTTGATCCGCGATGACATTTCCGCGTCAGCATTGAGCAGGCCCGCGCTTACACCGGCGAGCGGAACAATCCAGTTCAAGTCCTCAATCCTGGCCTTGAATGGGCTGGTCCAGATAGCTTTTTGGTCGTAAGCAAGATTACGCAGGAACTTTACCGGGTTGTCACTTGCATCGTGCGAATTGTCAATGGCCCGCGCTGTTGATGTTGGGGTTGGTGTGGGAGCTGCGGTTGAAGCTACTCCCGCAGCATCTGTTTCTGCGCCATTCAGGGATTGGCCCCATGCAGCTGTGGTAACAACAAAAACTAACAGTAGAAAAGCAGCCTTGCTGTGTCCCATGCGGGTCAACTCATTCCCTTCAGTTAGAACGTCCTGATTACGCTCACGGCCACTGCTGCACCGGAAAGCAACGAGATCGACTGGCTCAGGTTCTTAAACAATCCAACACCAGCGCCCTTCTCTGGAACGTAGATAGTGTCTCCCGCTTGCAGGGTAGTGCTCAAAACGTTGCCGGACCACCATTCTCCTGATCCTCTGCCTACCACGGTCCCATTCGCGCGGACGACAAATATTTCTTTTTTGTTGGCGAGAGTGGTCGCGCCTCCTGCCTGCTTCAGGTACCAGTTGGCATGTTTGCCTGAACTAAAGGTGATGGCTACCGGGTTATAAACCTGCCCCGCCACCATGACAAAGTTCGGCCGCTTGGGAATATAAAGGGTATCGCCGGGGCGGATTTCCACATCAGCCTGCGTGTTTTCCCATTTTTCCACCTGCGTGCTGATGTGGACCAGCATGCGTCCGCTGGGTTGAATTTGCTTTAATTTGCTGATGAGTTGCTGGCGCTCACGCTCCGTGGCGCTGATCCCTCCACTACGTGCACTGGTAGAGGTACCGGCTGATCCCGTGATGTTTTGTGCCTGGACCCTGGCGACCAGGTCTTCGCGGCTTTTTGCCGCTGCCTCACGTACCTGGGCGCGGTCCAGGATGGCCGCATAGGGATACGCTTCACTGGAGAAACCGCCAGCGCGTTTGATGATGGAGCTGAGATGCTCTCCACGCTGAATGCCATACCTGCCGGGATGCACGACCTCACCACCAACGGTGATGGCCCCGCCAACGTCATTCCATCCACCAATCTGGCGAATCGTGAGGACATCGCCTGGTTTGAGCAGAACATCGGTGTCCGCTTCACCAGCCAGCGCCCGGGCAATGGGAATGTCACGATGCTCAAGATCCACGTGATCTCCATCAATGATGGAATAACTGGTGAGATCGGCCGCCTGCTGATATGCGCTGCGCTTGAATCCGCCGGACATGCGCAACAGATCGGCCGCCGTCATTTTTTCAGAGAGCGGATACTCGCCAGGGCGCAGCACCTCGCCAAAAATAGAAACCTTAGGGGCATCAGTGTCATATCGGCCATAAATCCGGACCGTGTCAAACGGTTCCAGGCTCGGCGCTTCCACGCGCTTGGCCAGCACATCACGCAAGTTGAACGGAATCACCACAGGAGTGAAATCAGGAGGATGCAGGCGGACAATATCCGCGCGGTCGGCCGGTTCAGGCAAGAGATCATCAAAAGAAGCGACCAGATCGGTAACTTTATAACCATCTTTATATGGAAATTTTCCCGGACGGAACACATGGCCTTCCAGGTAGACCGTGCGGTTGCTGTAAGGAAGGATCGGCGCCACGGTAACGACATCTCCATCCTCAATATGGAATCTTCTGAACGCGTCATCCGCAGCCTGAACACCTGTTCCACTTCCCAGGTTGACGCTCAGCATTTCTTTGCGCGTGTGGGCCTGGGTTCGCTCCACTGTAATGCGGCTTAGTTCGCCTGTCACCGGAACGCCTCCCGCCAGTTCAAGAATCTGGTCGAGTGTCTGCTCACGGCGGAGCTCATAAATGGCGGGACGGCGGACCTTGCCGGCGACCGTGACTTGGGGGCCGATGGGAGGCACCAGAATGCTATCGCCGGACTCAATATGCACTTCCCCGGAGCTTACGCCCTTCAACATGAGTTCATAGAGATCCACTTCTTCCACCAGGGCTTTGCCACGATAGTGCTTTACAGTCCGATAGGAACCTGTCTCCGTAGGGCCACCGGCGATGATGAGCGCACTTAAAGCCGTGGAGAGAGAGCTGATGTCATACGCGCCTGGGTTCTTTACGTCGCCCACAACGTAGGCCCGCACGGTGCGAAGCTTGCCCAGTGTTACGTCCACGGAAATGCCGCGCAATTGACGGCTGAGCATTCTCTGGATTGTCTGCTGGGTCTCACCCAAAGTGCGGCCGGCAACCACGACGGAGCCAGCTTCAGGAATAGAGACACGCCCTTCACGGTCAACGGAGCGCTGGATATGTTGAGATGAGGCGCCCCAATAATCAATGACCAGTTCGTCTCCGGGACCAAGGACATAATCCGGGCCCACAGGAACGCTCAGGGGAGCTTTGTCCGCGGCGGCTGCGCTGTTGCGGAATAACGCCGCGCCAAACCGCTCCAGCCTGGATTCATCCGTGGCTGCCTGCGTGTACAGATCCCGTAAGGCGGGCAAATTGCGCAAAGGATACTGGTCCTGCGACGGACCTTTACTGGTTTGCGGCTGGCGCCTGGGGCGCACCTGGCCGCTGCCGGCGCCCTGCTGAGAACCCGAGGGTTGTCGTCCCACAGTGCCCGGCCGCGGAGCAGGCTGTTGTTGCTGTCCATTCTGCGTTTGCGATGTCAGAGGCTCATTTTGCTGATCAGCAGATTGGTCGCCCTGCTGCGCGGGACCAAAACCACGCTTGGCCAGTTCATTGGCCGCCAGCTGGCGCACTCGATCGTCCGTGCGAATCTGGCTGAACAGCCGGTCATCCGTGACGTCTCTTTCAGACACGTTATAGCCGCGGTCGCGAAGCTGATTCACGATCTCCGCCTTGGCTTCGGCGAGAACATCAGGGTTTTCCTGGAGAATCTGAATAATCTCGTCTGCCGTGAGATCCGCTTCCTGGGCAAACGACCTTGCTGTAAAGGCGACACTGAACACAATCAGCGCCAGCACAAAGGCCAGGCGCATGCGGTTCCTGATTAACCGTTTTCCGGTGAACCGTTTTCCAGTAAACAATAAGCTCAAAATTCTCTTCCCCTTCAACACGCGATGAAAAGCAATAGGCTCCAGCGAGTACAAGTGCCTGATCAGCTTACAGTGAAAATTCATTTTATTGTACGGTACACGCGGAAGAATAGAAGCAAGTAGCGCATTTTGTCCATGGCGCTGCTAAACACCTTAAGGAGCATGAAAGAGTTTTTGGCGGACATTTATTTTCCATGTGAGGGCAAATAGTGCATTCGGCAACTCTGCCTGCGACATCATATGGCGGCAATGATGGCATCCCACTATTAACCAGATTCTTAGAGTGAGTATCTCTGCGGCAGAAGAGACGGGCCGCAGAAATCAAGAGGAGCAGTCTTCTATGCAAAAGATTTTGTTAGCGTCATACGTGTTTGCACTGTCGATCGGCATTGCCTCCGCGCAAAATACAGGCACAGTCACACCAAGTCCCGGCATCGGGCCACAGACTGGCACGCCCACAACGCAAACCCAGCCAGGAACGACTTCGACACCGCAAGGCACCACATCAACGCCTTCAGGCACGACTTCTACATCAGGGACAACGGGATCCATGGGAACTTTGCAGACATCGCAACCTGGGACCAGTTCAACGGGCTCACCTTCAGTAACGCAAGGCACGCCCGGCGTGGCAGGCCAGGCGGGATCGGTGACAGGCGGAACCACTGGAACCAATTCAACGGTCGCGCCGTGCACTCCTGCCAATAGCACCAGCAGCGGAAGCACGGCGGCTTCGACATCGCCCAGCACCACGACTTCGTCAACGGGAAGCACCGCAAGCTCCGGCACAGTTGCCGGCACTTCTCAGACAGTAGCCAATCCGCCGTGCGCTCCTGGCAGCAACAGCTCTGTAGGCACATTACCAACAAGCGCTCCACCCAACAGCATTTCACCCAGTAGCACCTCGCCTTCCAGCACGCCGCCGAGCACTACAAGTCCAAGCTCACGGCCTCCTCTGTCCTGAACAAGCGAATCAATTCCTTGTGCAACACATGCTGCGGCTGCCCTTGGGCAGCCGTTTGCTTCGTCTACCGGCGAAAGAGAGCCACAATCAAAATTGATGAGCTAAAAGTCAAAAGGCGGCGAATGCGCGCGCCGCCTCTCTTAAGGGGAGAAAAACTATTTCTTTTTGAGCAGGAAGCCTGCCGCAAACATCGCCACGGCGCCCAGCAGCCACTCAATGCGCCACAACTGCACGGCTTGCCAGTCCAGCAAGGTGGTCGCCGTGAATACAAATCCGGTAACAATCGCGGCAATCACACAAGCACAGCCCAAGATCAACGCCACCAATGAGGCATTGCTCTGCCCCAAAGCTTCGCGCAGAGAGGCAAAGTCAATCCAGGCGCGCAGTCCGGAAGCATCTGCTGCGGCAAGATTGGCATTCCTGTCCACACCGCAGACGTAGCAGAAACGCGAACCGAGAACGAAGTCGGTGCCGCATTCCTGACACACCTGGTCAGTGGTTTCAGCGGATAATGCTTCTTGCCGGGGAGCTACAGCGGGCTTCCAGAATTCCTGCCGTTCCTCGTAATTGGGTGCCAAATGTGCCATCGGGAGACCCCTGTTCTCACAAGAAATACAGGGCACTTCAACTTCCAAAGGCCAGTAGATTTAAATCCAATCAATCCAATTACTTACGGAATAGCATTGTCCATTAGGACAATGTACCTGGAAATTCTTACGATGTAAAAGCTTCAGGCTTCCCGGCGCCGGGGCATCCGAAGGACCTTGGGGTTATCCTTGGTTTTGCTCCAAAAGCCAAGCAGCACAAGATCGGCCTCACAAAACGTAAGATCGTGTGGTCGGGGGCTACCATCGTTGAAGATGTATTCATCCAAAAGCGAATACAGTTCGTTTAGAGGAATATTAAGGTATCCAGCGGCCTCGGGTTCTGTGTAGAACTCCTTCACTGGTTTGAGCGGTCTAGTCATAGTTTTCTTTTCCGTATCCATTTTGCCAAGGATGCGGGGGAGCAGCACTGTTGTACCGTTTCTGCCGTGGCTTAGATATCAGGTAAACCGCCCGATAGTGGGCCGCATGACACCTTACCTGCCATGGCTTTCCCTATTACCTCCGTAATCGCATTTTGGCGCTATGTGCAAGGAAGCTAAGGGCAAACACTACCTTACCTCCGCCTGCGATCCAGACGCCATTGAGGTTCTGTGAGGGATGGGTTGGCTCGGGCGCGACGGTGGGTACTGCATCTGACAGAGACAAACAAAAAACAAATAAGATAGCCAGAATCAGGGCAGCAAGGTGCGCAAAAAGCGGCCAAGCCCCCTTGAGAGACCCCTTATGGCCACCGGGATGAACTTTCCACGGAAGAAATGCGTATTATTGGGAAGCAGTTAAGCAGGCCGGATTGGAGGAAAACTGATGTATTGCAACTACTGCGGTAAGGTTATTCAAGATGATGCAAATATATGCGCCTATTGCGGCAAGCAGGTGGCTGGGATAGTCGCCCCAAGACGGCTGGTACGTCCGCGCCAGGGACGGAAGATTGCTGGCGTCTGTCTGGCATTCGCGAACTACTTCGATCTTGATGTATCTCTTATTCGCATAGCGTGGGCGCTCTGCGTGGTATGTGGAGGCGTTGGCGCGCTGGCCTATGGTGCATCCTGGATCGTCATACCGGAAGAACCCCTGATGCTTCCCGCAGCTTCGCCCACTGAGAATCGGGTGATGAATACCTAAGCCAGACAACGCGGGGGCCGAAAACTTCTATTTATTGGCCATAAACGCCTGCGCCCGCTCCAGCATCTTTCGGGCGTGTTCGCTGTTGGGGCCCTGCGGATCCTTTTGCAGGAACGCCTGGAGAGCGGTCATCGCCTCAGGGTATTGCTTCATACCCAGAAGCGCCTGCCCCCGCAGAAGATGAATGAGCGGATATTCGAGTGGCGCTATATTCTCCGCCCGCTCCAGCTGGCGAAGCGCTGAAGGATAGTCAGCCTTGCCGATGTAGGCCTTGCCCATTTCAAAATATGCCTGCCACAAATCCGGCGCCAGGGACTCACCGCGTTGCAGCGTGCGGATTGCCTCATCAAATTTTGATTCCATGTTCAGCGCGGACCCCATGACCATGTAAGCCATGGCGTAATTGCCGTCTGCCTTGATGGCCTTATCGAGATCGGCGATGGCGGCCTGCGAATCATTCTGGTTCAATTCCAGCACGCCGCGCAGGGTAAGAGCGTCAGCATAGTCAGGACAGAGCGCCAGCGCTTTAGCCAGATGCCTGCCTGCCTCTTCCATCTTTCCTTTCGCCAGCGCCTCATGTGCCTTGCGATATTCTTCGCGGGCTTTTGCGGGAATGCGGTACTGCATAACAGAAATGGAGTGGCCTGCCACGCCATCTTCCGGCTTATCAGCCGGCATGCGGAGGCTGACCATGGCTGGGAATGCGCTTGTGTCAACACTCTCAGAAGCCTGTCGCAATCCTGAAGTAGCAACAACCAGGTACGTTCCGGCAGGAATAAGCGAAAATTCAAAACTGCCGGAAGAGTTTGTCTCAACGGAATTCACCACGTTGCCGCCGGGGTCTCTAAGTTCCACACGCACATCCTTCAGCGGGCTATTGTTTGTGTCGTGTATTGTGCCATTGATTGTGCGCGTTTCCGTCCGTGAAGAATTCAATCGCGAAAACGGTGCTTGCTGCGGGTTCATGCCAATGTGTTGTGCTGGAAGGGAGGCACTGCAACTGAGCAATGCCAAAATAGAAAGAATCTCCCGGGGACTCGTCATAACAACCTGCTAATCTTGAATTGAGGAACCTGGCGAGGGACGGGGACCTTACCGGGTGATACCTCTTGCCGGCATCGCGCTTTTACGCGAGTGCTGACAATGAGATGTTTGCCAAACATGTGAGTTGTATTTGGCAAAAGAACTCGCAAATATATTTTTTAATCTCCTCGGGCAACTCCAAGCGGTTTCATTTTATGGAGCAAGACTGGTGATCATTCGTCCTGCAAAAAACATTCTGGGTGCGCTACGGCTGCCCGGAGATAAGTCAATCTCACACCGGTATGCCATGCTGGCTGCCATTGCTGAGGGAACAACGCGGCTGGCAAATTTTTCCACCGGTGCGGACTGCGCCAACACCGTAGCCTGCGTGCAACAGTTGGGATGCGCGGTGCGAAAAAATCAGGATGGCACAATCGAAATTGAAGGCCGGGAGCGTCTGCAACCACCGGAAACGAGCCTGGACTGCGGCAATTCCGGGTCTACTATGCGCATGCTTCCAGGAATCCTGGCTGGCCAGGATTTTGCCTGCGATCTGCATGGCGATGAATCACTCACACGCCGCCCCATGGGACGCATCATTACGCCATTGCGTCTGATGGGCGCCGAAATCAGCGCTGCCGCCGGCGACCGCCCTCCGCTGCATATTCGCGGCGCAAAATTGCATGCCATTGAGTACACAACGCCGATTGCGAGCGCACAGGTAAAGTCCGCGGTCCTGTTTGCCGGATTATTTGCCGAAGGCGAGACCGCTGTTGAAGAGCCGCATCGCACACGTGACCACACGGAGCAGGCATTACGCGCCTTTGGGGTGGAGTTGTCACGCAGTAAAAATCGAGTGACCGTGCGAGGCCACCAGAAGCTGAAAGCCATTGAGGCCGCGGTACCGGGGGATATTTCCTCAGCCGCATTTTTCCTCTGTGCTGCCGCTCTGTTTCCCGGCTCCAATCTGGTGATTGAGAGCGTGCTGCTCAATCCAACCCGCGCTTCCCTGCTGGATGTGATGAAAATCCTGGGGGCACGCCTCTCCGTGATCAATCTGGAAGAGCATCACGGCGAACTGGTGGGCACCATCAAAGTGGAATACGGCAAACTCACAGGAACCACGATTGCTGGAGCACAGTCAGTGGCGCTGATCGATGAATTGCCCGTGTTGGCTGCCATCGGGCCATATACACGGGATGGCATCGAGATCCGCGACGCGAAAGAACTGCGCGTGAAGGAGTCAGATCGTATTGCGCTGGTGGCCAAAAATCTGCGAGCCATGGGCGCCGAATGCGAAGAGCGCGAGGACGGCCTGCGCGTCCCAGGAAATCAGAAGCTGCATGGAGCAGAAATTGATTCCGGCGGCGACCATCGCATTGCCATGGCATTTGCCGTGGCCGCGCTAAGAGCAGAAGGCCAGAGCGTGATCCATGGCGCTGAGTCAGCAAAGATTTCTTTTCCGGAGTTTTTTGAGATGCTGGAGAGCGTGGTGGAAAGATAGCCTCTGTAAATCCCGAGCGCAGCGAGGGAACCCTACAGTCGATTCCTGCTCATGTCCTTGGGCAGAGGGTTGTGAGCCAACTCTTTATTTCCATCTCTGTATTTCCTCACTAGTTGTCTATCTGGTTATCGTGGTTCAGATGATTTCACCTTTTTGTCCATCCAAACGCGCCACGTGATCGGCCCGGCTTGCTCATTGGTGATAGGGTGGCCCGTCAACTTCAGGACCAGCTTGATCTGGCCGTGATGGTAGCCTTCATGCCAGATCATGTGCTGGAGCAAAAGGATTGGGTGGTCGTAGTGAAGGTCCATCTCCCGGCCTGACTCCACCCGATTCTTTACGGCATCCCGCACGGCCTTAGCGCTGTTGTTCAGAAGCTGCGCCATGCGATCGGAGTCGGGCCCCGCTGTCCACTCTTTCGCGGGCATGTCACCCGAGAGTTCGGGAGCGTCCTCGGAGACAAATATAAGACGGACATAATGGATATGCCCAAAAAGCTCAGCGATGGACGGGCTGCCTTCCATTGCCCTGGTGTCTAACCTGTCTTTCGGAACGGCGCGGAGTAGATTGACCAGAATCATGTTGTTCCGCTCCCACGAGTCCAGCAAAGCGTCAAGCAGGCGTCGGTCTGGCGCAGACGACATAGGATCTCCCTGTTTGTTCATGCAAAACGTTCCGGCAAATAATAGTAGACAGGCTTGCCCTTCACAGCCCGTTATTCGTTCCTTGAGGCGGTGGTATCGAGGTCTCTCGCAGCCTAGCGATTGACCAGTTTCTGTAGATTTTCCGGGTAACGGGCCCCTTCCACCTTGATCTTTGATGATGCGTTTTCGATTTTAGCCAGATCGTCGGGGGTTAGCTGAACGGCAGCGGCTCCGATATTTTCTTCCAGCCGATGCAGTTTGGTTGTGCCGGGGATGGGAACCATCCAGGGCTTCTGCGCCAGAATCCAGGCGAGCGCAACCTGCGCGGGTGTCGCCTTCTTATGGGCCGCGAATTCTGTCACCAGGTCCACCACGGCCTGGTTTGCTTTGCGATTCTCAGCCGTGAAGCGCGGCACGATATTGCGGAAATCCGTCTGATCGAACTTGGTTTCTTCGGTGATCTTGCCCGTTAGAAAACCTTTTCCCAGCGGGCTGAAGGGAACGAATCCGATGCCGAGTTCCTCAAGAGTCGGCAATATTTCGGCTTCAGGCTCTCTCCACCACAGAGAATACTCACTCTGGAGCGCCGTGACCGGTTGGACTGCATGTGCGCGGCGGATCGTTTGCACGCCTGCTTCAGAAAGGCCGAAGTGCTTCACCTTACCTGCCTGAATCAAGTCCTTCACCGCTCCTGCTACGTCTTCAATCGGTACGCTTGGATCGACCCGGTGTTGATAGAACAGATCAATCACATCGGTCTTGAGCCGCTTGAGCGAGGCCTCTGCAACTTCCCTGATGTGTTCGGGCCGGCTATCCACCTCTCCTAAATTTCGTCCTGTTTTAGCATCAATTTTGAATCCGAACTTGGTGGCTATCGCCACCTGAGCGCGTACAGGCGCGAGCGCTTCCCCTACAAGTTCTTCGTTCGTGAATGGGCCGTACACTTCAGCGGTATCAAAGAATGTTACCCCGCGTTCGACTGCTGCTCGGATCAGTGCGATCCCTTCCTTCTTGTCCATGGCCGGGCCGAAGCCGAAGCTCATACCCATGCAACCTAGCCCAATGGCCGAGACTTCCAGATTGCTTTTTCCAAGTTTGCGTTTTTGCATTGCCACTCCTCTTTTCAAAACGTGGTGCGCGTCAGGGGCGAACCAGTTTTAGCTGATCCAGAGAGCTGTCTTCGTCTCAACCAGTCATAGCCCTGATGGTGAGAGTCTGACGGAACAGATAAGTTCATCCTGCAGTGCGCGCGAACGCTCTGTGTAACGCGTGATGCGTAAGAGTCCGGGCATTGATGGGATCGAAATCCGCGTCGCGAATCACGCGAGCGGCCACCGTCTTGCAGCTCTCGTCGTCGCCGCAGTACACGAGGCCCGACGGAACACTAAAAGCTTAGCAAACCAGGTTCTCTCGCGACAGCTTCAGTCCATCCAGATTTCCCAGGACGGTCACGGCGACTTTGTCCGAATGGAACAGAGTATTGGCCATTTCACAAACCTCTTCACCCTTGACCACTTCGATTTGTTCAATGGTTTCGTCCATGCTGAAGAAGCGTTTGAAATACATTTCCTGCCGGGCCAGATTGGACATGCGCGAGGTACTCGATTCCAGGCTCAACATCAGACTGCCTTTTAGCTGGTCTTTGGCGCGCCGCAACTCGTCCTCGGGGATGGGCTCTGACTTCAATTCGCGGAACTCAGCCAGCACGGAATCCACAACCTTGCGCGTTGACTCAAGCGAAGTTCCAGCATAGATGGCCATGCAGCCGGTATCGCGGTAGGGGTTCAGGTCACTATAGATCGAGTAGACCAAGCCCTGCTCCTCGCGAATTTTCTGGAACAGGCGGGAACTCATGCCGCCGCCTAATACGGTATTCAATACATAGGAGACGTAGCGCTTCTCATCATAGATGGGGTGTGAAGCTACTCCGATGCAGAGTTGCACCTGCTCCAACGATTTCTTGTTGCGCGTGATGACGTGCGGCGTGATCGCAGGCGCAGGCAAATGGAAGCCATTGGGCACGCGATCCAGCCCGGCGAAGCGCTCCTTAATCAACTGCACAAAGCGCTGATGATTCAGATTGCCGGCCGCCGAAATAATCATATTGTTGGGTGAGAAGCGCTGGCGGTAAAAGTCAAAGAGCTTCTGCTGTTCAAAGGAGCGCACTGTCTCCTTGGTCCCAAGGATTGGCTTGCCCAGAGGATGGTCTTTCCAGAAATTCTGCGTGAAGATCTCATGGACAAGGTAGTCCGGATTGTCCTCATCCATCTTGATCTCTTCCATGATCACGCCTTTTTCCCGCGTAATATCCTTGGGATCAAAGACGGGATTGAGGACGAGGTCACTTAAAATATCGAGCGCTACTGGAACATGTTCATCCAAGACTTTGATATTGAAGCAGATGGTTTCCTTGCCGGTAAATGCGTCCATGTTGCCGCCGATGGAGTCTACCTGGCGGGCAATATCACGCGCAGAACGTGTCTTGGTCCCTTTGAAGACCATATGTTCGGTGAAGTGAGAAATGCCATTCAACTCAGGCGACTCATCCCGCGAACCGGTCTTCATCCATATGCCAATGGCAATGGAGCGAATGTGCGCCATCTCTTCACTCAACACGATCAAACCGTTGGGAAGAACCTCGCGTTGAATGTTCCGTGGCTCACTTAAAGGAGGGCGACTTAGTACAGCAGTTTCCATCTCAAGTCCATATTTGATTCTTACACACTGGAAAAGGTCGCACGGTTAATTATATGTGATTAAGAATCAATAGCTTACGGTGGTATCGCGCAATTAAGGCGCTTTTTGGCTAGTGCGTGTAAGATTTAAGGTATAGATGCCTGAACTGCTCCAAGAAGGACTTCTAGGCCTTGATTATCAAGAGCTTAGCGTTATTGCACAAAAACATGGGCAGCCCGAATACCGGGCGCGCCAGCTTTTTGATGCTCTCTATCCGCAGCGGCTTGCCGGGCTCGACTCTATCTCAACACTGCCTAAAGAGTTTCGTGCGGCGCTGAAGGAAGAGGGCTTCGAGATTCGGCATCCGCGCATCGAGAAGAGCTTTCAATCCGTGGATGGAACAGTCCGCTACCTCATTGCCATGGCTGATGGAGAGACCGTGGAGACCGTCTGGATGCCGGAAGGTGATGGCGGAGAAACCGGCGACGGCACCGAGGCAGGCGATTCTGACTGGCATCGCGCCACAATCTGCGTTTCCAGCCAGGTGGGTTGCGCGGTGAACTGCCAGTTCTGTCTGACGGCATTCATGGGCGTAAAGCGCAACCTGAGCGCTGGAGAGATTGTGGGCCAGGTGATTGCCGTGCTCAATGACCGGCACGTGGACCTGGAGCGACAGCGCGTGAATATTGTGTTTATGGGCATGGGCGAACCGTTTCTCAACTATCCGCAGTTCATGAAAGCAGTGCGGCTGTTAGTAGATGGCGTTGGCTTTCCGGAATCACGCATGACGGTTTCAACTTCAGGGATTGTTCCCCGGATTCATGATTTTGGCGCCGAACCGGTCAGGCCCAAGCTGGCCATCTCGCTCAACGCTTCCAATGATGAGGTCCGCAGCCGCATCATGCCGATCAACAAGAAGTGGAACCTGGAAATGCTGATGCAGGCGGCCCGCGACTTCCCTCTTCGCAATCGTGAGCGCATCACCTTTGAATACGTACTGCTGGACACAGTGAATGACAGCGCCGCTCATGCACGTGAGGTGATCGAATTGCTGCGCGGGATCCGCTGTAAGGTGAACCTGATCGCTCTCAATCCGGGACCCGGCATTCAGTTCGGCACGCCGACCGAGCAACGCGTGCAGATTTTCAAGGACCTGCTGGTCAAAGCGGGGATCCCTGCATTTGTGCGCCGTCCGCGCGGCAGAGACATCTATGCTGCATGCGGACAGCTGAAGCGCACAGTGGCATAGATAAACCTTCGCCGCTCACTCAGCGCCTCAGCTGCTCATTTACTTCAGCTGTTCCATTTATTTGTTGACCAACTCTCTCATTCGGGCCATGCGCCCAATGTGCGTCGCAAAACCACCAACTCTCCCAGATGATAAGAGTTATGGTCCGCCAGCATCAGCAGCTTGCGCAGGATCGTCTGCCCTTCCAAGCCGTGCAGCGACGCCAGCAGGTCTGTGCTCTGGTCTGTCACCATGTCTGTAAGGGTTTTGAGATCGGCACGGAATTCCTCGGCGCTCTTATTCCAGGCTTTCTCGTTCGGCGGCGCTTCCGCACTGGGCCAGTAGCCTGATGGAAACTCCGGAGACTGATGCGCAGAGTCACGCAAGTATCCGAGAATGTCAGCCTGGGCGATGCGCAGATGCTCCAGCACCTGCCACGGTGTATGCGCCGCGCCTTTGGGCTTTTTGCCACGAAGTGGCGCGGGTATGTCTTGTACCGCGACATCAAACTCCAGATGAGCGCCATCACCTTTCAATAGATGAAGTGCGTGCTCACGCAGGGCTGAATCGACTTGAATCAAGTGCGGTGCGTTTTTACGAAGAGTTGCGTTGCTTGCCATAGAAATAGTCCTTTGTATTGGGATTTTTGTCTGCTCAACTTCTGCGGCGGGCCAGGAACTCGCCTTCCAGTCGCCAGGTGTGGCCATCTGCTTCCAGCACTTCGCCGGTCCATCGGAACGAATCTTGCGTAATCTGGGTGAACATCCAGCGGATAGGCGTTCCATTGGCACGCGCGCCTATCTGGACGATGTCCTTGCCATTCCAGCGGCCAATCAGTTCGTCACGGCTGCCGGTAACAGGGTTGATCCATGTGATACGCCAGGCTTGAAGGGACGCATCCCACACGCGCAGCGTGGTGCCGAACATGTTGCAGGTCTTGTCGAGCTGAGACGTACGCTCTGAGCGGCGCGGCATGATCCACACATCCTGGACAGCGCGGCCTTCGAGCGCCCAGCTAAAATGGACCTCGCCCTTGATGTTGCGCGCGGAAACGTCAACGCCATAGCGGCGAACATCCAACTCCCAGCTTCCAATCAGCCAGCCATAAACATCGTCAGCAGGCGCGATTTCCGGCGAACGCCCGGACGAAGAAATCGCCTCTATGAATGGGTCTTGCGTTATGATTTGAGTTGTCATAAAAAGCGTTATAGTTGAATCGAGGCGGGCGACACTTGGGGAAAATTGCTACAAACATCCTGGCCAGAGGGAACGACTGGAGCGTCAGCGATGTCGTCTGCACCTCAGGACCACAGGATCGTCCCTTCGAAGAGCAACACTCTTCAGTGCTGATTGCCGTGGTAATTGAAGGATCGTTTCAATATCGCTCAGCAAGCGGCTCTGAAGTAATGGCAGCAGGATCGCTGCTGCTGGACACCCCCGGACAGTGCTTTGAATGCGGCCACGAACATGGCACAGGGGACCGTTGCGTCTCCTTTCAATACACGCCAGAGTTTTTTGAGCGCGCCGGAGTCGCGGCCAACTTCCCTGTCCATCGCATTCCCCCAATGCCTGCTCTCTCGCCGCAAGTGGTGGATGCACGGCTGGCAACACAGTCGCCGGCCAGGCTGAACCTTGAAGAGTTGGCGCACGGCATGGCCGCCGCAGCGCTTACGATCGTGGGAAAGACTGACCACGAGCGGGGCCTGCCAACAGCAGCCGACGAGCGCCGAATCTCAGCCACTCTGCGCTTTATTGAAGCCAACCTGGGCGAGCCGCTGGCGCTCAACACGCTTGCTTCCCGGGCAAAGATGAGTGAGTTCCACTTTCTGCGCACGTTCAAGCATGTGACCCGGGTTACGCCGCACCAGTTCATTTTGCGGGCGCGCCTGCGTGAGGCCGCGGTGCGCCTGAGCAGCACACTGGACGAAGTACTTGAAATCGCCCTGGATACCGGCTTCAGGAACCTATCGAACTTCAATCACGCATTCCGTTCTGAGTTCGGCATGAGTCCAACTGCCTACGCACGCCGCGCATAGAAGTAATAGTCCGCCGTGTAGCCGCTCTTGAACTCCGCTTCAATATTCGTCGTGCCACAACCTTCCGCCGGCGCCAGACCGCCGGCAGTGTTAATCCGCTGAATTGTGGTCACGCCACTCAGCACTCCGCTTCCGGTGTGTCCGGTAACAGTCAGCAGCACCCACGGGATTGCGCCCTGCTCCGGTGCGTCCACCTTGGCCGCCAGGCGGGCGGTAATCTCGCTGCCATCGTTGTGCCGCCACGTAGGGCCGCCAAAATGCCTTCCCATGGACTCACCCTGCTGGCCAAAAAGCTGCGCTTCCGGCGCTTTCAAAACCCATCCAGTTTTGCCCTCACCATCAAAACGGCAGACATAGATCTGGAACCCTGAGGCGCGGGCCACCAGGACAACTTCTTCTTCCGCTGGCGCCTGGATCGAACTGGGAACAGTTGGCTTTTCCACGGCAGAAATTATAGCCTTCGCCGTGAACTTATCTGCTCTTATTCTCCTTAATTTCTCTTTTAGTAAGTCCTTGTCCCGAATCGATACGTGTTCATCTGTCCCAGCGCTCGCCCTGTCCTGCCGTGGACGCCAAGAACTAGCAAAGCTGAGCCGACGAATCAGCTGTGAAAGTTGGAACAATTCCATGAAACGGCCCGTACCAGTAGCCGTCTGCTTCTCAAGCTCCCTAGAGCATGAAGATCTTTGAATAGGAACAAGGAACTTTCTTGCAGACTTTTTCTTGCAGACCTGGCAGGAGGAATATCCATGAAGCAAAACCACCTATTAATCATCGCTTCTCTGCTCTCGATCCTTTTCATGACGTTTCACCTCACGCAGGATACCCTGCACGCCAAGGCCGGCAACCCCGAGGGAGGGGGATCGACCCTGGTTGCGGTGCCCGTCCTGGTCGTCTGGCTGTACGGAACGCTGGTGCTCGCCGAACGGCGGTCGGGGCACATCATCATGCTGATCGGGTCGATCCTTGCAATGGGAATGCCCGTCATCCATGTGATGGGCCCCAGAGGCATTTTCGCCGGCGAGTTCGCCAAGTACAGCGGAGCCTTCTTGTTCTTCTGGACGTTCTTCGTCCTCGGCATCACCGGGATGCTCTCCTTTATCCTCTCAGTGCGCGGACTATGGAGCCTGCGACGGGGCCAACCCCGGTAGGCAAGAAGAACCCGAAACAGGGAATATCCGTCGCGGCTGATCGGAAAAAACAAACCGTTCTAAAACTCGGTCATTCTGTCTATGACGCCGGCCGTTGTCGTCATAAACAGAGACCACAGTGGGAGATGGCTTCGCGTGGTGGGAAATCACAGCCGAGGGCTTCTCTATCCATGTAAGCCAAAACCAGCCCTTCCATGGGCCCAGAAGGCGGCGTCACGTCTTGGACGCCCGCCAGCCGCGCGTCAGCTTCTTCCGGTCTGCCACGTCCCGCACATGCCCTCCCTCCACGTCGCTGAGCACCCCCTGAAGCCACTTCCGGTCAAGGCGATGCTGAAGCTCAATGTGTTTCATCAGATGAAGCGCACCCGTCGCCGGAATGGCCCCGAGTTGCTTGCGAATTTCCGCGGTTTCCCGGATCGACTCCGTCTCGCGCAAGATCCTGCTTCGCAGCAGATCTGCGATCAAAGGCAGGTTGCCGAATTGCAGGAAAAGCATCGCGCCGTAAAGCGTTTGGGCCACCGGTCCCGGAGCGGCAAATTGCTCGTTCAGAAGCTGCTGAAATCGCCGCTTGCCGCTGGCTGAAATTCCGTACACGGTGCGCATGCCGCCGCGGGCTACGCGCTCCTGCCGGACTGCTGCAATCAACCCGCTCTTCTCCAGTTGCCGTATCGCGTAATAGAGTGTACCCACGTCCACGTCGGTATAGCACTCGATCATCGCATTTTGCAGGCGGCGCTTGATCTCATAGGGGTGGAAATTGCCCCTGTGCAGGACGCCAAGAATCAGTAGCTCGGCCTTCATAGTTGGAGTATACTAGTTTAATTAAACTATAAAAAGAGAGAAACCTGTTATGACACGGTCGATTCTCGCGGTGGTTTCAGGGCTTGTGGCGTGGATGGTGGTAGCGACTCTTCTCAACTTTGGGCTACGCGCCGGACTGGCGGGTTATACCCAGGCTGAACCGGCACTGACTTTTACACTGGGCATGAAGCTCGCGCGTTTAATTCTTGGCGCTCTGGCCTCGCTCGCTGCCGGTGCGGCAGCCGGCCTGATAGCTCCGTCCAGGATGGGCCCGCGCTGGGTGCTCGGCGCAATTATTCTGGCGCTCTTCATTCCCGTACACATTCAACTTTGGGTAAAGTTCCCAGTCTGGTATCACCTGGTGTTTCTGGGGACTCTGCTGCCTCTTGTGGCGCTGGGCGCAGCGATTACAAGCGCCCGCGTCCGCACGAGTCCAACGGAGTTGGGGCATAAGATTTCCGTCTGACAGAGTCGTGCTGTTTTTCGTCCATGCCCCATCTTTTCGCGTTTTTTGAAAGGGAGTGCTCCTGTGCAGAAATTCCCCCAGCGCCGGAGTCCGGGTTCCCATTCACGCCACTTTTGGCGTGAATGGGCAGAGCAGCCAAATAGGACCCGAGGGACCTGCCCCGCTGCTGTCTCGCGTTAGCTTATTAGAATCGGTGTTGGCATCGATAAGGTGCTAATACCAACTACAGGCCAGCGCCGGAGTCTGGGGTCCCCGACGCGTGCCGCTTTTGCGCGCGGTGGGGTGGCAGGCGCGCCGCGAAGTTAGCCCAGGGCGTGACCGGGGTCCCCGGCCCGCCGGTTTTTGGCGAGCTGGGGTGGATGAGCCCTGGGTGACAAGTTGTTTTAGAATGCGAGCGCCGGAGGCGCGACACTACGTATTTTCAAAATGTAATGCACATCGTTTTCAGTACAAAGGAGCGGCGGAAAATCATCCCAGCGCAAATGAAGGAGCGCCTATGGGCGTACACCGCCGGCATTTGTAAGCACCAGGGCATCTTCGTTCACTCCATCGGCGGGATGGAAGATCACATTCACCTACTGCTGCAATTTCCACCTACGCTCATGATCGCCGATGCAATCAGGGACATTAAATCGAACTCGTCAGGCTGGATGTCCCACGAAATCGGTCGGTTTGCGTGGCAACAGGGCTATGGCGGGTTTGGGGTGAGCAAATCGAATATTGCGGCTGCGGTTCGGTATATCCAGAATCAGGAACAGCACCACGCCAAGATGACATTTGAAGAGGAATTCATTGCGTTGCTGGAGAAGCACGGCATTGAATATGATCCGCGATACGTTTTTGGATGATGTGTCGCGCCTCCGGCGCTCTGGTCTTCTTCTCTGCTTACCCAGGGCTTACGCCCTGGGCTAACTTCTCGGCGCGCCTGCGGCGCTGGGCTTGGATGCATCGCCGAAACTAAAAAAACGCATTGATGCCCCATCATTCGCAGCATTAGACGAAAGTGCCCACCCGACCTGCGTCCCAGTGTCACGCCTTTATTGCGCTCAAATCTTTCAGTACACGTAAGGTGGTGTCAAGATATTGGAGATCTATCTTACTTGGCAAACCATCAGTCCCTAACCGGCACGTTTCCCAACGTTGTCTGTACAGGAAGCGAACACGAGCTAGATCCAAGGTCATCAGTTCTTCGTAGTAATGCTCCAATTCCTGCGCGCTGGCGAGCCTCTGAGGTTGCGGTGTCGGCATCTGTATGTGATGGTAATCGCGATACTCCTTGAGCGTTGGAGTCCTGTCGCTCTTAAGACCGGAGTTCGTTGGCACCATAGAAAGTCGATCCTTCGTCCACAGATTGATTTCTTCAACCTCATCGGGTTCGGCCCACGGTGAAATGACTACCCCTTGCAAGAGGTCCCGCAGTGAGATCCGCCGCCGTTTGCAATCTTGAACCCATGGGTGGCGGGGATTCTGAGCAAGCGGCACGCGATGGGGAAAGCCATTCAAGTCGAAGTGCCGATTTCCCCCGTCCAAGGGATTATTGGACGTTAAAATGGCTCGCACCTCACACTCGACCGCATATTTCCCCTGCTTAGTCGTAATGAACTCCATTGCATTGAACCGGTCGGTGAGATGGGCCGTTCCGTACTGAACCAGGCCAATATGTGTATCGTCAGGAATGCTGGCTAGGGACTCTTTCAAAAGTCCATACCTTGAAGTCACAGCCACGCCATCGGGACCGTACTGCTCCCAAATCGCCAGGTCTTCCTTGTGGTATAGGTACCAGCATGTAATAAAGTACATCTCTCGGCTCTGAGCCAATGAACCGAGATGGTTGTTGAGAGCAACTTCGTCTTTAATGTCATAAGGGGCGAGCCCTAAAACATGCCGGACGTACTGCTCGGGCGGCAACCCTTCGCTTTGGTCATCGAACAAATCTGCGCGCCGAAAGTATAGTTCCTGGCTGGCCATCAGGTCACGGAACTTCCGGAGATCAAGGAAGCGCCAAATCACCGCATCAGATGGAGGCTCCTTCTGACTGTAGTAAGGGAGAACAGGCATTGTTCATTATCCCATCCTGGCGTTTGTCTCCTGCAAGGTTGCCCGCCCAAAAAATTCAAAGTCCAAATTTAGACCCTTAGCGAGCCACAGTGTTCGCAAGCATTAAAATTGCCGCCTCACAATCTAAAGCGACTGCTTTACAAAATTCGTTTCTTCAAACTTCGCTTCTTTTTCGTTGCATCGTTTCACCAAATCGGTTACAAAAAAAGACGGGACGCGCCCGTGTTAGAGCACGGACGGTCCCTAACCACAAATCACCTTCTTGAGAAAGGCGACCCATGGCTGACACTGATTTTAGCAGCACACCAAAAGAGTCAAGCAGTTCCAGCAGCGCATACAAACCCCTCGTCTACGATCTACTCAACCGTCTCAACGCCTCTTTCGCCCGCGTCCATCGCAACATGCTATTACTGGAAAAGGCCGGCATCTTCGATCCGCTGATGATGCAGGTGCTGAACCGCCAGTCTGAAAGGCTGTCGCGCAATCGCAGTGTGGGCATCGAGTTGGGCCGCGGAAAAAAGCTACCGGGGATCGTCACCGGCATGCACGGAATGGTGGCGGAGGGAATCTTTACCACGACCGCGGCGGTAGGACTGGCCCAAGTGCGCGGCGTCGAAATGCCGATCACCGAGCAGATGCATGCCATTCTGCATCAGGGCAAAGCTCCCCGCGATGCCATCTATGAGCTGATGACGAGGAGCGGCAAGAGCGAGAGTTCGGCGTTTGGCTCCTAGCTCTTGGCTTTTAGCTATTTGGCTTTTAACCCTAAGCTCTTGATTTTGAGGTCCGAGGGCCGACGTCTGACGTCTGTCTTGCCTGCCAAATCCGCGTCCAGAGCCCGGTTTGCATGGTACTTTGGTAATGTCCGCTGGCCCGTGTTTTCAGCCGAACCACCCAGTTCCCCGTTAAAATTTAGGTTCCAGAACTTGAAACCTGCGTCTACTTCGCCGTCGGCGCCCACGAGGAGTGAAGGGAGAGATTTGTCCTTCAAGATCGCCAGCCCCGCGCGCATCCCGATTCTGTATGTAATCCTCGGTGTGCTTCTGGTGATCAGCATTATCCCGATGTATTTCTATTCGTCCCAGGTGGAAGCCATTAACCGGGACCGCCTGAAGACCAACGAGATGCTGCTGCAGAACGCGGTGACGCGGTCGCTGGCGGACGATCTTTCGCAGCACGAGCGCTCCTTACGCATGATGTTGGCGAACCTCTCCTCGGCCATCCAGGTGGCCAGTGGCGGGGACATCGGCGAGAAGAATATTGAGACTCCCGAACTGCGCGCTCTGCTGGAAAACTTCGTTTCCTCCGCCACCATTCAACTTCATTGACTTCACTTATCTGGTCAACGGCTCCGGTCCGC
>JAIQGL010000051.1 GCA_020072585.1 Terriglobia bacterium | reverse complement strand
GCCTCTGATTCCTTCAGAATGCCGATGATCTGTTCTTCGTTGAATCGACTCTTTCTCACTTCTCCTCCTCCGCCCTGGCGGGCCATCTTAATGGAGAAGTCTCATTCAGTCTGGACTATTTCTGGGGGAGCAGGTCAGTGCGATGTTGAATTTTCAGGCCGCATGGTCAAGTTATTCGAACGCGCAATCATGCTGCCTCGTGCTGTCGCTCGCCAAAATTAAAATCTGTCGTGATTTCAACAGCTGTGCTTCGCCAAAATTATGATCTGCCCTGATTGCAACAGTTTCCACAGAGCGAACATTTGCGGTCGTTTGCTATAAGTTTTGCCATGCTTCGGCTCCTGATGGGTCTGTTTCGACGCTGCCTCCACTCTCGACGTGACCTCGCTACTGGAAAATCTGGCTCTTCGCCAACAGCTCTTGGCTCTGCCGCGCCGCAGACCAAAGCCCAGATTTGCTTGAATCGATCAGCTGTTTTGGGTCGTTGTCAGACAGGTGTGGCCGAAATGGAAGCAAGCCTTGGTAATCGTAAACGCCGGAAACTGTTGTTCGGTACATCGCGCCGGCTTCCGTCTCTACTGGAATTGGCTTTCCCATCATCGAGTCGTTTGCGGGTAGAAAGCGAATCAGTAAAGAAGTGCGGGATCTGATCTTCCGCATGGTGGCCGAGAATGCAACCTGGGGGGAGCTCCGCGTATCCATGGCGAGTTGCTGAAGCTCAGCTTTGATATCTCTGAGCGAACTGTTTCTCATTGGGCGGAGAGCTCCGCAGAACCCGGAATCGGCAAGACGCTGGCAAGCTTTCCCTGAGAATCACCGTGAAGCCATCGCAGCGATGGATTTCTTCACCGTCCCAACGATCACCCTCGGTGTGCTCTATTGCTTCTTTGTCATTGCGCATGACCGACGACGAATCTTGCACTGCAACGCCACTCGACATCCAACCGGACTCTGGATCACGCAACAACTGCGGGAAGCATTTCCTTACGACCAGAGCCCCAGATATCTGATTCATGATCGCGACGCTAAGTTCGGAGACGTAGTCGGCGCTGCTGTAACGGCCATCGGACCAAAGGCTGTCAGAACATCCTTTCGAAGCCCTTGGCAGAATGGAGTCGCAGAGCGTTGGATCGGAAGTTGCCGACGAGATTTGCTGGATCATGTGATTCCTTTGAATGAGCGCCATCTCAAACGGCTGTTGTCAGAATACGTCCGCTACTATCACGAAGATCGCACCCATCTCGGACTGGAAAAGGACACGCCGGACCACCAATCCGTGCCGAAATCGGGTCGTGACTCCAAAAGTCATATCCTTTTGTCTGTGGCGGTTTGCATCATCGTTACGATCTGGCTGCCTAATATCATTCTTGCTTTTTCGGTTGTGAATTTTTGAGAAGTCAAGAAAGTCTTGTCTAAAAACCATTTGCAATTCGGCTCAACCCAACACCACAGAATCAACTGAATTCTGCCCACGATTGATCTCCTGAGCCGACTCAAAACGCGCCAGAAATAGGCCTCACGCGGTGTGCGGTTTTGATTTTGGCGAGGCACACCCAGTGCCTGGCTGGCGGCGCGTGTCATCAGAGCCGAGGTCTCCGCACTGGAAATCAGCAGATCGCGCCCGCCGCCAGATCGCCGCCGCCCTGCTCGCGCAGATAATCAAGCGCTGCAGACAGGCCGGCAACCAGGGCAGTTGACGGTGTATACGAGGACTCCCCTTTCGCGCCATTTTTTCTTTCCTTGCGCAAATCGAAATAGAACCGGGGATTTTTTGCCGTTTCCATTTTTTGCAAGCACGATCACTGACCGCGCAGTAAGCAAGCCCTGGAGGAATCATGACAGCCTTCTGGGAACCACCGATGATCACATCGACGCCCCAACCATCTATATTGAAACGCGTCGTGCCCAAGCCGGTAATTGCACCCACCAGCAGAGTGTTTGTGCCTTCCAGAACCCGCGCCACACCTTCTACATCATGGCGCACACCGGTGGAACTCTCCGTCGCCTGCATGTAAACAACCGTGTGCGTGGGGGCAAGGTTCTCTCTCACGCGCGTGGGTGAAACGGTCTCTCCGTAGGGAGCACGCTCCACATCCACGCGGCAGCCAAAAGCTCGAGCCAGCTGTTCCCACCTTTCACCAAATTTTCCGGCAGAGATCACCAGGACCCTGTCCCCGGGAGAAGTGAGGTCGAAATGGCAGCTTCCATGGCGCCGGTTCCTGATCTGGTGAACAGAACAATCGTTCCGTGTGCCAATAAATGTTTTCAGATCGGCGAGCACCTTGCTGTAGAATGCGCGAAAGTCAGCGGTGCCGATGGTGCATGCTTGCTCCCGAGATTGCCAATTGTGCAGCCGGCAAGAGCTGAGTTGGGCCTGGCGTGAAGAGACGTTCCTTGTGAATCATATTCATCAATTCGTTTCATTCCATTTTAAAAAGTTTGATGACAAGCGGCATGGCGGGCAGCCATGCCGCTCATCCGTCAGATTCTTCAGGAAGCCAAAAGGTGACAACCACTCGAAACTTTGACTGGTTCTGTTAAGCGATGCACAGGCCCGGCGGGGCATGCTCCTGATTCACATGATCAGGCAGGCAGCTGAGGACGATTTTGAGCAATCAAGACTTCTGATCCGGCAACTACCATCCGCGCGTCTGGAGCAGATCTGCACCCGCCAGCGCGGTCACAGCCAGCCCTTTCATCGCGCCAACCAGATCTTCACTGACCTCAAGCAGCATTTTGGGATCATCAAAATGCGTACAGGCGCGGACGATTGCCCGAGCACGTTTCTCCGCTTGGGCAGGTTCACAAAATGGACAGAATCCTCCATGAAAATCCCGGAACCAACGAAGACCGCTTCAGCGCCGAGTTGGCGAACCAGCGCCGCATCAGCAGGCGTGGCAATTCCACCCGCCGAGAAGTTGGTACCGGAAGCGCTCCCGTCTGGGCTACTAACCGGACAATCTCATACGGGGCCTGCAATCCCTTGGCCTTGCCGTACAGTTCGTCGTTTCGTAGACCGTAAGAGCTCGGATTTCACCAATGATGGCACGCAGATGTTTTACGGCATGCACTACATCGCCCGTGCCAGCCTCTCCTTTGGTGCGAATCATGGCCGCTCTTCGACAATCCGCCGGAGAGCCTCACCCAGATTACGTGCTCCGCAGACAAAATGGATGTTGAATTCGTGCTTTTTGACATGATGATCTTCGTCTGCCGACGTCAATACCTCTGACTCGTCAATATAGTCAACACCAATCTGCTGGAGAATCTGGGCTTCGGCGAAGTGGCCGATCCGGCACTTGGCCATTACCGGAATTGAGACGGCGTCCATGATTTCCCTGATCTTTCTTGGCGACGCCATTACGAGCGACTCCGCCCTGGGCACGAATCTGCGCCGGCACCCTCTCGAGTGCCATGACTGCGGAGGCTCCTGCCCGTTCGGCAATTTCAGCCTGGCCAGGGTCAGTAACATCCATAATGACGCCGCCCTTCAGCATCTCCGCCAATCCCGTTTTAAGGCGTAGTCCTGAACCGTTCTTCAAGGACGGCATGGGAAATCCTCCTTCTGCGTGAGCTCATTCTTTCAGCTTTCATCTGGGGCCTTTCTGACCGTCTGAACCTGGGTTTACCTGTAACCTCGTTTTTTCCTTCCGGCGGCAATGGAGATATTATTGCCCTGGACAAAGTCTGTTCTGAAGCCTAAGGGAATACTGGTATCTCCGCTCTCCCGATGGGGGTCGCTGGCTATGCTGAAGCTCCAGGCTACATCCCGCGAAGTGCACTTCCCTTCCACCGCGCAGATGCCGGCCTTCAGGCGGGCGAAGTATTTTTGGCCCCGCTTGAGGACTACCTGATTGGCAAACAAACCCCACGTACCATCGCCAATTTGATCGACGTGAGCTGGAACCGGCCTTCCTGCAGAATCGGCGAGCGTGAATGTTGTGGAGTTAATGCCGACGACGGGTCTGGAGAAAAACGCCTTGACCACCACATCCTGATAAACCTGGTTTGCTCCTGGCTGGGGATACGTACTCACTCGGAGTGGGGGTTGGTCAGTCAGACTTCCGGTTACCTGGATCACCCAGTTTCTGACAATCATCGGCACCGGCGGGGCTCCTTCCACCACAGCCGGTTCGGTCTCCGGCGTGCGCCCGTCGCAAAGGCTGGCCAGAACACACGGCTCCAGGATGAAGTTGTTGTTGGTGTCCGCCAGGTTACCCAGGAACTTGAGCGCCGCAACAGCCTCAAACGTCTGATAGTAGACAGCTGACGTCACTGCGATAGGCCCGCGCGTCCCAGGAGGAACAATGACCGAGTAACGATCCAGACTAGCCACGTTTCCCGGGTTCCCCCTGGGTCTTATGCGCGTGTCTCTCAAGAAAGAGTCGTCGAAGTAATCTCCATCTCCGTTGGTGTCCTTAAAGACTTCCAAGCCGGGGTTGGAAGGATCGATCGCCCTTCCACTTTTGTCAGTGGGCAGCCCCTTCCTGTCGACTGACAAATTGAGAGGCGTAGCATAGGGCAGATCCAACGTGGGACAACCATCACCCACCGTGGCGACTGCCTTAAACTGATAAGAATACGGATCGGGAGAGCCAGCAGGAAGCCTCCAATTGCATCCAGGAAAGTTGGGATCAACAGTCTCCTCCCGAGTAAGATTGCCGACGCCGAGCGACTCGCGATTCCAGACACTATCGCGAATCTCAAGTTCCGTGCCGGTTGCCAGATCGTAGGCATGAACTGCAACCCAAGCAATGCGTCCCTCAGGAAATCCTGTGGGAAATTTATGACCGCTGCCTGTGTTTTGCACAGAAATCGATAGGGGCACCGATGATCCTGCCTCGGTGCTTGCCGGCCCCTTCATGTCCATGGATAAGACGTTGCGCATGCGGTCCCAAGCAAGACGTTGCTGTTGCGCATATGCCCCCTTCCGCTCGATGTGAGTGAAAAGCGCCCGCGAGTAGACGCTCCTATGGTCAGCTGATGAAAAGCTAAATGTCGACAACTCGGGGTACACCGCCGGACTACCACCATCATCCACATCCTTTCCGATCATGTGCGAAATGTAGGCGTTCCCGCCAACAAAATGGTGGCTAAGGAACGGGCGCGGTTTGCCGTCCGTGGCTACCGGTTGCATCGGCGCGGGAAGCGGCTTGCCGTCCCGGTAGAGAGTTTGTGCCGTCCCCGGTTGCCCATAGTCCTGCTGCATGTGGCATGTCTGGCAATCGCGCTTCAATGTTGCGTCATAATTCTTGTTGCCTGGACGATCGGCATACGCGCTGTTGGCCCACTCGGTGTAGGTCCTCTCGATCGGAAAGCCGCCTACCCATTTACCCACACTGTTCTTGATGGGGAGAGCGTTGGTAACGTCGTGGCAAGCGGAGCACATCTCAGATCGAGTGAACATTACCTGATGGAAGCCTTTGTGCTTCGATTCATCCATGTGCTGATACGGAAAGTCCTGCTTGAAAACCCCGCTGGTATAAGCATCTGCCGGCGCAGGCGGATTGCCGGCCACGAGAGGACCGAACCTTTCGGCATTGACGATGGCATGGGGTGATAGGCGGTAGGATCCCGCACCAATGCTGTACCCGAGATTTTGCTTGCTGGCATCCGGCACTTGGAATGCATCGAACTTGCCAGCCGCTACAGCATCTGTCCCGGGAGCGGATCCGGTCGCTGGCGTATAGGTGGATGGTGCCCTCTCATAATTATGGAAGGGCGTATCTCGAGTTTCCGCCATTGTGTGACAAATCGCACAGGTGATGCCGCTTTTTCCTGAGTCGGTGTTCCGGTATTGCGATTCGACGGTGGCAAATGCAATACCTGTGCCGTTGTCAGAAGTGGGAAAGAAACCGGGATCAAGCAAAGCATTTTCCAGTCCGCTTCTTGGATCAACTTTTACATTCCGCAAAGCAAAATTATCAGTGAAGTTCGTGGGCATGTGGCAGCGGGAGCAGAAGCCATCCAGCAGTGAACCCGGCCTCGAAACCGTATATTTTTGCGTACCGATGTCGAATGACGATGAGCACTGGCCTACATTGGCAAAAGGATTATGCGCGGCCTTCTCCGTCCCATCGGGGGGCTCTGGAGTATCACATTCGCCGTTGGCAGAGACTGCCCGAGACAGGAGCAAATAGGCAGCCCGCCATGCTGGATCGCGCCAGGCATTCGACATCATTGAACCATTCCACTGATCAAAGATGCGCTGGTGACAGACCCTGCATTGCCCCGGACTGTCCTCCGCCGCCCAATGCTCCTCATAAGGCGGTGGCACTAATTTGGCCTCCTCAAGGTTGTAGGGGGCTGCTTCAGGAAGACGGTTTGGTATGTCGCTCCGGTTCTGTTCCTGCTGGTAGACCAGAGCGGTTAAGCTGAGAACCGTCACGAGCAATACGAATGTTTTTATTACCCTCACAAGGTCGCCTCGCATCCGGGACTGCTATACCTTGAGTTATTTGTCTTCTTCCGGCCACAGCCGGGAGGCAAGGTTGAGCCTTTGGAACCATGCCTGCGTGCGTTGGGAGATCTCAGTTCTGTAACGACTCGCGAGTTTAGAAATGTAGTGAAAGCCAAGTACCGGAACCATGACCAGGCGACTGAACGGTGCAATGGCCAGCATGGCAAAAAATGACAACATGTGAAGCCGGACAGGGGAGGGCATTTGAACAGCTAGCCCAATGACGGGCTTGCCGCGCGCAATCGTCAGCAGATAGGGCGACAATACGGTCGCGCCCCAGGATGTGCCCCAGCGGTATGCGACCGCAGAGACAACACCGGAAAACAAAGCAGCCAGCAACACTCCCAGTAACAGCGTGTCTGCCACCTCACGGCCGGCAGAGCCCCCGGTTCTGCCGAGATGCCGCCATACCAAAGCACCACCACTGCACAGCGCGGCAACTCCAACTCCAAACAAAAGACCTTCCAACAAACAAAGACGCAGCGGAGCGCGATTCCACCACAGGACCGGTTTCGTCAAAAGCATTGCTAGATGGCCCACCAGCAATAAGGAGAGGCTCCACCGCCACAAGCGGCTGCCCCCGAATACGGTCAAACACTCCATAAGCTCACGCCTGACAATCTGCATGCGTGTGCGCAGAATGAGGCACTGGATCACGGTCCCCGCTGCGCACAATGCCAGCGCAACATACGGAAACGCCCCAAAAAGAGCAGTCGAACTCATCAACCAATATCCCCTTCTGCCGCCGATGCCCTACCTTGGGGGCCCAAGCTCCGTTCTGGACACCGACTGAGATCACCGCCCCTCAGGGTGTCTGCTGTCTCAAGTCGAGCTCAACACCGGACGCTAAACTCGAACCACAATCTTGCCGCAGGCGGCGTTGGACTCCATCAACTCATGCGCCTTCGCGATTTCTTGAAACTCGAATACCCTTGTTGGTTTGGCCCTGTAGACGCCGGCTCCAGCCCTGTCAACAATGACCTGCAACGGAACTGATGCCAGTGGGTAGTCCTTGGTTCCATAGGTAAAGCTACCGAAAAAGTTCAAATTAACTCCTGAAGGCATCTGGCTAAGCGGATTGAATGCAAGTGGGGCCCTGCCCCCCAGAAAGCCGGTGTTGTACACATAGCCGTTTTTTCGCACCATGGCAAGCGAGTCCAGCAACGTGCTATTGCCGACCAGGTCTAAGACGCTATCGATTCCTGGGTGATACAGTTCTCGTATGCTGTCCTTAAGCACAGGCTGCTCGATGAGCGCATGTGTAGCACCCAGGCCTCTGAGAAAATCAGCGCGCTCCTGCCTGCGCGTGGAAGCGATCACCACAACGCCCCGCATATTCGAAGCAATGTTGATAGCGGCTTGGCCAAGTGACAATGTCCCGCCCCGGGCAAAAACAACGTGGCCGTCTTGAATGTGCATGTTCTCATGTAAGCAGGTCCAGGCGGTCGAGTAGGACTCAGGGATTGCGGCCAGATCCTCCCAACCTACGTGGCTGGTCAATGGAACCACATTCGTCGCGGTCGCATAGGTATACTCCGCGTAACTGCCATTAATCATCCTACCCAGACCACCCATTAGCGCTATCACCGTCTGCCCCTCCACAAGCCGCCCTGAAGGGTCCTCGCGGACAAGACCCACACACTCGATTCCACTCACCTTTGCGACATCACCCCACGATCCTTTGCGCATGTAAGTCTCAGCGAGATTGACCCCGAACGCCTTAATTTCAATCAATACCTGGTTCGATGCCGGCTTTGTAACTGGCAAATCGCTGATGACCAGCTTCTCCGGTCCACCATACTCACTAATGACAATAGCCCTCATTGAAGACCTCCCTGGCGGCTACACATGCCTGAACTTATCTACGGCACTGCCAACGGCACGCTATCGACAAAGCCGAGAGGAGACCGCACAGCCGTTAGATTCTGCGTGTACAATAAAGTAACAGCACATCCCTCAACCAGGGTCCCGCCTGCCCTGCCTCCTGTGTGTGCTACTTAGTCGCACATGAGGAAACTTTCCTTACTGGCATTGGTAACTATTTATTCCTCACCCATGAGCCTGCTACAAAATACCTCGATAAAAAGAAATCCATTCACATCCACGAATCATCAAGGCGGCGCACGGCCTCACAACTTATTTACATCATTTTGCAAATTAATGTATTCCAGCGTGTCCCACAAAAAAGATCGCGTTCGCCACTATGTTTCGACGTTGCGATTCCTGATCCCCCCGAGTTTTCCGGTCATTTCGCATCGTCGGGCCGGTTTCATCGGCTGGTTATGTACGATTTCTCCTCAACGTATTCGCCTGTCATTTAAGGATTGTTCAGACACGAATCGCATATTGATATAACCAAGAAGATTATTGCTTCCGGATGGCCATGGCGTGAGCATTCTGCGCCGTAACCTTTCGTATTAGGTTGAATCTAACGAGGTAGCCACGGGCCCCAGTGGATCGATTTCAAAACAAACAATAGGTGGACTCGGCTATGAACACTAACGCGTTTTTGCGCAAACGGCTGCACTCTGCTTTGGTAGGATCTATCCTGGCTTTGGGTTTAGCTTTCACTACTAACCTTTGGGGGTATGACAGAGAGCTCGATGATCAGGATGATGTTGGCTCGGTGCTCTATGTAGAAACTAATGATTTTAACCTAGACAGCAATGCAGTGCTTGCATATCGCATCAATCCGTTTGATGGGGGCTTGACATTGCTGGGAATATTTCCCACACGAGGAACTGGTCAGGACAACTTCGATGTTCGTTTGGGGCCCGATGATCATGATAACGAAATCGTCTTGAGCCCGAATAAAAAATTTCTGTTCGCTGTGAATGCCGGGAGCAACACGATTGCTGTCTTTAAGGTCCACCGAAGCGGACGGTTGACACATGTGGAAGGTTCGCCTTTCCCATCGGAAGGGGTGACTCCCGTTAGCCTCGGGTTGGCCGGTGACAAACTTGTAGTCCTCAATGCGAACAACAACAACGGTAAAGACACCAAGCCTAACAACGCGCTTGCTAATTACACGACGTTTCGAGTCAGCAAGAATGGAAGTCTTGCCCACATACCCGGATCTGTAGAAGTCGCAGGCGATTCCAATCCAGTCCAGGTGGCAATGGCGCCCAATGGCAGGGTGGTATTCGGAATGGATCTCTTTGCCGTCCCCTATGCGGGTCCGCAAATCTTTCCTTTTTTGCCGGCACGCGGCAGTGTTTTAGAAGCATTTCATTTTAGCAAGAATGGGTCTTTGCAGCGGAGCCCTGGAACGCCGTTCCTGGCCCCACCTAATTCACGTCTGATCACCTCGGATCCCGGAACAGGCTATTTCCTTGGGCTTCTGGCGCATCCGAGAAGGCCAATTCTCTACGCGGGTGAAGCCATAACCAACCGACTTGCAGTCTATACCTATGATGACGCGGGCACATTGAACTTCGTAACCGACTCCCCATCGCTTGGTCTGGCCACATGCTGGATCGCAATGGGCAAGGGGGCAAGATTCCTGTACACGTCTGACGCTGCTTCAAATCAGGTCGGCGTTTGGAGCCTCAACGACCCACTCTCACCGGTAAATATCCAGGAGCTGTCTCTCAAACTAGTGGGGACACCTCCTGCTCCCGTACCGCCTGCTGAGTTTGCTACCGTCAACTTTCAACTCTCTGTCGATCCTTCGGGACGATTCCTTTATGTCACCAACCATGCGGCGGCTCAGACTGACTATCCTGGAGGCAATGTAATCCACGTTTTGCAGATCCAGCCTGATGGGACCATGGTGGAGCCGTGGTTCTCCCCCGTGCTGCTGCCCGTTCCTGGAAACGTTCACCCAACCGGCAATGCGATCCGCTGACCTGCCGAGAAATCGGCAAGCGTGTTGTCATAATCGAAATGCCAATGTGGGCCACTCTACCTTTCGGGTGGCCCACATCTATTGCACGAGACTTACAAACCCGGGTAGATGATTTTCGACCAGCACGCAGTAACGTCGTGGCTTGTTACCGCACGGTTCTCTCCATGACTGCCGAGGGAGCGTGCGGACTCGAAAGGCTGCGACGGCGGGCGGTAGTAATTTGTAGTGTGTCCCGACATCGCTTTCGCACAAGTATGCACGCGTCAATTTCCCCGGACTGGCCTACTTTGAACCAAAGCGTTTGGTGATCGTCAAGATACCTGTTTGACCCTGAGGACGACCTGCGGATGCATACTCGTTAAAGATAACGCCAGGAGACAAAGAGCTCAGGCCCTGGAAAAGCCCAGATGAGCTCAGGACCCAGTAGCCGCAGCGTGAGGCCGCGCCGCGGAAGCTCCCGGCCCGCTGTCAGAACTGACTTTCTGCTGGTAGTAACCGGCTGGACCAAGAGCGACTGTCCTGCTCAATGATCTGCTCACTCCCCATTCCACCGTATAAACGCTACCTGCGGTAAACCCGGTGGGGAAGAGCATGACTTCCGTCTTTGCCTAACCATTCGCCCAGCTTCGCCTCAATCTGCCTGTGAAGCATATTCATGCCGCCGGAGATGGCGGATGTCCCGCAGCCCGTTCCAAATTCCCTGACTGCCGCAGCAGCCTTCTCAATCACATATGGATAACGATTGAGTCCCAGGTAGTGGTTGATGGACCAGATGACACACTGCCGCACTGGATCCTCCACCGCCCCCGTCGACATTGGAGAACAGGCATCGCTTCCGGTTTGAGTAAATGAGTCGAAGGCAAAGATGCCTTCGCGAAGTTGTCTGCTTCGCAAGTCATCCATGGCGTCTGCAATCACTCCGACATCGCTTACTCCATTCCGGCGATACCTCATAAGCAGAGTCCCGGTCGTATTTGCATACAAATCCCTGGTGCTTGTGTCCAGAGTATCGAAGGCCTCAGGCATCGGATCCTGCGGAACAATGGTCATCCTTTCAACATGCATATCGGCTCAGCTCCCGGTGGTGTCTCTGCGATCTTGAGTGGTGTTCAGGTGAAGGCCCCAAGTGCTGCGGCAATGCTAGTTGGGCCACTTCCACCATCCCTCCAATCAAAGGCTGTGGCATTAGATTCAGGGACATCAGGAAAGTGACAGGGCCCATACTTGCGGTAGTGGGTCTGCAGACTCTGACAGGCTCACAATCCGAACCGCGTAGATCGTTACCCCTCATATAAAAACGGGTTCTGATGATTCGCTTGATCTAATCGCAATTTCAAAATCCAGCCCATGGCCTCGACAGTCTGCTCGTGACGCTGCTTATTCCCCTCGCTGATCATTGCGAAAACTACGGTTCCACCGGCAACAAAGCAGCTCGCCATCATGCCGGAACGCTGGCTTGCATTGCAGGACGTGGACAAACTGTAACTTTATATGTGCAACGAGAATCAAATTCCTCCTACTTGAGGACTGGTCAGCAGTCGTGATCGGCAAGATCCGGAGATGGCATGACTTCTCTACCGCAGATACGGGATCGGGGAGTAACAAGCAACGGAATATATATCGTACTGTCTCCTGATGGAACCGCAATCCAGATACCGAGAGAGCTGTTTTTCTGTGCTGACGATTTCTTGGTGACCCGAAAAGATGCTGGATCGATGGTTGTCCATTTTCGAAATGGCGGCGTTGCGGATTAGAGGCCCTGGTCCAAAGGCGATAAAAGTAGACTGTGCTTTTGGGCGAAGGCCGGGTGCTTCTCGCTGCCCATTGCTCCGTCCGCGCCCACGGTCGGGCGGGGGCATTTGTTCTGTGCCCAGATCTTAGAAAACCGCAGCAAATCCATTCACAAGGGTGCCAGTCCTTGCACTGAAGAGACGGGAGAACGGCTAGTCTACATGAAAACGAAATTGCGTTCTTGGCTGTTGCGCCGGCTGGCACCGTACGAGAAGGTCGTTTCCCTCGTTAGGGCAGTCTCTTGACAGAACACTTACCTTGCGCGAGCGACTTGTCTTACAAATTCACATGATCTTGTGCTCTCTCGCTGTGCTCACTTCAGGGAGAAACTGGAGGTGATAAAGAAGATTCTTCGATTGCCAGCGGAGGACATCGACACGGTTGCTGACCCACGAACTCGCTTATTGCCGGAAGTTCGCGAACGGATCAACCGAATGGTACAGGACGCCCGCAATAAGAGGCCTGACGGCAAGCCATAAAAGCGGGCTAATCCAGTTTCTGTCGGACCGCTGAAAATACTGCCACACGCACGCCTGTCTGCCAGCTTTTGTTGGGTTACCTTTCATCAAAGGATGAATCTAGCAGCGAGCACCGTGCATCGCATCACCTGGCCCCAGAAGCTATTTCTGATTGCGTGCGCGTGGTGTCTGCCATGAAGGGAGTAAACAATATGGGACAGTATAGAGGGATAATTGCGAGAGAGCTCAGGTCGATCATCGGAGCGCGCCTGGGAACCGATGCTGAGCGGTTGCCGGGAGGCGCGACCCTTTCAAGCCTGGGTTTGGGAGTTTCAGAGCTGATGGATGTTGTCAATGATGTTGAATATCGCTTTCACGTTCGAGGTGCGCGAAAATTGTTTTCTGAGAATCAAACCATCGATGATAATATCGCCCTTCTCGACAAGATGATCGCTGCCGGTGATGCCAATTTGCCCGAACCTGTTGCGGCGGAAGGCGCGGACTAACGGGACCTGCTGGCATTTTTGCCGCCGAGCCGTTGCTCTCGGTGGCCTTACCATTCATACAGGCCGGACACCTATCGGTTCAGCTGACCTCATTTCGATCAGTCCGAAGCTCTCACGGGGATCGGCTGACTATCACGCTGAATCCGCCATATCGGGACAGCGGATACGGCCTCTTATGACCGATCCTTCCTGCTCAACCAATTCAGTTCAATACGGCGGCGGAGAAACTGCCTGGCGCGATGAAGCATGACCCAGAGATTGCTTTCAGAGATGTTTAGCTTCATGCAAATCTGTTTTGTATTCAGCTGTTCAATCTCTCGGAGTTCAAATACATTCGCAAGGCGAGGTGACAATCGGGAGAGGCATCCATCAAAAATTGTTCGAAAGGCATTTTGCTCGGCGCTGCGTCCCGGGTCAAACTTCCAGTCTTTTGGCTCCAAGCCGGTTTTCCAGAAACCTGCCCATCTGCCGGCCCTCACAAATCCGTCCTGTAAGTCCACGTCTTCGTTTTCTTCGAACTGCCTCTGCCGGCACGTCTTGCGGTAATGGTCAATGGCCTTGTGTTTCAGGATCCCAACCAGCCAAGTCTTCTCCGAAGAATGGCCGACGAAACTGCCCCGGAACTGCAAGGCTGCAAGAAAAGTCTCCTGGACAAGATCTTCTGCTAGTTGCTTATCCCGAACACCAGACAATGCGTAGCGCAATAAGTAGTCATCATATTCATCGACCCAAGTTGCTGGATCGGATAGTTGTTTTGCAAGGTGCGATGCTCTTTGTTCCATTTTGGCTCTTCGTCTTTCTCCAAGGAATCACATCGCCCCATAGATGAATTACAACGTGACGGACGGGGCAGCCCGTCGGTGGTTAGTGGGTTTTGCTCTACAAAACGTTTCAATTGTTCCCACTAGTGTGCATCGTAACGAGGCCAACGCATGTAAGTAAAGTGCGGGGCAATGAATTTTTAGGGCATTAGATCTCGCATATCTTCCAGACGATTGCTGCATTGGACTGATTTTGGTGCGGGTTACAGAACCCGTATTAATGAGTTTTCGTATGCCGCTCTGTTTTTTAGCATCAGCAAACTCCATGTTGTCAAATTTTCAAATCGTCGATACATATAACCGGGGGGAGGCTTCTACATTCAAAATTCGCAAGATGCCCCTGAGTTGGACTCAGCAGCGTAGGGGTGTCCGTATCGCCCCATTTGCGCTGCTGTGGGATTGGTCGGCGCGTCAAGGCCCTTCCTTACCAATTTACTCGTTCGTCCTGTCACTTTTGTTTCGAGTTCCAATCTAACGCGGGTAGGCGGGATGAGTTGAAGGGTCTCGCGCCTTAGTGTCGCCTGTCACTATTTTGGGCTTTTGGGGGAAGCGGGGAGTTGTTTATGGCACACATCCTGAAGATTTCGATTGCGTGCAGCGACCAGCCTGAAGTTTCCAATGCATTTACGAGGATCCCCGGCAGAATCGGATGCGATTCTGCTCGACATCAATGGCTCTCTCCTACATGGCGCTCTCGCACTGGCGTTCATGTCCGTCTGGGGACAGAAGCACACGGTGCGCGCGATAAGCACATCGAAGAGAATTACTCTGGGAATTCCTATGCGACTTCTTTGGCGCAAGTTCCAGACCTTGCCAATGCGTGATGACCACAATTTTGAAAATCAGCTCGCTTTCCCTGCATTTCATTCCCCTGCTCGGTTTGGATGACTCCAACATTCAGCAATCCGATCTCGGTATCCCAGCCAAGGCGGATATTTGAAGGTGGACTTCAATCGGTGACGCTGAAGCTTCGTTAAGCGAAGGTGGTTTGAGTTCTGCGAAACCAATGGTGCTGGTGTGAGAGCCTGCTGGGAACGCTTAGTGCCCAGATTGCTCTGAGAGTAACCTCTTGATCCGGTGACGGGTTTCGGGTGATAGGGCCGCGCGATCTTCCGCCTCGTCCTGACCAGATTGAACCGCCTCGCGCATTAGATCTAGATGCCTGCTATATCGGTAACAACGGTCACATAAAATATAGTGAGACCTGAGGAGCAGGCGTTCTCTAAGACTCAATTTTCGATCCATCGATTGCGACATCAGAACGGCCAGACGCTTGCATCTGGGTAGTCCCAAACCTGCCCACAAAGATCGCTTTAGCCAAAGAACAATTTCCATTGTTCCCTCTATGCCGTCCGTTCCCTCCCAGCTATTCTACTTGGAACTAAGATGCGTCCTGCCGGATTAGAGATACATGAGAATGTAGCTGTGAGAACTAAGTGTGATCCGCCTCCGAATCATCACGCTGAGTATCGTAGTGAGAATAAGATATTACCGCCTGAAAGTAAAGTGGCGTATTTTGTGAATCCTTTCCGGCCATAGGTAGCTCCTAACCCACTCGCGCAAAGCTCAGTGGATCCGGTTTTAACAAGCATGTTGCCGAGGACCCCGCATCACTGCTCATATCATTTATATTCAATGAATTGCAAGAACAGCGTAATACCCCTAGGGTAAGTCAGTGCGCAGTGATCACAACCGCTCGCAGGTTCACCACGCTGGATTTCTCGATAGTACATTCCGAATTCCTGTCCATGAACCCTGCTCAAATCTCTGGCTTTCTAAACTATTGATATTAAATCTGTTGTGAGTTCATTCGTAGAAGCTGCTGCGCCACCTCCTTGCCTGCAATTCCTTTGAGTTGGACGCCGCGGTCAGCCCAACGAGATGGACCGACCGAACAATCTGCGCCGCCACCACGTTAAACCCATGACCCTGGAGTTCAGCGTGGCCTTGTTCCAGCTGGAACCATCAGCCCACGCGGCATGTACCAAGACGGCGGTGGTGTTCGTCTGTTTTTGGCTTGGCATGATATATCCTCTCCTCCTTCATCGGGAACTGCTCGAGTGTCAGGCTGTCTTGCGGGTGCCGTTGACCACCGTCAGCTTACGGCCGAGAAAGTCGTTGATCGTGGCCACAATTTCTTCGTGGTGCGTCTCCACAGCGAAATGACCGGTATCAAAGAAGCGCACTTCAGCATTTGGGTTATCGCGCTTGAACGCCTCAGCGCCAGGAGGCAGGAAGAACGGATCCTTGTTACCCCAAACGGCCAGCAACGGGGGCCGCCGGCTGCGGAAATATTCCTGGAACTTGGGATAAAGCGCGACGTTGCTCGCGTAATCCAGAAAGAGATCAAGCTGAATTTCGTCGTTTCCCGGCCGAGCCAACAGCGCTGAATCGAGCTCGTAAGCTTCCGGCGCTACCAGGCTCACATCCTGGACGCCATGGATATATTGCCACTTGGTGGTTTCAGGTGTGAGGAAATTGCGCAGCGCAGCGCGATTCTCCGCGTTTGGATCTTTCCAATATCTCTGAATAGGGTTCCATCCCTCGCTCAGTCCCTCCTCGTAGGCATTACCGTTTTGCGAGATGATGGCTGTAATCCGCTCCGGATGCGCGACTGCGAGCCGGAGTCCCACAGGCGCCCCGTAATCGAAGACGTAGATCGCATACCGCTCAAGACCTATCTTCTCTGTGAAACCGTTCATGATGTAAGCCAGTTGCTCGAAGGTATAGCTGAAGGCCTTGCGGTTGGGAGCATCGGAGAAGCCGAAGCCAGGCATGTCTGGGGCAACCACGTGATAGCGATTGCCTAGCGCCGGAATCATGTTGCGAAACATGTGCGAAGACGTTGGAAAACCGTGCAATAAAAGGATGCTTGGAGCACCCTTTGGCCCTGCTTCGCGATAAAAGAGGCTAATGCCGTCAACGACGGCACGCTGATACTGGATCATTGGTGGATCTCCTTTCGGGTGAGTCGTGGCGGTCATACTAAATTTGACTTTCTCAGGGCCTTCTAACATTGCCGCGCCTAAACGCATGAGATTAAACTAACCTGTAAAAAGATTATTATTGGTGTGCTACTGATTTAGTCGGAATATGCGCAAGACCCTTACAACGAAGAATTCCAAGTGGCGCGATGGGTTCCTTTTCCTGGGAAACCAGCTCACCCTAGATTTCCTGAACACAAGCCCGGTTCAAGATGGCGAGGCCGTAGAACTGCTCCTCGACTTCGGTGCGCTAGTGCGGTGGTTTCATGCGTCTGGGCTGCTTGACTGCAGAGCCAATTGCAATCTGCCTCGGGAGTAGAGAATGCATCGCTCCCAGCCCCACTATCTCTATACCGAGGCGCGCCACCGCCGATCACTGGCGCTACTGCTCTGCATCGCTGCGAAAAGTACAAACAGTCTCACGGACAGTGAAACGTGACGCTGCCTTCTGCCGGGATTTTTATATCATCCTCGCAGCGCATCGAATTCTTTTTACTGCTAACAATGATTCGATGCTTGCCAGCGGTCTCAACCGTTATTTTTTCCGTATTTCCCCGACTCGTCTTGTCCAGGGTGATAGCAGCCCCTGTCGGGTCCGAAGTCACGTGCAGTTCGCCACTCAGCCCTTTCAGTACGGGTTGGATCGTGTCGAGGAACTTTTCGACTGGATAAGCGATCACATCGGAAACTTCGATCCAGAAGTCCGCTCTTTTGATCATCGGCACGGGAGTTGGATGAATTCGAGATTCGCCCCCGGCCTTCAAGTCGCGTAAGTCACTTAGGTAGTAAATGACAAGTGTTTGCTTCAGTGTGCGATCACTGCCTTTCCATGTGCGGTCGCCGCCAAAATCGGCAACCTGCGCGTTGCGCTGCTTGAACGAAGAAACGATAGCGTCCCGAGCGCTCGGAGAAATTCTGACTCCTTCACTTTTCTCCCAATTAGTCATCGCCATTGTGTACGAATCGTTACCGAATGTTTGAGCTGGCGAGATATTCGTCAATTGGCCGATACCTGCTGCCAACAATAGCACTCCGGCGGATATCACTCTTTTCATTCCCTTTTTCCTCCCGCGTGCCAGGGGCTGGACGTTCCTGAGCTCTCACAGCTGTTTGGAATTCCTCGCCTTACTTGCAGACCTAGAGAATACCCCTCTCTCGCCAGCTTTAGAATATGAAGCATAGCTTGTTTGGGATTATCTACCGAGTTGCGGATAGTCGGCCATCCAGAAATTGGGTCAAACCCGGCTTATCGGAAGGTGCCAAACGGATCCCCATCACGCAACCGTTCGTACTCGAAGAGCCGGCCCTGTTCAGGATGATGGCCACCCTGAACGGAGCCAAGTTGGTTATGCCGGCAATTGGGCGAGAAAGGCGCCCAGCTTGGCCGTGGCCTTGAACTGCGGGACCGGATCGAGCTTCTTGAAGGCGCTGGTGAAGGCATTCGAGAGGCTCCACACGGTCCTGGCCGAGAATTCCGGATACTGCGGCTCGAAATACAGCCGGTGGACTTCAGGCAGCAGACTTCTGGGCGCCTCCAGCTTGCCGTCGATGAAAGCCGTGTAGAAGCTCAGCTTCGCCGTGTCATCGGTGATCTGAGTCTTCCTCCAAGTCTCCACCTGGCGCTGTAGCGGTTCGAAGTTCCGCTGAATCCTGTCCACGCCCACCGAGAGCGTTTCAACCAAGTTGAAGCTCTTAGTATGCTTGGCCAAGACGGGCGTGAAATCGCCGCTGAATGCCATATTGGAGCAGACGAAGACACGCAGGCCTGCGGTGAGTCCCAGACGAATGGATTTGTCGTGAGAGTTTCGAATGCCGATCAAGAAGCGGCACCCCTCCATTTGGGTTTCCAGATCGAGCACGCCAAACATCTTCGCGCCGTCAGGGGATACAGCATATTCCTCCTGTACAACTCCGATGTGGCGGAAGCTCAGGGTTTCGAACGCCTGGGACACTTTGTCCAGCTCGTCGATTAGCAGCACGCACCGCTTCGGGTATTGCAAGGCTCGCAGGAGAGGACCGGCGCTGAAGAATCTCAGCCCATGCAATTCCTCTTTGAGCGGTTCCCATTCAACGGGTCCGGATTTCGACCGCAGTTCTGCGGCTAGCCGTTGCAACGATTCGTCGAATTTGCCGATGGCCTTTTCTTCGTTGATGCCTTCAAAGCACTGCAATCGTTCAACTTCGGTAGCGGTAGCTTTGGCGACCGCGTAGGCCAGTTCAGTTTTGCCGCTGCCGGGCGGTCCCTCGAGCAGAACGGGTTTATTCAGCGTGGCCGCCAGAAAGACAACCGTCGCGGTTACTTCATCAGTAATGTATCCAACTGTTTCAAGCAGCTTTTGGGTTCCGGTAGGAGTAGTAAACACAAGTCGCTCCCATGCCGTAGCTTTCATGCGTTGGCAACACCGGGAAGCTACCCTGGAATCAAATCTCGCGCAAATTTGCACGAAATTCAGAATGGGGCTACAAAAATAAGCGATTTAGTTGACCCTTGAAATGGTGTTATATGCAAAGCAGCTCCAAAATGGACCTTGATACGAGCATTGGCCACTCCTCACTTGCAGTTGAATTTGAGAAAATGAACCACGCGTTGCGGACATCCGAGGTCGCCAAAATGTTGTCTACCAGCAAGATGACCATCTACCGTCTTGTCGAGCGCGGGATGATTCCACACTTTCGAATTGGGTGTTCGATCCGGTTTGATCCTAAGGCAATCGCTGATTGGCTCCGAAACAAGATGCCCTCTGGCCGGTCGGCTGCCTAGGCATGCAGGCTGTCCCCTCTCTTGCTGTTCAAAGTGAACGTATTGTTCACCAAAGCCAAGGCTTGGCTGCCACGAGCGGGTTGCAGATATCGTGAGGTCGATTCAAGGTCCTTATGTCCCATCCACTCCTGCACGGTGCGCAAGTCCACGCCGGCACGTAAATGCATAGTGGCAAATGTCGCCCGGAATTTATGCAGGAACCAGTTTTGACAGTACGGCCCTTTGGCGCAGTGTCCCTGCCCGGTATCGCACAAGCCGCAGTTCAGTCCAGCATGCCACGCAACACTCTTGCATTGCCGCAGGAAATTGTGGACCACCTGGCCGTTGCTGGTGGCAAAGACCCACTAGTGTCCGGTTAAAAGTCGAGCAGTTGCAATTGTTTAGGGAGATCGTTTTGGTTTGCGAGCGAGTTGTCGAGAGAAAACGCTTGATTTATTGGTACTTTCTCGAATAACGAGACGCTGAGAATTTGCAGGATTGTGTAGAGATTCAGGCGCAGGTTGAGTCGTTTGCGGACGATGGCCACCAGCAGATAACTGCAAACGGCGATCCAGACCTGGGTCTTGACGGCATTTTCCGAAGTTCCATAGAAAGCCTTGATACGCAGATGCTGCTTGATCCATTTGAAAAACAGTTCGACATGCCAGCGACGGCGGTACAGTTCGGCGATTACGCGGGTGGGAAGAGCAAAGTTGTTGGTGAGAAACACCAACCGCCTTCCCCGCTGGGCATCCCAGTAGCGGATGCGGCGGAGCCGGGCGGGATAGCCTTTGGCGGAATAGAACCACTCCAGGGCAATGGTTTGATCGCACTGCACTCCACTGCTCTTGTCGACCGGATGCGAGATGAGACGGATGAAGCGAAAGTTTTTCCGCGCCCGTGTGACAAAGAAGGCGCCATGCAAGGTCCAGCGATACAGCCGCTCGAAGTTGAGGTAGCCGCGATCCATGATATAGAAAGCGCCCGCCTCGGGGGTGAGTTGGTCCAGCATGTTGACATCATGAACGCGTGCGGGCGTAATGCGAATAAACGTGGGAATCTGGCCGCGCAGATCAAGCAGGGTATGCAGTTTCAAGGCATGTTGCGTGGGACTGAAGTAGGCCCACGGAAACAGCGTCATGCACAGGTCGATGGTGGTGGAGTCCAGGGCATAGACGGTATTGGCCAGGTCCAGCCCCAAGTCCTGATCGCGATACAATTGCCGCGCTTCCTGAATCAGTGTTTGTGCGAAGTCGCTATAGATCCGCCAATCGCGCGACTCGTTGGCGTCGGCCAGCGTACTGCGGGAAACCTTGCCGCGGATGCCCAGATGGTAAAGCCTGCGTTGCTGGGAGCGCAGACAGGCCACGATGTCGCGCAGACTTTCGCGGTAGCTCAGCTGTGCGAACAGCATGGAGAGAAACTGGTCCCAGCAAGAAAAGCTTCGTACCCGATAGTTGCCGGCATAGCGTTCTACGCATCGGCGAAATTCGTGTCGGGCAAGTGATCGATGAGTTGCGAAAACAGACTCTGTCCACTGTTCATGTCGCCGCCTTGTTGACGACACAGCAGACCGGATTGCCCCCACGCAATTCAAATCGATCACGGCCTCCAATGACATTAAACGATTACCCTGCAAAGGCTTACACGCTAACACCAGCTCCTTAACCGGACACTAGTGGCAAAGACCAGTAAACAACCGGAGCGAGCCTTCGCCTTATGGACGCGCAAACTGCGATAAAGTTGGTCGGACATTGGAACTTCCCGCTCCTCCCAATCCTTGGGAATGAACCCCAGTTTTGGCTTGGCTTTCACTCGGATGACGCGGTGGACAAAGTCTACGTCCGGCCAGGTCACGTACTGCACCTCTTGCTCCCGAAAACCTGTCATCCAGAAAAACTCGAACACCGTACGCCTTTGCCCTTCACAGTTGCCGAGAAATCTGCAGATCTCTTCAGCGGTAAACACCTCCGGGGTTGACTCGGTGTATCGCGGCCAGTCGCGCTGGC
>JAIQGL010000015.1 GCA_020072585.1 Terriglobia bacterium | reverse complement strand
GCCTTGGAAAACGCTGCGCGTTTCCCACTTTCCCACAGCCTCGACGGCTGCGGGCCTCAACTTAAAAGTGATATGCTCGAAACCCCAAACCAGGAGAATGTCTCACTACGAATGGACTAAAGATGGGGGGCAGGTCACGCGGGGCTTTGCAAAGAACTATAATTCAGTCGAAAGGGCGGAAAGAAGCCTACGTGAATCCCGCGGGAGACAATAGCAGTATCCGCAAGTAACGGAACAATAAAGCGCGAACAATTTGAGACTTCGCGATAATTGTCCGCGAGATGAACAGCGACAGTTCGAAGCTTACGACGTAAGAACAACAGGACCGGCAGCCCTGGAAAATGACATACAAAAGCTTCCTGACACGCTGAAAGTAAATGCCTAGCACCCATGGAATTCGGGCATTGGCACAGAGTAAAAGCTAGGCTAAGAAACCCAAATTCGAGAGGCGCAGGCTGAGCGGTTACACCTAAATCAGAAAACAGAAATGGCGTCCTACCTGCCGTCACCGCCTCTTTTAGTGATTTCAATCTCGATGGTGAGCCCGGCAGGACTCGAACCTGCGACCCTCTGCTTAGAAGGCAGATGCTCTATCCACCTGAGCTACGGGCCCACTCTTCCTGATAGATTCTATCAGCGCGCAGCAAATTGGGCATCCAGGGCATCCAATTTACTAATTCATGCATGAAGGATGGGTTTCATTCCGGTCACCGGGTTGGATATCATCGGCTCCTACCTGGCGCGAGATAATGGAACTTATCCCCTTCAGTCCTGCAGAATGATTTTTTGTGGAATGTGTCTTGGCCGACCAGTGCAGATTCGAATCGCAAATGAAGCTGTTCATGCATGGCAGGAGTCAATTGGGCATGTCATTTGCATCCAAAATTCAAGGTGTCAGCCAAACTCAGATTGCTTGGCATAAAACTGCAGTCGCTAGGGCCATTAGCGCTTTCCGCTTTAGCCTTCTCAACTGTTCTCAAGTTTCTCGGCTATTTTTTGACGCCTCAACTGGAAACCTTGAGGATGCGGACCAATATTGCTGGCTCATTTTGTGGCTTCTTGATCACCAGCCGTATTGTGGTGGGTTCCATCAACCAAACTCTCGACGAATCACTTGAGGGACGTTTTTTGAGTGGTGCACTTGTGCGGAGGAATGGCAAGGCTCCTAAGCAGTGAGTGCAATCGTTTCTGGTGCATATGGCATAGTGGATCGATTCCGCAGTCAAGATTGCAGTGTTTCACGGTCTGCGTTTTTCAACAGAAGACTCGCAGGAAGATTGAAGAGGGCTAAGACAACCCGCATCCTCAGACAAAAACATCCAATGCCGGCCACCGGAGAAATACCACCCTGATCATAAAGGGGCAGGATTTTGAAAGCCCAGACCGGAAATCAGGTACAGCTTAACTGCACCAGAGCATGCTGCAGAAGAGCAAAAGCAATCTCCCATCGGCGGCGAGGTTCGTGTTCGCTATCGCCAAAGCCACTCACGTACACCGTAAGATAGAAGCCACTCACCGAAGTGTTCGAATCGCGAACCAGAGGCATCGCGTTTGCCGGTGCTTGCTCCAGAATGCCCTCGGCTCTTCTCAGCCCTTGGATCGCATCCGGTCCTTCGTTTGAGGTTTGATGTTCATTATCAGCAGTTCCAAAAGCCCCTTGTTGAAGCGAAGATACTTCGTTGGCCCTGGTGTTCCCATATACAGGTTCATCCGTTTGTTCAGCGCTGTGCTGATGGGAGACCTGCTGTTGATGATAATAGCAGCGACGGACCACCAACTCTACGGTGGCAGCCATATCGGGCGCATGGCTCAGCAACCTGCAAAGCTCTTTGGCCAGCCCCTCGTTTTTCTCAAACGAGCAACGATGGCGATCGTCAACAAAAAACAGATCTACATAAGAAACAAATTTACGGTCGGCGCCAAAGATCTCTTCTTCCGGAGAAATTTCCCGGCTATTCCATGCATCACACTTCGCAGTTGCCAATGGAAATCCTGGCGCATTGATCCGGGTAAGAAGCGCGCTAATCTCCGGGTGGGCCACAGCTTCAGGGATTTGCAGTACAAGCTCCGGGCATTTCTTCAGATCGAAATAGCGTACGGATGGATCGTCAGAACTCCAGGGAATTTCCAATGCAGGATCATCGCGGCCAAGCTCGACGGAGAAATCGGCATGCATCAGCTCATCCCGTGATGACGAAAAAAATGCATGATCTGCCGTTCCGCCCAGCGACCGTCATATCCGTTGGGCTGAGCGAGGAACGCGCAATGTCCGCCGTGCGGCGTTTCCAACAGAGTGATGTGCGGGTTGGCCAGAATCCTGGACCTTGTTTCCGGCAACAGCCGGATAAAAGGATCGTCCATGGCATGGATCACCAGGCTCGGCAAGGCGATTGTATCGATCACGCGGGAGGCGGCAGCGCGCGTGTAATAGTCCTGAGCGCTTTCAAATCCGCAATATCGGGCTGTAATCACATCGTCAAATTCACGAATGCTGACGGGAAAGCGCTCCACCTTCTTATACCGGCCGGGAAACAATTTGCGTTTCCGCTCAAAGGTACGCATCAGGCTCAGCAAAAATTTCCATTCATAGATCCGATTGCTGCCTACGTGCATGGCATCCGCAGAAGCAGCCAGGTCCGCGGCAGGCGAGACAGCGGCAACAACTTTCAACTCCGCAGGCGCGTTTGTTCCCAGTTCCCCAGCAAGTTTCAGAACCAGGTTCCCGCCCATGGAGTAACCAATCAGTCCTACTCGGCGAACGCGTTTCTGCTCTATCACCGCCCGGAGCACAGCGCCCACATCGCCAGAAAGCCCGGAATGATACAGCGTTGGGGTAAGTCCTTCCGTGCCTCCGCAGGTGCGCATATTCATGCGGACAACATTCATTCCCGCGGCCCACGCTTTACCGGCGTTCCCAATCACATACTGCGAGAGGCTTGATCCCTCAAGGCCATGAACGATGATTACCGCAGGGCTGCGCTCGGCGTCTTGTTGCCAGTGGCAGTGGCATAAGACCTGAGCTTCCGCATCCACGCGAAACAGGCATTCCTCCGCTTCGGGCAGACTGTTCTTCCGCGGAAGAAAATTGCCAGCCAGCGTCATGGCGTGGCGATTACGCAGATAAGGGCGCGGCGCGAAGGGATCAAAAACCGGGACACTGGGAGTTTCAGCCATGCTTTTACAGGAACACCGCAATCTCTATAATAAGGTGTAAGACAATTTTACCCGAGCAGCCTTACTATGCCGATTTTCGAATACATCTGCCAGCAGTGCCACCACAGTTTTGAAGCCATCGTTCTGGGAAGCCAAAAGGCCGCATGTCCAAAATGTGAGAGCAAACGGCTGAGCCAGCAGCTTTCAAGCTTTGCCGTGGGCGGAGAAAAGTCGCCTGTAGCCAGCAGCCCAGGCAGCGCCTGTGGGACCTGCGGCGACCCTCGCGGCCCTGGCTCTTGTTCAATGAATTAGCCGGCCTTGCGCCTCCCGCGAAAGCGTTGGAATCGACCGCGATAGACAATGAGTTGCTCCCATAAAGTTATCAAGCCGCCATGCGCCATGGCATTTTCACGGGCGTGGCGCGAATCGTGTAAAATGAATCTCTAGCCTTTACGGTGGGTATAGTTCAGTGGCAGAACGCCAGACTGTGGCTCTGGATGTCGTGGGTTCGACCCCCACTACCCACCCCAATTTTCCCTTACATCCGGTTACTTACAGGGTGCGCGTTCAAACAATATCCGATTGACGACGTCGGTTCCTTGCGGGCATTCAAGACGTTTCCCATGGCGCGCCACGGATTACCGGCGGGATAATGGATGCCGCAAGCAATGTCTGAGCGCTTCCATTTCGGCGACCTGCGTGAGTTGTTCGCCAAGGCCAATGAGGAAAAATCCGGCGACCAACTGGCCGGGCTGGCAGCACGTTCAGAGCAGGAGCGCGTGGCTGCCAAGCATACGCTGGCTGACCTGTCGCTCGAGAAGATTGTCGCGAATCCTCTCATCTCTCCCGACGAAGACGATGTCAGCCGCCTCATCATCGACACACACGATACAGAGAATTTTTCCACCATCAAGAGCATGACCGTAGGCGAGTTTCGCGAGTTCATCCTGAGCGATGAAACGACTGAGGCCACGCTGAAGCGCCTGCACTGGGCCATCACGCCGGAGATGGCCGCTGCCGTGGCCAAGTTGATGAGCAACAAAGACCTGGTGCTGGCGGCGAACAAGGTCCGCGTGATCACGCGATGCCGCAACACCATGGGTGAACGAGGCGTGCTGGGCATCCGCCTGCAACCAAACCACCCGGCAGACGATGCGGCGGGCATCCTGCTCTCGGCCTTTGACGGCCTGCTTTATGGCTGTGGCGATGCCGTGATCGGAGTGAATCCCGCAACAGACGCGGTGGAGAGCGTAAGCGCGATTCTGCACGCGCTAAGCCGGCTGGTTGAGGCCTACAAAATCCCCACGCAAGCCTGCTGTCTGGCCCACATTTCCACTCAACTCAAAGCCATGGAGCGCGGCGCACCGCTGGACCTGCTGTTTCAATCGGTGGCGGGAACGCAGAAGGCCAATGAGAGCTTTGGTGTGACGCTGAGCATGTTGCTTGAAGGACGCGAGCGCACCTTAGAACACCATCAAAATCGGAAAACCTTACCACTGATAAACACTGATGACACTGATGAGAAAGATCAGGCAATGGAGCAATCGACGAGAGCCGGGAACCCGCTGCCCCACGTCATGTATTTTGAGACCGGCCAGGGCAGCGCGCTTTCCGCTGAGGCGCACCATGGTGTTGACCAGCTAACGCTTGAGGCACGCGCATACGGCGTGGCCCGCGTGTTTGAGCCGTTCCTGGTCAACAGCGTGGTGGGTTTTATTGGGCCGGAATATCTTTATGATGAGCGTCAGATTATCCGTGCCGGCCTGGAAGACCATTTCATGGGCAAACTGCTCGGCCTGCCCATGGGTTGCGACGTCTGCTATACAAACCACGCCGAGGCCGACCAGAACTCCGCCGACAATCTGCTTTTGCTTCTGACCGCCGCAGGCTGCAATTATTTTATGGGTGTTCCCTGCGCGGACGATGTGATGCTGAATTATCAATCCACCAGCTTTCATGACGCGCTGGCCGTCCGCCGCCTGTTTAATCTGAGACCCGCGCCGGAGTTTCTGGTTTGGCTGCACGAGATGGGCTTGTATAAGGATGGCGAGCCCGCGAAGATTGAGGACAGTGCATGGAAGCAACTGGCGGCAGGGCTGGAGAAGGCGATGAAATGAGAATTGGTAATTGAATAAATTGGTAATTGGGTAAATTGAAATTCTATTGAATGAGTCTCTTCGTCAGATCCTTTAGACATGGGCTGCTGAAAGACTTTCAATTACCCATTGACCAAATTACTCGAATTACCAAATCTCCTCACTTCAGCCACGTTGCCGGCTGCAGCTCTTCTTTTAGCTCTGCGCCACTGATCGCGCGCCGCATCATCTGATCGGCCAAGTCGATAATGCGCGAGGCAGCGGCCTCTGCGCGTACGCCCCGCCCATGAATATTGGAGATCAGGTTGCGGTTGGAATCGTTGTGGCCAGCCCGTGGCTGGTAGGCCATGTAAGCGGAGATGCTCTCCGCGGTGGCAAGTCCTGGGCGCTCACCGATCAGCAACACTACAACTTTTGGTTTAAGCAAGTCTCCCACATCATTCATAACTCCCACGCGGCAGTAATGCACAGCAAAGGTCTGACCCAGCTTCCATCCGCGTGACCGGGCTTTTTCCGCAATGAGCGGAAGCAGTGATGGGACTTGCGTGGAGACAGCGGTGACAGAAAGTCCATCGCCAATGACAATCTGCAAATCGACTTCTAGTGGACAGCGCGCTGCAATTTCGTTTTGCGCGTTCTCGTTGAGCCGCCGCCCCAGATCGGGGCCTTGCAAATATTCGTCCTTTGAGGTGGCCATGGTGGAGATTGCAAAGAGATTCCATTGCTGAATAAACCCCGCACCCAGATCTCTGTTCAGGTCGAGTTCAGTGCGGACGGCATCGCGCGCAGCAGCATGGTCCTGGCGCAACTTAAGTTGTGTGGCAGTACGATAAGCCGCTCCCGTGCGTCCGGCCAAAACGCGGGCCGGTGTATGCGCACGGATTTTCTCAATTACATCAGGCCATGCGCCGTGCTCAAGTTTTGTCAGACATGCACTGGGTCGTATCTTCACGAGTATTCACACTCTGAGAGCAACTCTCGTTCATTCTAAGGCTACTGCCGCGGCGGCCAAGAAATTTATATTTTCGCACTTGATTCGCCCAAAATTTTCAGCTATGATGCGCCACGCCTCAGGGTGTGAACAGCCTTCTGTTCTTTGAAAATCAGCAACCAGCGGTCAGCCATGCGCATGAGTCCTGGGTTCGGGATCAGCGGCGCAGAAGTTGTAGCCCTCTGCTGACTGGGATTGGGATTGGGTCACCCTTGGGTCACCCAAGGGACACCCAAGCGTCACCCAAGGGCCATGCAAGGGAGACGCTTGGGATGATTTACTCAAACCTTTTTGTTTGCAATATAAATCAAAAATGACGGGGTGGGGCCGTCCTGCGACCTTGGTAGCGACACAGTTTGTTTTACAGGATCATCGCTAGCGCGATGACGTCTGCCTAAAAGGCCCACGATTTCGCACGCGAATCGCTAGACGCTGATACTGCTAGTGGGTCGGTTTTCAAAACTGACCCACTACCCGACCTTCAGACCGCGCGATTCGGCGCGAATGAATCGTGCTCTAAGGCCCTGGTATGCTACACTATTCTTTTCAAGCACATACCGTCTAAAAAAGCATGCTCTTTTCCAAGGAATATGTCGGGTATCTTGCCCGTCAAGTGACCCAAAAACTGATCGCTGGCGAATTCATTGAGGCCAAGAACGTCTCAGAGATTTCAGCGGCGCTGAATAATGCCCTGCTGGAAGAGCTTCAACTGGAAGATCGCATCAACGATGAAGTTCGTCTCATCCTGGAACAATACCAGGATGAAATGCAGCGCGCCGGCGCAAGCTACCAGGAGATGTTCAAAAAAGTAAAAGGCGAACTGGTGCGCAAATACAAGGCGGTGCTGTGAGACTATCGCGCGACAAGGTCAACAGGCTTGCCCACAGCGTTGCTGACGCGCTGGCCACGCTGGACGACGTGGAATTTATTGAAGACCCCAACTCCATTCGCATGGAAGTGCGGCGCCTTCTGGATACCGGTCAGTAGCCCGCAAGCCGCCGTTCCTGTGACGTCATCTGCGCCCAAAGCTGGTCCATGTTTTTCTGGATGTACATGTTTCCCGGCTGAAGTTCATGCGCTGAATTAAACCAACGGTAAGCCATCACGCGGTCCTGTTTCACGCACAGACCGCTGGAATAAAGCGCGGCCATCTGGATGGCGGCGCCAGGATCGTTTTTGTCCGTTGCGGCACGCAAGTAAAGCAAACCCTGTTCGCAATTCTGCTGCACCCCATGACCGCGAATATACTGTTGCGCCCGCAATAATGCTGCACTCGGCTTGTAGTCAGGGATGCGGGCTTCTTCTGGCGGTTTAACGACTGAAGCGGTCTGCGCTGCTTCACCGCCTGTTGCCTTTTTATCGGCAGGGACCTCCGCGGCCGCTGCAGTCTCAACAGGAGAACCGGCGTTTTCACTACTCTGCGCGGACGCGGATTCCGGGTTTTGGTTTTTCTGAGCTTTTTGGTCTTTTAGATCCTGGGTCGCTTTGGGACCAGCGGCAGCGCCATCTGCGTTTACGTCTGTGGGTGAGGACTTGGCTGCATCGTCAGTGGGCTGGCCGGTAGTTGCGGAACCTTGCGGTTGATTGCTTCCCTGCGGAACAGGTGTAGGTGCAGAAGAGGGCTCTGTTTTTACAGGCGTCGGCTTGGGATTGGCTTTGAAACTGGAACGCCACTGCACAAAGACCAATCCGAGGATCGCAGCCAGGATCACCAGCAGAACCAGTTTGCGCAGGCCTCTGCCGGAAGGCTCGTCCTCCAGTAGATACTCTCCATCGCTCTCTTGCTGGGCATTCAGGCCGAGAAAGGAAGGGCCGCTGATGTTCGTGCCGTTGTGCGGAACTTTGCGCCCAGGTTCATCACGGAAGATGGCCGGCTCGCCTCTGCGAGGAAGCGATGCGGGAACATTGTTTGACGGTTGTGGCGGCTCGATGACTTGCGTTGTTGTTCTGCCGCCTGCATCAGGAGAAGGCAGTTGAGCATTCGCTATAGCTGCCGCGCGCGGCCCGACTGCATTGTCGCGTCGCTCCTGCACTCGTCGTTCAACCCGGGTCCCGCACATTCCGCAAAACTTCAGCGCCGGTTCGTTGAGGTATCCGCACCCGGTGCACTTGGTGCTGGCGCCGCCCTGGTGGGTCCGTCTCTCCACCTGTCGCCGCTCCAGCCGCACACCACAGGTGCCGCAGAACTTGTATTCCGGACGGTTCTCAGTACCACAGAAGGTACAAAGCATGGGGCCCTTAACTCCTTTTTGACCTGCCGTCTGGCACACCTGTCCCAGAGCAGCAGCTCAGTTATTACTAGGATGACGTCTTGCCCTGATAAGCTGCAAGATGATTTTTTACTTAGGGCCCTGTGCCGAATACGGGCCTTAGTACTAAGTACCGATTCTGGCCCGGCTCAAATGCGGGATAATCATTCAGGATAAAAAGTTAAGATGGCATTTGCAGAAGAAATTGCTCAGGCAGCAAAGCTGGCCGCGACTGAAGCCGGATTTGATCTGGCCGGCATAGCGCCAGTCCGCCAGCAGGATCTGCCGGAACTCAGCGCCTTCGTGGAATGGGTGGATGCAGGTCGCGCGGGCGAGATGAAGTATCTGGAATCGCGCACGGAAAGCGGTGACCTTCGCCGCGCCTCAGCCACCAATGCCGCTCCATGGGTCCGGTCCATGGTGGTCTGCGCTCTGAATTACAGCGCTGACAAACCGTATTCCGTTGATGCCCATGACCCGCGGCGCGGATGGATCTCCCGCTATGCCTGGGGCAGCAAGGACTATCATGATGCGCTGCTGCCGCGTCTGCGACAGGTGGAAGCCGCAATCCAGCAATCAGCCGGCGAACGCGGCATGACCGTGGAAACACGCAGCTACGTTGATACCGGCCCAATCCTTGAACGCGTCTACGCAAAGCATGCCGGGATCGGATGGATCGGCAAAAACACCTGCATCATCCATCAAAAACTGGGCTCATGGCTTTTTCTGGGAGTGATTCTTACCTCACTGGAGCTTCCTTCTGCCGCGGCGTCGCCGGATCGCTGCGGAAGCTGTACACGCTGCATTGATGCATGCCCCACCCAGGCGATTGTTGCGCCGGGCAAGCTTGATGCGCGGCTGTGTATCGCCTATCTCACGATTGAAAAGCGCGGCACCGTCCCGGAGGAGCTTCGTACAGGCATTGGGCGCCATATCTTCGGCTGCGATATCTGCCAGGATGTTTGCCCCTGGAACAACAAGGCCGGCAACGCGCCTCCCACTTCCCTGCCCGAGTTTCAGCCGCAGGACCAGATTTACCATCCTGAGCTGCGCCGGCTCGCCCAGATGGATGAAGAAACCTACCGCCGCGTCTTTCGCGGTTCGCCGGTAAAGCGCGCCAAATATTCCGGACTAAAGCGCAACGTCGCCATCGCCATGGGCAATAGCGGGCTCCAGGAATTTATTCCCGATTTGGAAAAAATGGCGAGCGGACCTGATGCCTCTGTCGCCGGACATGCGGAATGGGCCATCAAGAAACTCGGACCTAAGTAGCTCTCCAGTCAATCCCGTAGGCAAATGCATTTGTGATAAGGTCTTCAAGAGCCATGCCAGTTAACAAGCAACACCCATGGACCAAGCCGCGAGCCCACACACGGTTTCTGCTGGACTTGCGCCTGGTCGTGAAAGGCAAAGAAACACAGCATGGCCGGACCAAGGATATTGCTGAAGGCGGCTTGGGCGCCACGATTCCAGGTGACATCGAGATTGGTGATATTGTTGAGTTGGAATTCCAGTTCCCGGAGATGCGGGAGCCGTTGAAATTCAAAGCCGAGGTCAGATATCGCCGGGGATTTCAGTACGGCTTCAAATTTCTACACCCAACGGAACAACAGAGAGAGATTATCCGGCGCAACACACATTCTCTCCATCTGGCTCCATAGCACCGTGGTTCGACGTCTCCCCACATGTATATCTACCCGCCCTAAAACAGGCCGCTGCCTGCTCGACTCGAACATGTGATCTTGATCACAGCGTCCTGTGAGCTTTTCTCTGAGACTAACAGCACAGATGCGAGCCAACAACCAAAGCGCAGCTACTTCATCCTCAGTCCGGGTCCTGGAATTTCCCCGACGCACGCCACCCAGCACACAACTGCTGGTGCCCAGGGAGCATGGCACGTGGGGGCTTTGGTTGTTGCCGCTCATCAGCGGCGGAGTGGTGGGATACTGGTCGGGTCCGGGCGTGGCCGCGAAACCGGCATTGTGGTTCTGTCTGGCTGCGGCCTGTGCTTTCCTCATTTATCAGCCTCTGGAAAGTCTGCTGGGGTTCTCACTGCTTAAAATCCGGACGCAAAGGCAGCAGCGCGTGGCGATTCTCTGGGTAATCGTGCTGACCGCGGTTGCAGCCATCAGTGTGTTGCAGCTTATCCAACTCCACCGCGCGATGGTCCTTTTGTTTGGGCTGGTGGCCTGCGCGTGTTTTGGCTTGCGCACGTTGCTTGGCCGCTCACGAAGCTTCCGCGTGCCAAAGCAGCTTATCGGCGCGATGGGGCTGAGTTCCACCGCGGCAGGCGCTTATTACGCTATGACCGGCCAGGTGGACACAACGTCACTGGCGCTTTGGCTGGCCTCATGGCTCTTTGCCGCTGGTCAAATCGAATATGTGCAGTTGCGTCTGCACGCGGCACAGGCAAGGTCACGCCGGCGGAAGGCACGCGCCAGCGTGGGCGTGGGCTTTTTGCATTTGCTGATGCTGGGCGCCGCTGTCGCCGGCGGACTGGCCGGTGTTGCTCCACTATGGCTGGGGATCGCATTCATTCCCGCGGTCGCGCGGCTTGGCATCTGGATCTTCCGGTCGTGGCGGCCTCTCAGCGTCCACATTCTGGGCTTTAGTGAGTTGTTCCAGGGACTGCTATTCAATGGCCTGCTAACGGCCGCATTTCTGGTCCACTTTTAACTGCGGTCTGCTTCTCCCTACTCTCATCTGGCCCCATAACTCTGAATTTCAGTGAATCATGAAAACTGGCTGCGAAACACTGCCTTGATATGGTCCAACCTCTTGGATAGAGCTTCTGCCTCTTCTTTCATCCCCAGCTCATTCGCCAGAAAGATCGCATCACTGAAAACATCTTTAGTGTTGCTGTAAAGGCCGGTGGCTCCATGCCGGCTTTCATACATCTGATCATAATATTTTTCACCCAGGGCTTTTAGCTGGCGCAGACGATCGACTTTCAGTTGTCGCTCGTCGCGCTTAAGCGGCGGATCGGCTGGAGTGGCCTTGACCGGCAGCGCCGTCCACATCACACGCTTCCCTTTGAGGCGAATCGCACGAAAGGCCTCAGGAGCGCTTTGTGGCGCCTCAGCTTCAGGGAGCAGGAAAAAATCGGGATATAGCGGTGGACGCAGGAGCGATTTCCAGTCTTCATCAACAAGCCATGGATCTGCCACGGGAAACGCGCAGTAACTTGCGCCCGCTGCTTCACAGAGATTCATCAACATACGGGCAATCCCCATGGCCGGCTCTGTAGCACCGACTTGTTCAGCATAGGCAGCGCCACGCTCGTGCAGCAACAGCACCGCTTCTCCGCGGCCCTGAAGCCGAAACTCAAGATGAAAACGCTGGGGACCAGAGAATGCCACAACACACCCGTCCCAGGCTGGAGCCGATGCCGAGACGAGCGCGCCGGTAGGGTCCATCATCTTCTCTCCCCATTTCCACCACCGCTCTTCGCGATCGTAGTACAAACGGGCAACATTCAAGCCTTCACGCATGAGGAAGCCGCCATCCAGAACAGAATGCATGGCTGCCTCCACCGCTTTTTCCGGAGGTCCATCCAGCGCCCAGAATACGGCGGTTCTGTATTAGTCTCGCCGCTTGTATCCCGCAGAACGCTGACCACGCTTCCCTCCATATATTGTGGAAGAGCTGGCTCCGTCAGCTCACGCAAAAGGCGCACTGTCTCTCCCGGATAGAACACATTTCTCTCCGGCAGAAGGTTACATGGCGCCGATTCCCCCGGCAATCGATTTCTGGTAGAGTGCTGGCGCACGACACCATCTGTACGAGGGACTTGCTATGCCGAACGGGGGCCCAGACAATTGCGGAACATGCGGCTTCAATCGTCGCAATCGAGGCGTATGGCGAAATCCAGAACCAGATGAAAGCCAAACCTCGTTCTGCGAAATCCGCAGTGTTGCCATTTTGGCCGACCATTGGACCTATTGCCAGAACTGGCATTCCCGTACCCGTATCCCGATCGGCCCAATCTATGCCTCCGGCATTTATGACCATGGATACCAGCGCATTCCCTGGCACGGATTGATCGCACCGGATTTCACTCAAGCCGGCGTGTGCAGCGAGTGCGGAGCGCCTATCGAAGACGGAATCTCCATCGCTGCCGTCGAGAGGGCTCCGGTCGAGTTCTGCAGCAACATGCACTATATGCAATGGTGGAAACGGCAACACCCGAACGAAGAAACGCCCATGAGCCCGGACATTTGGGAGCACTGACGCCACAAGCATTCTGTCCCGGGTTGCTGCGTCAGGTTTGCAGCCTCAGCAAAAGACGGATAGATTATTCGCCATGAGAAAATTCACCGCTGGCTCTTTAGCTCTTTGCCTTGGCCTTGCCTGCTTGAGTGCGATTGCCCAGAACGCCACGCCGCAACCGTCGCCGAAACCATCCACGCCGCCGGCGGCAGGCGCGCCCGCATCGGCAGTCCCAGCACGGCCGGGAGATGTGGATACCGTGGAGCATATTATCGCCGCGGTGTATGACGTGATCTCCGGCCCGGCAGGCCCGCGCGACTGGGACCGCTTCCGCAGCCTCTACTACCCCGGCGCCCGCATGGTCCCCAGCCGCCGCGATGACAAAGGCGCCATTAATGCACGCATCTTCACGCCTGACGAATACGCCACCCGCAGCCAGGATTTCTTTTCCAAGGAAGGTTTCTTCGAAAACGCAGTGGCCAACCGCGTGGAAGCGTGGGACCACATTGCGCATGTGTGGAGCACCTATGAGTCGCGCCACGCCAAGGGAGAAAAGCCCTTCGCGCGCGGCATCAACAGTTTTCAATTGTTCCACGACGGCAATCGCTGGTGGATCCTGACCGTCTATTGGGAGTCTGAAGACGCGAGCCATCCACTATCGGAAAAATATTTGAAGTAGGGATCGCGACTTCCCTACTTCAGGCTGCGGATGTACTTGACCAGGGCTTTGATCTGGTCGTCGGTAAGCTTTTTGTCGAAGCTGGGCATCTTGCCTTTGCCCTTTTTTGTTATATCAAACATCTCGCTGTCGGATTCCTTCGCGGCTTCAGCCGACGTAAAGGCCTTGGCGCCCAATTTCTTGCCGGCAGCGCTGCCTGCGCCGTCAGCGCCGTGGCAGATCTGGCACTTGGACTTGTACAGAGCCTGGGTTGCGGAGTCTTTGGTTGCGGAGTCCTTGGGTGCTTCGACGGCTGCCGCCGGTTTCTTGCCCTTCGGCGCTTCTTTGGGTGCATCTTTCATTGCGGGAGCGCCGGCGCTTCCCACCACCAGCAAAGTAAATGTCCCGGGCTTCATGGTGCGACGCGGACGCTCACCCTCCTTTGCCGGAGGAGCCATTTCGATCTCAGCGGTAACCAGATACACATCGTGATTGGTGGTATCGAGCGCCATGGTACGGGCAAACTTCTGCGTCTCCGCGTTTTCCAGTACGCTGAATTTGTCCGGCGAATCTTCATGCACCACGGTCAAGGTGCCGTCGCCATTGGAGCTGAACGCAAGCTGCTTTTCGGCATCAAAAGCATTCGCGTCCACGCCCTCGCCGATGGCCGGCGTTGCAATTACCTTGCCGGTGTCCGCATCCATCACGGCCATCATCTTGTTGTGACAACCGGAAAAGAGCCTGCGATTCTTGAGGTCCATGGCCAGGCCGCTGGGCTCTTCGCATGGGGCGAGCGGCCAGCTCTTCACTACAGCGGCCTTCTTGGCGTCAATACTCGTGACTTCACTCTTGTCTTCAATATTCACGAAGACCATGCCCTTGCCGTCGGCCACGCCAAATTCGGGCTTGCCATCCAGCGGAATATTTCCAATCACCGTTCCTGTGGTGGCATCAACCGCGGTGGCATTCTTGCTGCGGCCGTTGAAGGTGAAAACCCGCTTTGAAGATGCATCGTAAAGGATGGCGTCAGGATTTTCACCTTCGATCTTGATCCGCGCCGTCTCTTTGAGCGTCTTCAGGTCAAACACGGTAATCGTGTTGTCCCGTCCGTTGCTGGTGAAGCCTTTGCCAAGTTCCTGGGCCAAAGCGATGCCGTGGACTCCTGGCGTATCGGGGATATCGCCAAGCACGGTGCCCTTATAAGGATCCACCACCATCACGTGCGTGCCGCGAGAGATGAACAGCCGCTTCCCGGCTGAATCAAAGGTCAGATAATCCCAGCCGCCTTCGCCGCCGAGCACATACTTTTGTTTCACCTGATACTGCGCCGGCGCAAATGCCTTCATCGAACCTACGCACATGCAAGCCAGGGCAAGGAATATGATGATTTGTTTCCGCATCTCTTTTCACCTCGTTTTGTCGCCAATCATTCTAATCAACAAGCGCCAGGCTGTCTCTACACGTGGCCGGCAAGAAAAAATATCATTGGGGGAAACGAGCAAGCCACCAGCGCCGGAGCGCCACCACGCACCACACAGCTTCCACCGCGCCAAAAGGCCATGCGCCCTGGAGAAATCCATAGATGGAGCCCAGAGCGCAGGCAAAAGCGAAGGCAAGGATGAACCATGCGCTCCGCTTTTCCAGGGCATAGAAAACCAGCATTGCTGTGACGGCAAATAATCCAAAGGCGGTAAGGGCGCTCAACGCAGCTCCTCTGTTTCGAACCGCGATTGTAAAGCAAGTTGGGATGAGTGGCATCGCAGGTGGCCTGCCGTACCATATTCAGGCCACCACGCATGGGGAGCTTATGAATTTATCTTTACCGGCCTGACTTCGATCGCGCCTGAGGTGGCTGAGGGTATCCGTTCAGCCATGGCCATGGCTTCGTCCAGGTCCTTGGCTTCCACCAGAAAGTAACCGCCCAGCTGTTCTTTTGTTTCGGCAAAAGGGCCGTCCGTTACAGATTTCTTGCCATCGCGGACCCGGACTGTGGTCGCCATGGAGATGGGCTGCAACTCATTGCCTCCAAGGAAATTGCCTTTCTTTTGCAGGTCTTGAATCAGCTCTCGATACTCCTTGTAAATCGTCTGCTTCTCAGGCTCGGTGTACTTCTCCCACAGTTTTTCTGCGCCATAAATCAACAACAGATATTGCATGCAAAGGTCTCCTTTTTAGTCACTCTGCCCATAAAGTCGCGCCAGCCGGCCCGAATCGACAAAAACCCGAAAATTATTTTGGAGCTTTTTTTGCAAACTTTACGCCCGTTGCCGTTCTACCAATAACAGTAACTCCCGTTTCCTCCAAGGGAGTGCCCATGCTTGAAAGCGCCGGTCCTTCCCCGCAGGTGGTAGGGTGCCGCAGGTTGTTTCTGAGGCAACTTACCACCCCGGACCGCGCACGGAATACTTTTCTGCTGGCTCGAATTCACACAGCCTGGGCGGAGTCCTTACCGGCCGTACTTCAATCGATCCCATTTTCGCTGACGGAATACGCGCAGCAATGGCCGATGCATCGTCCTGGTCCCTGGCTTCAACCAGAATGTAACCTGCCAACTGCTCTTTGGTTTCAGCAAACGGGCCATCCGTCACCAACTTTTTGCCGTTGCACAGCCGGACAGTAGTGGCCGTGGAGGTGGGCTGTAGCGGGTTTGCGCCTTTGAATTTTTCTTTTGCTTCCAGGTCGAGCCTGAGCTCCCGGTAGCCTTCATAACACTTCTGCTTTTCAGGCTCTGGCAGATTCTCCCACTGCTCTTCATTGTGGTATATCAACAAGAGATATTGCATGGAAGGGTTCCTCCTTTTTTGTTTTGATCTGCCTATACGTCGCGCCAGAACCCACGAATCGACAAAACCAAAGAATATTCATTGGCTTTTTTCTTTTGCAGGCCCAGAGCAAACAAACGGCGCTCTGCGGGACGCCCGTTTCGGCAATGAGGTTGATTAGCGGGTTGAACAAGGTTGCGAAGGACCGGTCACCAGCGTCTGGTCCGGGAAGCTGTAAGCTCCTTCATACGCGTCGGACGCGGAGCCGCGCTGGAACCATTGCAGCAGGACCTGGCTTTGCGGGTGGTATGTAAATCCATCGATCAACACCGGGGACCCCGCATTCGGCATGGTGGCCAGCGGATCACCGGTTTCAAGGTTGCTCTGGCATGCATTGCTGTTCGGGACCTGCCAGGCTGGAACAGCGTTGCTGCCGAAGGGATTGTTCATCCACTCTGAGATTTCGTGGCTCATCGGGGTAACGTCCGCCAAGTTGGGGCCCAGAATGCCCTGGTCCACCCAGCTTGCCCAGATAAACGTCTGCACAAACTTCACCTGCGCCAGCTCACCCACATCGAACGAGGTATGGAAGCCGAGCACGCAGCACTTCTTGATATCGCTCTGCGGTGAGAGAAACACATTCGAGGTCAAAGCGATGGCCAGCGCGTCGGGCTGAAGGTTCTCCAGTTGAATGATGGTGTTCAGCTGCGAGATGAAAAAGTTCGTGTCCACGATCGCATACGTCACGCCGGTGCTGCGGTTGCGATAGACCTTGGCGGCGCCTCGGGGCACGGCGATCCTCACCGGCTTCAAGATTGCCGGCTGGCCCAGCAGTGTGTGCCAGTCCGGGCCTGCGGAGCGGTAGAACTGCGCCAGCTGGACCGCATCGGCAAATTGCGTTAACCCAGTCGCATACTGCGCCTTGTGAAAATTCGGCGACGACTGCACCCGTGGCAGGACCTGCGCGGGGTCCAGGACCAACGGCGAGCCGCTCTCATCCACAAACTCTTCGAAGAACATGGAGATGGGAACGATTTGCGCCGGCACTTCCGTGGTACCGCCGGACTGCGGTTTACTTCCGACCATGGTGTAGGGATAGGCGTTGCCCTGCCACGCAAACGATCCGGAGAAATAAGGCACGCTGAACACGCGCCCCTCTCTCATCGCGGCGCGAGCGTCACGGGAAAGTTTACTGGCTGCCTCAAACCTTGGCTGCGCGCCCTGGCTTTGCAGGAAGCCGCCGGCTGCTTCGATCGGCTGGCTCGTGTCCGGAGGTGCACTCTGGGCAAAGCTGTAACCATGGAGCAGACACAACACCGCCATCACGCCACAAAAAGAACGGACGCGCCGGTTCAACCGATTTCGGGTGAAAGACACTTAACCCTGGCTCCAGAAGCTGCAATCAGCTATTGTCATCCCGCTCCATCGATTTGTCGAATAAAATTGTTGCAAATAGCTGAAAATACAACTATTTCTTATTGCGACGAGAGCGGCAACGATTAGACTTTCCAATAACAATAAAGGTAGCGTTTGCCGCCACCGATTTCTTAGCGCAAGCCTTTCTGCAGTCAACCAATCGTTTACGGTATAGTTTGTCTCTCCATGAAAAATGGCGCAACAAAGCAAAGCTCCAGTAGCAGCACTGTAACGGTGGCTGTGGTCCAGGCCGCGTCGGTTGCCTTTGATCAGAAGAAGACGCTGGCCAAGGCCCTTGATCTCACCCGCGACGCGGCAAAGCGCGGAGCTCAGCTTGTACTCTTCCCTGAGGCATTCATCTCCGGTTATCCGCGTGGGCTCGACTTTGGCGCTGTGGTCGGCGCGCGCAGTGATGCCGGCCGTGAAGACTTTAAGCGCTACTTTGAAAGCGCCGTGGAAGTGCCCGGCCCAATCGTGGATGCGCTGAGCAAGGCCGCGCGCTCCAACTCCGTTTATCTGGTGATGGGAGTGATTGAACGCGAACGCGGAACGCTCTATTGCTGCGTACTGTTCTTTGCGCCCGATGGAACATTTCTGGGCAAGCACCGCAAGGTGATGCCCACTGCTTCTGAGCGGCTGATCTGGGGTTATGGCGATGGATCCACCTTGCCGGTGTTTGATACGCCTCTGGGCAAGCTTGGCGCCGTGATCTGCTGGGAAAATTACATGCCGCTGTTGCGCACGTTCATGTATTCCCAGGGCATTGAAATCTATTGCGCGCCCACGGCCGACCATCGCACCACTTGGTCTGCCACCATGCAGCATATCGCCACGGAAGGGCGCTGCTTCGTGCTCGGCTGCAACCAGTTCAATCGCCGCCGTGACTTTCCCAAACATTACTCCACCGCGTTTGGTGAAGAGCCTGAAACCGTGATCTCGCGTGGTGGAAGCTGTATTGTTGGCCCGTTCGGCGAGTTCCTGGCCGGCCCGAACTTTGAAGATGAAACAATTCTGGTTGCCCAGCTCGACCGCGGCCAGCTGCCCAAAGCCAAATTCGATTTTGACGTTGTAGGTCATTATTCGCGACCAGACATCTTTCGCCTCATGGTCGACGACCAGCCCAAACCGCCCGTGGCCACCGCGAGCATGAAAGTGAAGTCAACACAAACTGAATGATCTCTCGCACTGAGATTCAGGATGCCGGCCGGCGCATCTCTATGCATGTACGCCGCACTCCGGTGATGGCGTTGGAGGAAAAGGCCTTTGGCCTTGACGCCAAAGTCTTTTTCAAGCTTGAATGCCTTCAGCATACCGGTTCGTTCAAACCTCGCGGTGCATTCAACTGCATTCTTACTTCCACGGTCCCTGAGGCCGGCATTATCGCGGCTTCCGGCGGTAACCACGGCGCGGCCGTTGCTTACGCCGCACAGAAACTTGGACACCGCGCTGAAATTTTTGTTCCGGTGATTACACCGCCGAACAAAGTAGAGCGGCTGCGCCAGTACGGAGCGACCATCAACGTTACGGGCAATAATTATTCTGAAGCGCTTACCGCCAGCCGCGAGCGTGCCGCGGAAACAGGCGCAGTTTCAATTCACGCCTATGACGATCCTCGCGTGCTTGCCGGCCAGGGCACTCTGGGAATGGAATTTGAAGAGCAGGTGCGCGGTCTGGATTCCGTGCTCATCGCCGTTGGCGGCGGCGGATTGATCGGCGGCGCTGCCGCCTGGTACCAGGACCGTGTGCGTGTGATCGGTGTTGAACCGGCGCGTGCGCCCACGTTGCATAACTCGCTGGCGGCGGGACAGGTAGTGGAAGTGGAGACAGGCGGTGTTGCCGCGGACTCGCTTGGAGCCCGCCGAGTAGGCGAATTAATGTTTCCCATCGCGCAGAAGTTTGTGCCGCAAGCACTGCTGGTAGCCGACGATCAGATCATTGAGGCCCAGAGACTGTTGTGGCGAAAACTGCGCCTGATTGCCGAGCCAGGAGGTGCTACCGCGCTGGCAGCCCTTCTCTCCGGCGTTTATAAGCCACACTCAGGAGAACGCGTCGGCGTAGTACTGTGTGGTTCCAACGCTGAACTGGCAAACTTCCCTGTATAAACCAGGCTTCGCGATCAGATAATTGCTCAATCCGTTTTGTCTTTGTGCACCGTATCATAAAGGCACATGGATGCAAATTCCCATGCTCAACGCACTGGTTGCTGCGTTTCCGACCCTTGTTGCGGAGTCAGAATCCTTGACGTGTCAGCATACGACGCTCGGCAAACTGACATTTTTTGCCATATTTTGTCAGCAGCGGCCCTGGTGCAAAACCTTGCATAGCGGACCGAGAATAATTTCGTGAAATTCTTACGTACTCGTGATGCGTTTTCCTGATATGGCTCACTACTTTCTTGGCAAGCACAAGTTTGCCGAGGTAGAGTGTGCCTGAAATTTTTTCAAAAACTAAATCCAAAAGCGCGAGGGAACGAAACTATGCATATTAGTTCTTCGGGGTCCAAACTGCTATTGATGGGGCTGTTAGTCCTTCTTCTGTCGTCCAGCCGGGCATTTGCCACGGACACCACTGTAGGCTGTCCGGGCGGAACGCCTGGGGACTTTACCAGTATTAATGCCGCTCTGGCATCCTTGCCTGCTGCCGGGCCCAATTCCATCGCGATCTCCGGCACCTGCACGGAGAATGTCTTCGTGTTCAACCGTACGGACCTCTCGATTTTTGGCAATCCCAATGCAACAATTCAGCCGGCAACGGTAACAGGCCGCCCCATGTTCCTGTCCGGTTCACAACGCATTTCCGTCAACAACATAGTTTTTAACGGCGGACGCGGAATCTTCATCAATACCAGCACTGACGTCAGCTTTGATTCCGACACGGTCCAGAACGGCGCCGGAATCGGAATTACCGCAATCGATTCTCTTACCCACGTCTCCAACAGCACCATCAATAACAATTCGCGCTCTGGCATCAGCGTGGGCGGCGGCACTTTCTATCTTGACAGCGGCGTCAACGTCACCAATAACCTGCGTAGCGGAGTCAGCGCCGTCACCGCCCACTTGATCCTGAATGGCGGAGATGGGACTCCTGGCACAGCAAACGTCATCAGCCACAACGGCTTGGTGGGAGTTGCGCTTTTCAATACCGCGGAAGGTGACATTAGCGGCGACAACCAGATTACTTTCAACGGAACCGTTGGTCTTGAAGCTGTCCACACCAGCTCGGTACTCATGTCCGATGGCATTATCAATAACAACACGGGCGTGGGCGTCCACTGCGGTGAGACCAGCCACTGCGAATTCTCCGGCACTACCAATATCAACAGCAACGCTGCCGGCGGAGTGGAAATCACTGACCATTCTGACGCTTACCTTGACGGCGGAATCGTCATCTCCGGCAACACCGGCGTAGGACTCCTGATCGATCTCAGCTCATTACTCAACAGCCTGGGCGGCAACACCATCACCAACAACACTGGTGATGCCGTGGTATTGAACACTCTCTCCGTGCTCAAATTCGCTTTGCCTGACACAATTACCCCGACCACAGGCAATCTGGCACTCAACTGCAACAACGGCTCGCTTGTCTCCGGCGATGTAAGCCCCTACAAGCCCAAGAAATGCGGGCTTGCTTTCCAGACAGTCCCGATCCACTGATGTGGGTCTTTCTTCAAAGGGGGCCGCTGACAAAGCGGCCCCCTTCTTATTTCATAACGTAACACCAACATCTTGAAACACAGAGGAAAGGAGGACACGGAGGATAAAAATTTCTGATACTCACTTGTTGCCAACCCTATCCTTGTCCCCTCGCCAATGACAACTGAGGCTTATTATTGAGAATCCGCTGAATGCCATCGCGCATATGCACCACTTTGAGGTTCAAGAGCAAGCCAATTGGTTTATTAGTTAGTCGCAAATATGTCAGTAACTAAGCTTTGTGGATTGGGAGCAACGCGTCCACGCATTTCAATTCCACTACCACTAAGTCTGCAACCAGTAGATCGATTCGAAATCCAGAATCAAGTCTCAACCCGTCATATATAACCGGAAGAACAACTTCAGATGAAACTGTAATGCTACTTTTTGTGAGTTCATGTGCCATGCAAGTCTTGTAAACGCTCTCTAGCACTCCCGGGCCCAATTGCTGAATGCACTTTCATCGCAGCAGCAATGATTTTTCCAGTAACATCTGAATATTCCACTTTTCCTCCGCTGACTCCTTTTCTCCGTGTTTCAATGGTTCACTTACTGTTCTCCCAACAAGAACCGCTGCACAAACAGAATGGTCGAATAGAACAGGAAATCCTGGTTCTTCTTCTTGGCGTAGCCATGGCCTTCATCGTTGGCCATCAGGAACCAGGTCTGGATACCGTTGCTCTTCAGCTTGTCCAGCATCTGCCGCGACTCCGTCCAGGGCACGCGCGGATCATTCTTGCCCACCACGGCGTACACCGGCTTGCGTATCTTCTCTGAGTTATTCAACGGCGCGGTCTTCTCCAGGTACTCGCGTATTTTGGGATCGCGCTCATCGCCGTATTCCACGCGGCGCAGGTCGCGGCGATAGGCTTCTGTGTGTTCCAGCAGCGTCACCAGGTTTGACGGTCCCACGATCGGCAGCGAGCAGCAAATCTTGTCGTTGTAGTCGGTGGCGATGGCCCACGTCATATAGCCGCCGTAACTGCCGCCCGTAATCATGATCTTGCCGGCATCGAGCGCCGGGTTCTTGCCGATCCAGTCCAGCAGCGCGCCAATGTCTTTGTGCGTGTGGTCGCGGTTCACGCCATTATCAAGCTTCAAAAACGTCTTGCCGTAGCCGGTTGATCCGCGCACATTGGGAAAGATCAGCGCCACACCCAGTTCGTTCAGGTAAAAGTTGTTTCTTCCCAGAAAGCCCGGGCGGTATTGCCCTTCGGGGCCGCCGTGAATGTTCACCATCACCGGCAGCTTGCCGGGAAACTTCCCTGCGTCCGGCATATAGAGGAAGCCGGAGATGGTTTTGCCGTCAAAGGTTTGCCACTTGATCAGCTGTGGCTCGGCGAAGGTTGCCGTGTTCAGCCCACCGGTCTCGCTGAAGGTCCAGCGCTCAATCTTGCCCGTCACCACATCCAGCGAGTAAATGTCGGCGGTAGACCTCGCCGATGTAACGACGAATCCCAGATCATGATTGTTCCTGTGAAAATGCAATCCGCCGATCAACCCAGTGGGAACGCCTGCAACGGGATGGTACTTGCGCGTGGCCGTATCCATCAGGTAGAGCTTGCTGATGCCGTCTTCATTAGTGACAAACGCCAGCGTCTTGCCGTCTTCGCTCAGGTCAACTTCATCCACGTCCCACTTGATGTCAGTTGTAAGATACGTAGGCTTCATCGTGGCCAGATCGAAATACGCCAGGCGCTGGAATTCCGAGTCGCGATCGGTGGTGCTGTAAAAGCCCTTGCCGTCTTTGCTGAACGGGCCGCCACTGTAAGCAACTTCTTCGCCACCGTCTTTGGATGTCAGCAATTTCTTTTCGCCCGTGGCTACGTCCGCCAGCCAGAGAAAAGTCTGATTAGCGGAAATGCCCTCGACCACCAGCAGCTTCTTGTTATCGGGCGACCAGTCAGCCACGCCCCATCCGCCGCCTTCCAATTGCAGCAGCATCTTGTCCGACTTTGGATTGGTCGGGTCCATGATCCAGATATCGGTGTCTTTGCCCGTGCGGCGAGTAGAGGTGTACGCAATGCGGTTGTCATTGTGGGCGAAGCTGCGCCCGCCGTTGCGCGACTTTCCGTCCGTCAGCAGGGTCACGTTGCCGTTGGCCACGTCATAGCGATAAAACTGGAACCACTCGCCGCCTCCCACGTCTTTGGTGAAGGTGAAGTATTCGCCTTTGGGACCGAAATGTCCCCCGCCCGTGCGGTCCGGGAAGAACGTGAGCTGCGTGCGATCGCCGCCGGGCATCTTCACACGATGAATCTCCGGCACGTCGGCAAAACGCGTGCCGATCAGCATCTCCCGCCTCACCGGGTCCCAGTCCTGCAGCCCGGCGCCGCGAAATTCACCGTACTGGTTGGCTTTTTCCGCAATGGCCGCCGGCACCGCGGGAATGTTTTCCACCACCAGGTTGTCGCCGGGTTTCAGCACGGCCGGCTGGTCTGCCGGAGCGCCCTGCGCCAACGCTACCGAACCCGTCATCAGGATTACAGCGAGCAAAGTTGCTGAACGCAAACTTGCAAGAATCGGATACGCTCGTCTCATAATTCCCTCCATTCTCTTGGCGCGAGAAGCGTAATCTTGCGCTGCACCGCCGTCAAGAACCCCGCCGCTTCAATCGCGCAATTCACATCGTTCATTAGACGGTATGGTGCTCGATGCGTCATGCATCTTCAACATCACGCTGCCATCTTTACGATCTCCTGATATTCATAGATCAACGTCCCATTCTTTCCCTGCTTTGCCGCTCCCACCATTGCCTTGCCCGCGATCTCCGCCCGCATGGAGTGATACTTGCGCAGCGGCCCCAGCGCAAGCAGGTCCAGCGCGGGCGCAATCTTCATCATGATCGTCTCTCCCATCCTGAATTCCGTACGCCTGCCGATCAGCAGGCTCGGGCGCAGAATATGGACCGCCTTGAACGGCAGCCTGGCCAGCTCCCTCTCCAGTTCGCCCTTGGTGCGCAGATAAAAATTCTTGCTCGCCGGGTCCGCCCCAACGGACGACACCACAACAAACTGCTCCGCACCGGCCTTAAGTGATTCCTGCGCCGCGCGTAACGGCCACTCCAGGTCTACCAGCCGGAATGCTGCCTGCGATCCCGCTTTGCGAATCGTGGTTCCCAGCGCACAGTACACATCCTGCGCGCCATGGAAATCTTCAGCCGTCAGGCTGCCCAACTCCGCCACCCTTTGCGTAACCTTAGCTCGGGTAAGCAAAGGCAGCTCCCTTCTACCAAAAGTCAACACGCGCGTGGTATCCGGATCGTCCACCAGGGTCCTCAGGCAGAAACCGCCAACCAGCCCTGATGCTCCCAACACCACCGCCGTCCGTGAAGTCACATTCAATTCTGCCCCCTTACCCTCATCTATGATTCTAAAGTGCTTACGGAATTCAACCCCGGGGATGACCGCCCTAGTGAGGTGCACCAGTCCCAGCTGCACACCTTGCTTTCCAGCTCCGCCAAGCACCTTATTTGGCGATAATTCTCGCGATTGCCTTGTAATATCCTATTGTCCAAAAGACTAGGCTATTGCCCTGGCCAACACACATAAACCGTTGTAAATAAAAGTTTTACTCTGACATAAACATAGGCGAATTAAAAGCGAAAAATCAGCTTGGGACCCTTGACCTTGTGCGGATGAATTTCTTTTCTAGCGCTCAACAGAATGGCTATGCCAGATGGGATACCCGCCCATAGCTGCAAATCAATTAACTATAGACCTTTTAACTGGTAGGATGATTTAACTGTGGGATGATCCGCCTATATAAACCAGACGATTTGGGGGTCGTAATTCTTGTTTCATGATCTGAGTCAAAAAAGACGATTTGCCGCCATGAATTAAGGATAATTTGCAATCAGCTGTGTTTGCACTATGCTTTGCCAGCTGCCCTCCCTTTTGACAGCTTCTTTCCGCCGCTGCTAGTATCGAGAAGGCATCAAACGAGTCAAACGAACAGCATCCGCCGTTCAATTTTTCTCCATTAGCGTCCCCGTCGTCTAGCCCGGCCTAGGACATCGCCCTTTCACGGCGGTAACACGGGTTCAAATCCCGTCGGGGACGCCAAGAAATCAATGACTTAGCGGCATCCTGGCCATTTTCCCCACAACACTCCACAACAATAGATGAAATCATGCGTGTCCTACCTTACCCGTGTGCATGATCAGGTTCGCTAATGCTGGGTTGCGGTCCCATCCGCTACTTTATACGGGCAAACAAAGCTTCGATCTTAGCGAGACCACCGTGAATCCATGGAGGTTACGGTCTCTCAAAAGCACGTACAACTAGGCAGCGGGTGCTTACAATGCCCAGACAGCGACTGATTGCACCTGCAATGAGGAGCAATGGCTATTCGGCGCATGTCTCTATATTGATTGGAAGTACAACGTGCAGCTCGTTCAGCTTTTCCTCATGCATCCTGATTTCCAGGGTCCTGGGGAAATGAAGGCAAATTTCATTTTCGATGGTCTGCTTTGGGGCCTGCACTAGCCTCTCCGTGGACGGAAGAGCAAGAGTTCCAGGCCACGAGCGGCAAGGTTGCTCGGAGGTTTTGTACTCCTGCTGGTTCTCGTCGGTTGCGGCGGACGACACGGTACGCCTGTAGGGACCTATCCGATCTCGGTGATGGCGACCAGTTCGACTACGTCCAGCATGCAGGCCCTCACCGTTTGTAAATTTGACTGTGCAGTAGTCGGGCGCGGCGCTTCAATATCTTGTAAATTCTGGAACCCTTAACTTCACTGAAAACTCATTCGTTTTCCCGAAAAGGAACGTCGCAGAAGACCTCACCAAGTTCTTCATAAATCGAGCTTAGGCAGTCTGATCCTAATTACAAGCGAATGAGTAAATAATTCCAAGGCCTTTCGGATTTCGAACAAAAACAAATTTTTGTTCGAAACTTCCCATGGCCCGTTAAAGTCCTGGTTCCAGTTTCCGCATAAGGAGTTCTTCTATGCACGTTCATTCTCGATTCGCGGCCGCCATCCTGGCGCTCTCGATGCTTTCGGTCTCCCATACCGCCTTCGCACAACTTAGCTGGCCCGCCCCCTAATCCGAGACCGCCGGCAAAGCCGGTGCCGGGCAAGCCGGGCGAGACGGGCTGGCTGCTTGAGGACAAGGAGGCAGACGCGAACGGGAACAAGATTCAGATCTGGTGCCTTCAGGCCAATGCAGCCCACGGTGGTCCAGATTTTGGAGTGTTGTACAAGCCGGCGGGAGCGAAGGATAAAGATGCCGTCTGGGTCGGTGCGTGCACATTTCCAGCGGGCAGGAATAGGCCCAACAAGGCTTTCACGAAACTGCGCAATGGGAAGCCGAAGCAATTCACCAAGGTGACTTGGTTCAATTATGAGCCTCCTCCGAACGGCAAAAACGACTGGGACTACTCGTATGATCCGGTCACAAACAAGCTCACCATAAACAAGACGGCTGGAGCTTATGTCGGCGGTGTGTACCGGTGGAGAATTATCGGCACAGATGTCTATCCGGCCCCGAAAAATTTTGGCGACATCAAATTCACCAGTGGCGGAGTCACGACCCAGGTTACGCAATTATTTCCTGGGCCAAATGGATTATCGGCCGAGGCGGTTACCGCAGTTGCCAGTGCTAACGGCAACAATTGGAGCTATACATTGAACGTGAACGCGCTGGGTGGTTCCGGTACTGATGCCGATCCATTCATCGGCATAGACACCGACTTAAAAGCGGGCGACACCTTCTCTATCGCAGCTTTCGGTATCCAGATCCCGTTTGTCTCGAGTCCGGCATCAGACCCCGCCTACGGCGGTTGGGTGGTGGATTCGTCCGACAGCAACTTTGTTACTTTCCGGGCGACTGTAGACGCGTCATTTGCTCCTGGAACGCAAATTTCGGGGTTCGGATTCTCCAGTTCTGCCCCCCTGGGCACTGTAGCCTGGGGTCTACTAAGCTCGAACGAGGCGATTGGTTCACAAGGGACGGTGAACGGCCCTGCGCTGCCCCCCGATCAGATCATCTCCGTGGGGCCGTCTTCAAGCGTTCCGGTTGGGGAAGAAGTGGCGATCACGTCAACCGTGCTGGCGGTCTCCAACGAGCTCCCAGGAATCCCGGTAACTTTTACCAGTACGACCGGCGGCGTTACATTCAATAATGGAGACATTTCCCCCGATGGCGCTTCGACCACGATCGTGACGGCGACCAATGGACAGGCTGTGGCCTCCATAACTGTCACAGCGGCCGATAACGTGCGGGTCAGCGTCCCAGGGACCACGCTGGGTTCCTCCGTGATATTGAGCACTGCAACACCAACACCCACACCCAGTCCCACGCCAACACCAAGTCCAACGCCAGTACTCAAATTTGGAACAGCACCAACCGCTCAGCACAACGAGGGTGTTAACAAGTCGCGTGCAAGCCGCCTCCTGCACTAACGGGCTTCAAGGGACGGTTGAACGAGGATGAGCTTAGTTTGAAATGCAACTGAAAGAGAATTGAAAAATGCAAAGGTGAGTAGAGGCTGCGCTTAAGGGAATTCACAGCAAGAGCCCTAGCTTCTTCTCTCTTTGCATCGGCTAAGAAAATTCTTCGATTGTGCAATCATGTTGCCTCGCGCTGGTAGTATTTGAGCAACCGAGTCGTTGCCGGCATCGAAGCCGCTTGACGTGTGCTGAAGCTGCCGTCTTGCTCGGTTACCTGGTTTACGCGACTCAGAGCGTCGCATTGGGTCTGGATCACCCCGTAGGTTGGGTCGCCAAGGGCGAGAATCGTACCAGCTGCGGCAAAGCCTCCCGGTGCGAGTACGGAAGAAGCTCATGAAACTGGCCAATTGCTATTTGCTCCCATCTGCCTTAATCTTCCCCGTCCTATGAAATCCATCTTTGCATTACTCCTGCTGACCGCCGCTGCCTTCCCGCAGAACCAGCCTGCCGACCTGGTCCTGAAGAATGCCAACATCTACACCGTTGACGAACACAAGCCGCACGCGCAGGCCGTCGCCGTGAAGGGAGACAAGATCGTCTTCGTCGGCTCTGACTCTGAAGTGCAGTCCAGGGTCGGCCCTGGCACACGCGTCCTCGATCTGAAAAGCGCGACCGTGGTGCCCGGCCTTACCGACGCGCATTACCACTTCCTGGGTGTGGGCGCGCGCGAGCTCACTTTCAACCTGGAAGGCACAAAGAGTCTTCAGGATTTACTGGCGCGGGTGAAAGAGCGGGCCGCAGCAGCCAAGCCCGGCGAATGGATCGTCGGCCGGGGATGGATCGAGACTTTCTGGAACCCGCCGGTCTTTCCCACGCGCTCAGACCTCGATAAAGTTTCACCGAACAATCCCGTGATCCTGGGACGGGCTGACGGCCATGGCGCGGTGGTCAACTCGGCGGCGCTCAAGGTTGCCGGCATTGACCGCAATACTCCTAATCCCTTCGGCGGAGAAATCTCCAAAGACAAAAATGGAGAGCCCAACGGCATGCTTCTCGATCACGCGCAGGGACTGGTGCGATCCAAGGTACCGCCGGAAGCGGCTGCCGACCCGGAGAAGTCCGCAGTGGCCGCCGACCAGCGCAGCATCATGCTTGGCTGGTGTGAAGTGCAGGACCCGGGCGGAACATGGAATGACGTGGATGTCTATCGCAAGCTCTACCAGCAGGGCAAGCTGAAGGTGCGGATGTATAAAGCCGTGTCGGGTCCCGGTCCGCAGGCTGACCGCCTGTTGCGCGAAGGTGCCCAGATCGGCCTGTTTGACCACCATCTCACGGTGCGCTCCATCAAGGTGGTGTCCGATGGCGCGCTGGGATCGCGCGGAGCCGCCATGCTGGCGCCCTACTCCGATAAATCCGATACCTCCGGTTTTCTCACGGTAGAAGCCGAGCCGCTGCGTCCCATGCTGGTCTCTGCGCTCAAACAGGGTATTCAGGTGGAGACGCATGCCATCGGCGACCGCGCCAACCGCTTCATCCTTGACGAATATGAGCGCGCCTTCAAGGCCGTGCCCGCGGGAGAGCGCAAAATCGCTGAGCCGCGCTGGCGTGATGAACACACGCAGATCGTGAATCCAGCCGACCTGCCGCGCTTTGCTAAACTGCATGTGATTCCCTCCATGCAACCTTCGCACGCTATTGGCGATCTGTTTTTTGCATCCCGGCGGATCGGCATGGAGCGCCTGCAAGGCGCGTATGCATGGGAGACGCTGATCAAGTCCGGCACGCAGATCGCCGGCGGATCAGATGCGCCTGTGGAACGCGGCGAGCCCATGATCGAGTTCTACGCCGCTGTGGCGCGCAAGCCGCTTCCTGCACGAGCGCAGGGCGCGTCGATGGAAGGCTGGCATCCGGAAGAAGCCATGACTCGCGAGCAGGCGCTCAAATCGTTCACGTTGTGGGCGGCTTACGCGGCATTCGAAGAAGATTTGAAGGGAACCGTCTCTGCGGGCAAGCTGGCCGATTTCACGGTGCTCTCAGCCGACATCATGAAAATTCCCGAGCCGGAAATTCTGAAGACCAAGAACGTGATGACGATCATTGGCGGGCAGGTAGTTTACGACGCGGCTGCCCATTAAACCATTTTAAGAATGGCTGTGGAGCAGGGCCTTTACGATACTCACCCACTCCGCATCAAGCGGCCCTGACACAAACGGACAAAAAACCGGTAATGCTCTTTCCTTCGGTCTCGATCATGTGAATTTCCGGCATTGTGAGCTGCTCAACCGGTGTGGTTTCCAGTTTCTGCGGAGCAGGTGTCCGGAGTTGCTGGGCCGATTTGACCATTGTGAAAATCAGTCGATGGAGCGTACTCAGATACGCCATTCTCAAACATCTCCGTCCAGGAGCTGCCATCGGAAAACTTATGAACGCGGGGCAAGCAGGAGGAGATGGGCAAACTAAAATATCCCGGTACTCATCCTGAACAAGAATTAGAGCAAAGTTGTGCGTCGAAGCTGGATGTTCGCCATTGTACTGGTGCTGCTGGCGCTTTCCCTGGCTGCCTCCGCCGAGCGCCTCCCCATGCGCCCGAACGGAAAAAAGATCGCCTACACGTCAGGGCGCGTCCTGGACGGCACCGATAACACCAATCCCGGCGGCCCGTTTATAGTCACCAATGTTTGGGTCATCAATGCCGATGACACCAACGACATACCCCTGACCGACGACAACTCTATCGTTGGAGGCGGCACCACCAATAGCAGTGATCCCATATGGTCGCCGGATGGAACGAAGATTGTCTTTGCCTCCGCTCGTGCTGTGGACGGCACCAAGCTGCCGAACACAAACTCTACCCCCAACATTTGGATCATCAATTCTGCCGACGGTTCCGGGCGGCTTCCCCTGACGTTCTACACCACTGGCGGCACATTCCCCACCACCTACACATGGCTTCCGAACGGCAGCAAGATCGTCTACAGCATCAATGCGGCTCTGGTCGGCGATGCGTTTGGGATACCCAATATTTGGGCCGCCGATCCGAATGTCTTTCCCCTTAATCCAACGCCATTAACCAACTTCACTACGGCGGCGAACCTGTTTCCCTCCATCTCGCCAGACGGCAGCAAGATCGCCTTTGCCTCAACTCGCGCTCTGGACGGAAGCGATACGGCCAACACGAATAACACCACCAATGTATGGGTCATGAATGTTGATGGGACATCCCCGACACACTTGACGACATTGGCCGCAATGGGCCCAGCGGCGGTGAGCTTGGGTGGCAACAGGCCAAACCAGAATACGCTTCCCTGGCTTAAGGACGGCACCAAGATCGCGTTTACCTCAGCGCGGGCCCTGGATGGAAGTGATGTCCCGAACACCAATTTCGTGGTAAACATCTGGGTGATGAATGCCGATGGCTCCGGACAAAAACCTGTAACCAAGGTCACAATGCTCAATACAGATTGTTTCGAGCCGAACTGGCACCCGTGAGTCGCAAGAAGCGGAATCAGGACCAGAACGAGAGAGCGAGCAAAATTACTTTCTTCATAACTTTTGTCTCCTCGAAGGGTGAATCCTGTGCTCACGCGCTTTGCTGCGGAAATGACGAACACGGGTTTTCCTATATGTCGCAAGTAGGCCAAAAGCTCGGCTGGAAGGGCAGCAATGATGACCTGGCTTTAGTTGATGCACGTGGCGCGGAAGCTCCGTCTGATTGGTTCAATCTCCAGCAGCTCTCTCTACTTCGCCGACGCCCAGGGCAGCATTCGCCATCACGTCTTCGGAGAAGGGGAGTATGAGCAGTCGGAACGCGTCCTTCAACAACTTTTGACCGAGTCCGGCAGTCGCAGCGTGGGCAAAAAGATGACACCGACAGCAGAGTATACACGTACACGGAGTCGGTAGTCGGTCCACCATGGGTCACCTGCGAGAGCGACTGTTCCCGGTGTGCTGGGAGCGGTGCCGCCCCCGATCGATGCACCTTGCAGCAACCACCTTGCCAATGCGGCCATAGCCCCAAACTCCCATGATCTTGCCCCGGAGAGTACTGCCAATGCCAATTTGCCATTGACCCGATTGAAGCGCCGCCATCTGCTGGGGAATCTGCCGTGCAGCCGCAAGCACCAGCCCCCAGGTCAATTCGGCGGCCGCATACGATGGCGTGGTGGCATGCTGGTTGGACGACACTATCACGCCGCGCCTGGTGCATGCCCCAATGTCAATGTGTGGATAGACGCTGCGTTGGCTGATGAGCTTGAGTTTGTCGAGCCGCTCCAGCAGCGGAGCGCGAATCTGCGTTCGCTCCCATATGAGCACCAGCGCTTCCGTCTCTTTTAATCGTTCGGCCAGAGCTGTGACATCCTGAACATGGTCTGTCCACATGGTCACATCGTGGTCCTGGAGTTTTTCAAAACAGGCAAGCGTTCGCAGAGTGTCGTGGTAGTCATCCAATATTGAAATCTTCATTTCATGCGCTCCAAACCAACTCTTTGCCCGGCATTGCCCTTCAAGACCCACATAGACCAGCCACAAGCGAAAGCCTCAACCACAGCCAGCAACACGGCTGTCGTACGGAACATGCCTCCCCACCCAGAGCTGTTCATGCTGTTGACGTTATCCGGGCCAGCGATAATGAAGTGGTAAACAACGCCGAAGACCAGCGAGCCGGCCATAGCAACTCCCATCAGAGCCGTGCCTGCTTGTTGCAGCCGGGTCCAGAACAGAACCAGCGCCAGCACCGGCCCGGCAAAAATTACCAGGGCTATAAAGACGGTTTGCCAGAAATTTGTTCCAATGGCTAAGTGCGAATGCGCCGCCCCGTGCCACAACAGGATTGCCAGATGTGTAAGGACGATGATTAACGGTGCAGTTCTCAGCTTCATCAATCTCTGTCACTCCTTGTCTGGTTTGGAACGCACGGGCATAGAAAAGATGCCACCAGCCAGCAGGATTTTCCCATGGTCTTCCAGACCCGTAGATATTCGATGTCAAAAACTCACGTGTTGACCGGTTTTTTGCCAAATCGTATTCAGGATGCGCCGGCAATAATCGTAAGCCATCTCGTCCCTGTGTAGTCATGCTGCATCTGCCGCCTGAACAAGTCGTGGATTCTTTGAACGGCTCTGCACGCGAGACGCTATATTCTGTACAACATAAGCAGCATCCCTTCCAACACCGGTGACCGTTGCAGACGTCATGGAATAAAGGAATTGAAGGCCAAGAAAGTACAGTCCATCAATTGCGGCAACCCCTCGTTGATGAACCGGGTCGCCCTGCTCATCGAAGACGGGAATATCAATCCATGAATAACCGGGATCATAACCTGTACACCAAATCACATTCTCCACCTCCAGCGTGCGGCCATCCTCCAGCAGGGGCATTCCGTTCCGTACGCCGACTACTCTGGCCACGCGCTGGATTCCAGCGCGGTCCAGGTCCGAAGGCTTCACCCGAATCAGCGGGGGAGTACGGTGAAGGAGTTTGGGGCGTGCTTTTCTGCCCACCGGCGTACCCAGGGAAAGAATGTGATGGCCGACGAACCGCATGATTCGGACCATCACAAAGCGCCCCATGAAACCGTCTGTGCGATATGGAATATGACCACTCTCTTTTCCTGCAAGCCAGGTTTGGTGAGTGCGCGCGACATCCATGCTTATATCTGCGCCCGAGTTGCCCACGCCTACAATCAGGGTCCTTCCGCTCTGCAATTGCTGAGAATTCCTGTAGTTGTGCGCATGCATTTGCCAGACGTGGGGAGCGAGGTCCTTGGCGAACCCAGGCAGTCGCGGTCGCTGATAATTCGACATGGCTACAATTACATGTTCTGCTTCAAACCGCATCAAGCCTGCCGTTATGGCGAAACGCCCTCCTTCTCTCGCGAGACGCTCAACCTTCACACCTGTCTGCATAGGCAGGCGGAAATGTCTGGCATACGTTTCCAGATAGTCCGCCATGGCATCTTTCGTGGGAAAAGCGTCACCGGGGCCAGGAAATCTCAGGCCGGGAAGCGAGTTATAGCGGTTCGGAGTGAAAAGACGCAACGAGTCCCACCGGTTGCGCCACGCATCTCCAATGTGCAGGTTGGCATCCAGAATCAGAAAAGGAAGGCCGCGCCGGGCCAGATGATAACCTGCCGCGAGCCCTGCTTGTCCCCCGCCAATCACCAGAGTCTCAACACTCTTTGTTTTCTTAGCATCGTTCATTATCTACTCCAAAAATCCGACGTATCGATTTGTAATGCGATTCCGTTATGTGTTCGCTCTGAATCCTTCACTTGTATGTCACGGCGTGCGGATGGTGTGCACGGATTCCATCCAACTGCTCTTTTGACAGCGGCGCATTGGTCTCTCCTTCACGCACAGAGATGGCGCGCATGTATTCCTCAAATCCTGGCTGGGAAAAAATGGCGACCAGGCTCACGGGCTCAGTTCCAATACTGTCGACCGAAATCCAGGTACCCGGAGGAATAAACACGGTTGCTCCAGGGCCTACCTCTCGCACGGTATCCCCCAGATGCACACGAGACCGGCCCGTTTGCAGGACGATGATCTCTTCCATCTCTGGATGTTTATGTGCGGGAATCGAAGCGCCGGGAGGCAAGTCTTCGGTGAACATCACCAGATGTCGGGATGCGCCGTTCTTAGGATCAACCTTGATCGTGAAGGGCGCGGTCCCCATTTTGTTTCCCGCAGGCCGATGGATCCGTCGTTCACCCTCGTTCTTCTCCAGGACAAGAGGGACTGACCGGCCGGCAGTACTCTTACTCGCGGCAGGCACTGACTGCGATCGAGCCGCATAGACAAATCCAGCGCAAACAAGAACTACGATTACTAAGCGGATATTTCCAATTTTCCTCATGATCTCTCCCCTGACAGCAGCTGCACTTTCGGTAAAAAGCCCTGCATCTCCTTCGTCTTCCGGCATGCTGATTTGCGAATAGTCAGCTCTCTGCGGCCGCTAACTTTTTATTGCAACAATCGCAGTGAGCGGGGTTGGTAACAGCGCCTGGATCTCACAATGCGAGAACCCTGCGGCGCTGAGCATCGTCAGGTGTTCTTTAACGGAATATGCGTCGCCCCCGGCTGTGAGCGCAAGCATGTTCAAGGCAAAGAGAGCCGGAATGGTCGGCGAAACATGGTCCTCATTGGGAGTGAATTCGACGATAACAACACGGCCTCCGGCGCCCAGGGCGTTATAGACCTTTTGCAGAAAGCGTTCATTCGTTGGCCGGTCCCAGTGATGCAACAGATTTGGAACAAGCACAGCGTCGAATCCAGAACCAAAGCCGATCTCCAAGGCATCGCCGGGAAGCAAAATGTAGCGGTCAGCGATCCCGGCCCGCCGGGCGTTCTCCTGAGCGACTGCCAGCACGGTTGGCCAATCCAGGGCAACAACTTTCGCTTTAGGGTTCTGCTGGGCCACAGCAATCCCATACATCCCGTGTCCCGCTGCAATGTCCAGTACCTTCATTGGCGAACCCTTGCCCAGAAGCTTGGCTGTCTCCTGGGCTGCCAGATAAGACAACGGTGCCATGCTGCTGGCAAAATCAACCCACGCTGTATGTTCGACCTCAGTAAATAGCTGCTGCGGGCGGCCAGAACGCGCCACGGTGGCAAGGTCTGTGAAGGCGCCGGTGACGGCCAGCGACGCCATGAAAACCGTTGCTGATCCGACATAGGCCGGTGATTTTTTATCGAGAAACACTGCCGTGTCTGCCGTGAGTCCGTACCTGTCTCCTGCCTTGGTGAGAAATCCAATCGCCGCGAGTGCGTCGCAAAGGATCCGCACCGAACGCTCTGTGCTGTCGATTCTCTTCGCCAACAGCGGAACGGTCTTTTGGCCTTCGCCAATGGCGGTAAAAAGATCAAGATCGATGGCTGCCTTCAACGCTGCGGTGCGCTGATACGCCGTTATGGTCTCGAAGAATTTTTCGGGCGACGGTCCCGAACGTATGGCCTCGCCTTGATTGGTAGCTGATTTGAGCTGCTCTGTGTTCATCTGGAATCTCCTTAGTCCTGTAATGTCTGGTGCCGCAAATCTTTCTTCTTGGTCCTTCTCTGTCCAAAGTGACTGGAGACACGGGCCCCGAGCCCGGGCCTCCAGTACTTCGCGCAAAGGGCTACTCAGTATGGCCACGTTGTTCTGTGGCCAAAGATGCAATCTCGTCGAATAGCCAGCACATTCATGCTCTCTCCTTAAATCTTTTGCGGTACTGCACCCAACTGCACGCATATTTTCTGAATCGCATGGGGCGGAGCGAGCATCCATGTTGCTTGCTCATGTTGGGTGCGTTCGACCAATGGACTTGAATAGCCGGCTGAACAGAGATTGAGGCCATGTCTCGCTCTTTTGAAGGAGAGAAGATTTCTCAAACTCGATGAGTTGTTCTCGTTTGTTGATCACAATGTCGTCAAGGCTCGATTTCATCATTTCCATTTTTTGACCACATTGTTGGCAGACGCTCGGGGCATATCGCCGGCGATAAACGGTGATTCGGCTGCTCTCAATCAATTCCGAGAGATTCTCGTCATACCTGACGGGTGCCTCCTGAGGTGATCACCAACCGCTGATCTTCACAGGCGGCGGTCATCAACGCTCCAACACGTGCTGATCCTGCATGGGACTGGACTCAAATGTCCTCATCGCAGCTCTAAAATCTTCTAAAATGGTCTGAAAGGCCGCTATGCCGGTTGTAGTCAATCACTTGTATGAATTCGGCAAATTTCGGGTGGACGCAGACCGGGGAGTGCTCCTTGAGGAAGATAAGGCGGTATCGCTTACTGCCAAGACCTTCGAGATCCTGCTGGTCCTGATCCAGCATCCTAACCAGACCGTTTCAAAGGACGCCCTGCTTAAGGCGGTGTGGCCAAACACCTTTGTTGAGGAGGCCAATCTGACGCAACATGTCTCCATGTTGCGAAAAGCCCTGGGAGATTCCCCCCAGGACCGGCGCTACATTGCAACTGTACCCGGTCAAGGCTACCGGTTTGTAGCTGAAGTACGAGAGCTTTCCAGAGGTGAAGCTGGCATCGATGCTACTGCGCAAGAAACCATCGTCATCGAACAACATTCCCGGGAAGAAATTACGCTCCAGGAGTCCAGAGCCACGGGGCTCCACGCACAATTGTCTTCATGGACGTCGCGAATTGGCGTCAGGACATGGATTGCCATGTCCGTCACCATCGCGGCCATCCTTATTATAACGGTGCGAACTGGATCAGGACACCTGAGCGCTTCCGGAGCTTTGAGTGTAAAGGATTCCATTCTTCTCGCCGACTTTGAAAATTCCACCGGCGAGTCTGTCTTCGATGGCACTTTAAAGGAGGGCATGGCGGTTGAACTTGGCCAGTCGCCGTTCCTGGAACTGGCTTCCACGCAACGCGTGCGCGAGACCCTGCGATTGATGGGGCGTCCGGCCGAGGCGAAAGTCCTCATGCCCTTAGCCCGGGAAGTCTGTCAGCGGTTGGGAACCAAGGTCCTGATTGCAGGTTCCATTACGCGCCTGGGCACCACTTATGTGGTTTCCATTGAGGCTGACAATTGTGCTGATGCAACAACGCTGGCTAGAGAGCAGGTTGAGGCGAGAAACAAAGAAGAGGTCCTGCCCCTACTGGGCAAGGCCGCGTCCAGAATGCGCGCGCGGCTGGGTGAATCGCTGGCCACAATCCAGAAGTTTGATGTTCCCCTCGAGCAGGCGACAACAACATCACTGGAAGCCCTGAAGGCTTACTCGTTGGGAATGGAACAACGCGCTCGCGCGGCAGAGAAGGAGGCGCTCCCTCTTTTCCAGCACGCAATCGAGCTTGATCCTAATTTTGCCCTGGCCTATGCGCAGATGGGCACGATCTACCGCAACCTTGGTGAAAGCGAGCGATCGAACGAGTGTTTCAAGAAGGCCTTTGATCTGCGGGCCAACCTCAGTGAACGGGAAAGACTTTATCTCACCGCCCGTTACTATCAAGCCCTGGGCGAAACAGACAAGCTGATAGAGACATATGAGGTAGCGACTGCGATGTATCCTCGCGACCCGCAGCCATTCAGCAATCTGAGCGCTGTTTACCAGGTCGTGGGACAATATGAACGGGCGGCAGCAGCCGCTCAAAGCGCGCTGGCTCTTGACCCAAACCGCTACGTGCCGTATGCCAATCTGGCCATGGCGTATCTGGCGTTGAACCGAATCGATGATGCAAAGCAGATCAGCCAGCAGGCCAGTGCCGGCAAGCACGATAGCCTGTACACACACCAGGTGCTGTTTGAGATCGCCATGCTTCATCATGACCAGGCGGCAATGCAGCAGGAGATGGATTGGGCGCATGGTACAGACCGCGAGAATGACATGCTGACCACGCAGGCAGCTTCGCTCGCCGCCGCAGGAAGGCTAGCATCGGCCGAACAGTTATTCTCGCGCAGCTGGACGAGTTCACAGGAAAGTGGGCTCAGCGACAGTCCTGCTTATTCCATGGCCGGCGCAGGCCTGGCGGAAGCCGATTTCGGTGACTATAAAACCGCACGGGAGCATGCAGCAGCCGCGCTGAAAATCGGGCACGGAATTGATGCCGAGGAAACAGCCGCGGAGGCCCTGGCACTATCCGGCGATGTCCGCCGAGCGCAAGAGCTGGTGGATAGCCTGCACCAACGCTTCCCCCGGCACTCAGTGCTCAACCATGCCGCCCTCGCGAGCACCCAGGCCGCGATTGAATTGCAGCGCAACAATCCATTAAAGGCCATCGTGTTGCTGGAGCAGGCTGCTCCCTATGATCTTTGTGAATTTGCCGGGTTATCGCCGGTATATCTTCGTGGCGAAGCTTATCGCCGGGCCCATCGGGGGCGGGAGGCGGCAGAGCAATTCCAGAAAATCTTGGACCATCCAGGCATCAATGCCTCCTCGCAGCGGCATGCTCTCGCCTATCTGGGATTAGCCCGCTCCCTGATGTTGACTGGCGATGTCGTGGGCGCCCGCAAGGCCTACGCTGATTTCTTCTCCGCCTGGTCAAACGCCGATCCGGACACGCCGATCCTGCAGCAGGCAAAAAGAGAATACGGAAAAATTCAGTAGCAAAATCCCAGCTCCAAACAACATTCCTTCCTTGATATATAGGAAAAACAAAAATCCATTTTCAGGACTTTTTTGACTACACGAGCTCAAGAATATTTCATGGCTCGGGATGTCATGAGTGCGAGTCGAGAATGTCGAACCGCAAACCGCTCGATCCTTCGCCACGGCCTGGTTCTTTGCGGCGTCCCACCCATACATGCGTGGAACCATCCGACCAGCGCGCATGCTGATAGCTGCGAGTGACGCGCGCTCCTTCGCGTGGAACTTCCTCATCGCGCAGAAACAGGTCCTGTCCGGGAACAAGGAGGCGGCCCAGCGGCTGGATCATGCTGCCCGGCTGTATTCCCGGCAATGATCCGCGTCTGAGTTGCACTGCCGATCCTGTCTGTACAGGCAAAAATGGAATCCAGTAATCAGGCACACTCGTGCCCATGCGATACACAAATCGTTTCAATGCGCCTGGCTGCGAGCCAGTCGCTGTTGCTCCCGTTGCGGCTGGCTGCGGTTTTTGGACAGTGTTCTCATACCGGTCCAGACGGCGGCCTCCCGGGCTTTCCACTGTGCGTTCAACAGCCCATGCCATGCTCGCCATCTCATCGCGGAGCAGCAGCACATCTTCCACCGGATCAGCTTCAAGATTGGGCCCGAGCACTGGAGGAAGAAAGAATACATCCGTGAACTTTGCCGCCGTGGCGGCATCACTGCCCTGGCTGGATGACAAACCAAACATTCGCCATGCCGGCGTTGCGCCATCGACCGCGGTGGTATGCCGCAGCAGTAGTTTTTCCCCAAATGTGTTGGTGACAACCAGCGCTCTTATGGCGCTCAGAGAGCCTACAGGAGTTTCCACGGGCACCAGGAACCAATCATTGCCGAACTCCAAAGCAAAAGTTACAAGCAATGCGCGTGCCAGGTCCCGCGGCGCAGCCTCGATGTTGGCAAAGTTAACGCTGCCATCTTCCAACTCCCAGAACCGGTTTGACGGCATACCCCGGAAGGTAACTGGTGACGGCAGGAACGTAGAGGACGTGCTCGCCGCCTGAACGCCAGCTCCAAGTGTTTGCGTCGTGTCGACATCGAAGCTGAACCAGTCGAGAGTTCCGTCATGATATTCGGGAGCATTGAGCGCCAGTTCTCCCTTTGTCGTTGCTCCAGAGACGGCGAAGGTATACTCCATCCGCTCCTTGATCCACGCGCTTTCATTTCCACTGGGTTGGCTGAAGAGTGTTTCGTGCCACGTCAGTAAATTACTCACTACCCCTATCATGGCCGGCTGGTCCGCGGCCACCACGGTATTGAAAGGCGCATCAGTAGGCAGCACTATCTGGCCGCTGGACTGACGGCCTGGAACAAGTTTGTTATAGAGCGCAATACCATCGATGACGCGTGTCGCCATAACTCCCAGGTAACTCAACGTGTCGTTGTCTAACGAGGCTCGCTCTGTTGGAGTGGGAGGCTGGAGTTTAAAAGCATTGAGCAGCGCGGGAACATAGCGCGCCAGTCCGGCTCCATTCAGCAACCGTACAAAATGTTGCCCTGATTGAACGGCAGTCCGGAGATGTTTTCCTGCTGCCGGGACAATAGACTCTCTTTCCACCAGAGTCTCCAGCGGCAGCTTGTCCTTGAGATAGTCCCTGGCTGGATTCGTGGCGACAACACCGAGCCGATACCGGCTCACGGCGGTGTTCTCGACGCTCAGGTATGCGCCTACCGGTGATCCTGCATCGTCGGCCTTGAATTCTCCCGTCTGCCACTGGCGCGCCAGCAACAACAGCGGATCGTGCACGCGGGCCTGCAATCCGTCTCGCATATCAGGGCATTGATTTACCAGATCAAGCTGTTTCATCGTCAAATCACTCCAGCCGCAAACACCAGTGACGGTGACAGCGGCGCGGAAATTGTTCCAGCCCGATTCCAACTGGCGCGGCCATTGGAGAGCGAAAAAGCCATACCTTTCACCTCTCGTCCTTCCAGTCCTACCAGTCTGGCCGGGACAGTAAGTCGCACCCATTGTCCCGCCATGGGCAGCGCGCCCATGGGTCTACGGCTTGGACTCTGGTCCACGCCGTAGGGAATATTATTTGCACCCCAGTAAGCACGATGCTCCCAACTTCCATCGTTCCATTGCAGCATTACCGTGGCAGGGGTGTTGACCACGTCCAGATAAACGTCGGCGTAGAGAACATCGCCTTTTCCCACATTGAATGCCGACTGCTGCGGCGTAATGCCGGCGTGGTCCCAGGTTGCGCGTCCATCCCAAAGCGTGAAAGCCATGCCGTTGATGTCGTGATTTTCCAGGCCAACGAGCCTGGCCGGAACTTCCAGTCGCACCCACTGTCCCGGCTGCGGCAGGGGCCCCATGAAGTAGCGGCTGATCGTGCCGGCAGTTCCCCACGCGATCATGTTTTCGCCCCAGTAAGCGCGGTGTTCCCAGGAACCGTCATTCCATTGCAACATCACTTCCCTGGGCGGGTTTGCAGGATCAAGGTAGACATGAGCAAACAGCATGGCTCCCGGGGCCACGCGGAGCGCAGCGGCTCCGGAAAAATAGTGCTGATGCCCGCCGGCAACAATGGCCGACTGATGCGCCAGGCTCCCAAACAGCGGTGCGGGATTCTGGCTGACCCATTGCCAGGTCTCCGCAATGGGATCAGCACTCGGAACTGCGCCTGCTGGTAACTCATCATCCACCCAAGCGACCTCGCTCGGGAGCAGAAAATAATGTTGATGCACAGCCCCGGTGTTGTTTGACTGATGAATGAAGCTGGCGTCACGCGGCGCCGGGTCACGCGTCACCCACTGCCAGGAATCGGCATTCGAAAAAAGAGAGGCGCCTACAGGAAGCTTTTCGTCAAACCACACAGTTTCATTGCGATCATCAGCAACATTGACTGACATGGGCTGCGCCGGAAGACGGCCGCTGCGGTCCCAGGCAGCCCGTCCATCCCACAAAGTAAATGCCATGCCATTCAGATCACGTCCTTCCAATCCCACCAGGGCAGCGGGGACTTCGAGACGCAGCCACTGTCCCAAAGGTGGAAGCGCTCCGATGCAGCGCCGGGATATTGTGCCATCCTGTCCCCATCCGATGAGGTTCTCACCCCAATACGCACGATGTTCCCAGGTGCCATCATTCCATTGGAGCATGACTTCCCTCGGAGGATTGACAGGATCAAGGTAGACGTAAGCAAACAGAGTATCGCCGGGCGCAATCTTGAGCGTCTCAGTGGCTCCATAAAAGAAATGTTGGTGCTCACCTGCAAGTATTGCCGATACATGAGCCGGCGCAGTCGAAAGCGGCGTGGGATCGTGCGTTGACCATTGCCAGGTTTCATTGTCAGCGCTCATTTGCGCGCCTCGCGGCAGCCGGCCTTCAACCCAGGGCAGCTCTGTCCGGCGGTCCGCCGGAAAAGCCCGCACCTTTGCCAGATTGAGCGTATCCACCAGCGTTGCCTGAAGCGTATCCAGGTCCCACACCGGACGGTCATCCGGCGCCACTGCCAGCAACATGGTTTGTGGAGGCGCGGCGCTCGGCTGATCATAGTGAAATGTGAGGCCGGTAATTTCCTTCGCTTTCGGGATCATCTCATTCCATTCATCGATGAGCAGCCCTGCCACCGGTTGATCAAATGTAACTGCCTGAGGAAGTGGCATATGCGCTACCAGAGATAGCAGTCCGGGCGGAAATGTTCCCTTCAGAGCGGCCCAGCGGTCACCGTTTTGATATGGAAGCTGTCCGACTTGCAAGGCGAGTTTTGCGCCTGTTCCGAGCGCCTCAGCATATTCAAGCGCGTCGCGCAGCCGGGCCACGCCGTTGCGCACATTCGCGGCGCGTTGGAACCATGTAATCGATTCCATGGGATTTGTTCCCTGTAAGCTTGTGCTGGCGGCAAATGTAGTCTTAAGGCTGGCTGCATTCTGGGGCGTGATCCAGAACATGATCCTGAAGTCCGCACCAAATAGCTCACGCAAGCGAGTTAGCTCGTAGTCACGTTGCGCCTCCGGCGTGGAACCGGCGGGGAGGGACAAATTGGCGATCCGCTTCAGGCGCGTATCCATCTCTCTGGCTACCGAGTCACCCTGGAAGAGCATGTCAGCCCGGGTTTGTGCCGTATTTCCCACGGTAATGACCGGGACTGCGCCCGGAATTCCGAATGCAGCCGCCGGGAACAAGGCGTTGGCAAGCACGTCCACGCTTGTCGCGGACGCGCCCCTCACACTTGCTATCGCTGCCAGGAGCGTGGTGAGAGCGTTGTTGAACGATTGCTGTATCGCTGTAACACGTGTGCTCACCTCGGCTAAATCCATTGCCGGGTTCGCTGTGTCTCCGGGCATGGCGAGGTCACGTCCGTCGATGGCGCGTGCGTTGCCAATCAGACCTCGCACGGTACGGGCAACTTCAGCAAATTGCCGGAGAGTAAAGTTTCCAGGTGTTGATGGCAAATCATAATTGAGCCGAAGATCGGCGTTGGCGGGAATCGGTTGGGTCTTGATTGCGAAATAGAGCAACCGCTCTTCGATCTCCGCGCGCTGCGGTCCCTGCAAACTTTGCGTCATGTAGACGGCGTCAAGCGCTGAAATCTGAAGCGCTGTGAGCGCGACATCGGCCGCTCCCACCACAAGCCCGCTCGTACGATTGACAAATTCAATACGGCACTGGGTACGGGACGGATCGGGCAGAAGCTGCGCCGCCAGCGTATTCATTACCGGTTCAACCACGGCCCGCATGTGCGTTGCATTCAAGGGCCAGCCTGGAGTCGGATAACTGGGGGCCTTGGAGAAGAGCACGAGCATCCGGTGCGTAAGCCCGATACCGGTTCGAGGCGTTCGAATCACCTCCATCTCATGTGGGGGAATCTCTCCACCGGCAATTGCATCCAGGGTTGCTCCGGAACGCAACGGATTCCCCTGCACCAGGTGATGAGTACTCTCCGCCAACACCAGGTCGCCGACTGCATCCACCATTTCATCAAGCCATTGCAGCTGTGCGGTCAGCCGATTGAAGTCAGGCGTACCTGAGGCAGGAAACCCGAGCACGGCATCGCCAAAAGGTATGGTTGTTGCGTCCCAGCGGGTTGGTGTTTGCCGTCCAGTACTCCATCTCCGCCGCAACTCCAGACCGTCCACCACGTTGTTGGCGGCTACAGACACCAAGGATTTCTGCCATTGTGCGGTGATCGTCTGCGCAAGGGTGAGCCGAGCCGCTGCGAGATCCTGTTCGGCTTTGCCTGGCTGCCCTTCTTTGGTTGTGGCCTGAAGGTCAAATCCATCCGCAAGATGGGTCTGCTGATCTTCCGCGGCTTTGGCTGCGGGAACAGATTGCGGATTGTTAGGATCATCGAGCCGTGCCGCCTGCTGCACCGCGATATCGTATGCCGGCTTGGCATCCGCCAGTCTCTGACGCAAGTTCGCTTCCGTGGTCCGGGCTTGCTGCAATGCGGCGTCAAGCTGTGCCTGCGCGGCCTTCCAGCCATCGACATCCACTTCTTCAATCAGGCTTGCGCTGTCCACTATCTCCACCGCACCGAAGCCTGGCTTATTGATGGTTGTCCGGTGGAGCGTGCTTTGCAGAATGGCGGCGCGATGCTGGTTTGCGGCGGTGAGTGCGCTTGCGCTGGCTGTGGCAGCGCTTTGTACCTGGGCCTGGAGCGCCACAAAGACATCCATCGTGTTCTGGTATTGCTGGCGCGTCAGTTGTCGTGACTCTTTCTCGATTCGCCACGCAGTGGCGCTCGCCCGCGCCTGGGCTGCTTCGTCGCGCAGCGTTTTTACATCATCGTAGAGTTGTTGTTTGATCCTGACCTGGGCATAGGCATTGGCCAACTCATCATTCTGTTTAATAGCGGCCAGCGTGCGAAAACGGGCGATGTATTGGTCCAGGTTGTTCTCATGCAGGCGTCTTTCAAAACGATATCCGAGCAGCGCGCCCAGAGATTGCCCCTGCCGCACTCCTTGTAGCAGCCATTCGGCCCGGCGTACACGATCAGAAGAGAGGTTGATTGCGAATGGATTGCCATCTCCCTGATCCAGGTGGGAAAGATATCCGCTGCGTAAGATCGCCGCTGTAGTGGCATGAGCAAGTGACGGCGCCTGCACAAATCCCATGTTGCTGGGTGACTGGAATACAGGGCCGGGCACACCTGCGGGTGGAGTTGCCGTTTGCCATGGCGGCGAGGGACGCACATCCTCGAGCCATCCATATCCGCCTAAACGGATGCCGTCTGCGCTGCTCCTGCGCAGTTCATCCAGGCGGCGTGCGGCCAGCGAAGTTACCCAGGCATCAAAACGATGCGAGCAGGCGTCCAGGGTCTCAGCCAGGAGGACAGGGTTTCCACCCAGCAGCAACTTAGGCACAAGATCGGCTAGCGCAACCTCAACTGCCGGTAGCGGTGTATTGTTTTGAAAATCCTGAGCTAGATAACGACAGGCTGTGCCCGATCCTGCCATCACTTGCACCAGGTCATTGCCACGCGTGACCGAGGGAGCAAGCGCCGCCGCCCGCTTCCATACGCTTTGGAGCGAACGGAAACGTTGCAAGAACAGAGCTTCCAGACCCGAGCGGGGACGCAGGCAGAGCCGTTCAAATGCAGTCACCGGCAACAATCCGTAAGGCTGGGTACCTACCCTGAGAGTGGGAAGCGGGCCCCGCGCGATCACATAGCTGGAGAAATGGTCACGGATGAAATCAGAGATGTTTCCTGCATCTCCGCTGATCAGCAACCGGCGCAGCCAGGGAGTATCCTGCGGCCACAACTGCCGGTTGGTTCGGCGGGCATCGCGCTGCTCCGTACCGTCAGCATAGTGGATATGCTCGAAGGTCGCAGTCGTAATACCGAGCGCCCAAGCAAGCCAGTGTCCATCCAACCAGTTATCTGTGAGCGGAGGCGTGGCGGCTAGGAGCGGACTTCCCTGTTCCACGCTGTAGGCAACGTCTGCATCGCGCTCACCGGCGCCAAATCCTGAAGCCGCAGCTTCCGTGTTGTTGGTCGGCGTGTTTTGTGGCAGCAGTGAAAGGCCTTGCGTGTAATGTTGCGCCTCCAGCATCTCTACTACAAGCGCCGCTGTATTCGTCGTATCCAGGTTCCTGACACCAACCACGATGAGGCGTTCAAATCCACGGGCCGCCTGCTCGTCTGTGAGCGGGATGCGCAGTGCCATGCCCGCATTTTCGGCCACAGCGAAATCGACCATCCAGCGCATTCCGTCGTCCACGGCAGGTAATGCGGGGTTGGAAGCTGTGGGCGGAGTGGCCGGTGTTACAGGCGCGGGTCCGGTGGGGAGGAAGTCTCCGATATCATTTCCCAATATATCCTTTCCCCATACTGTGGCTGCCGGTTGATCACCGCGATAAGCCACAGCCACCCATCGATCCGGCAGCACTTTGGAATAAGGAGCACGCGTCCATGAAGCGGTGCGCGGCGTAGTAGGAGGCAATGCTGAGATCCGCCCGATCCATGCCGCACGTCGCACGCCGAAGCGTTCCACCAACTGCCGCCATGCCCTCTTCTTCACATCGTCTGTGGCGTTCTTTTGTTGCTGGAAAAACACTCCCCAGCGCTGTTCATCCGCGGTCAGCAATGGCTCGTGGGTATCGATATGAATGTCATCCGGATAAATGCGGATCAGCAATTCCACTGGCCCAGCAAGGGAGGAGCGCATGAATCTGGTTTCCAGGCGGATGGGAAGGAGCAGAATCGGCTGACGCGTGTCTACACTGCCCAGCAGGCGCGCGGTGGCCGCGTCGTATGCGGCCCGAAGTTCGGCAACCCGTGCCTTCCGCGTATCCGCGGCTGATCGTTTCGTTGCTGCATCCTGCTGCGCCGCCGGCACCTGAGCCTGGGTCTGGTTCAGTTCATTTTGCATTTGATTGCTCGCCACTTGAACGTCTGATTGATGGCGCTTGGCCGTCTCCAAACGCGTCACCGCTGCGTCATACAGCGCCCTCAACTCCTGGAGACGCTGTGTACGCTGCAACTCCAGATCCGGATCAATCTCTATTGGTTCAGGAGAAGTGACAGGCCTCATTCTGGTATCCTTTGCAGCACGTGCTGAATTCGTGTTTGTACGTCGTTCAGCGCCGCTGTGGCATTCGCAACCTCGGTAGCTGCCGGCAGGAGTTGGCCTAGCCAATCACCAAGTTTGCTGTTCAATTCCTGCGCCAGTGTTTGCAGGTACCATAGTCTTTTCTCGGCGGCGTTTGCCTGGTCGACGAACGATTTGTACTCGCCTTCCAGAGAATTGGTCTGGCTGAAAATTTCACTCGCTGTTGTCTCCAGCGCAGTTCGATTCATTGGCTGGCGCGCAAGCTCCTGCTGCCATCGCGTGATATTCGTGATCTGCTGGTCGGCGGCAGCTTTCTGCGGCGCCAGTTGCACGGCCTGCTGCCGGAGTTGTCCTGCAAGAGCGGTCGCGGTGGCTGCATCGTTATCAGCAGCGGCGGCCACGCTCTGGGACTGGGCCGCGGCAGCGCTGCGCTGGTTGGCCTGGGCATGGAGACTGGTTGCTGACGAGAAAGCCTGGGCGCGTTGCGCATTCAAATCATCCAATCGCGCTTTCCAGACTGTCCATTCCGGATTACGTCTGGATCTGCCACCCACCTCAATGAACTCGTCGGGTTCATTCATGACTTGTTCTGCAATCTGCTGGTCCAGACTTGCCACCTGTGCGTCGGCGGCTGCTGCCTGGGATTGCAATGCGCTGGCTTCACCGCTCAGGCGCGCTGCATCAGCCCGGGCAGCGGAAGCGCGCGCGCGCGCCGCGGCGGCCGCCTGGTCCTGTTGTGCGGCGCCGGCTATCAATTGCGCAATTCCGGCATCAAGACGCTGTGACTCCGCCTGCCATAACGATAGTTCGTTTGTGAGATAAACCACGTCTCGTCCTCTTCCAATTGAAATCGGCGTTCAAGCCCGAAGCCATGTCCTCGCGTGCACCGCCATCCGGAAAGGGCTTTGCCGAACGATAAAGGCCATATGCGCACTGTTTTTTCCCCACGTTGCGCTGCCCAAAATAAGTCCTGTCAATCTTCCATTCACGGAGGCATGGGTAAGTTGTCGCAATGCGGCTGCGTTGGCAGCCAGATGGGCCCATGAAAGATCGCTCCATTGGGCGGGCATGGCCCCGAAAAGATTGTCGGCGGCCGCGTCCAGTCCGAATCGCGGCTCGGTTGGCTGCTCCTGAAGCACGAAAAACCACCCGGCGTCATTGCTGGGAGTGGACGGCGCGCCTGTAGCCGCGCTTGGGACATCCGCTCCGCGGGCCTGCTGTGCAGTCAAGGCAAAACCGAGCAAGGTGATATCCGGCGCCCGAGTTACGCGAAACATCGGATACAGTTCCGTGGTTCCCAGAGTTCGTTGCGCATCGGCCGCCACAGATGACCACTGGGCCTGGACCGAATAAATGATTGCGCGTGGATAGCGGTTCAGCAGATCGCCGCGCAACGCCAGCACGATCATTGCCGGCGCTGTATTGTTCAGCGCATGATCGCCAAGATGAGTATTATCCTGCCACGCGGCTGCGGGTTGAATGTCTAGAAGCTGCGCTCTCTCTTCCGCAGTTGGAGGCGGGACCCGTCCGCTCACGTCCCAAAACTGCCGGAAGTATGTACCTCGCTGGTCCGTGGGATAGCCACGCCACAACAGCTCACGGCTCATCTCATGGTTCAGGCCAAGCATATAGGCTTCCACGAACTGGGGATTTGTCTCCAGCAGCGTGATGCTATTCGGGGGGACATTTTCCAGCCCCGGCAACAGCATGTCTGAAAAGAAGTCCCGCAATGCCTCATACATGGGTTGGGAAAACGTGGGCGCGAAACGAAGGAGATCCGTGCTCTGCGCCTGGGGAGCATCCTGCTGGACCGCCGCCAGGGCCGTTGCAGACGGATTGATTTGCCCCAGCATCGTGCCCATGATCGAAGGATTGCTGGGTGCTGGAACTGCGGTTCCCGCAATGGTCTCGCGCAGCAAAGTAACTGCACGGGTGGCGCGTGGCGTTGTAGGCGCGAATGGAGAAGCAGCGCCACTCGCAATTTTAGCAACGTTCTTCTGCGCGACAGTCGGAACCGCCTTGCCCCGGGCAGCAGCCACACGCCGCGCAATCGGACCACGAGCCCTGGCTAGCCGCCGGAAAGCGGCTGTAGATTCCGTCCCCGCCAGTCGCACTGCGCTGGGCGCAGGCTTAACGTCCTTCGCGGATGGCGCAGTCACGCTCGCAACCTTTGCAGAGGATGTGCCTGCGGCGTTTTGTACAACGGCTGCATGAAGTGGGGCCGTTACCTGAAGAAACCGGGCCACATTCAGAGAGGACAGGTGCTTATCCACCAAGGCCTGTCCCACTTCTTCCGCAAGTTGAGCACTCTTGATCTGCTCATTGTCCACGCTTTGCGCGGCCAACTGGTCCCATGCGGAAGCCATCAGATCTTCCTGTTCAAAACGTACAACCTGGGCTCCCAAGCCGGCGGCAATCCGGAATCGTAGTTCCAGGTTCGCCTCGCTAAACCACAAAGGAGGACTGCCCGCTGGCGGCAGGCTGTCTAGCTTGGGATACCACTGCCCATAAAGGGGAGGGCCCACCACAGAGGGCTGGCTGCCTGCGGGCTTAGCCGTTGTATCGAGGATTTGCCTCAATTTGGTTTGCAGCGGGATACGCACATCATCGGCCCATGGCGTGGCGGGCCTGGCAGGGTTGCGAAGCGCCCCTTCCATCTGCATCACAGCCCCTGCCGCAGTGGTTGGATAAGGGCCAACACCCCACCCCGGCGTGCTCACATCCACTTCGCTCACTCCAACGCTTGCCGGCAGGTCGCGCGGTTGCAAGCGGCGCACCAGCGCTTCAAAATCCCCTTCCACTCCGGTCGTGAACTCCCAGTGATAATACACAGGCAGTTGAGCACGAGTTTGCGTGTCACCAGCGGGCGCGGGCGTCCAGGCAAGCAACAACGCTGTCTCTTCATCTTTGGTGAACGTCTGGCCTAAACCGGCTTTTCGCCCTACGTCAAATGTCGGCACCAGGCATGCGTAGTAGGCAGTCGTTGGATCCAGTCTTCGCGGGCATAAAATCCGCGAGAGATTACGCTCTGGCAGCGCCAAGGCATCATTGATATTTGGCACTGACCCGGTTCGAGCCACTTGGGCATGAGCCCAGGCCCAGGCTTCTGCCGGATTAGGCAGCTCCCACAATGGGCAAGCCAGCACAGGCAACGGCTTGCGTGTATCCATGCTTATGTTGGCTGTGTCTCTTCGCACCACCACAAGACATAGCCACGGCTGCAAGGTCCCAGCGGCTCCGGCGTTCGCCGGAGTAAACATCCAGGGAAAGTCAGGATGATCAAATTCAATGAAGGGGAAATAATTAGGCTCAAAATTCGCCATCAAGTGCGGCGGTTCAGTGCGAATTATTTCCTGCGCGTCGATGCCTGTAATATCGCCTGGCCCGTAGATTTGCACCGGCAAAGCTGAGAGCTTGGCGCCATTGAGGCTGAGACTTACGGGAAGGGCAAGATGCCCGTCCTTTACTCCGACACTGCCGGCAATCCCGCTTCGCGCCGCCAGTCCCTGGCGCACCCATGACAAGAAGCTGATTGCCGCAAGATTCACGTCGGTCATTGCATCACCTTGTTCTTATGCCGCGTCTGCTGGCGGCAGTCTGTTGCTTGATTGCCTGCGCCGCTGCCGCCAACGAGATCGTCCCTTCCATGGCGGTTGCGGGCATGAAGAAGGTCCTTAACTGTTGTGCAGCCGCTTGCCCCGGCACAACCGTTACGGTTTCGTAGGTGATGGCCGTATCCAGAGAAGGTTCATATCCGTATGCAAAATCACCCGTAGTAAAGCGAATGCCAGCATGCTCGCTGGTAAAAGCCGGAGCGGACAATTTCTGGTCGTCGCTCATCTCCAGGAATTGGGCAAGCGCAAACGCATCACTGATGCTTTGTGAAGGTATCTCAGCCCCGGTATCGCTGCGGACCGCCTTCAAAGAGAACAGGTTGCCGCCACTTACCGGCGCATTACCAAACCTGTTGATGGCCATGTCCAGCGGCGCCACGCGTTCACGGACCGCAAGCTCCGCCAGGGGGTGCACGCGCAATGCACCGGTTGCGCCTGCCGCGGGGCGGAAGGTAACCAGCGGGCGCGCATTTGCCGGTAATTCACTGCTCCAGTTGCGCGCATCGTTGAGAGCGGCGATCAGCAGGGACTTGACATTGACGGGATCAGGCAGAACAGGAGGCGGATCAGGACCATACGTGGCATCAAAGGTCACCGATTGTTTCACGAACAAAATGGTGAATGACGCTGTTCCCCAGACGTGCCAGGGTGACGGGCCTGTGAGCGTCATGGTGAGTCCCACACTCATCAGTATGGTGCTCCCGGCGCGCAAGGCGACGCTTGCGCTCAGATCGGCGATGAATGAAAAAGGAGCAAAGTGGAACAGGGCATCAAAACCAAGATAGCCTTCAACGCCGAAAGGTCCTGCGCCAAAAAAGAAATCGGCGCGGGCGCCAAACTGAACGGTGTTTGAGGTAACGGCCAAATAGGATTCCAGGCGCAGCCGCGCATTGTCACTGCTGGAGAGCGTAATCGCCATCCGCGAGAGCCTGGGAAAACCGGCGGGAGAGGGGAACCGCGGATTCCAGCCGCCGATAGCCAGCAGAAAGCCATGATTGCTGCCGAAGTTTGCGCGCAATGCCATGTCCCCGGTGAGCGCAAAGGAGAGAATTTTTGAATCGTATAAAGTAGCGTCGAGCGAGACCTCAGCCTTGCTAAAATCAACGACGCCAAGCGAATCCATGCGTATCTGTGCCAGCGCATTTTTTGGTTCCGGCAGGATGACCTGTAGACGGCCCAGAATGAACAACCGAACCGGGTCCGGCACCTCCAGCACCAATCCGAGTTCAAGAGTCAGGATGACTGGCGTGCCCCAGTTGATCATTACCATGGGACCAAAAACGTAGCGGTTCAGCGCCACCGGGAATACCGTGCCAACATCGCTTACGATGCGCGGCGCATTACGCACCGGATCAACCGGAAAGAGGATAGAGCCGAGTGCTCCGGCCTTGATACCGGAGCGCAACGCGTCCACCGCTGCCGTGCGGTTTACTCCCAGCAGCCCGCCGATGCCAGTCAGCGTGAATCCAAAACCAAGCTGGATAGGGGTAAAGCCTTCCACCGTAATGATCACCAGCAGCGAAAAGCCCTTGGAGCCATCAGGCATGCGGGTGGTAAGAAGACCGATAGCTTTGACCGCGATGGTTTCTGCAATCTCCAGTTGCAATATCCCGGTGTATTGTTCTTTTTGAAAATCGAAGAACAGATAACCACCGCCCGTCACCGAGGGCGCATCAATTACCAGCCCGATACCGCTTGGTGGCTGGAAGCTGAAACGCAGATCGAAATCGCCAAGGTTTCCGTGGTGCGATGGGTCATTCTTGAACTGGAGCTGTGCCCCTACTTTTTCCACCGAAGCAGCAATTGGCCCTAAAACAAGGCCCCCGGAAGCGGCGATTGACAGCATTGCAGTATCGGCGCCGCTCCCGGCGCCCATGGCTAATGAAATCGTGTCCACGGCCAGGACGTTGGCAAATGTATTGTGAACCGGGATGGTTGCTGAGACGCTGGATTGTCCGTTAAAGCTGAATCCGGTTTTCCGTGACCATTTGATAGTGCAGGAGACATCAATGCCCTGTGGTCCGCTTCCCATTAGGCTTTGCAGAAATCCATCTGAATCAGAGAGGTCCAAAACCAGCTTGGCCCCATCGAAACCGACTTCGACTTCGTAGTCGAGCTTGTCGAGCGGTCCTGTGGTCCTCACCGCAAGATGCGCTCCTGCCAGTTCAAGACGATTCGAGGATGCAACCCCAAGGGGAATCCATGGGGCAGCGGCCGGCGCTTTTGCGCTAAGAGTCACTGTTCCGGCGATTTGTGTCTGCGACGCCAGCGCATCGAGGGTTACCTGGCTCACCTGTGCGCTGATTCCACCGCCGGGTGCGGGGCGGAATTCCACTACCACCGGAATGGACTGGAAGTGTCCCTCCACGGTGATGGCAAACGTCTCCGTCACCTGAAATTGCGCTGCGGCTTCGCCATCCAGAACGGGAAAGAGGGCGATCCCTACTGGATCGGCGGGCGTGCCTCCGGCCGCTGGAACAGGAATTATGCCCAGGATCAGCTTGAGCAAAATTTGTATCGGGCCGTCGATGTCCAATGACGGTATTGGAGATGCACTCAACTGCAAGAGATTGGGTGGAGCTCCTGCCGGATAGAAAATGTCCTGAACTTCTTCACTGGGCGCATCAACCACGCTGGCAATCGGAAAAGTTCCAGCGAGTGCCCCCATTCCCTGGATGAGCGCGACATGATCGAGCGGCGTAGCGCTATCACCCCAGTGATAAACGCCGGCAAAGGTGCTTCCCGGCTGCGAGGCATACCGGGGAATTCGCTCCCAGTTGATCTTCCTTTCAATATAGCCACCGCGCCCGTTGTCTACCGCAGAGTGCGAAGTTTCGGTCAGGATGCCGAGAAAGCGGAGCGCTCCATAAAGAATACTGACCTGGCTGCGCAAATAGCGGTGTACCAGATATGGCCATAGCAAAACCGGAAAGCTCTGAGGACCCGACCAGAACTCCTGCTGGTTGAATGGAGAGAAAGTGAGGCCGCTTCCTGCGGATGCGAGATTTCCAATGTCCGCCAGGAGTGCGGCGAGATCGGCTGTCACGCGGTTGATGTCCGCCTGCGACGAATGCGGATCGAGCCTGGTTGCGTCGGCCACGATCGCGTTCAGGTCGCGCACAAGGTCGGCAAACACTCTCTGCATGGCCGCGGGATCTGCATTGGGATCCAGCGCCCAACCAAATTCGGCGAGCAAAGCCGATATGCCGTTGGTGGAAGGAGGAACGCCGCCGAGAGGCGCTACAGCATCAATCAGCGGCTGTATGGCCTGCCAAAAGTTCTTGAGCAACCCGCTAACAAACGCTTCGGCGCTCATGCTCTCTCCGGTTTACGGTATTTTCAGCATGCGGCGCGTTGCCTCGCCGCTGGGGGACGATTCTTCCAGGTCAATATTCAAAGCATCAAACGCCGGTGGAGATCCGCCTTGCATTCCATATTGCCATAGCAAAACCTTGACCTTCACTGACCATGCAAACAATCCAAAAAACACATGAACGGTCTGGACCCAGTCATCAAATCTGTTCTGCCAGTCAGGCTGGTAGTTTGGATCGAAACGGTTGGGAAGCTGGGGATTCGTCGCAAATACACCCCAGCATTTGCTGGCGCAACCATTCGGCGGCAAAGTAAGGCCGTCCTGCACGTCATCGGATGGAACACGGTGCAGGAATGCGTTGGCGCCGTGGTCCTGGGGATTGTGCTTGGTAGTACAGTACAGGCCAGGATAGAAAGGCCATTGAAAGAAGCCCGTGCAGTACCAGTAAACGCTGGAAGCCCATCCCGCCCAATACTGGGGATTCAGCCGGACCATGGCTTCAATATCCAGATAGATAATGACCGTCTTGGAATCAGGAAACGCAAGTTCCCCGCCCTTCACCACATCCCAAACCCGGCTACAGGTTGCCTTGGCATCAACCTCTCCCCATCGGCGAACGAAATCAACGTTGGCGAACCGGTATGAACCGCCGGTAACTATGGTTATGCTGGTGACTTCTCCTCCAACAATGTTTGCCGTTGCGGTCGCACCCGCGCCAAGACCGATGTCGCTGGAAATATGCACTGCCGGAGCCGCAACGTATCCGCTTCCCCGCTTTGCGATTGCAATCCCGCTCACCGCTCCTGCGCTCGTGAAACTTACTCCGCCGGCGGTTGCTCTTCTTCCAGGCGCAGGCGGAGGATCAATGTCAACCGTAATTCCCTGGTGATAGCCGGAGCCCGTTGATGTCACATTGATTGCTGTAACCGCTCCCAGAGCATTGATCGCGGCGGTCGCGGTGGCCTCTGAGTTTCCACCTTTGATGACGATAGCCGGGGGCTTTTTATATCCCGCTCCACCCCCTGCAACTGCGATGTTCGTGATGGCTCCCGCCGCGGAAAGGGTCACAACGCCGGCCCTGGCGGTTGCTCCTCCGGCGGGAGGCGCGTTGATATTCACGACGATTCTGACGTTTGAGCGATACCCCGCGCCGCCAGCAGTCACGTTGATACTAGTTACTTCTCCCTGCGCATTGATGTTTGTGGTTGCCTTGGCGCCTGCGCCTGAGCTGCTGATGATCTTTACGGCTGGTGGAGCTGTATAGCCGGCCCCACCTTTCGCAACAGCGATGGCCGTGATGGCTCCGGTGGAAGAAAGGGTTACGGCTCCAGCCCGGGCAACAATCCGAGGCGGATCGATCTCCACACGAATGTGATCGATGCCCTGGACACGGCTCGTAAGTTCACGCAGACCAGGGCTCTGCATGGGAAAGATATGCGCCAGGTCTGGATTTGCCGCTTTTACGTTCTTGGTTTCTTCATCCACCCAGGTAACGGAGACGTTAGGATTGAAATATCGTCCGGCAAAAACAGGATTTGCATTCCGTTGCGCCTGAATGTTCCCCCAGTTGAGGTCCTTCAACTGTAGGGCAGTATCAACACCATAATCATGACCCGGGACCGGCATGCCAAATTCTCCTGTGAATCCCGATGTAGTCTTTTGTGATTGGCCCAACAACTAAAGATGCCCCAACAAGCGCAAAGACTGAACATCGCCGGGGCGGCAAATCCTCTAGGCTCGTGCTCAAAGCTAGTATGTGGTGTGGGGATTGCCTGCTGTACTTGGCAGCTTGCATCTGGCGGACTTCTGCCCTAAGTTGATTTCCCGCGAATACCCGACACACTATCCATCACGAGCAATTGTTTGTCAACCGCAGACTGTGCCTTTTCACTGTCATTTCTTTATAGAGTGCCGATCTCAATGCGAAGTGAAAAACTTTGCAAGCATGGTTTGTCGCAGACGCAGCCATCCAGTTCAAAAATGGGTCGAACTGCAACTTGGAAGACTCGATCTTTTTTAAGGAAATTCCATTTTGGAGCCTTGTGGTTCGCAAAATCTCGTCGGACAAACATAACTCAAGTGACCAATGGCTTACGCAATGGGTGCATGATTCCACAGAGAGGAAAAGATTCGTCCCTGTCTTCTCTAATTAGACGTGGGATTCTGTCCCATGGCATGTCCCTGTTCCATCTGATGATCCCACTCCTTTATTGGTAGCATGGAGCATGGCCACTCACTAGAAAGAATGAAGCTATGGAACGTGGGCGCGGTCCACTCATTTAGCAAGAGAATCTGTTTCCGCGCGTTGCAGGTCTAAAGCAACCCTCTCTCCATTGATAAGAACGATGCTGCGGTTGACCAGCTCCTGACCAGTACAGTCATACTTCTCATAGCAGACCAGGGCGGAGAACGGTACAACAAACTCTACTGACATGCTGCTAGGTTGGACGGACTGATGGACAGTCGTCGTGAAGTCGACACCGTCAAACTGCGGGTTGTCATGGAAGTATTTTGCCACCGGACGCAAGACATGGGAGATGTGGCTCTCAAAAGCCATGGCGGCGATCCGGTATTGTGACGATCCGGCGGGCTGCTCTAGGTCCGTGTTCATGCTGAATTGGAGGTACGCTCCATCGTGGAACGCGATGAAGGCCGGAGGTGCATACTCCACGAAGTGGGCTTGCTGTTTCAGCTCCGGGACGAGCTGCTGCAATGTACCTTGATAAGCGGTGTATAGCTTCTCCAGCTTAACCGGAGAAATGTCGTGGGGCGCGTTCCTCCGCTCCCGGACGGTCCTGGCCAGCTCAGATTCCGGAACAAGATTGGAGTTCACCAGGGTTCCAGGCTCCGGCGGCTCGGCCGATAACGAAGTCTTTTTTGTGTCGCTGTGTCCATGCCGCGCCAGATAATGGTCCTTTACATCGTCGGGCGCATCATCTCCCCCCAGCCAGAGCGTGAACGGTTCGCCGTTGAGGTAGATTTCGCTCTCCAGCAACGCGCTTTGTTGCGACTCTGCGTCCTTGGCTCGTACCAGGCGCGCCGCAATGGCCCGTGGGAAGACGACCATCAGGTTTTCCGCTCCCTCGGTGTTGACCTTCATCACCTTGCGGCGAACGTGGTGAGAGACCTCAAAAGCATAAGCGTCAAAAGGAACGCCGTGGTCCACCCGCGCGACCGCCGCTTTCAGGAGCGGCACCACCACATCTTCATAAGTTTTGCGCGCTCGCTGGTTGCGGTTGAGCAGCTCTGCCGAATAGGAGATGTAATAGTTTCCGGAAATGGCAAGCACGGTCTGGCCATTGAACTGGTCGAAGCGGATTGACCCTTGCGGTAGCTGCTTCTGCCGCGCTTCATCAACGTCCAACACCTGGCTGAAATAGAACGGGTAAGGAAAGTGAAGCGCCGCGGCGTCGGAAGAAAGTTGTTGCAGTTGCGCAAAGTATTGCTTTTGCAGCTGCCGTGAAACCGGGTCAGTCATCCTGCCCAGGGACAATACCTGCGCAGCGCAGGAAAGGCTGAAGAGGCCAAGCGCAACAACCAGAATCCGAACAAAAACTTTATTTCCCATATTTCACTCCTGGCGTTTGGTACGGCGGGTCCGCGACGGTGCGGATATAGGAAAGAACGGCCTTGATTTCCGCGGGCTTCAGGGTGGCAGCGTAAGCCGGCATTTGTGGCGATTTGCCCAGCGCCGGGCCACCATGGGCAATCATGTTGGTGAGATCGGCATCCGACATCCGGTTAAGCGTGCCTCCGTCGGTGAACTGGTGAGGAGCGGGCGAAAGATTATCAAGATTGGAGACGCGCTCCGGCGTTGATTCAGGATCATGGCAGCGGATGCAGTACTGGTCATTGACCGCCTTGCCCACTGCCTGTTCGTAACCCAGCGCAATTTCCCGCAGGTTGAGCGTGGCGCTGCCTCCGCCGGATTTTGGTGTTTCAGCAATCACCTGATAGTCACCGGGATTGAATCCCAATTGTGCCTCGACCGTGACCTGACCGCTGGAATCGGTCAGCTTCTGGACCGGATTGAATTGTAAGCCGTCACCGTGCAAAGAAACCAGAGCGCCGGTAACGGGATTACCGTCGGCGCCGTTCACCTGCAAGACCAGCGGCTGAGGCAGGGTCGATCCAACCTGGGCCAACTGTTTGCCGCCGCTGACTTCAGTGATCTGTGTTCCGTAGGCTGCGGGCTTAAGCGGCGGCGGGCCGGATTGTTTGCAACCCGCCACCAGCGCCGCAGAAATCAATACCGTAATGGGGAGGAGCTTCATTTGCCACCTCCTTGCTTGGCTTTCAAAGTCATTAGGAAGGCCGTCAGGTCGCGGGCCTCATCATCTTTCAAACTGAAGTTGGGCATGATGGTCGCGGGACGAAGCGCGCTGGGATCCTTCAACCACTTGTATGTCCACGCCGGCGTCAAGCGGTTGCCCACGCTGGTCAGGGCCGGGCCCACATAGCCCTTGTCATTTTTGTAGTCGGCGATGTGGCAGGACTGGCAGCCATACTTGGCATAAAACAACTGCTTGCCGCGCGCTGCCGCGTCCGCGTTCAAAGCGTGAGCGTCCATAGTTTGGGCATCAAATCCGGGCGATTGATACGCGGTCAGGATGTAATCCGTAAGCGTCTTGATTTCACCCGGGCTGAGGTTGAACTTGGGCATGCGACGGATTAGCGCCGGCCGCAGGGTGTTCGGGTTCTTGAGAAAATCTTCCAGCCATGCGCGCTGTACAGCGCTTCCTTCCCAGGTCAGATCAGGCGCCATGTCACCGCCGTTGCCGTTGATGGCATGGCAGCTCAGGCAGCGAAGATCGTCCATGATGCGACCGGCCTCGCCGCCGGGATGATAGTTCGATGTGCGCCCGCCACTGATGATCAGCTCTTTGGGAAAGCTCGCGGCGTGGTCTGTCTGCGACAGCAGGGCAGTGGTGAGCGCGTCAATCTGTGATTCGCCGAGCGTGAACTTGGGCATCTTGAGGCCCGGCCCGAAGGAGCGCGGATCATGGATTTTGGCGGAAATGTAGTCCGGCAGATTGTGTTTCATGCCCGGCGCAAACACCACCTGCGCCAGCGCCCGGCTGCCCACATGCGTGAGGTCGGGAGCAAAATTCTGCGGCGGGTTCACGCCGTTGATCTGGTGGCAGGCGGCGCACCCGGTTTCAGTAACCAGTTTTTTACCGCGGGCAACGCTGTCCGCGCTGGCGGGTGCAAGATGGGCGTTGGCCAGAAAATCGCTGTCTTTTTTCGCCAGCAGAAAGCCGGAAAGCAAGGCCACCTGTTTAGGGTCCATGCGATAGTGCGGCATGCGTGTTGCTGGATGATACGCGGCAGGATTGCTAAGCCAGCGCCGCAGCCAATCTGGATTTACTTTGGCGCCAACCCGGGTCAACTCCGGACCAAAGTTGCCGCCCACAAGATTACCGGCTTCATTCTGGACGGCGTGGCAGGACGAGCAGAACGACGCACCATACAAGGTGGCGGCTTCCGTCGATGCATCTGCGCCCGGTGCAGCCGCTGTTGACGCAGTTGTTATCTCAATGTGCGAAGTCGGAGAAGCCGTGCTCTGCGCCATCAGAAAGGCCGAAATATCAGCGGCATCCTGCTCATTGAGCTGGAAGTTGGGCATGGTGGCGGAGGCAGCATAGGACTGCGGGTTCCTGATCCAGGCATAGATCCATTCCCTGCTGGTCTTTTCCGCGATGTGCGTGAGTGGTGGCGGGTTATCCTCGGGCTTCAGCACGTTTCCATCCGGCTGCGCGACGATGTGGCAGTGGACGCATCCCTGGCTCGATAGAAGCGCCCGGCCTTCATTGAGCCTGGGCGCGCCTTGCAGCGGGCCAAGGTGGCACTGCCCGCATCCGGACTCCAGGTATCGCGCAGGCAGCAGCGGTTGTTCCCATGCTTCGGTGGTGTAGTGGGCTTCTTCTACCGATGTTGCCGGCCCTTGTCCGCGATGGCAGATCGCACAGCCGAACTGCTCAAGATCATGGGGAATGATTGGATGCTTTCTGAACGGTTGCCCCGTCGCTCCCACCAGAGCGCCAGTCAAGTTGACGTGACAGCTCTCGCAGCGGTCCACCACGCCCAGCTTGGCGATCCAAGTCTGGCGAATGCCGCCCTGGAAGCTGCGCACTAGAGTGCCGCTCTGACGCTCGCCCGCGATCTTCAAATAGGACTTCTGATAATGGCGCCAGTCACTGAAATAATTCTTGGCGGGAGCAATGGCCAGCGAAACCAGTAGCACCAGGCTAACCACGCCAAAGTAGGCCAGCTCGCGCAGCGTGGGGCGGCTGCGCAAAGGACCGGGTTGGTTGTTATTGTCCACTAGAGCTTCTCCATCCCTGCATTAGCTTTTCCATGGCAAAACCCAGGACCATCCAGGACCGCGAAAGAATGTGCCCACCACGGTGAGGACCGTAAGCTCCACCAGAAACCAGGACATGATCCAGAATGAAAGCGGCTTGGAAGAGAGCCAGCGCTGAAACAGTTTCGGCGACTCCGCCGAGAACCGCGCCGACCACAGCATTAGTCCGCCTATAAGAATCGTCGGGACCAGGGCCACAATCACGTCAAAGACCAGAAGAAAAACGCAGAACGCAGCCAGCACCACGCCCAGTACAAGCAAACGCCGCTTGCGGTCGCGGGCCCACAGGCTCTCGCCTTCAATGTTGATATTGAAATACGGGATCACGATGAGAGCACCCACCACCAGCCCTGGAACCAGCACGCCAGCCACCATGGGCGGAAAATAATGCAGCAGTTCCTGCAACCCAAGGAAATACCATGGCGCTTTGGCGGGGTTGGGCGTATGCATGGGATCGGCGATGCCTTCCAGCGGCGCGTTGGCCAGCAATGAAATCCACACCAGCAGCACGAAGGCAACTTCCAGCGCAATCACGAACCGCGACAACGCCGTAGGGTAGGTCATCACACGCGTATCGTCCTGCGTTTTCACGTGCGGCGAAGTACGCCGCAGAATGAAGGCGATGCGCCGCGGGTTCTTGCGCACGTCTGACTGTACCTCCGCCTGCATCTTCGGATCGTCGGTCATAGCTTCTTCTTCTCCGGAACGTACAGGCCGCCATCCTTGCGGATACGCCAGAAGTGGACGCCGACCATAAGAATCGCGGCCAGCGGCAGGATCACGCAGTGCAGCACGTAGAAACGCAGCAGCGCGTTGGCGTTGACCTCATTTCCGCCGAGCATCAGGAAGCGGATCTGTTTTCCCATGAACGGAACGGCTTTGGCGATGTTGGAGCCGACTGTCACCGCCCAGAACGCCAACTGGTCCCAGGGCAGCAGATAACCGGTGTAACTGAGCAGCAAGGTCAGCAACAGCAGAAAGACGCCGACCACCCAGTTGAACTGGCGCGGCGGACGATAGGCGCCGCGATAGAAAACTTTGAACATATGCGCGAACACCAGAAACACCATTGCATGGGCCGACCAGCGATGCAGGTTGCGCAAAAAGACCCCGGACGCCACCACAAACTGCAGGTCCTTCATGTCGGCATAGGCCTGCGGCACCGACGGATGGTAATAGAACATGAGCAGAATACCGGTCGCGATCAGGATGAAAAACGTGCTCAGGGTCAGCGCTCCCAGATACCACGTGGGACTGAACTCCAGCGCGCGCGAACGGACCTTGACCGAGAACAGGTGCAGAAAAATGTTCTGCTGCACGGCTTGCGCCCGATGCAGATTGCTGGCGCCGCTGCCACTGCGAAAGATCGTGCGCCAGACCTCGGTATTCCTGAGCCGCTCGAACTCTGACTTGATTGTGGTGGCCATGCTCATACCTTCACGTACTCCGGTTCCTTCAGCGTGGTGGAGCGATCGACCATCAGGTTCCCGTCCTCGGCTAGCCAGACCTTCAGCCAGGGAAGCGGCTGCGGCGCGGGCCCTGCCACCTTGATGCCATCGCGATTGAAGCGGCTGCCGTGGCACGGGCATGCAATCTGGCCGTCCGTGCCCAGCTCCGGCTTCCACGCAGTGAGACAGCCCAGATGAGTACAGATCGCCCCCAGCGCGTAAAAACCCTTGACGCCGTTAATCAAGTAAATTCCGCTTTGTGCATCCAGGGTGACTGTGCCGGCCGCGAACTGGTCCGGCTTACCGGCTTTGATGATGGGGGCGGATTCAAACAGCACGTTGGGTGAGAAATATTCATAGGAGAACAAGCCCGTGCCGGCCGCGGCCACGACCAATGAACCCATGCCCACCTTGGCAAAGAACGCCCTGCGGCTACTGTCCTTGCAATCGCAGTCCTTGGCGGCCTCGCCGGCCGCGTGCTCCTGTGTTTTGACGTCGCTCATTTGCTGCTCCTCAAATCGAATGACTGGATCGGGATCAGTCCGGTGCTTTCGGCCGATCTGAAGTGGAACGCTTCCATCGTAATTTCCTTCACCGGACAGCGCATCGCGCACAGTCCGCAGCGGATGCAACGTGTCTCGTCCTTTACCATGACCGCGCCGGTGACTGTTCCGGCCGCGAGTTCCTGCGGCTTCATGCCACGCAGTTCGACCCCATACGCGGCTTCATTCTGCTCCAGGTGGGCGAGCACCGGCTCCGGGAATTCAAAGTTCTCCAGCGGGACCAGCTCCAGGCACTGCTCCGGACAGACATCGACACAGCCGCCACACAGAACACACTCGCTGCCATCGACTTCGGTGCCTTCGAAAACCGTATTGATCCAACAGTGCAGGCAGCGCTGCGCTTCCTGCACGGCGCTCTGCTCATCGAAGCCAATCTCCACTTCGGTCATGCCGGTGCGCCGTTCCAGCGGCAACATGGGCACGGACTGGCGCGCGATCTCCATGTAGTTGGTAATCATCTGGTGCATATCAAAGACTTCAACTTCAAGGATGGGGTCGGCATGCTTCTTTCCACGCAGAAACTCGTCGATGCCTACCGCCGCGCGTTTGCCATCGGCAACGCTATCAATGATCAGGCGAGGGCCAAAGACGCAATCGCCACCGGCAAAGATCCCCGGGACTGAGGTCATCAGGTTGTTACGGTCTACCGCAATCAGCCCGCGTGGCGACAATTCGATCTTGCTCGTGGTCCCAAGAAAATCCAGGTTGGGGGCCTGGCCGATGGCCAGGATGACCGTGTCACACTCGATCAGCGATTCGCTGCCGGTCGCGAACTGGGGATTGAATCTTCCGTTCTCATCAAAGACCCGGCTGGTGCGAACGGTTTCGAGGGCCGTCACGCGACCTTCCCGCCCGACAACCTTGTTGGGGCCGAAACCGGCATGAATGGTCACACCCTCGGTCTCTGCTTCTTCCACTTCTTCAAGCGCCGCCGGCATCTCATCGCGTCTCTCGATGCAAACGATATGCACCTCGCTGGCTCCCATGCGCAGAGCGGAAAGCGAGATATCGACCATCTCATGTGAAGCCACAGCGGTGAGATTTTTGGCCCAGTCTTCAGTCTGCATTTCGTGCTGGCGGACCACTTCACGCGCGGCGGAGCGTGCCACGTCCATGGCGACGTTACCGCCGCCGATCACTACAACTTTTTTGCCGATGGTGAACTTATAGCCCAGGTTCACGTTCAGCAGAAAATCGATTCCCTTGTGCACGCCGTCGAGTTCGACGCCGGGAATGGCAAGATCGCGGCTGCGGTGCGCTCCAACCGCGATCAGCACAGCGTCAAAGCCCTGCGCCCGAAGGTCTTCAATCGAAAAGTCTTTACCGGCCCGCTGGTTCAGTTTGAGCGTAACGTCGCCGGTCTCCAGAATCTCTCGCACCTGCGCTTCCACCACGTCGCGGGGCAGGCGATACTCGGGAATCCCCAGATACAGCATGCCGCCGGGAACCGCTGCCGCTTCAAAGATGGTGACGGGATATCCCATCAGGGCCAGGTCGTGAGCAGCGGAGAGTCCTACAGGACCTGCACCGATTACGGCGACCTTGTAGGGCAGCGCAGGTTGCTTTTCCGCTGGATTGGGCTTGAAGTTCTTGGATTCGGGGCCGTGGCGTTCCGTCAGGAAGCGCTTGAGGGCGCGAATCTGGATGGGCTTGTCAATCTCGCCGCGACGGCAGGCAGTCTCACATGGATGCGCGCAAACTCTTCCGCAGATGCTGGCCAGGGGATTGGGATCGCGGGCGAAGCGGTAAGCTTCCTCAAATCTGCCTTCCGCGATCAGCGCGACGTACCGTCCGGCATTGGTGTGGGCCGGACACGCCATCATGCAGGGGAAATTGGTGTTCAGCCAATCCCGGCTCACCGTTTTGTCCTGGAACCGTTTCTGCATGGGGCGTTTTGTCAGTCGCTGGGGATGTGCAGGGCAGGATGACCGTGGCCATCCTGCCTTCTGCGGTTTATTGCAACGTGAAGTCGGCGGTGGTGGCGCCGCTGACGGTTATTTTCTTAGATTGGAGCTTTTTGCCTTCATGCCATGCGTTGATGGTGTATTGCCCATCCGGCACATTGGCGAGGTTGTAAGCGCCATCGGCGTCCGTCTCAGCAAAGTATGGAGTTGGAGAAACAATGATGAAGCCTGACATCTCGGGATGAACGTTGCAGAGCAGCGTTACTACTCCGGGATCGTTGAACTTGAATGACTTCTTTTGTCCCTGGGGCCAGGTGCCCATGTTGTGCGTCTTCTTTTTATCACCGGAAATGGACGGCCAAAAAACGTTGTGTTGTACCTTGTCACTGTTCAGGAAATCCACAGTAGTTCCCACCTGGACCACCATCACGTGGGGTTCAAAGCGCAGACCTTTCTGGTCCATGGTTACGGGTTTGTCACTCGCCGCCGGCGTTGGCGCGCCGGCAGATTCTAGATAGACAACCGATTTTCCCGGAGTTACTTTGCCTTTGACACTTCCTGCCATAGCCGCTTGTGCGGCGAAGAGCGCCAGAACGCTGACTGAAAGCACGTATTTCATTTTCATGATTGCATCTTCTCCTAAATGTTAGAACACCCAATCCAGGGCTACTACTGCCGTGTTGGTACGGAAAGGCTGAATTGCAGTCGGAAGTCCGGTGATGGGATTGGTGATGACGGTTACGAACTGCTGCGGCCGGAACTGATACTCGAAGGACGCTTTGATGTTGGCGTGGATCAGGAACTGCACGCCCGGAGTGAATCGGTTGCGTGTGGATCTAACAGCGAGTGGAGCAGCTCCTGCGAGACTGTTCAGCCGGTCAGGTCCGGAGTTGACCGCGTCCCAACGCAGAATGGCCATCAGCCACGGATAAGCCAGCCAGTCAGCTTGCACAAAGCCGCCGGTGAAAGTTGCCGGGCCGCCGTGAATGAATCCGGTCGCCGTCGATGGCGGCTCCACGGGCAAAGGCAGCGGAACTGGCGTGCCGGTTCCATCCACAGGAAGCTGATTCGTGTCATGGCCATACATGAAGAGGCCGTAGATATTGAGAGTGCGATAGTTGAACCCGAAATCGCCGCCCACCCGGTAGTAGGGTTCTCTTACTGTCAGTACTACAGGCTCAGCAGCCAGGTTCTCACCGCTGAAGCGCTGCACGGAACGCCCGTAGAGGTAATACGTGCCCAGGGTCACATAGGTATGGTCCCGCGGCCCCGTGGCTCCAGCGGCCTGGACGGCATTGCGGCTGGCCGGGTCTCGCTCCAGATTGAAACGATAAGCGAAGCGGGCATAGATATTCTTGAAGTTGGAATCAGAGGCGAACCCCGCGGGCGATGGCACAAAGTCACTGTTGTTGTCCGCCTGGCTAATGCCGCTGGTGTTCTGATCGACAAAAGCGATGGAATAATGATACCCGCCGGTCATATGGCCGCCGCTGAACTCAATGCCGTTCATCCCGTCCGCCATGGTCAGCTGATTGTTGACGTTCTGCTGGTTGAATGCCGGGTTCTGGGCGCCGATGTTGGCCTGGTCCCATATGTCGTAACCGCTGATATTAATGTTGCGCGCCTGGCTGACCGGAAGGTCCAGCTCAAACCGGCCCACACGCAGGCTGAGGGCATCCTTGGGTAGTTTGATGAGTCTGCCCAGATTTACGAATTTCAAATAACCGTCGCCCAAACCGCCGGCTGCGTTGTCACCGGCAACGCTGATGTCTTCATCCACCCAGAAGGCAATGTCGCTCCCAAAGTTGCCTGCGGCAAACAGGCTGAACAATCCGGTGCTGAAGTCCGTCTTGGGAATGAAGGGTGGGACCGTGCCCGCAGGGACCAGGGAATCGAATCTGCCTCGATTTCCGCTGGTCTTCTGAAAGTATGTGCTCACCTTCAGTCCGATCGGCGGCATTCCCGGAATGCTTCCCGGCCAGACACTGTGCGGGAACATCTCTTTTTGCGCCGGCGCTCCCAACAGGACCGGCGGGACTTTCAACATCCCGGCATCATCGACGGGAAACTTGAAGCCCGCGTCTTTAAAGGCCTTGCCAAAGTCATTGAGCTTGGGAAAATCACTGTGGCAAGTCGAGCATGAAGTCTGATACTGCCTGGCAAAAGCCGGAATTGCGTGGCTGACTGTGGGAAGGGCCAAGAAGAGCAGCAGACAGATGCACCATAGCCCATATTGCTTTCTTGCTGAACAGGTACTCATGAGAGCTCCTTAAATGAGACTATTGGTAACCGATTGAACTCAGATTCACGCTCACCCAGAAAATCACATTGCTCTGTGATGTGCACGAACGTGGCGCAATCTTACGCAACATTGGTCATGTGAAGTGTGATCTAGATCACGGTCGTAGTTCATGGCCCTTGTCACTCAAGACCGCTGCTGCCGCCGTGGATCTACAGGTTGATGAAAATCTCGCGCCGACCCCAGACGAATTGAGCATGTGTTCTAATTTCGGTCGCAACCCCCACGTTTACCGTCTTTACTGAACAACAGCGGGTTTTGCAAAATTTATCGTTAGCTATTGAAATCGCGGCTGAGGCGGTTGGCGGCGTCGTACAAGAATTATCGCGGCTTTACAACACAGGTTAGTTCCACAATCATCTGGGACTGTTGAAAAAGTAGGCGGGATGAATGGAAGTTCCTTTGGAGCGGTGTTGCTGTGGTCTTTTAGGATTCGTTTTGTCTTGGTTCAGTTCATTCTTCCTGTTTCCTCTGATGTCTTCACGCGCGCTGAATGCCGGCGTAGGGTTGTATTGCGCCAGGAACCGCACCACCCGCTTCAAGTTCTGGGGCAGTTGCTGCCGGAAGGAACTGTTCGGAAACATTCCATAGCCGGCACCTCCGGAGTTGGTCATAAACGACAGGTCCCACGGCCTTCATCGTCGTTCTTTCTATACCTCGCAAGGATTTGAGGGTGCCTTCGATTTGAAACCCAATATGGGTTCCGCACGAAATTCTGCCCCGGTTCGTACTCCCTGCCGGTATCAAAGAAACCGCCCGGCACCGGGGAGGCAGGTCGAACAGCAGTTGACAGGTCACCCTTCCTGTCTATTCTGGGCTTCGTGGGCTTCTAACCCGAGCGGATGCTTATGCCGCGGCCTTCTTGGGCAATTCTTTCAGCACCAACACCGAACACGGCGCTTTGTGGACGATCCCTTCAGCCACGCTGCGATGGAGGAACTTCGCCACTCCCTTGCGGGCATGAGATGTCACAACGATCAAATCCGCACCCCATTTCGCGGCCATATCGAGGATCCCTTCTTTGATTTCGCTCTCGATCACGTTCGAAGTCGCCTTGAATCCCGACTTGCTAAGAACGTCCACTGCGGAATCAACGCTGCTTTTGGCGCGCTCCTGACGCTCTTTCCGTCGTGCCGCCATTTCGGGTTGGTATCCCGGCGCCATTTCGGGCGGAGCCGAGTAAATAAGCGGCTCCACAATTTGCAGGACCAGCACTTCAGTCTGGTCAGGCTGCATCTGTGCCGACAATGATTGGACGACAACGTCGGATAGTCCGGTATCGTCAATAGCAACAAGGACTTTATTGGTCATATTGGCCTCCTCAACTTAATAATTGTCTAACCAGGGCGGGAAGAGCCACAGTGATGCGGGTCACAGCTATTAAACGCATGGCCGGGTTGGTTCATTCTTTCCTCAGCTCTTGCATATTTGTCGTGACGGTCACAGCTTGCACGCCCCAGGATCACAGCGGGTGAAGTATTCACGTTCATATGGCTCCTCCTCGGCGCCGAGGTGCAGGACCTGTTCGAGTTTGGATCCATAACGAAATATTGTTACGCCTTTGCATCCTAGCTTGTGCGCCAGTGAATAAACACCGGCAACCTGCTCAACCGTGGCATCTGCCGGCAGATTGACAGTCTTGGAAACCGCATTGTCGACGTGTTTCTGGAATGCTGCCTGGATGCGCACATGCTGCTCCGGCGGGACCTCCAGTGCAGTTACAAACAGTCGCTTCAGTTCCGGTGCAATCTCGGCACAATCAGCCAGCGATCCTGCACGCTTGACCAATTCCAGGGTTTTGTCAGCCCTGTCGTCATCTCCCAGGTAGCGTGCAAAGACTGGATTGAATTCGACCAGCGTTTCGTTACCCAGAACTCCCATCCGCCGATACGCGAGCGCAAAAAGAGGCTCAATTCCGGGGCTGGTTCCCGCAATCAAGCTAATAGTGCCGGTGGGCGCAATTGAGGTCTGGGTCGCATTCCGCAGCTTCAAGCCAGAGAGCGCAAAATGGCTGCGGCCCCACGCTGGGAAGGTTCCCCGTTCATCGGCAAGGAGCGCGGAGGCATTTCGCGCTTCGGCAGCGATAAATTGCATTAATTCGTTCGCAAACGCGAGGGCCGTTTCATCGGCGTAGGAAATGCCGCAGAGGATGCACGCCTCAGCGAAACCCATGATCCCAAGCCCGATTTTACGGTAGGCCTCCGTAGCATCCTTGACCTCCGCCAGAGGGTAACGATTGACCGTGATTACGTCATCGAGAAAGCGAACGGCATCGTGGATTGTCCGTCGCAACCGGTTCCATTCCAGTTTTCCTTCGCCGTCTGCTGTTGTAATAAAGTGTGTGAGATTGATTGATCCCAGGTTGCAGGACTCATAGGGCAATAAGGGAACTTCTCCGCAGGGATTCGTGCTCTCAAGCATTCCGTCGGCCGCTATTGGATTCGCACTGTTGATTGTGTCGATGAAAATGAGCCCGGGGTCGCCGGTCTCCCAGGCAGCTTGGCAGATACGATCAAAAACTGCACGTGCCGGAAGGGTTCTGATGACTTGGCCATTCGAGGCGTGCAACGCCAGTTCGCCCCCCGATTCGACTGCCGACATGAATTCATCGGTTGCGGCCACCGAGAGATTAAAGTTCGACAGCCCAGAATGGCCATCCCGCTTGCTGTCAATGAAGGCCACAATGTCGGGATGGTCCACCCGCAGCACCGCCATGTTGGCGCCGCGACGCCGTCCTCCGAGTTTGATATTCTCCGTGGCCGCGTCGAAGATCTTCATGAAGGAAACCGGGCCGGAGGAGACGCCCCCACTTGACCTCAGCATCTCTCCCATAGCGCGAAGACGGGAGAAAGAGAATCCGGTGCCTCCGCCGGAGCGCTGGATCAAAGCCATGTTGCTCAGCGCCTGAAAAATCGATTCCAGGGTATCCTCAATGGGCAACACAAAGCAGGCAGAAAGCTGCCCAAGCTGCGTCCCTGCATTCATCAAGGTCGGTGAATTGGGTAAGAAGTCTAGAGACCACAGCATCTCGCAAAACCGTTCTTCCCATAGCCGTGCGTTGCTGACCGGACCGAAGATGAGTTCTGCTTCTGAGACAGCGCGTGCCACACGCTCAAACATCTGCTGCGGCATCTCAACCACAATACCCTTGACGTCGCGGCGCAGGTAACGAGCCGACAAGACGCGCATGGTGTTCTCATTCAGCTTCGGCTCTATCTCTCTGCGATCGGGAATGATGGTGCGATACATGGATCCACCTCTTATCCGGCCGCTTTCATCTCTACAGCAGCCTTTCGTGGGCTACGGATACCCAACCATTCATGCAGCTGTTTCCATGACCAGGTATTCACGATCGAAGCTGCTCCGATCCAGGCTCGCCGGGCCTGCAGCACCCCGAAACGCAGATAGCCAAGCTGCGCGGCGCTATGCGCATCCGCCGTTATCGATAGAAGGGCGCCTGCGTCAGCGGCAGAACGGGCCAGAATGTCGTTGAGATCCAGCCGCCAGGGAGAACCGTCAATTTCCAGCGCAACGTTGGCCTTCGTAGCAGCGGAGACAACCCGATCGAAATCAAATTCGATGGGCTCGCGCTTTCCAATGAGACGCGCGGTCGGATGGGCGATGATGTTGACGCAGGGGTGGTCAATTGCGCGCAGCAGCCGTTCTGTCATTTCTTTGCGGGTTTGGTTGAAGTTCCCATGGATTGCAGCAATCACGACATCGAACAGCGCGAGTATGCCATCGGGATAATCCAGTTTGCCGTCGGGCAAAATATCAACCTCCGCGCCAAGTAGCAGGCGAGGTCCGCTGTTGCCCCGAGCTTGGCGCAGCTTTTCCAATTCCCGAATCTTCTTGTGCAGCCGGGTTCGATCCAGACCTCGAGCTATGCGCTGCGATGGGGAATGGTCTGTCAAAGCCAGGTACTCGTAATTCATGGCTTCCGCTCGCGCAACCATATCTGCCATGCTGGAGTGCCCATCTGAATATGTGCTGTGCGCATGCAGCTCCCCGCGTATCTCATTCAACTGCACAAGCTTTGGAAGCTCACCTTTCAGTGCCGATTCAATTTCGCCGCGATCTTCGCGCAGCTCGGGCGGGATAAGGGGCATGCCAACCAGACGGTAAACGTCCTCTTCTTCCGTTCCTCCCAGACGTCTGATGCCGCGAAATACCCCATATTCATTGATCTTGAGACCGTGCTGGCGCGCGATGGCGCGCAGATGCGTATTGTGCTTTTTTGATCCCGTAAAATATTGCAGCGCTGCCCCGAAGGACTCCGGCGCAACCGCGCGCACATCTACCTGCACGGTCCCCATCATCAACGTGGCTCGCGTGGGCCCCACGGCTAGAATGCGCGTGACTTCCGGAAGACGGCTAATCTCCCGAAGCGCTCTGGGACTTTCTTTGGAAGTAACCAGGAGGTCTACGTCGCCGATGGTCTCACGCCCCCGGCGCAATGAACCCGCCAGCTCCGCCCGAGTGACCAGCCGGAGTTTGCGGATCTTGCCCATTAGTTCTTCTGCATGTGGCAGCACCAGGCCAAGGAGCATCCTTTCCTGGCTGGCGGTCCAGGATTCGAGCGACTCGCGCAATGCTGAAATCTTCTTCTCTCCAAAGCCGCGCATTCGAGCAAGGGCGCCCGAGTCAAGTACGCGCGAAAGGTCCTCGACGGTATTGACTCGAAATTTCTTATGCAGCAATGCAATAGTCTTGGGACCAAGGCCGCGAACATCAAACAAAGCCAACAGAGAATCAGGGATCCTGCCGCACTCGCGCTCACACTCGCGGATATGTCCTGTGCGCAACGCTTCTTCTATTTTGCCAGCCAGGTCCTTACCGATCCCGGAGATCTCTTCTAATTTTCCATCAGCAGCAACCTTGGCTAGATCTTCATCCAGTTCACGGATGGAACGAGCTGCGTTTTCGTATGCGAGGACGCGGAAGAGATTCTGTCCTTTCAGCGAGAGAACGCGGGACATTTTCTCGAAGATGTGAGCAATGTCTTCATTGTGGATCGGGGCTTGCATACGTGTCTCAAGTGGCTACTGGGCCTTGCTACTCTTTTTACCTCATAGGGTTCAATCGTGCTGTGATGGCGGACACAGGGAAAAGCAAAGGCGGGGAGGAGCTAATTTGAAAGCGAGCGAGGTGAGACAGCGGACTGCTGAGATCACAAACAGCCGTGAGCCGCGTCACATCCGATGACTCGCTGAATCACTAAATTAGGAAGCGTCGACGGTCGAAAAAGGATTCGTTTCCAGCAGGTTGCGAATACTGAAGTAGACTGAGTGACCAGCCAGCCAAGGCGACTTGGCGGCAACCAAACCCGAAAAAATCAACGACTTCCCAAAGGATGGTGTTGAGGCTTGGGACTGCGAAAGCAGTGATCACATCAAGGGCTGCAATGGCAATGTTTCCACACTGACCGACTTCTTCTGGAAGCCAGTCAGCTAGAACACAGCTAAGTCGCAGCCCTTTTAAATTATTGTCGCCTTCTCATGAACCTGCGATTCCTGAAGCAGTCGCAAGCAAGAATCGGAATCTTGATACTTCGCGGCCGATCGCCACAATCCACGCGCTGTGATCCGGGTCACAGCAACACCCAGGACAAGATGAGCATAATGAAGTGTGTAGCCATGAGCGCCAGAGGTCACGCTACGTTCAGGAAGAAGCAGATTCTTATGAGTTCGATGCCTGGAGCAGTTGAAGATGGATTTTGGATGATCCTGCTCATCGTTGCATTTGCCTTCCTTTGGTTCCGTACCCGAACAAACGCCGAGTAATGCACGCCGAGAGAACTATGAACGTCCAGGCGATTGACGAATTTAGCAAAACGCAGCAAAAAAGCAGCGTGGCCTGCAATGCAGAATGAGATGAGGTGCAACAATGATGACAAGAAAAAGGAAACTTGCGACCAAGGCGAGGAGCACAAAACGCAATCCTAAGAAAGCAGCAAGCAAAGCAATGCAGAAAGCTTCGAAGAGAGCAATCAGTACCCAAGCGAAAAAGCGGGTAAGGAGTGGCCCGAAAGAACCCTCCAATGCTCCGGAAGCATCAGTCGCCATCTATGAAGTGATCGAAACCGAGATATACGAGAACCCCACTGTACTGGTGGACGATCAGGACCAGGAGTTCGGAACATAGTCATGCAAACTGATCCGCAGTGACCTCACTCACGTTCGCCGATGCCATCCCAGCGCGTGTAGGTTAACTGCTCTGATCTGCCCAAATTACATCTTGGGATCGGCTCCCATTTGGAGGTATTTATGCGGAATCGTGACATCACCACTATCTTGGCAGGCGCATACGGTGCCGGACTCTTGACCATGTATTTCCTTGACCCGCAGCGCGGAAAAAGACGAAGGGCGGAACTGGGCGATACGTTGACCCATTCCAAACACGAGCTTGAGAAATTCGCGGGGCGCTTAAGCCGTGATGTTGAGAACCGGACAGAAGGGGTGCTTGCCGAAGCGCAACGTCTCTTCCAGCATGTCCCTACATCGGATTATGTTCTTGAGCAGAGGGTGCACACTGCACTGGGACGCGTGGTATCACATCCCAGTGCCATTGAGGTAAGCGCTAAGGATGGATCGGTATTCTTGACTGGCTGGGTCTTGACCGAGGAAGCAGAAGATGTTGAGAGAGCGGTCGCGTCAATCGAAGGCGTAAAAGATTTCACCAGCTATTTGAATACCTCAACCGGACCTGAACACATTCCAGGGCTCCAGGGAGGGGCCCGGCGCAAGCACGTACCTGAACTCTTGCAGCAACGATGGTCGCCGACAACCAGGGCAATCGCGGCATTTGCCGGACTTGGACTTGCCACTTATGGAATTAGCCGCTGGAAATCGATCACCAATGCGGCCGGCATTGCCGGCAGTCTACTGCTGGCACGCTCCATATTAAATGTCCCTTGGGCTGCCGCTGTCGGGGTCGACCCATCAACAGGAATTCATGTCCAAAAAACCATCCATATCGCGGCCACGCCTGCGGAGCTTTTTGAGTTCTGGAACAATCCGGAGAACTATCCCAAGGTATTCCCCCATATCCAGGAAGTCTGCCGCCTGGAAGACGAGGCTTATCAATGGCGCCTTTCCGGGCTCGCCGGAACAGCTCTGAAATGGACCGGATCGATCGTCCGCAGGGTCCCGGAAAAACTCATTGAATGGCGAAGCCTTCCCGGATCGGCCATCGAGAATCATGGCATTATTCGGTTTGAAGCTGCGAAGGATGGCGGCACGCGGGTGCAGATACAAATGAGTTATCGGCCACCGGCTGGTCTACTAGGGCATGCTTTTGCAACCCTGTTCGGACTTGATCCAAAGAACGTGCTGGACCAGGATTTCATCCGGCTCAAGGCCCTATTTGAAAGGGGCACAACCAAGGTGCACGGTCACCAGGTAACGAAGAACGAATTGCAGAACGCTTCTGGGTTATGAAGCCTGAGCCCTGTCTGCCGGGTTGCTGCGTCCGGTGCAAGCTCTATCTCGACAGGAGGCCTGAGTAGCCACAGTTGACCTGCAACACACTACTCAGACTTCTGCCGAGCGAGCAACTTGCGACTTTGATCTATCAAGCTGCCTTGATTTCAACTTTCTTGGCCACCTCCGCTTTCGGCGCAGAAAGTTCCAGTACGCCATCCTTTAACGTAGCTGTCATTTTGTCAGCTATCACGTTCACGGGTAAGGTCATCCGGCGGAAAATCTGCTGGGCGCGCCTTTCACTGTGATAGGTCTTTTCATCTTTCTTTTCTGTCTCCTCACTGTGTTCGCCTTTGATGGTGAGGACACCGCCGTCAAAAGTGACGTCAAGCTCGTTCTCTTTGAATCCGGGAACATCGGCGCGGATGTGCACAATGTTGTCTTTCTCTGTGACCTCAAGAGGGACAGACTTCAATAACTCGCTTTCGGCCTTGAACCAGTCATCCAGGTCGTGCCCGTCGGCCCGGCCACGCCCTTCAAAGAGTTGAAATGCGCGTTGACGAACCTGGCTGATGAGTTTCTCAACATCGGTCCAGAATGCGGTCGTCGACAATGGTTTAAAGGAAATGGGACTAAGTGCGGTTTGTGCTTTCATAGGATCCTCCAAAGTCTGATTCTTTTCTTGGTTTCCGATCTAACGGCTTGTATTCAGGTGCTCGGTCCGTATGAATTTGTTCCCTGGGTTGGACCTTGCAGTTCATGCGCTCCACTGTGGAGCATTCTTCGCCGACCAAAAACAGTAGCGATAGCTGTGAGTGGCTTCTCAGAGCGGCCATAACAACCTTCAGAATCGCTCTGACGCGTTGGAAAGGATGTAGCGGCGCTGACGCCGGCTCTTTTCTGTTTGCGGTTAGACTCAGGCTGCGACGATCAGTTTGTCTTCAACGAACGCAATGCCGGGGGCAGACCATGCCGCCCTTTCCGCTTCGTCTCGCTCAGCCCAGGAATGAACGACGCCGTGCAGAGTGACCTTGTTATCGTGAACGTCGACCTTGATCCGTTGTGCATCTAATTCGGCAGTCCGGCGAAAAGCGCCCTCGATCTTCCTTTTCACTTCTGAAGACGTTGCCTGCGGCTTCACAGTGATAAGACTGGTAATCCCCTTCACGCCAGCCAAGTTGCGAACTGCATTCATTGTGGAAGTTTCCTGATATTTGTAGTCAACGGTCCCTTCCAAGGTGATGTATCCGTGTTCAACTTTCACTTTGATACGATCATCGGGAACAGTGACATCCCATTTCAGGGCATTCAATACAGTTCGAGCAATGTCTTCATCCGTGCGGAGATGAATGTCGGGCAGTCTTACCTGCAATTCGTCAACCACCGCCCTGACGCCGTTGACCCGTTCAGTCGCGCGGGTTGCAGACCACTTTTCTGCATAGCTTTTCACGTCACCACTGAGAGTTACGATGCCGTCCTTTACTGTAACGCCGATCCCGGCAGCATCCACACTGGGTTCGTACGCCAGTTCATCTAGAACATCGGATTGAAGCTGCGTGTTGGTTTTCATGCCATGCTCCTTCTCTGGACTTCTGCAAACGCGCCGAAGTGGCAAACTAAAGCCATCATGCCGCAGCGATCGGAGCCGGGCGTCGAATATTGGGCCGGGAAATTTCATGAATCAGCGCCTGGAAGCTTTCCGGCTTGTCCACGCGCGCGATATCAGCCTGGACGACAATACCCACGCAGGAGTTCTGCTTGTCGACTACCGGAATCCGCCGGACCCTGTGCTGCTTCATCTTTTGCTCACAGGATTCCAGCGTGTCCGCAGGAAAGGACGTTATTACGTCTTTGGTGAAGTAGGCGGCGATTGGCGTGATATGGGGATCTTTGCCCTCCGCCATAGCGGAAACACACAAATCGCGATCCGTGATGATTCCGACCAATTGTTTTGACACAAGATCAGAGACTACCGGTAGGGCGCCTACGTCCTGTTCCCGCATCATTTGTGCCACGTGCTGCAATGTGTCCGATGGGCTGCAGCAGATTGGCTGCTTCGTCATTATGCTTTCGATTTTCATATAACACCTCAGTTATTCTTTATTCGTTCTACAAGCGCTCCTTGTTGTAACAGGGTTTTGATTGGTGATCAGGTGTCTGATTGTGGCCCACAGAGACTCGCTTGGTGGGCTGCTTCCGCCGAATCGAGATGATGGCCGATTTCAGCGGCGAGTAAGGCGTCATCGCTACAGTGCGATGTAAGAGTATCTTCTAAATCGGTCGACAACTGTTCAAATGTAAGATACGCCTGCCAATGTTGTTGAAGCATTTGCTCGTACTGTTGAAAGGTGCGTTCCTGTACTGAACCAGATCCGCACGCCCGCTCCGCTCTTGCAACTCCGGCAAGGGCGACGCCGAGCCGTATCGCGCTCTGCCGAGTCTCTGGGAGATCAGGCCGAGAGACTGCTACAAGAAACTTGTGCAGCAATCGAGCGAGCGCCGCTGCATCATAATGGGCATGGGTCAACTTCAGATGTACATCGGAAGCTTCCGCCACGGGAATGGGGGAGATCGTCATGTTTAGCCCTCAATGGGCACCCCCTTAAATAAACTCTTATTCATTGCTGCGAATTAAGCTGTGACAATGGTCACACAGCAGATGATCAATCACTCATTTCCTGACTGGGGTTGCCCGATTTTTTTAGCTACCGACTCCACGGCCGCACTCAGCCGGCCGGTTCGATTGTCGTAATCGCATGCATGATGGTGATCACTCTGTCACAACATCTGCTATGTCATTGCTAATAGAGCGTCCTCGCCAGAAGCATATGGACCTCCTTGGCCAAATGTCACTTCGCCGGCTTTCGTCCTTTGCCTTGTCCCGGCAAGTAATGAAGAAGCGGACCCCGGACTGCCTCCTTTTGGCGTGAAGGAAGTCCTAACACCGCGCGGGCCTTGATCTCGTCTAACCTTTGTTCTGGAAATCCATTCACGTTCAGCAATTCTTCCCAGGTGTGAATCACGCCGCCATGCCTCTTGCGGTAGGCGACAATCCTCCGTGCGATATTGATGGGAATGCCAGGTAATTCTGTGAGATGTTTCGCGGTCGCTGTATTCAGATCAGTTTTTCGTATTGCATCCATTTTGCCAGGCCCTCGCTTTCCTGCCAGATCGCTTGCCAGCCAATATTTTTCTTCTAAATTACTTCGCAGCCGGTACGTAGACGGTATCTGCTGCAACCAACTTTTCATTTGGAACATATTTTTTCTATGTGGCGTCATCAGTCTGGAATGCAGAGGAGACGGTCGATGACTGAGCTGCAATCGTCAAATGATCTTCCACTTCGGAGATCCCGGATCCGAGCCATGCAACTCGCTCTGCCTCATTGCGCTCAGCGCGAGAGTGTACGGTGCCCCGCAAAATCACTGTGCTCCCTTTGACTTCGACAGTAATTCCCTGCTCATTTATCTGTGCAGATCGTCGAAGCGCAGACTCAATCCGGTTCCTGATATCAAATGCAATCGCCCGAGGTTTGACCTCGATCAGATTCTCAATGCGTCTTACCCCAATCAGATTGCGAATGGCATCTTCCGCCGCTCTCTGCTCGTGCTTGTAATCAACGGTTCCTTCCAATGTGACCCGTCCATGGCTGACCTTGCACTTTATTTTGTCGTCCGGTACACGACTATCCCACTTCAGTGTGTTTAAGATGCTTCGCGCGAGTTCTTCATCGGTCCGATGTTGTATGCAAGGTATTTCTACATGCATTTCATCAATCACCGCCAGCACGCCCTGCACGCGCTCAGCCGCCTCTGCGGCAGCCAACCTTTCTGCATGGCTCCTTACTGTACCTGTCAGTGTCGCCATGCCGTCTTTTGCAATGACACCAATTTGCGCAGGGTCTACCGCCGGCTCATACGCAAGTTCGGCCATAATGTCACGTTGCAGTTCCACATTACTCTTCATGATGTGGCTCTCCTTTCTCGCCATGCGCCAGCGAATGTCCGTCTGCGTTCCCTCTTGCGATGGCCGTCTTCCTTCGTCTTTCACCCATGAGCGCTGGCTTCGCTTGCCGCTCGCTGCCGGCCATTTGGTGCCCACGACAGCTCGACTTCAAACGGCCACAGTTAAATTGTCTTCCACCTGCGAAACACCTGGAGCTGACCATGCGGCTCGCTCCGCCTGATCTCGCTCAGCCCAACTGTGCACGGTACCGCGCAGGCTCACCCTATTTCCCTGGACGTCAACATTAATTTGTCGTGCATTCAGTTCAGCCGTGCGCCGGAAGGCCTTCTGGATCTGGGCTTTTACTTCAAAGGGTGTCGCCAGAGGTTTGATTGTGATGCGATTTAGGATGCCTTTAACGCCAGTCAGATTGTGCACCGCCGCCTCGGCCGCAGCGTGTTCATATTTGTAATCCACTGTTCCTTTGAGCGTTACCCAGCCATCGCTGACCTTGACCTGAATGCGTTCGTCAGGAACGATCACGTCCCATCGAAGGGCGTCCAGCACGGCCTGGGCAATTTCTTCGTCTGTGCGCCGGAAAACGAATGGTAACTCCACCTGAATTTCATCCGCCACGGCCTTGACCCCCAAGACTCGTTGCGCTGCCCTTATGGCAGACCATTTTTCAGGATGGGTCTTTACGGTGCCCGAGAGCGTTACAATTCCATCTCTTGCGGTAACGCCGATCTGTGCCGGATCGACACTGGGCTCGTATCTCAGTTCCTCCAAGACATCGCGTTGAAGTTCAGAATTGGTTTTCATGAAAATCCACCTTGCGCTGACAGGCAAGACGGTTCGACGCAAATAGGCGCTCTTCCGATCAATAACGCAACAGAGCCGCTGCACCGCCGAAGCCCGGAATCACATCTTCTTCCACCAACAATATTTCCGAATCAGTCGTAAGAGCTTGTCGAATCAAACCTTCTTCTGCAGCTATATAGCGAACGCGGCCGCTGCCGCAGAAAACGCAATTGTGACCGGCTTCGCTCCACATGCGGCGGCAATCCTGGCACTCAGAAATCGTCTGGTTGGGCAGCGCTCCCAAGACGAGTTTTTGCACCCGCCCGTCGCGGAGGCTCTGCAGCACGTCATCGAGCCCAAGGGCAGCGTGAGATGGGCTTTCATTGATCTCGTTCAAAAGATTCACGCAGCGCTGGCGCCGCGCCTCTTCAAATAGAGGCCGCGCCATAGGCAGCACTTCCGCCGGCCCCACCTCAAAATTCGTCAGGTGGAAATGTCCTATGAATTCATTCTGAAGATTGGCAAACTGCGGCCCCACTTCGCCCCACAAATCTTCGCGGCAGCCAATGACGAGGTGCGCTGCCTGTTGTTCTGACATAAACTCATGCACCTGGCGAGACAGTCTTTTGAAATATGCCTGCTCGTGCTCTTCCAAATTTGTCTCAACATGCCTCGACCATCCCACCCGGGAGTCTTCCGCATGCAAACTGAGATCCTCGACAGAAAGCCGGCCTGTTATTTCCTTGATATCGGTACCGCGTATCACAAATCCTCGCGCCTTTCCGGATTCCAGAATAACCACGCAAAACGGAGCACAGGCCTGCAATGCCGCCATTAGAGGCCTCAGCCGAAAACGTCTTCCCACATCCAAAAGGCTTATGGACTGGTGTGTTGGGATCTCAAATTCCTGCCACGCTTGCCTTTCGCGACATGCAAAGATTACTTTCAGCCGTGCGGGATCAAGAGAAATCTCATCAGCAGTGGAAAGTATCTGCTCCAGGTCTTTGGCCAGAGAGGTTGGTACATTTGATGGTGCAATACTCTCATGCGCCTGTTGAATGAGCCGCTTGACGGCAATAAATTCCTCACGATGTGAGTTATCGGGTGTGGTAGCGAGACTGAAATAGAACGAAACCGCATGGGCCTGCTCATCGCAAAAGCCGGCCAGCTCGGTAAGGTCAGTTGCTGTGACAATGTCTCTGTGATGACCAGTGGTGGTTGCTGGCATAATTCACCTCCAAACGCATTTGTCTTGAGTCTAGAAGAAGCGGTACAGCTTGACCGTGATGGGGATCACTGAACTTGAGAGACACTCACATAGAGTGAAATTCGCCAACAAGGGATCGTTCTCACCGTCAATGCAGAAATTGTCACAGCACGACTGTGGCCACGCAGAAGAACTGAGCGAGGAGATCTTTACAGAGTCCTGACCGCTTCCTCGACTTGCTTCGCCAAACTCGCGATCATGGTGAGCGATCCGCGAGAAGTAAGCTGGAAGCCCATTTGGAGTAGCTCCTATAGAGGGACCTGGGCTTTGGCTCTGTTCAAGATTAACGGGCAGAAAACGCCATTGACTCTCCACAGAAAACAATTTCATTTGACGTTCTGAGACGGTGCTATGGGTTGCATTACCTGCCGGCACTATTCGATCAGATACGTCGCAGCTAGAAGTTGACTTTCATGGCTATTGAGAGAAGCTTGCCGCAGATTACGCGCAGAATCCTCCGGCAGCATTGGATTAATACAGATGTGAGGACCTAGTTCAGCTCCGGCCGCACGGGCCACCCTGGGCGTAATCTGTACATGCCATCGATAATAGGGAGCTTCTTCGCCAACGGCACAAGAGTAAATGACCAAACCGTAGGCAACATCCCCCCAGCAGCCTCGTAGCCGTAATAAGGACCGATGGAGCATGCCCGCAAGACCTTCCAGGTCGCGGTCGCTGGCCATGGAAAAAGAAGGATGGGATGCACGGGGCATGATCCACATTTCGTAAGGAACAGCTGCGGCGAAGGGAACAAATACGGCCATCGTTTCGTCTGTTTCAATCAGCCGTTCGCTTGAGGTCTCAGCCTCCCATATCTCGGAATAGAGGTTTCTCTGCGTATGGCTGGCATAAGATTTCGCGATTTCCTGCTTGCGATGCGTGAGTTCCGGAATCACTGCACTGGCGATAATCTGCGCATGCGGATGATTGCAGGCCGCACCGGCAAGAGAACCATGATTCCTGAAAATACTGACAGATCGAACATTTTTGACCTTCCGCAGCTCGTGCTGACGCGTTCTGTAGACCTGCAATATTTTGAGCACGTGTTCAACTGGCATGTCAGTGAGATCTATGTTGTGGTGGGGGTGTTCGATCACGATCTCATGGTGACCAAATCCTGCCATCCGCCGGAAAAATCCATCTCCTTTGATGGGCGGAATGTCCGGTGTAAGAGCAGCGAATTTGTCGGGAACCACCCGCAACTGCCAATCTGTGTTGGAAGACCCTCGAGGCACGCGAAGCAATTCCGCAGGAGTCATGTTCTCGTTACCTGGGCAGAATGGGCAAAGCACCTCGTGTGCTCGTGCGGTTTCTACCTTTAGCATGTCACCCATTGGACGTTCAGGCGCAATGACGACCCATTCCCGTGTTGACGGATCTTGCCTTGTTTCGGAGTGTTTCATAACTCAACTCGATTCTTAAAATTAAGCTAAGCTGGCGAGCAGTGAATCCTTGAGGTCAAACCGCAGAGATCGCGCGTGTATGAAATCGGGTACCTCTTATCAACACGCGATTCGAGCAGATCATGCTGCCGGAGACGTAGCGTGCCGCATGCGATGCTTCGCGGCAATCTTAACGCTGCTGGCCTGTGGGCCCTTCTCTCCCTGCTCTTCAGCGAACGTAACCGTTGATCCAACCCTGAGCCGGCCGAACGCCCGGCTGAGAACGCTGTCTTTATGAAAATAAATTTCACGGCCATCTCCGGTCAGGAGGAACCCGTACCCTTGTGCGCGAAAGAGTTGATTAACCCTGGCCACTGGCTGAGATTGCCTGTTTTTTACATCTCCACGTTGGCGACGGGCGTAGTCCTGTAAGCGGCGGCCAGCGGCCTTGAAAGCTTCACTGATTGCTTGCTGAAGATGCTTGTTGGGACTGCTCACTTCAAGATGCTTTCTGATCTCCGTCTCTCCCGTTTGCCGTGCCTTGCTTTTCAATGTGGGTTCATGATTGATCACTAGTTCACCGCCCGGCACGGTCAGATCAATACGAACGCGGTAAGGACTGCCCTTTACGTAACGGTGTGACTGTTCAATCGCGACCCGGCACCCCATGATTCGTTTGTAGAACCTATTAAGATTTGCGGCCTCCAGCCGGACCCAGCGCTCAACGACGGGCGGCACTGCCAGGTGACGAAAAGTAACTTGCAAAGGGAAATTTGTTAACGCTTCGGTCATATCCATTTTCGATCTCCCTTAAACTCGCTCATAACATTAACCCTACGATCTGCTGCGAATTCTCGCTGTGACCACTATCACACCACTGCCTCAGAGACCAGTAGCATCCATTGCACAATGAGCTGTGGTCACTGTTACGCCTAGTTTGCAAATGGCAGCTGCACAATCATGCTTAAGACGTCATCTGGCAATTTGCCTAAGCCGATTTCCGAGGCATTTGTATGCCGGCGCCATCCAGCATCTGGCAAATCTCACGATCTGTTGGCATAGGAAATTCGTGGTACCAGCGACTCACTGTCACAAGCTTCCTTGGCTGCATCAAGCAAAGAACTTCGTTGGCAATCTTGTTGAGCTGCGAAACCGCATACGGAGGGGCTACAGGCAGGGCGACAATCACATATGCGGCCCCCAGCTCTTGGACAGCTTGCACCGCTAGTGACAGGCTTGATCCAGTCGAAGCGCCATCGTCCGCAAGAATAACAATTTTGCCTTCGAGCAGAGGCATTGGCCGTCCGGCACAGTACAGATTCTGAGCACGCAACAACCGCTTCGTCTCGCGCCGAATAACCGTGTCGACGAATCGGTCCGAAAGGCCTAACTTCCTAGTCACAGTTCTGTTCACCAAGGGTCTGCCGCTGTTTGTGATCGCTCCCATCGCAAGTTCTTTATGGCCTGGTACACCGAGTTTGCGCACGATAAAAGGAAAAAGCGGAGCGTTCAACGCGCGCGCGATTTCAGCGCCGATCGGGACTCCACCGCGAGGAAGAGCAAGTACCTCAACATCGCGTAGGTTCGTATACGCTTTGAGCCGGTTCGCCAGGAGGTAACCGGCTTCAGAACGATCCTGGAATACAAAGCCATTGGTCTCATTATTCGTGTGATTACCCATAACGTCTCCTTTTGTATCCTCCGCATTTTCAGAGCTCTGGTCTGTGACTGCTGTCACTTGATTCCGGAATGCCAAAATCATGAAAACCACTTGATGTGACATGTGTCACAGCAAGTTGGAGGAATGGTGTGAGAGCGTAAATTCATGGCCACCCACTTGACAGTCGCAGCAGCACAGCCCGTTTTGGCGACGGCCCACTCGGTCATACACAAGCGGGTGGAAGACTGGGCAGTTGCTCCCAATCTCAAGGACTATTCGGCCACAAGAAGCGCATTCTCCTGGGCAGCCGCACTCAAGGAGCTTGACGGCCTTCCCGACGGTCAGGGCCTGAACATCGCCCATGAAGCGATCGATCGCCATGCTTGCGGCCCGCTAAGAAACCATCTCGCGATCCGGTGGATCGGCAAGAGAGGAGACGTCCGCGACTACACTTATGGCGATTTGCAGATTCTGACCAACCGTTTCGCCAATGTCCTAAAAAAACTGGGAGCACAAAAAGGAGACCGCGTCTATGTTCTCGCCGGCCGCATTCCAGAGCTGTATATCGCGGCACTTGGAACTTTGAAGCAACGCTGTGTGTTCTGTCCTTTGTTCTCAGCGTTCGGTCCGCAGCCTATCAAGGCTCGCATGACGATTGGGGGCGCGAAGTTGCTGGTAACCACCCAGTGTCTCTATGAGCGAAAGGTCAGGCAGATAAGAAATGAAGTGCCTACCCTGGAGCATGTGTTGATCATTCCTGAAGAACCGGGAGCTGAACTACCGCCTGGAACAGAAGACTTGACGAGGCTGATGGCCGCCGCCCCCCCCGAGGATTTCAACATTGAACCAACGGACCCACAGGATGTCGCCTTACTGCACTTTACCAGTGGCACTACCGGCACGCCCAAAGGCGCGATTCACGTACATGAAGCAGTGGTCGCACATCACATCACTGGCAAGTTGGCGTTGGATTTCCACGCAGACGATATCTTCTGGTGCACCGCTGACCCCGGTTGGGTGACAGGCACTTCTTACGGCATCATTGCTCCTCTCACAAATGGCATCACCTGCATTGTTGACGAGGAAGACTTTGACGCCGAACGCTGGTATCGAATCCTTCAGGATCAGAAGGTCACAGTTTGGTATTCGGCCCCAACAGCGATCCGCATGCTGATGAAGACCGGCAAGGAACTGCCAGCAAAGTACGACCTGAGTTCTCTGCGATTCCTGGCCAGCGTAGGTGAACCGCTCAATCCTGAAGCAGTGGTTTGGAGTCATGAAACTTATGGCCTTCCTTTTCATGACAACTGGTGGCAGACCGAGACGGGCGGCATCATGATCGCCAACTTTGCTGCCATGGATGTCCGTCCGGGCTCCATGGGGAAGCCGCTTCCGGGCATTGACGCAGCGATTGTCCAAAAGCACAAGGACGGCTCAGTTGAGGAAATCGTGGAGCCTGGCGTGCAGGGAGAAATTGCCCTGCGGCCGGGATGGCCTTCGATGTTCCGGGGTTACTGGCAGGAAAAAGAGCGTTACGAAAAATGCTTCGCCGGAGGTTTTTACTTCACCGGCGACCTGGCGAAACGTGATGCAGATGGCTATTACTGGTTTGTGGGCAGAAAAGACGATGTGATCAAAACGTCCGGGCATCTGATTGGGCCTTTCGAGGTTGAAAGCGTCCTGCTGGAGCACAAAGCGGTTGCAGACTCAGCCGTGATCGGTAAACCGGACCCGATGGCCGGCGAAATCGTGAAGGCATTCGTGCTGCTTCATGAGGGCCGCCAGCCAACGGATGATCTGCGGCGTGAATTGATGGCCTGGGCACGTTCGCGGCTGGGAGCAGCGGTGGCGCCAAAGGAGATCGAGTTCGTCACGACATTGCCACGTACACGCAGCGGCAAAATCATGCGCCGCTTGCTGAAAAACCGCGAGATGGGATTACCGGAAGGTGATACGTCAACTCTGGAACAGAGTTGAGATGGCGGAGGTGCCCTTGAGTTCGGCGCCAAAAGTCGAGGTTATCAAACAGGATCAGGACCGTGAGCATGCTCTCTTCCTTCTGCGCGAAATGCTGCGTATCCGGCGTTTTGAGGAAAAGGCTGCTGAAGTCTATACCCTGGGCAAAATTCGCGGATTTCTCCATCTATATATAGGAGAAGAGGCGGTCGCAGTGGGCGCCATGCAGGCCCTCACCGCCAATGACCGCATTGTGGCTACGTACCGCGAACACGGGCAGGCGTTGGCGCGCGGCATTTCTGCGAATTCACTTATGGCAGAAATGTACGGAAAAATCACGGGATGCAGCCACGGCCATGGCGGATCCATGCACTTCTTCGACATCTCCCGGCGTTTCTATGGTGGTTACGCGATTGTTGGCGGAGGATTGCCCGTGGCTGTTGGGCTAGCGCTGGCGGACAAACTTCAGCACAACGAGAAGACAATCACTGCTTGCTTCTTCGGCGATGGCGCGGCGGCAGAGGGAGAATTTTATGAGTCCCTCAACCTGGCTGCGCTCTGGAAACTCCCTGTGTTGTTCCTTTGTGAAAATAATCTATACGCGATGGGAACTGCGCTGGATCGAGCCTTCGCGCAAACCAATATCTGTCTCAAAGCCCAGGCCCAGGGGATCGAAAGCGAGAGCGTGGACGGTATGAGCATTCTTGCCGTCGAAGCAGCCACACACAGGGCTGCCGAGGCGGTGCGTTCCACCGGAAGGCCTTTTCTTCTGGAATTGCATACTTACCGGTTTCGCGCACATTCAATGGCTGATCCGGATTTATATCGCACTAAAAAAGAAATTGCAGAATGGCAGGTACGGGACCCTATTAAGGTCTTTGAGCAACACCTTCGCGAGCGCGGGCTTCTGACAGACGCCGACCTGGCGAGCCTGGAGAGCGCCATCGCGCATGAACTTGACGAAGCGGTTCAGTTCGCGGACTCCAGTCCGTGGGAGCCTGTCGAAGATCTCACCAGGGACGTTTGCACGCCGGAAGCAGGAAAGTCATGAAGAAGAAAGTCACGTACCGGGAGGCAATCCGGGCGGCGCTGCGCCAGGCCATGCGCGACGACTCGCGCGTCTTTCTCATGGGAGAAGACGTGGGGCGCTATGGCGGTGCATTTGCAGTCAGCCTGGGGCTTCTACAGGAATTGGGGCCAGAGCGTATTCGTGATGCTCCGCTTTCCGAATCCACGTTTCTCGGCGCAGGCATTGGCGCTGCCCTGGGCGGCATGAGACCCATTGTCGAGATCATGACCATTAACTTCAGCTTGCTTGCTCTCGACCAGATCGTGAACAACGCGGCAACTTTGCGGCATATGTCCGGGGGACAGCTTAGCGTTCCTCTGGTTGTAAGGATGGCCAGCGGTGGTGGCCGGCAAATGGCGGCACAACACTCTCACAGTCTGGAAGGCTGGTATGCCCATATTCCCGGCATCAAGGTGCTCACGCCGGCAAACGTAATGGATGCAGCCGGAATGTTGATCGCAGCGTTGCGGGAACCTGATCCTGTTTTCATCTTTGAACACGCGACTCTGTACCCGCTGGAAGGAGAGATAGAAGAGAAGATCGCGCCGGCAGATATCTCGAAGGCTGCCATATGCCGTGTAGGAAAAGACATCACTCTGATCAGCTATAGTGCATCTTTGCTCAAAGCTCTTCAGGCAGCCGACAGCCTGGCTAAAGATGGCATCGAGGCTGAGGTGATTGACTTGAGAGTCTTGCGGCCTCTCGATACTGCAACCATTTTGGCATCAGTGTCCAAAACCCATCGTGCCGTGATCGTGGATGAGGCCTGGCGCACCGGGAGTTTTGCCGCCGAAATCAGCGCACAAATCATGGAACAAGCATTTGACGAGTTGGATGCGCCTGTATCCCGGGTGTGCAGCGCCGAAGTGCCAATGCCGTATGCCATTCACCTGGAGACGGCGGCCCTGCCCCAACCAGATACAATTGTGACAGCCGTTCGAAACCTCATGTGAACCGCCATGGCTGAATTCTTGATGCCCCATCTCGGAGCGGATATGACGGCCGGCACTCTCCAAGCCTGGCGCAAGAAGCCAGGCGACTACGTCAAACGCGGAGATATCATCGCCGATGTGGAAACAGACAAGGCCGACGTAGAAGTGGAAGTCTTCACAAGCGGAGTTCTGGAAAAGATTTTGGTTCAGCCGGGCACCAAATGCCCGGTCGGCACCGTCTTGGCGATCATTCGTCAGGATGGAGAAGTCCTTCCGAAGACAGCTCCGACCAAGGTCGCCGAGGCGCCTTCCGCGCCGGCGATTGCACCGCCAGTCCCTGTCACAGCCACCAGCGCTCCCACTTTGACACATGAGGAGGGCCGGCTACGAATTTCGCCGCTCGCAAAAAAACTGGCGGAAGAGCTGGGAATAGATCCTGCATCCGTGACGCCCACGGGCCCCGGAGGCAGAATCACTCGAGAAGATATTGAGCACGCAGCCCAGGCCCGCAAAGCAGCCGTTCCCTCCCCTGCACCGGCGGCAGCACCGGACCGGGCGGCACGCATGAGACAGGCGATTGCAGCGGCGATGGCTCGCTCCAAGCGCGAAATTCCCCATTATTACCTGAGCACGACCATCGATTTCCACCGAGCTTTGACCTGGCTGAATGAAGAGAACGTAAAGCGCACCGTAGAAGACCGTCTTCTCTACGGAATTCTTCTGGTGAAGGCTGTGGCATTGGCACTGCGTGAACAGCGTGAGTTCAATGCCGTGTGGAGCGATGGGCAAGTGGTACTGAAGCCGGAAATCCATGTTGGGATAGCCATTTCGCTGCGCGGCGGCGGCTTGATTGCACCCGCTCTGCTCAATACTGACCAAAAGCCTCTGGGAGAATTGATGAAGGAATTTCGCGATCTGGTACAGCGCGCGCGCGCGGGATCGCTAAGAAGCTCGGAGCTTTCTGACTCAACCATTACAATCACGAGCCTCGGCGAACAGGGCGTGGAAGGCATCTTTGGGATCATCTATCCTCCACAAGTTGCTTTGGTTGGATTTGGCAAAGTTCATCAGGGACCCTGGTCGGTCGAAGGAGGGGTCGTGTCCAGACCACTCATTACGGCAAGCCTTTCAGCCGACCACCGCGTTAGCGATGGCCACCGGGGCGGCGTATTTCTGAATACCATCGCGCGCTTGTTGCAGGAACCGGAAAAGCTATGACTAGTGACGATATCAAAAATACGGTGCTCCGATTATTAGGTACTGTTGCGCCTGAGGCCGACCTCGGCAGAATCAAGCCTGGCAGCAGGTTTCGCGATCAACTGGACATCGATTCGATGGATCGCTTGAACTTTGTCATTGCACTGCATAAGGAGTTCAACGTGGAAATTCCGGAATCGGATTACTCGAAACTAGAGACTTTGGATGATTGTGTAAGTTATCTCACGTCCCATATGAGTCCTGTCCCAAAAGCATAGCGTCCAAGATTCAGCAGACCCAACCCCGTCTTTGTGTGCGCATCATGGCACCCAAGCCCGGCTTTATCCTGCAACGTGATGTCTGTCACAGCGGGGGACCTCGGTCACGCAGAAGATGAATATTGAAGTAACTCGTAAGCCCTGCAACGCAGCAGTTTGGAGGGCGCCGCTCCTGTCCTTGCGCGACCCAGCCACCCGAAAAGGAGATTGACATGAAAACGAATATTCAACTTCAGCGCGATGTGTTAGATGAACTTCAATTTGAGCCTGCTGTCGACCCTGCGGAAATTGGAGTCACCGCGAATGATGGAATCGTAACTCTTGCCGGAAAAGTAAAGAGCTATGCTGAAAAGTGGTCGGCTGTTCGTGCCGCCCAGCGTGTCGGAGGAGTAAGGGTTGTTGTCGATGAGATGAAGGTCGAACTGGCCTCGTCATATCAGCGAAGCGATGAAGACATCGCCCGAGCGGTGCTGAATGCGCTTAAGTGGGATGTTCTTGTGCCCGAAGAGCGCATCCAGGTCCATGTCGAGAACGGCTGGATCATTCTGAAGGGTATCGTAGATTACAAACATCAGCAGGCCGAGGTTGAGAATGCCGTTCGCAATCTGGCCGGCGTGAAGGGTATTACGAACCACATTAAAGTTAAACCGATAGTCACTCCTTCGGCGGTGAAAACCAAAATCGAGAATGCCATGCAGCGTGCTGCCGAGTTGGACGCACAAAAGATTCAGGTCGATGTCCGCGGCGCCAAGGTGATCCTGCGAGGAGAGGTGCGCTCCTGGGCGGAGCGCGATGAGGCGGAGCGTGCAGCGTGGTCCGCTCCAGGTGTCACAGAAGTCGAAGATGATTTGCGGATTGCCGCCTGAGTGTCCAGCACGCATACCAATGGGATAGAGCAGAAAAAATGTTCACAAATTGTGCAGGGGGTGCAGTAAAGGAAAGGATGCGCCATAGCTAGCCTGTGCCTTTGCGCTCAGAAGCCCGAGAGAAGGTCCTTCATGGCGCGGGTTAGCACGGGTTCAAATCCGTCGGGGGGACGGCTGGAACAGCATGGGCTTGCACGAAAGTTCTAAAATTTTCTGCCCGGGCCGACCAACGAAATTAAGAAGCATCACTTAGTACTCCGGCGCTTCTTTTCACGGTCGCGCTCTCTCCGGAGTTGCCGCCGGGCAACCCATTCGCAAGTTTCCATAGTCTGTTCAAGAGCATCCCAGAGGAAGGTCGATCGCCGTTGGAACTATTTCTGGGTTGCGCATGAAGCTCAGTGCTTATATCGTAAGCCAAGAGAGCAGAGCGTGATTAGCATCAGGATGAAGAAATGGACTACAGCCCTGTTTTTCCTGGCCGCTACTTGTATTGGCGGTTCAGGTAGGCGGGCCGAAGGGCAGCTCCGTTGGTCCTATCCTCCCAAGAAAGCTCCCATACGAGTGCGTCTCGTTGCCGTAGCTATATCTCTCCCGCGCTCTTCGTTCTTCAAAAGCGCTGAGGTGTTCGTTGCCGAAACGGAGGTTGGCCGCGATGAGTGGAGTCTCATCAAGCTCGTCTTCACCTTCCTGCCGTATGAACCGCGGCTCTCGGAATCCGGCTTTGATTACTCAGTGGTTCACGAGGTCTCAGCCTGGCGAGACCAGAATTGCGACCAGACCATCGCGCAGCTAACAGCGCGGAGCCAGCCCGATCGTCATGAACCATTGATCTATTCTCGCAATGTGCCCAGAGAGGATCTGGATCGCAAACGTAGTCCTCTGCCTTGCTACGAAACGAATGCGGACGAATACATAAAATCCAGCTTCGAGCCTATCACTCCGCCCCCGAAGCCACCTGAAGCTGTCCTTAAGGTGCCAAATCCGAGCTGACGCGCTGGTTGCGAGTGCCGGCTTGCACATTTTGGCTGTCACTTTGTCTCTTGCGCCACAAGTCGAGCACGATTTCCCGGTACAAGCGTTGTTCACGCTGTCATCCTCATGAGGCCTTCTTCGTCTTGATGGCCGATGTCGTCTCAGGGCCGATTGCGCTCGCTCCAGTTGAAGGCGCAGGCAGAGAGGCGGGGGAAGGATGTCGACGCCGTCCAGCAACAACCAACGCGATGCCGGCCAGCAGGGTCACAGCGATCACAACTGCATAAGCCGCCGCTGTCCGGGCCGCCCACGTTCGGTTGAACTCGCTGCCTCCAGGCTGCTGAGAGAGGACTCGGTAATGAAGTGCTTGCGTAATCGTCCACAAACTCATGATCACCAGGAGGATTCCCGCAGGCAGCCGCCACCTGCCCCAAAGTTTTGCGCCAGAGAGTAACAGCCCAATGCCAATAACTGAGAAAAGGAGAATAGAACCCCAGTTCCAACCCTCAGAAGCGTCGTATACATACGAACCGATCTGAAAATAGCCCGGCGATGCCAACACCATGGCAATCGCTAGTAACAGCGTTTCATAAATGAGGACAATCCCCAAAAACAGCAATATCACGCTTACGACCTTCCTCATGGTGCCAACGGGGATGGTCTCATTTTCTATTGCGTTCTCCGCAAATCGTGATGACATAAAACCTCCATGGATGAGAAGTCGGCCGTTGTCGGGACTGAGTTGTCACAGACCGATATGGCCATATCACGAGACGATATCGCCGAGCTGGATACCTAGTCGGCGCAATGTGCTTGCGAGAGATTCTTCCTTGTTCCTAGATGCGGCTGACTCCTTCGATTGGTTGCATGATGTAGGAAAATATCCCTGAACTTCCGTGACCGCCGTCACGTATCCCGGTGATTCGGCAATAGCTGGATACCGCAGGCAGCGACTTATAGGCGGAAGGGGGAGTGTCCGCGAGTCAGGGAGAGACAAAGGCTGGGTTACTCGACAAACACCCCCGTCAGCAGGTTTTTCCAAATGGCAGTCATCCCCAGATCGGACTCTTGTCACTTATCCCGCAAAGCTGGCTCCGAATGGAATTTTCGATCTGCGCAGGAGCCACAGCTGCATAGAGCTAACAACCTTTCCGCGCTGTGCAGGAGCTGGGGAGATAGTAAGAACGGAACTCGACTTTTCCCCCTTCCCCTTAACCAGTTGCCTGACCACGGATGACGTGCTTCCCGTCAGGTTGCTGTCTCCCGAATAAATGGCGATGACCAGATGCCTGCCGGTTTTAAGGTTCGATGTCGTAAATGTTGCATGGCCCGAGCTGTCCACAGTAGCCACGCCCAGCAAGGTCTGATCGTTGTCATCGTTTCCTGTGTTCTTGTTGCTCTTCTCCCTGTCCAGTCTCTTGTCTCCATCTCCGTCACCGGCACGATCATCATCTTCTTCTCTTACCTGTATGAACTGCACCGTGCCGCTCACCGCTCCTCCAAATTGGGAAACCACAGTTGCAAGGAAAGTGACACTATCACCACGGCGGGATGGATTTGGCGATGAGGAAAGAGATGTAGTCGTTGTAGCCTGGTTGACGACCTGCGTGATAACCGGTGATGAGCTCGATTTGAAGAAGGAATCGGCGCCATAGAAGGCCTGCACTGGGTGCAATCCGGCAGCCAGAATCGAAGTGCTGAAGCTGGCATTACCGGTTCCATCGAGTGCAGCCATCCCCAACGTGGCGGGTCCTTCGCGGAAAGCGATTGTCCCGGTGGGTACGCCCTCACTGGGATTGTTGGCACTAACCAGAGAACTAAACGTTACAGCTTGTCCGTAGATCGACGGGGTGCCGGAAGTGGCAAGCGTCGTCTTTGTAACGGCGATGCAGAGCCCACGATCCGGCACAAGGACCGGGAACGGAGTATTGGTAATGCCGCTGAAGCTGAGATTGTCGATTTCCCATCCGAATCCGCTCCCTGCGACATCCGTTCCTGTACGGAAGCGGACTTTGACTGCCTGATTGGCAAAGGTAGTTCCCAGCGACACGGTTACGGGAACCTGCGTCGTCTGATTGCCGACGTATGCCTTGCGTCCCCGCAGCGGGTTCGTGCCGTTGGCGACGAGCGTGCCGTTGTATGCAGGTGAAGCAAGGTTCCCGATGTCGGTCCACGTTGTTCCACCATCGGTACTGATTTCTATGACTCCGCCGTCAAAGAAGGTTGTGCCCGTGAATTCAAACCCAAAACGGTTGGTAAAGGTAAAGCTGAATGGGTCAGTTCCTACCTGCAAGGTGGGAGAAATAAGTGACTGATCAGAAGTTATTCCCGGGTCCGGTCCCAGCCACCGGTGGTCACCGGCGGTGATTTCGCTGCGAGTCCAGCGGTTGGCGGTTGTTCCGGTGGTAGTCCAGGGGGAGGATGGGCTTTCCACGTCATCAGAGGAGGACTGGTTCGGAACCACGTCATAGTTACCGCGTACCGTCAAGGTGCTCGCGGGCGGCGGTCCCAGCGCCAGATCCGGATCGTTCAACTCAATCTTGAAATCGAGTATCTGGATGCCGGATGCGCCTTCAAGGTGAATGGGAATCTGTCCCGTGGTTGTATCAAATGGTTTGGTGGCAACAAAGTGAAATACATTCCCTTTGGGAAAGCTCACATTGGGATTCGTCGAGGTAATGGTCGCTGTGGTTGCGCTCAACAAACCCGTGCCGGAATTCTCCACGGTGATGGAGAGGACCCCGGTTTCACCGTTGTCGAGGACACCATCACGGTCGCAGCCATTGAATCCATCGGTCAGTGACGCGCTGGCAAACTCGATGTCATTGCCACTGACAAAGCTTTCCACCAGGCCGGGAGAGTTTGTCGCCGAGAAACGGTCAGGAGACACAGCCCGGATTCCCGCCCCGCGTTTCGCAAATGCCTTGGCAAAGAGAATAAAGTCCGTTGGATCATTGGCGAATGCTGCGGCCAGCAGCGCATCGCGTGACTCAAGGAATGTGGGTGAATTAGGTGTCAGCTTATAGGCCGCCACCAGGTAGTCCTTCATCCTGTCCTGAGCTTCTGTGAAGGTCAGGCGTGGAGAGGACCCCAGCGTATCCCGCAGCAGGGCCGCATAGCATTCCCACAACATTGTGGCCCACACTTCACCGGTGTTGTGGACCTCGGCATTGTTTGCTCCATTCGCGCCGAATGAAATCGGTGCGCCGGATATTGGCACCCCGTTGGAGATGTGCTTGAACGTAAGCGGGTCCTTCGTCATGTCCGTTGAATAGGGCACACGCCGAATGCCGAAATAATAGCCGTTGTTTCCTCCACCGGACGTTACGTATCCGGCGATGCCGTAAACACCGTTGTAATTCGTATTTGAGGCAACCAACGCGTCTTCCTCGCGTACCGTGAGCAGCATGGCATGGAAGTCGCCCCATCCCTCGCCCATGCCTCTTGACATATTGGTGTTCAATCCACTGGCATTGCCAATCAAGCGGTTGCTGATGTAGTGGCCCCATTCGTGAGCGATTACCTGGTTGTCAATGGTACCGTCACGATCAATGGCAACCTCGCGAAACAGACGGACCACAATTCCGTTGCCAAAATTTGCGCGGAAGAGATTGCCATCGGAAAAACCCAGGGAAAGGGCCCCGATGGTAACGGGGATGGTCGCTGTGCCACCCATCGCCGGCGCAATCTCTGGATCAGTTGATATATCCACGTTGGCCACGATCGCGCCCACTGCGCCGGCCAACTGCGCATTCTGTACCTTGACGTTGAAATTACAGGTGCCACGGTCTACAAATGCGATCTTCCCCGCAACTTCGGATGCATTGGTCAATGCTGCGCAACCGTCCGGCGGATTTGCCTGGACAACGGGCGCCGTTGTGTCAAACGCCTGGGGGCCAAAGGCAGCGGTGCCATTCGAGAAATTCCGGGCGATCGCTGTGGGAGAGTTCACGGTAAGTGTATGTGCGGCGTTACCGTTAAATATAAACATCTGCATGCGCGGTCTTCCGCCATCGGCGGGCGTTGACATGTTGGCGTTGTTGCGACCGCTGAAATCCTGCCCTTCGGCCCTGATACTGTCATTTTCCCGGCCGCCACGGCCAAAGTTGGAGGTTTGCGCGTTGCCGGCAGCTTCGTCAAAGCCAGAATCGTAATACCAGTCATGTAAGAAATTGTTCATGAAGAAAAGCTGCACGATTGCGGCTTTTTGCTGGTTCAGACTCGTCTGTGGGCCCAATCCGGTGTTGTAGGTGTAGTCAAAGGTGTTGGGGCTTGTCACATCCGCATGAAAGTCGCCGGCGGCCGTAAAGCCATCTGGAGTCACCAGATCAGCGTAAGCCTCCACGTTGTTCCCAATGGTTTGCGTCGCCCCAGGCGGAAGCCATGGATCATTCTTGCTGAATGGACTGTTCTGCAAAGTGACGAGTTGCGGAGATACAAATTCGGCCTGGAAACCATCGGGCAGCCCTGTGGGATGAGGAGTCCCGGTAGTGCCTTGTGGTCCGTCGAAGGGAATAAATTTTCCGCTTGAATCAGCCCAAACGCGATAGCCGAATGAATCCTGGGAAGTCAGATTGTTGCGGAAAAGGAGTTTTCCATCCACCGCCGAAATCACATATGCATAGAAGTCAGAGTCTGTGCTCTCTGGTGAGCTGACATTCAGTTCAAGATAGTAGGCGGGCTCCAATCCCTCCGGCAGGTCAAACATTACCTTCTTGACCCGGCTGGGCTCCACCATGTGCAGGTTGATTCCGCTTTCAGTCTGTGCATTTAGCGCAAAGAAATCGAATTCGTCGCGGGTCTCGCGCCACTCGAGGGATGAACTATCAATCTCGGCATCGGTAAGATCCTGGAATGCCAAGGCGATAGCTTGATCGGGGGCCAGCGTGAAGGCGCCCGTGCGGTTCTTTGTCCAGGTCGGAATATAGCCGGACATCGCCACCATGTCCAACTGCTGGTTCATAACGATCTTCATCTCATCCCGAAAGACCTCTACTCCATCAATCCTCTGCCGAAGCTGGACTATGACAGCTCCTCTGCCGGTGTTGTGTATCCCTTTGACCTCAGCCGTGGCCAGATCATATTCGTCAAGCTGGTATAGCGAGGCAAACTTGGCCATGTGTCCGCGCGCAGCGGCCTCTTCCGGAACTGTGCCAGTTCTCTCGCCTTTGTTGTGCGCCGCTTCTTGACTGGCAAATAGGAAGTTTGGAACACCAAGACGCTTCTCCATTTGCATTATCGTTCCATGCTTCACCAGTTTCCCGGCTTTCTCCTTTGCGTCAGCGGAGAGGTCCTTCGATTCAGGGCTGTTTGCCAGCGCATCGTAGTTGGGCCGGTCTTTAGCGATCAGGCTGCCTGCAAAGACGAAAGCAATGAGAGCAAAACAAGCGATGAGGCGGCGCATTTTCATATACACATCTCCAGGCAAGATTGTTGACAGATGTAATTGGGCCGGGTAAAACGCGAGACACATGCAGGAAGCTGAACGCACCGCTTTGGGATAAGGACGTCAGCTCTTCGGGCAGAGACTAGCGGTGCTCATACTAGACTGATGGTGTCCGTTAAGTCAATTCGAAAGCGCTTGCGCATGCAGGATCGCTTTCCGAGAGCGGCCCGGCCTACTTTTCTGGATTCCCGTCTTCCATACCAGCAGAAAAGCCCTTCTCTCGCTGACCCTAAGACCCATGGGATCACCCAGAGGCAATGGAACCAAATTGGGATTGTCAGTCCAGCGGTGGCTCCTCAGAGTTACTAAATTCTCCGGCAGGGAACTATGCAGCGCATTCATGATGCCTGACGGTATGTTGGATTAGGCTTCGCCAATCTCGCTTGAAAGATGTTCTCCCAGAGAACTGCGTTGCACATCGGATTACCCGGCATTTACTACTTTGTTATCTAGTGCACTCTCATAGCGAATGAATGGACCATTCTCACCGGCGAACGGGCAATGACCTGCCAGTTCTGGCTCCAGTTCCTTCCTGCGCGCTGGGAACTGTCTGACGGAGACCTTCAACGACCAGTAGTAGTTGTTTCATTTTGGTAGCTCTAGTTCTATTTTCATAATCGTAAATGATTGCACATGGATTGCAATAAGTTCCATTTTAAGAAGATATTATTCGGCGACCTTATGAAGATGTGGGGCCCCATTCTCGGTAACACCCTCGGGCATTGCACAGGGGTTGCAATCTTCAGCATTCTCCTATACCTCTTCTTTCTGGATTGGCGGCGTTCCAGACGAAGCCGCAGCCGCATGTCAGCCTGTGCTGCAGCCCTGGCACTGCTTTGGAACATAGGGGATTTAGTGGTGCTTGCACCAGGGCTCCAGGAAAATATTGCAGTTCACATTCTTCACGTGATCAGCTTTTCTGCCCTTACATTTCTAGCAGCAGTTCTGCTCCATATCTGGCTTGAACATCGGCACGCATATCTATGGCATATCGGCTACATGATAGCCGCTACCGGTGCTTGTTTACACTTGTGGACCCATTTCAATAATGTCAGTTCGCCGCACCGTGCCGCATTGGCCCTGGTCACGGTTGGGTTTGGTGTACTTACTGTTGTTGCGATAGCACTGGATTCGTGGCGGTGGCCTGCGCAGCGCTGGATCTTGGTGCGTTTTGCTGCAGCCATGTGTGTTTTGCTTTTCTCCGTTGCTTTTGTCTACTTTGATAGTAAAGTCGGCCATTTTCATCATGCGGGGGTTCCACTCTCGCTTTTTCTACTTCTCATCGATTACCGTTTTCTGCTATTGGATGCATTTCTCAGGTTTGCGATCAGAAGTATCGTGGCCTCAGGATTAGTACTCTTGGGCTTCGTTCTGGAATCGGGCTTTCACTTTATTGAGCGAGTTGCTGGTAATCAGTTTGAGGCAGCACTAACATTCATTGGTGTTTGCACTGTTCTGATTGTCTTTACAAAACTCTCCAGTCTCATTGAACAGATATGTACCCGGCTTCTGTTTCGCCGTCCCCGAATTGAACCGGTTTTGGAAGCATTACGTTACCCTCTGACGGGCGAGCATACGGAAGAGCAATACCTTAACCATGCCCATCAGACAATTGAGAGCTATTTCGAATGTCAGTTCAGCCGCGTTCAGGACCGCCTACGGGCCGGCGATCTTGAGAACCTTCCGGCACCTGTTGCCCTTCTCGAAAAAGACCGCACACAAACGTTTATTTCGCATTCATGGGCCGAAGCAGTTCTGCCATTGCGCTTCTCCAGAGGCGACGCCCGCTTGCTGTTGTTGGGACCGCGTCGTGGCGGACGCCAGTATCTCAGTGAGGATATCGCTTTGTTGGCACGCTTTGGAAAAACCATTGAAGTGCAGGTGGAGCGCAGACGCCATCTTGAAATGCAGGCTCTCGCATCAAAGGCCGAATTAAGAGCTCTCCAGGCACAAATTAATCCTCATTTTCTTTTCAATTCTTTTAACACTCTTTATGGAACCATCTCTCGCGAGAATACCGAGGCAAGACGCCTTGTCTTGAATCTGGCTGACATTTTTCGCTATTTCCTTCGCTCTGACCGGACCTTCATCACTCTGGAGGAAGAACTTAAGATTGTTAAAGCATATCTTGAGATTGAAAGCTTGCGGCTTGGCTCGAGACTGACAACCAAGATCCAGGTTCCCGATGACCTGCTTAAGGCTGAGATTCCAGTATTGTCCATTCAGCCACTGGTTGAAAATGCGGTCAAACACGGAGTTGCCCCCCATTCTGCAAAAGGCTTTGTCAGCTTGAATATATGGTCTGAGAACAACCACGTAAACATTCGGGTAGTAAACACGGGAGGAGAGTTCAGCACAGTATCGCGGAACGGCAACACAGATGGAGTCGGCTTAGCCAATGTACGGCGTCGTCTCGTGCTTTGTTTTGGCTTTGATACTGAACTATACATCTCGTCACAAGATGGTCACACCATCGTAGGATTCTCAATGCCCCTCGTCCGTCGTCCCGCAAGTAGTGACGGGCATGAAGCTGTGACGCGCAAGACCGCTTGAGCATCAATCTGGCCGTTCATGGACTGTACTAGCCCTTTCGTGGATTTCTTTGACTTGTATTTTAGGGTTCTGTGATAAAGGCAAGGTGAATCAGCGAGAAAAATAATGCTGCTGCTAAGAACAATCATAGTGGATGATGAACAGATTGCCCGTTACGTTTTGCGTGAAGAATTAGAGCAAATCCAAGGTCTGGTCGTAATCGGAGAAGCCGATAATGGCAGATCAGCTCTTCACATTATCGAAGAGAACTCACCTGACCTTGTATTTCTCGATTTGCAACTACCTGACCTTGGTGGCTTTGAGGTGATTCACAACTTGAACCAAAAGCCCAGTCCCCCAATTGTGGTGGTTGTTACTGCTTTTGACCAATATGCTATTCCAGCCTTGGAGGCGGGGGCGATTGACTATGTCCTGAAGCCGGTGGGCGAACCCCGCCTGATCCAGGCCGTGGAGCGCGCTCGCCGATTGCGGCAAAATCCTCCCGAAATCGCCGCACAACTACGTAAAATCGAGGAAGTTATCGAGCCTATGGCCAAAGGGTGGTCGCGCAAGATTGTTGGCAAAACAGGCGACGAATATGTGTTGCTGGATGCTTCAGAGGTATTTGCCTTTAAAGCCGAAGGTGAACTCGTGTGGATCATCACAGCAAATAAAAAGTATCAGGCAACACATACCTTGGCCACCCTGCAGATGCGCCTGCAAAATACCAGCTTCCGTCGAATTCATCGGAATGCTCTCGTGAATACAGACCATATACGTAAAATGAGCTCCATGAGCAGCCAACGGTGGCTTATTACCTTAGGAAACAATCTTGAATTTATCGTTAGCAAGCGGCAGGCCAATAGTGTGCGCCAGTTATTAAGCTTTTAGCTTGCAATATCTACTGAGTTATAGCCCAGCGATTGCTTATTTCCCATATTGCCGTTCCGTTCTGTGCTTAGGATGCTAAGTTCGGGAAAGAGCAAGTCGGTATTTCCTGTGGACAGAACTTTCCAAGAGTTCGGTTTCGCCATCAGGTACGATTCCAACGCAAGGGTGTTGTGAACACGGTCCATTTTGATATTCCCGCCAAAAGTGATAAACCTTCCGCTTAAGCTCTTACAGCCGACTAGGAACCCACAAACTCCTCCGAGAGTTCCGCGATTTGTTTCCTCTACCTCCAGCGACGCGTCCGCTACCGGGTGTCAAAGTTACACTAACGGCCTATTTTCGCCTATCGCCGGATATAGCGTCTGCTTTCAAAACAGCCGCTGACGTTTAAGAATAGGCCGCTGGCTACGCATTTGAGTTTTTTCACGGAAAATTGCTCCGCTTGCCGATTAATTTCTTCTAAAGTCGCTGCTCGCATTGAGAAAGCCCGCCTTTTTCATGCAGGAGCTCCCCCATGGCGTATCAAAGTTCATTTCCTCTTTTCTTTGCAAGCGGCCACGGCACCAAGGAATTCCGGGACTTTTATGGGAACCATATTGAATTCAGGAGGGGCAGTCGTCTCTGCGCCGTTCTACGCCTGACAAATCTTCCACCCAACTCTGATGGGCTTGAGATCATTTCGGGAACCTTGCGCCCTATTTCCGACGCGGTGCCATTCAAGGCGAGAATCGCTTTGCATCCATGAGCAGCTTCACAACGTGGCAATAGTGGCCACGAGATATTGGAGGCTATTTTTATGAACGGATTTCGTGCTGTACTCGGAGTTTTGACAATTTCGCTGATAGCAGGAATAGCGTCAGCTCAAACTTCTTCCTTAAGCGGCCACGTGGTTGATACACAAGGCGCCGCAATCGCCAACGCAGAAGTATCGTTGCTAAAACTTCCCTCATCCGCCGGATCGATGTCCAATATGCCCGCAATGAAGATGGACACGGCAGCAATAGTTAATGCTCAATCAGGCAACGACGGCACATTCGTTTTGCAAACGGTGCCACCAGGACAGTACGCGCTGGAAGTGGATGCTCCTGGTTTCGAGAGATGGTCCCAAGAGATTACGATACCGAGCCAGGAAACGTTGAAGATAACCGTCCAAAGGCTCGAAATCCCCCAGCCGGGAACCGCGGTCAGCCGGGGTTCTGCTGGAACCACTGTTTCCCCTGAAACTCAGATATTGCTAGATCGCATCGCTGCTCTTGAAAAAAGAGTGAACGAAATGGAATCTACAACGGTCTTGTCTGAACCGGAAACACGTACGAAGCGGATCGAGGTATACGTAGATAAAAACAGCAACGAATACGACCATCCAGTCCCAGGCGCAAAAAAAGTCATTACCTATCAAAGAGAAAGAGTGTACCGGCGCCAAACAATTAACGAAAAGGTCCAAGAGGCTCTAGCGGAACAGGGTGAGAAGAGTGTCGCCGTAGGAGTAAGTGCTGCGCTGATGCCAAATGCTGCGCTTCAGGCTAGCGGCCCGAAAACGGATGCCCATGGACAAGCATATGACCTCGCAAGCGCCGACCTGACATTCACCGCTCGGATAGCGCAATATACAACGTTTTTTGGTGATATTGTGGGGCTCAGCGGCCCGACTCCTGAAAACCAGATCCCTACGCTCACGCTTCTCAATAGCTACGCCGCACGATTAAATCGGCAGAATGAAGTGGATGTGCGCGAAGCCTGGATCAGATCGGAGTTTCTCCATCAGACTTTGGCCGTCAGTGCCGGCCGGCTCGATTTGACCAATTATTTTGACCGCAACGCGGCGGCCAATGATGAGACGCGGCAGTTTCTGAGTGATGCCCTGGTAAACAATCCTACCTTGGGTCTTGTCAGCAATGGCGCGGGGGTTGCTGTAGTGTATGACCCGAAGAAAACCTTTAATTTCAAAGTTGGATTTCAGCAAAATTCTCCCAATACCCTGAGCCTTTCACAATCACTGCTCTCTCTGGCAGAAATCGGAATTCTTGCCAAGCCCTTTTCGCTGCCCGAGGGAAATTATCGAGTCTGGGTTCGGTCGGACAATACCGTGGGTGGCCACAAACAGGCCACAGGTTTGAGCTTCGATCAAAAAGTTACTGACCAGCTAACGTTATTCGGACGCGTTGGGTATGGATATGTTCCCAACAATATTCAAAATGGGAACATGCTCTTCTACAGTGGGGGCCTGCAGCTGGCGAAGCGGTTTGTATTTTATCCTGGAGACGCATGGGGCATAGGATACTCGCAAACCAATCTTACCTCAGGCCTTGCCCGTGAAAATTTAGGCGAGGCTTATTACAACTTTCAGCTCACCGAAAGATTTCGGCTTTCCCCACGCATTCAATATGTACGCGAATCCAGACTAGCGGCAAGTCCGGTCAGTTATCTGCTGCCGGGGCTTCGTCTACAGGCAGTGTTTTAAATCGGAATTGATGAAAGGCTATTTAGAAGGAGAGAAAATGCACAGTGTAAAACATCTTCTGGTTCTCTTTGTGCTCTTTATTGCGTGTGGCCTACAGAGCACCGCGTGGACCGCGGCCGAGGTCAAAGTAACTGATCCGGCTTCTATCGTCCTGATCGTTGCCCGGGATTCCAATGAAATCGTCTTCATGGATATCAAAACTAACAAGATCGTCGGACGTACGTTTTTGGGTAATAACGTCAATCCGCATATGGTCATGATGTCTCCGGACGGCCGTTATGTTGTTACCGGAGGAACACGCGCGAATAAGGCTTACATTATTGATGTACGCACTCTGCAACTCGTAAAAATTATTCCGGTAGATATTGCGCCGGAACACCTGGCTTTTTCGCCAGATGGCCGTTGGTACTATCAGGGGAATCCGGAAGGAGATTCTATATCCGTCATCGATATGGTCTCATTGACGAAGCTCAAAACCATTTCCGGTTTTGCTGAACCACTGAACATCACCTTTACCCCGGATGGATCGAAGGCCTATATAGGCAATTATGGCGCCAATTGGGTAGGTGTAGTGGACGTGAGACGTCATGAACTTTTAAAGAAAATTGAGATTGCTCCGCCTCCAGGTGTTGCTAAGCTCGATCCAGCTCACTATTTAGGAGAGATCCATGGCATCAATAATGCAACTCCGACTCCGGATGGACGATACTTATACACCGCCGCCGGAACCTTAGGAGTGGTGGGCGTGATCGATACTCGTGATGACAAGGTGATAAAAGTCATCAGAGTGGGCCCCGATCCGTGGCGCGTATATATGAGTCACGACGGCAAGTATGCGATCACTCCCAATAACGGAGATCAAACCATTTCCATCATTGATGTTAAAGCCAATAAGGTTGTCGGCACATTGGAAGCAGGTGAAAACATGACGGGCGTCAATTTCGCTGCTGGTAAAGCTTTTGTAATAAGTTCAACCAGCGGCTTTGTTTACGTCTATAACATGAATACTCTTAAACCCGCTGGCCGTATAAAAATAGGTTCAAACATTCAGATAGAAACAGCCACCACTGATACCGCTGATGAAAAGATATATCTTGCTGAGTCAACCAACCATCAAGTGGTGATCATCGATGCCAAAACAGAGGCCATCACCCGGGTTGGCAATGTCGGCCTGTTCCCCTGGGGGACCCACGTCATGGATAGCAAGGACAATTATTGCCATTGATGGTCCTGATGGGATTGCACACCGGCAATCGCGAAAATGGTTGCCGATGTGCTTTAACAAAGCCATGAGAATAAGAATAATCGCACTCTTGTTTTTTTTTCTGAATGTGTCTGGCTCGCTCCATGCACAAGGCGTTCGTAGCCATACCAAGCCTGCCAAAGGCACGGCGGTCAGTGAATCGCAAGCAAACGATCTTACCCTCACGGTAGGTCAAGCCGCAGTTCGGCCGATTCAACAATGGGTGCGAACCTCGGGCACAATCGACAAGACGGGCAAAGTGTTAACCGCGTATCTGTATCCCCCCGGCCATCAACTGGTCAAAGCGGGGCAGCGTGTACGTGCTTTCGCCCCAGACTCGAAATCTTCCATGTTTCAGGCGTGGGTCACGCGAACCATCCCGGAGAACGGACGAATGAGGGTGGAAGCAACCTTTGCCGCAAGGGGATGGAGGAACAGCAGGAACTACGTAGTTGAAATTGTCGTTGAGCGAGGATGGTTTCTGTCAATCCCCAATGAAGCCGTCATCGAAGAGGGCGACAAACACATTGTGTATTTGCAGCAGCAGCCTGGCCAGTACGTTCCAAAAGAGATTGAAACTGGCGTTCAGGGAGAGCTTTATACGCAGGTTCTCAACGGACTTAACGATGGGGACCAAGTTGTCACCGTGGGCAGTTTTTTTATCGATGCCGAGCACAAACTCAAGGCAACGGAGCAGGGGATGACGAGACAATGATGATCAGCATTATTAGATTGGTCATTCGCTGGAAAGCCGCGGTGTGGCTCCTGGTGCTGGCAGGGGTGCTATTCAGCGCTTACTCCATTCGGACAGCATCGCTCGATGCAATCCCTGATATTTCTGACCCCCAAATTGTTGTGTATGTGAAGTGGCCACGCAGCCCACAACTGCTGGAAACAGAAGTTACGGAACCCCTCGTGAGCGCACTCGTCGGATCGCCAGACATACAGGCGATCCGTGGGAGCTCACACATGGGATATTCATTCATTTATATCGTTTTGAACAATACTGCCCGTCGCGAGGTGGCGCAACAATTGGTGCTTGATCGCATCAATACCATCCGGCCACAATTGCCCCCAGATGCCACGATTACCTTAGGCCCGAACGCCAGCAGCATGGGATGGATATACCAATATGCACTCCTCGACCGGCAGGGGACACACGATTTGCGCGAGCTCCGGTTATTGAACGAGAGCCAGATCAAATCAGGATTGCAAACGGTCCCTGGCGTCGCAGAGGTGGCCTCGGTTGGCGGGCTGGAAAAGCAATATCAGCTAAAACTTTTTCCGCCATTGCTCGCCAAGTCAGGCATTTCTTTACGGCAACTAATCAATTCGGTACAAAGCGTTTTTCAGGAAGCCGGCGGGCGCATGATTGAAGTCACCAATCGGGATTATCAACTGCGCGGCACGATTAATAAGGAGGACTTAGACAAACTTGAATTTCTAGTGCTTGGCCGCGATCCGGACGGAAAAACCGTCCATCTGAAAGATGTCGGCTACTTCGAAGTGGGATATGACCAGCGAAGGAGCACGGTTGATCTTGACGGAAAGGGTGAAGTGGTCGGCGGTATCGTGATCATGGAACAAAACCGAAACGTTCTTGCGATCACGAGATCGGTAGAAGAGAAATTACGGCAGATCCGCCGAACGCTGCCAGAGGGAATTGATATCGTCACCACTTATGATCGTTCAGCCTGGATTTGGGCAACCCTCAGGCAGTTCTTCGAAACGTTGATCATAGAACTGGCGGTCCTTATTGTTGTCACGCTTTTGTTTCTTAGGAATGTCCGCACCGCCATCGGCCCCATTTCCATTCTCTTGCTCAGCACGGGATTCACCATTCTGCCGCTCGTCGGATTCAAGCAGACGGTCAATCTATTCTCGCTAGCCGGTCTTGCCATCGCCATCGGCGAGATCGCAGATGCAACCATTGTCATTGTTGAAAACTGCACAGCGGAGTTATCTCTCCATGCTAATGTGACGCGCATCAAGAAACAGGAGATACTGGTTCGGTCGATTGCCTCAGTGACCAAGCCACTCCTGTTCTCCTTACTGATAATCCTGGTGTCATTTTTGCCCGTTTTTTTTCTGGAGCAGCGGGAAGCCCGGCTTTTTGATCCGTTGGCTTACAGTAAAACGTTTGCAATGGCATTCTCGACGCTGTTGACGATTTTTTTGCTGCCCTCAATCGTCTTCTGGATTTTTAAGCGCGAATCTGTCGCACGTCGGAACTTCCAGGAGAGTCGTGCCGCCAGGGTCTATCGATCTATGCTGAGAAAGGTGATCAGGTATCGGTACGTATTTTGCAGTGCCGGCATGCTGATACTGATTCCAGCAGGCATGCTGCTGGCAAAGTTTCCAAAAGATTTCATGCCCGAAATCGATGAAGGTTCGATCCTGTACATGCCAACGACTCTGCCTGGCCTTCCCAATAGGGAGGCCGGGTGGATTCTTCAGCAGATGGATAAGAAGCTCAAGGGTCTCCCAGAAGTCGAGCGCGTGTTTGGGAAGGTGGGCCGAGCCGATACCTCCACAGATCCAGCACCACTGACAATGATAGAAACGACCGTTCTTTTGAAGCCAAAATCCCAATGGCGAAAGGGAATGACTAAGGAGAAGTTGGTAGCGGACATGGATGCTGCTGTCGAGACGATCGGCTATGTCAACGCATGGGTGCAGCCGATTCGGGCACGTGTCATGATGCAAAGTACTGGCATTCAGACACCGGTTGGGATTAAGGTCAAGGGGCCGGAGATCTCAATCATCGAAGACATCTCGCAGCAGATCGAAGGACTGCTGCGCACACTCCCGGGCACAAAATCCGTCATTGCTGAGCGCATTTCAGAAGGCTATTACATTGATATACGAAATGATTTGGAGCGAATGGCGGAGCGAGGGGTGACCGCGGATGAAGCAATGCTAACGGTTCGCTATGCTATCGGAGGCGACAATATCTTGGGCATGAAGCAGGCCGGCAATACCATTGTTCCTTTAAGTCTTCAATATTCGCCTGAATATATTGATACCTTGGACAAGGTTCGCAGGGTTCCGGTAGTTGCAAGCGACGGCAGTTCGATTCCTTTAAGTGAAATTGCAGACGTTTCGGTCCGGCAAATGCCTGAGATGATCCGAAACGACAACGGAAATCTTGCAGGCTATATCTACGTTGATCTGCAGAATGTGACTGGTCCGGACTATGTGGATCGCGCCCAGCAGTTCCTCGCTAAGAATCTGACACTGCCGCCCGGTTATTCCATTGAATGGACCGGGTTGTATCAATATGCTGCCGCCGCGCGTGCTCGCCTGCGAACTATTGTGCCGTTAACGCTTGTGATCATTTTTGCCCTTCTTGTGGTTGCGTTCAAGTCGGTTGCCGAAAGCATCCTGATTCTAATGTCCGTACCGTTTGCAATGGTCGGCGGTGTCTTCTTTCAATGGATACTGGGCTATTCAATGACGACGGCTGTAATTGTAGGCTATATCTCCCTCTTTGCCGTAGCGGTCCAGACGGGAATCATCATGGTGATTTTTATTCGCGCGGCTCTTGAAAATCGCGCTGAAGGCCAGTTGTACATTGATGCTGTAATCGACGGCTCGACTGCGCGGTTGAGGCCAAAATTGATGACGGTTGCCGCCATTATTTTGTCTTTGCTCCCTGTTTTGGTTTCGAGCGGACCGGGAATGGAAATCATGAAACCTATCGCAGCTCCAAGCATTGGGGGCATGATCACATCAAGCCTTCACGTTCTGTTCATGACACCATGCCTTTTTGCAATAGGAGAAGACATTCGTGCCTGGAGGGAGCGTCATTTAGGAGGAAAGAGAGAGAACCATGTTCGTGTTTCAGCTTGACGAGTGGCATACCGCGGTTCTGCTAGTTCCTGTGTTGAAGGCCAAGAATCCAATAGTCTGTGCTCGAATGGGGCTTGCTCGATGAGCCGACTGTCAATATTGACGATCTGTAGCCTCCTCCTGTCGGTTGTGACAATGATCGGGTGTAATCATGCCGGTGAAGCCACAAACAGGACTGAACTGCAGCGGCTCAGATCGGGCGAACTGGAAGTGGTCCTCTTATCCCCGCGCGATGCGTTGAGGCATGGCAGCGATACATTCGTCATCGAATTTCGGTCGTTGTCAAACGGAAGCCTCATAGACGTGGGCACTGTACGCTCAAGTGCAAATATGCCAATGCCGGGCATGACAATGTTCGGCAACATCGATGTTCAGCGAACCAGTGTGGTCGGGCGATACGCCGCCGATGCCAAGCTAGAAATGGGAGGGACCTGGCGCATGACGATCGAATGGGACGGGCCAATGGGACATGGGTCTCTCAATTTTTCGAGATCGGTGCAATAAGATTATCGAGACCTCCACCGCTTTACCTTGCTTGGAATCTGGCTTATGCCGGAAGTAGCTGGTCGGCCGACCAGCGCGGCTGGCGTTTTTCCAAAAACGCCAGCACACCTTCAACCGCATCGGGCTGCTCCATGAGTTGATTCAGATACAGGCGCTCCAGAGCGGGCAGGTCAACTTCCAGCGCACGAACCACGGGCAGCCGTGCTGCCTGCGCGGCAAAACGCAATGCCGGGGCCGATCGAGGCAGAAATTCGGCCGCCAGCCAGGCGTCAAGTTGCGGCTCTAGTTCCCCGTTGGGAAAAACTTTGTTGATCAATCCGGCAGCGGCGGCCCGGTTTGCTGTCCAGCTAGCGCCGGTCAGAACCATCTCCGCGGCCCGCCCTGAACCTACCCGCATCGGCAGCAGCGCAGCGCCTGCAGGGGGAAAAACCCCCAGCTTGATCTCCGGCAGCCCGAGCTGTGCGCTCTCCTCCGCGACAATCAGGTCACAGGCAAGAGCGAGTTCGAATCCTCCGCCCAGGCATTGTCCACGGAGCGCCGCAATCAGCGGCGCCGACGCCAGCGCCATCTTCAGCAGGAGTTTCCGAAGATGGGCCAGCGTATCGCCGATTCGGTCCGGCAGGTGTTCTTCGATGCTGGCCCCAAAACTGAAGTGCGAGCCGGCGCCCGCCAGCACGATAGCTTTCAAATTGGCCTGCGCGACCAATTCTTCCAGGGCCGCTCCAAGACTGAGCATCATGGCCTTGTCCAGGATGTTGGCCTTGGGCGCCGACAAGGTGATCCGCGCGATCTGGCCCTGCTGCGTCAGCTCTAGTCGAACGCTCTTCTCCATGATCACACCTTTGCCATTTCCGGATTGGCCGTCTCTGTTTTTGATGTCTCTGTTCCAGATGCCTTTGTTCTAGATGTCTCTGTTCTAGGAACCCACGGCGCGACTTCCTCGATCAGTTCTTCTCCCCAGCGCGCGCCTTCTCCCAGACGTTGCCGCAGCCGCACAAAATCCACTTCGCGCTGCTCTTTCGTGCCGAAGTGAAACGCGCGGAAGCCCGCGTTGGCTTCGGTCATCATGTTCAGGGCCAGCCATGCGCGACTGGTCTCACGGTTGCGGTCCCAGTGCTCCAGCTTGTGCTTGCGCAGGCTCTCGATGGTTTTGGTCAGGCAGTCGGGCATGGTGTAGAGCAGCTTGGTGCACATGCTTTCCACCGCTTCATCCAAAAGTTGCAGATCAACGGTCGCCTCAGCCATGAATTTCCTGGCGCGATCCTTCTCCTCGCCCGTCTTCCACTCGCCCAGCACCATGCGTCCGTATTCATCCAGCAAACGGTCATTGATCACCAGCGGATTCGGCGCCCATTTTCCATTCGCTTTGAGCACAGGAACGATCTGCGTGAGGCCGCCGAGCGCATAGAAGCGGTGGGCGCTCCAGGGTTCGCACAGGGTCGCACTGGCCATGGCACGCTCAATTCCAACGTATAGCGGAAGGAAGTCTGTGCTGCCGCCATCCGGCACGGAACCGTGCTTCGGCCCCGCCTGGCTGAAGACGGCCAGATCGCTGGCGATGGAAAAGTCGCAGGCCATGCCGATCTCCTGCCCTCCGCCCACGCGCATGCCGTTCACTCGGCAAATCACAGGCTTGTCGCAATGCAGGATGGCCGTGACCATGTCATTGAACAGCCGCATGTACTGGCGATACTCGGCCGGCGCTCCTGCGTAGACCTCGGCATATTCCCGAGTGTTGCCGCCGCTGCAGAAAGCGCGCGTGCCCGCGCCGGTCAGCACCACGGCCACCGCGGCGCGATCATTGCTGGCTTCGCGCAACGCCAGGATCACTTCTTTCGCCGTGGAAGTCGTGTAGCTGTTCAGTTCAGCAGGATTGTTCAGAGTGATCCACACATTGTGCAGTCCCGGAACGGTCTTGCCCTCGCGGTCGCGCACCGGCCTCTGTTCCACCAGGATTTCGTGAGGAATGAAGTTTTCAACCAGATTATGATCTTTCATGACTGCCTCCCAGGCATTTAATTTGGCACCAGCACCACGCGACGGCGAAACGCGTGCCGGGCGACTCCCGCAAGCACTTCCGGGGTCTCGTTTAATGAATGCCGCTCAATGAACGGCTCAAGAGTGATTTTGCCGCTCAGCACCAGGTCAAGCACGGCAGGATACTGTTCCGCGGGACAGCCCCAGTTGCCGCGGGCCGTGGCGTCAAAGGCCATCAGGTTTGACAGCCGCACTTCAATTTTTTTCGGCGTAAAGCCAACAATGGCCAGGTAAGCGCCAAAATCGAGCAGATTGAACGCCGTGACCTGTCCGGCCGGCGTGCCGCTCATCTCAAAGATTTTCAGCGTCGAGCCAGGCGAAGCGTTCTCACTGACAAAGCTACGCACGCTGGCCTTGAGTTGCTTCTCATCACCGCGGTCGGAATTCAGTATGAGAGACGCTCCATACTGCTGGGCCAGTTCCAGGCGTTCCGCGTCGATATCAATTGCAATTGCCTTGGCGCCCATGGCAGCGGCGATCTGAACCGCAAAACTGCCGATACCGCCCGCGCCCACAACCACCGCCACTTCACCGGCCTGCAATCCGGAACGGCGAATCGCTTCGTAAGGAGTAGTTACCGCGTCAGCCACAACAGACAGCGCTTCCAGAGAAACGCCCGGGGGCAGCTTGTCCGGAACGCGACATAGCCCGCGCGCGGGCACGCGTACGTGTGTGGCAAAGCCTCCGTCGCCATCATTGCCGGGCATGAACTGTCTCCGGCAAGTCGTTGGCCGGCCCGCCCGGCACGCGGGGCATTCTCCGCAGGCGATCACCGCTGGAACAATCACGGCCTGCCCCATCCACCAGGGCGCTTTATCGCCCGCGGCAACCACATGCCCGGCAATTTCATGCCCGAGCACCAGCGGGAGGGCATGCCGCGTGGGAACGCCGTCCGAGGCAAAGCCTACATCGGTGTGGCATACTCCGCAGCCGGCCACCTTGACGATTACTTCGTCCGGTCCCGGCTCAAGTTTCGGCAGCTCCGCCAAATCCAGCGGTTTCCCCACGGTTGCGAGCTGGTATCCATACGCTCCCTGGATTGACATGGTTCCTCTCAGTTCCTGCTGGCCAGGCGGCGCAAACCAAGCAGGGCCGCACCCAGCGCGCAAACAAATTCACAATCTTCGGCCACATTCACCTTCACATTGAGCCGCTGCTCCAGCGCCCGCACCATCCCCTGCTGATGCGCAACGCCTCCGATAAAGGTGAGTTCGCCGTGCAGGCCCACGCGCTTCAGCAGCGCGCCGGCGCGGTCAGCGAGCGAATCATGGATGCCGCGCAAGATGTCTTCCACGCTCACGCCGCTGCTGACGTGGTTGATGATCTCGCTTTCCGCCAGCACCGCGCATACGCTGCTGATGGGGTGCGAGTGCGCGGCATGCAGGGAAAGTTCGCCTACCTGCTCCAGCGGCACCTCCAGATATTTCGCCGCCCGGGCAATGAACATCCCCGAGCCCGCAGCGCACTTGTCATTGCTTTTGAAAGTATTCACGCGGCCGTTTTCCTTGACCGCGATGGCCCGCGTGGTCTGGCTGCCGATGTCGAGCACGGCCCCAGGACGGGGAAAGAGAAAATAGGCGCCCCTTGCGGCGGTGGTAATCTCGGTAATGGCGATGTCACGAAAGCTCAGGTTGTAGCGGCCAAAGCCGGTGGCGGCGGTGTAGTTCAGGTCCGACCTTGTATTGCCCGCCAGCGCCTGTTCCAGCGCATCGTTGGCTGCCTGGTCAACATTGATGCCGCTGCGCGCGCGCCCCCGGCCGAGAATTCGCAGCTCGCTTCCGGGTGAGTCCTGAGCCACCACAATCGCTTTGGTGAATCCCGATCCGCAATCAATTCCCGCTACTAACGGCATGGTCCCTCCAAACGCCTGACTCAAAACTTTCGCCAAGTTTTTCCAGTGAGAACAGGGCAGCGCCAACCGCGCCCATGAACTGGGCGTCCGGGGTGACGACGATTTTCTGTCCCAGCACGGTTTCGAGAGCGCGCACCATACCTATATTGCGGGCCACACCGCCGGTCATGGTGATGAGCGGTTCAATGTTTACGCGCCGCGCCAATGACAGTGTGCGCTTGGCAATCGCCAGGTGCACACCCTCCATGATGTCTTCCGGACGCTTGCCCTGCGAGAGGTACGAGAGAATGTCAGACTCTACAAAAACGGTGCACACGGTTGCGATCTTCACCGGCCGCGTCGCGCGGAGAGAGAGCGGTCCGATATCGTCCAACCCGAGTCCCATGACCTCGGCGGCATTGGCCAGAAAGCGCCCTGTGCCGGCGGCGCATTTGTCATTCATCACGAAATCCAGCACTTCGCCGGAAGGGCCCACCCCGATGGCCTTTGCGTCCTGGCCGCCCATGTCGATGACAGTTCGAGTACCAGGGCAGAGAAAATGGGCGCCGCGGGCATGGCAGCTGATCTCCGTCATCTGGGTGTGACCGAAGGAAATGTTGTAGCGGCCATAGCCGGTGCCTACCACAAAGCCCACGTCCGACTGGGAGATGCCTGCCGCCTGACAGCACTCGTCGAAGGCCTTTTCCGCCGCCCTGCGAACGTTGGCGCCCGTATCGATGAGCGACCGCGACAGAACATTTACGCCATCACCGTTGGCGCCCACCAGCACCGCTTTTGTCTGCGTTGAACCTACGTCCACTCCTGCTGCAATTCTCATCGTGACCTCTCAAATACGGCATGCCCCGCTGTGTGTTTGGCATGCTCCAGAGATTCAAAGAAGGCATCGATCCGGTTCTTGGTTTGGGCTTCAGCAAAATAGCGCGGATCTTCCAGGTCGGACTCTATATATAAGGTGGGGACGCCTAGTTGCTTGGTAAAGTAGTCGCGCATGTCTCCCTGCCCGGCGGAGAACAGGCGGCAACTCTTGACGAAGTGGATGATCACGCCATCAGCTTTCCACTCCTGCACGTAGCGCCGGATCTGGTCATAACGCTGCAGGTAATTACGATTCGTGACGTTCTGCGCAAGCATGTGCATGGCCACCGATTCAAAAGGGCACTTCGGGTCGTGCCGGAAGCCGAACTCCCACAGCCCTCCGACGGTAGAGTATGTGGAAGCCACAGCCACCGCCGACCAACTGGCAAACATGTCACGGAAGGTGCGAAAGTAGGGATACGGAGGCGGCCCCTCCACCACGACGCGGAACCTTTCCTGCTCATAAATGCCGTTGCCCGCCTGGGCTTTCTCTTTCAGCTCGTTGAGCGCGGCGCGGAAAAACTCCACACCCTCACGCTTGCCCCGGTAGACATACAAAGGGCCCATCAGGGTGATGGCATCAAAATAAGCATCAAAAGGCGATGGTGAATACTTTGCCAGGTGCTTGATCTGTGACCAGAGGTCCTCTACTTCGCTGGAGTACGCCACCGACTGGCGAAAGCGGTCATAGTCGAACTTGCGCCCGGTCAGCATCTCTATCTGCAGCACAACTTCCTTGAGCTGGCGGACGACATAATCAATATCAGCCTGGGAAGGCTGGTCGCCGCGGAGAAATGGCACATCCAACACATACAGAGGCGCTCCGGTGAATGCGGCCACGTGTTCAAACCATTTGACGTAGGTGTTGCAGCCGACAAAGTTGCACAACACCAGCGTGGGCTTGGGCAGGCGTCCACCGGTAGGCGTGATGCCTTTCAGCATGCAGCCGATATCGGCCTTTACATAGGCGCAGTTGTCTCCGGCATAGCCCATCTCCTCGGCCGCAAGGATCGGCTCCAGCGACTGGTGCCGGATGGCCAGCTGCAGCGCATTCACCTCCGGGTAAAGCGGAATGGCGCCAAATCCTTCCAGTAATTCCACACAGTTGCCGGAAATCATCATGGACACTGTGGGCGGGTCCCCGGTCTCGGCCGCGTGGTCCAGACGCTGGTACCAATCCAGCATCAGTTCTTTCTGCTGCTGGTGAATGCTACCGCGGTATTCGCTTGCAGATTTTTCGGCCATTGAGGCTCCTTCTGAGTCAGGTTCCAATCAGTCTGGTCTCGATCAATCCCGGTCTGCGCAATCTAGCCTGCTTAATCTGGTCTGTTTAATCCGGTCTACTTAATCAAAGACCAGGGATTCGACGAAGGTCTCCACTTCCGTGCGCAGGCGATCAAAAGTGAACAGCTTTTCTTCGAACTCCAGCAGCAGGTGCGGCAGCCCCATTTCGTCGACCTTCTTTTTGAACAACACGAAATCGAAATATGCCGGCTCGCAGAATTTGGCGATCAGGAAAATCACGGCTTCAGCGCGCGTGCCGCGGACCTTCTCCGCCAGGCCTTCCCAGCGCGGTTTGGAAAAATCGTGGCGCACCGACGAATACACCGAACGCTGGACATAACTCTCCGCCAGCGCCCGCACTGGATCGCCCGTCAGCGGAACGTCTTCCGTGAACCAACGTTGCGCAATCGCCAGATCATCTTCCACAATGTCGCAGCCGGCGTTTTCGAGCAGGCGTATGAGCTCCAGAGGAGGCTGCTCGCAGAACGCGCCTTCAATCACCACGCGAATCGCGTCCCTCTTTTTCCCCGGCCGCGTTGGCAGGTAGTCGAGCGCCTGCTTCAATACTTCGATGTGCGCTTCTACCGGCATTAGATTGCCGCTGCGGATAAGCACGTACGATTCCCAGGCCCGCAGCAGGTGCGGGCTTTGCGCGCGCAAATCATAGAGACACCGCACCAGGCGGCGCTGTTCGTTATAGAGCTCGATGCTGCGGTTCAGAGCTGCTTGCCGGACCGGCGCCCCTCCCAGCCGCTCCAGTTCCGTGATGATCCTGCGGTATTCGGCGTCGAGGAAATCTACGCTTGATTCCGAAGTGCTGTGCGGCAGATGCAGGAAATCCACATACATCTGCGGGTAATTGCGCTTTACCACGAAACAGAGGTTGCGCGCGGAGTCGCAGATGGAAGAGAAAAGCAGTCCGTCAAACGGTTCCAGATGGCCGGTCATGGCCATCTCCATGGTGGTTTTGATGATGGAGCAGATGAATGAACCAAAGCGGGAGTCGGCATGCTGAATATCGAGCCGGTCACCCGCGCCGCTCAGCAGCACCGGAAGCATGCCCGCGGCATGGACCAGCTCCATGGGGGCATACACCGGGAAGAAAGCCACGGCTTTGGCGCCGGGGTGCAGCTCTTTCCAGTTCCGCACGCCGGCAAAAGAGAGGTCCTGCATCCCCTCGTATAAACTATCGAACGTTCGTTCGAATTCCTTCATGAAGCTATGATTGGCCCTGCGCCAGCGGAAGGGCTGTGACGTGCGTCACTCATGAATGTGAGTTGGTGTCCCTGTCCCTGGGGATCACTGAACAATCAGTTTCGGCGAACCATCTCGCTTGACTGGGCGCTGCTCTTGATGGATTGATCCTGGCTTCTTTCCCGCATCTCGTAAAGCGGATTGAACCATCACAAACTCTGACAGGTTCTCGATCGTAAACAGACCAAGCAGCCTTTCTCCCTCCATAACAAGCAAAACGCGAGAATCGGGGCCCTGCAATTTCTCGGAAGCAGTCTGCAGCATTTCTGTACTGGAGATGACCTGGTATTCTTTACGCATTACCTGTGAAACCGGTGTATCTGGCCCGGTCTGAGATAACCCGCTAAGAAGTTCTTTACGTGTAAGGATTCCTGTAAGGCGACCATGATCGACAACGGGAAAATCCTGCTGGGTTCCATGCAACATCAATTCAACTGGACGCGCAAGCGTATCTGAAGATGAAACTGTGCTGAAGTCAGTTACAGTGACCTCGCTGACGGGGATCCCCCTCAACGCAGACTTTATTTGCACTGAGGCGGCTTCTTGCCCAGCGCCAATCCAGACGAACAAGGCAATCAACAACAGAAAAGGATTGCCAAACAGGCCCAACAGAGCAAAGAAAAACGCCATGCCCTGCCCAACATTGGCGGCAATGCGGGTCGCCTTGGAATAGTCCATCCGCCGGGCCAGCAGTGCACGGAAGACTCGTCCGCCATCCAAAGGAAACGCCGGCAGTAAATTGAAAACCGCCAAAACAAAGTTTGCCAGCAACAGTTGCTCAAAAAAAGGTACGTTGCCCCACGGGCCTGTTCGGCTGAAATGGCTGCCTGCACCAGTGACCCAAAGCACCACCAGAATGAGTGTGCCGATGGCGACGCTAACCGCAGGTCCTGCAAGTGCAACCCATAGTTCCTGGCGGGGATCGTCAGGGATGCGTTCCAGACTTGACACACCTCCAATTGGGAGCAAAGTAATGTCGCGCGTTGAGATTCCGAAGCGCCTGGCGGCCAAGGCATGGCCAAACTCATGCGCGACAACACAGGCAAAAAGTGCCAATATGAAAAGCACTGCATTGAGCACGGCACGACCGTTGTGCGTTGCTCCCCACTCCGTCAGCACCAGCCAGGCGATAAGAATAAGGAACGTGGCATGCACGTAAACGCTGATCCCGGCAAATTTACCTATCTTCCACGACCACTTCATTTTTGACGTTCCTCCTGACGGCCCTGGCCGGCCAGCTGATACTTCGATTCGCATCTCACCCGCCGGCTTGCATAATTGCTCCACTTGCTGCGGGTTCACCAGCCATTGCCGAAATGAGAGGTAAGCACAGGACACTCCGCTGTTAGCACTACCTTATAAGGAACAGTGTTGCGGAAGTGGGTGCTGATTTCTCCGGCTTTTCGGACTCCGAAGCCGATCAGATCGACCTTGTCGGCATGCATATGGGCCAATATTTGCTCAACGGGATCTCCAGCTTCGACTACAAGCTTCACCTCACAGCGAGGATCAATCTGTGGGTAAAACATCCGGTGCATGGCGCTGCGCAGGCTCTCGGATTCATCCATTGCCGCGGGATGTCTTCGATCGTCCTGCGGGACAACATGCAGCAATGTGATCCGCGCCGCGGACTCGGCTGCTAGAACGGCCAGATACGGAAACACGGCTCCGGACTCGTAAGAAAGATCTGTCGGAAAAAGAATCTCTTTCACTTCAGATTGCGTCTCGAAACGCCTGGAAATATTCGGGCCCACCGTCAGCACAGGACATGGCAGGCTGCGAAAGAGTTCTTCCGCCACGGAACCCATCAACAAGTGCTTGAACCCGGTACGGCCATGCGTGCTCAGAACAGCCAGATCAATATGATGTTGATGCACAATCCGGGTCAGTTCTCTTGCTGCATCGCCGCACTTAAGGACCGGGGTGACTGGCAGGCCTTCGAGTTCCTTGACGCGCACAAATTTCTCCAGCACTTCGCGGGCATCGCTCTCCTCTTTACCTTCCAAAGCGGAAAGTGCTTCGGGTGTTGCCATGGAGTAAGGCAAAGGAGACCAGACATGGGCCGCAAAAATTTGTGAGCCGTATTTTCGCGCGACAGCTGCAACCATGGGTAACGCTGCACGTGACGCTTCTGAGAAATCAGTAGCGTAAAGAATGTGTTTCAGTCGGACGGCGGGCAGAATTGGAATTGAGACGGCACTCATATATATCCCCATTCATATCGTCCGCTCATCAACTCCGCGATACCGTGACCGCTGTCACACCTGGCCTGAACGATCAACGATAGTCTAGGGACCTCCTGGCTGCGGATGTCCAAGGCTGTAGAAGCTTGTCGTTGTCGCCGTTGCATTTGCAGGCCAGGCAGTGACACATGTCATGTCGCGTCGCGGCTGTTGTCAAGTGTGGCTCTTAGCTTCCACTACATCGTGGGCATAAACGACTCTGCGGCCGGTTGGGACAACACGCATCTGGTTCCAGTCGTAAGGAAACTGTCTGCCACATTGAAGGCAAACGACATAAGTGCCCGTTTGCTGTGCAGCAGCAGGCCGGGGCTGACCCGCTCTCGGCGAGAACGGAAAACTGAGGCGCCTGTGCCAGCAGCCGAACAGAATGTCGGTCAACTTGAGGTCTGCATGCACAAATTTACTCCAAGTTTAATTTTAATGAATGCGGCGGATGCAAAACTGTGAGCCAGATCACGCTCTGTCGGGCAGGCCGGTGTCCGTAAATCGAGAAACCACTGCTGCTTGCTAGATGCGATAGGGCTCAATGGTCACTTAAGCCGTCGTTAATTCAGGAGGCGTATGACTGCCGGAAGATATCTAAGCGTGGCGAAGTAGGAGAGGACGGCGATAGACACGACTACAAAGAAAAGCTTTACCTGATGCCCGAATTGCGGTTGTACCTGGCAAACTTCATGCTCTTCAACGTCATTCTGAAGATCCGGATCCAGATAGCGGATGGCAAATGAAACTTCTTCGGCTGATATTCTCGAGATCGAGCTCATTGCTTTCACCTGTGCTTAGCATTCACAATGATAAGAGTTTTGCTTGCGGCAACACTGTGATTCCTGTCACATGTCTCTTATATCTATTCCCGCGAACGTGACAGCAATCACAGGAAAGAGTGAGCATCAGCACAGCCGAGTTCCAGGCAGTCTGACAACATTACTCTGAGATTCATTACTCGGGCATTCCATGGAGATACTTGCAATGAGGATCCTACTAGCCGTGGACGATTCAGAGTTTTCAAAGGCAGCGACAGAAATGCTCATGAATGCGATCAAGCCGGAACATACTGAAGTGCATATATTTCACGTAGTCGAATCGATAAAGTTGATGCCGCCGGCTTACAGTTTTGGAACAGGAGTCGCTTTTGCCGAGGACTACACATCTATCCTTCAAGAGTGGCGCTCGCAAGGAGAAGCACTTGTTTCTCGAACCGCAAAAGCACTGCAGGCAGCTGGTTTTACGACGAAGACGATCGTCCGTGAAGGTGACGCTAAAACATCAATTCTGGAATACGCGGACGAATGGCATCCCGACCTGATCATCATAGGCTCCCATGGAAGGAAAGGACTGGATCGGTTCTTGCTAGGAAGCGTCTCGGATGCAGTTGCGCGCCATGCCCAATGCTCTGTACAGATAGTTCGGCTTCGCAGTAACAAATAGCCCAGTATGCTCCTGTTCTGCGCCGGAGTTTCGTTATTATGATATGGCGCTGAGAATTGCCGGACCATAACGGCTACGCATCACGCGAGTAAGGGGCCTGCAAATCCAAATGAAAGCCGCCGTCCTCGCTACACCACGGGATATCTCGAACCAGCCGCTTGAAATCCGCCAGGTTCCGCAACCCGAGCTCAAGCCAGGCCATGTTTTACTTCGCGTCCGAGCGTGCGGCGTTTGTCGAACAGACTTGCACATCGTGGAAGGCGAACTGTCGCTTCGCTGCGAGAATGTGGTCCCAGGACACCAGATCGTCGGGGAAATCGTAGACTCGGGCACGACCAATCTTCTTCGCGGTGCCCGAGTAGGCGTCTCCTGGATGGGTGGCGTGGATGGAACTTGTTGGTATTGCCGGCAAGGTCTTGAAAATCTTTGTGATTCCCCCACGTTTACCGGTTATGACGTGCATGGCGGTTACGCGGAATATGCCCGCGCACGTGCTGACTTTACATTTCCGCTGCCAACCGCTCTGGGCGATCTCCAGGCCGCTCCTTTGTTGTGCGCCGGCATTATTGGGTTTCGCAGCCTCCGCGTGGCCGAAGTGAAACATGGAGAGCGCGTGGGATTATTCGGCTTTGGGGCTTCTGCTCATCTTGCGATCTCAGTTCTGCAAGCATGGAACTGTGAAGTGTACGTCTCTACACGAGGCGCTTCGCACCAAAAATTGGCAGCATCGCTCGGCGCCAAATGGGTTGGCTCAGAGATAGAACGGCCACCGGTAAAACTCGACCGCGCTGTCACATTCGCACCGAGCGGTGACGTGGTTGTGGCAGCCCTTGCCAGTCTCCGCAAGGGCGGTGTGGTTGCAATCAACGCGATCCACCTGGATCGCATTCCCGAATTTGACTACGATCGCCTCTTGTGGGGTGAACGTCAGATGCGAAGTGTCACAAACATGACTCGTTCCGATGCTCGTGATTTTCTTCAAACCGCAAGCGAGATCGATCTGCGACCCAAGACCACGGTGTTTGCGCTTGACCAGGCAAACGATGCGCTGGCTGCCGTGAAAAATGACTCCATTGATGGCGCGGCGGTTATTGTCCCATAATTGCCGCCTTCAATGGATGCCCTGTGAACTCTCGAGCACAGCACTTGTTTCATAGGAAGATATATCGTGAGCGGCTGCTAAGGGAGTGTCTGGTGAATGAACGGTGCCTCACCTTCCAGTGCTTCAACTACGCTACATTCAAAGCGAACATAGTTCGTGCGAGAGGTCTGGCCGCCATTTTACCTTCCATCCGTGCGGGTGGCCCAGGCAAATACACTTGATTATAATTACCGGACCAGTGCGCAACGATTTGACGTGTCACAAGGTTTCTTCGATCTGCCAACTCCTGCTCGATTCGGCTGCTGCAGGCACAAAAGACTCATTGGGCATTTCATCCTGCGGACCAGGACAACGATCTGCTAAAAAAATGGGTGTCAAACCGATGCGATTGATTGCTCATGCCCACTAGCCTTCTCACCAAACGAATGGCCTCACGTCTGTCGGATTTGGAGAGGCAATCTCAGATGCGAGAGCTCTCCACCATCCAGGGAGTCAATCTCTGTTCGAATGACTACCTTGGTTTGTCCACCGATCCGCGCCTTAAAGAGTCCTTGCAAGAAGGGCTTGAATACTCTGAACGGATAAGCGCAACTGGATCACGCTTGCTGAGCGGGCACCATGCTGTCTGGGACGAGTTGGAGGCCAGGTTCGCTGCCTTTGCTGGAACAGAGGCGGCCCTGTTCTTCAACTCCGGCTTCGCCGCGAATACCGGCCTTCTCAGCGCATTGCTCGGTCCTGGGGATGTGGTTTTTTCTGATGCCCTGAACCACGCCAGCATCATTGACGGTATCCGCTTATCAGGCGTGCACAAGGTCATTTACCCGCACGGGGACCTGAATTTCCTGGCAGACGCGATGCGCGGGCATTCTCAAACCAGTGGATCCAGAGTGATCGTCACAGAGAGCATTTTCAGCATGGATGGTGATCGCGCTCCTCTCAATGAGTTGTTCCAACTCGCTGCAAGGTACGGCGCGGAGATCATCGTGGACGAAGCCCACGCAACCGGCGTCTGCGGTCCTCACGGACGCGGGTTGGTAGCCGAGCTTGGTCTCGCGCAAGAGGCGCTTGCCGTAGTTCATACCTGCAGCAAGGCGCTGGCGAGCGCTGGAGCTGTCATCTGCGGAAGCAAAACACTGAAGCAGTTTCTCATCAATCATGCCCGCAGTTTTATTTTCAGCACCGCTCTGCCGCCTTATCTGGCTTTTCAGGTTCGGGCCGCTCTGCAATTGATAAACCCGATGGAAGCCGAACGCGATCATCTGGCATCGCTTTCGACAAGGCTGCGTGAACGGTTGCGTTCAGAGGGATTTGATTGTGGTGCCCGCGATTCTCACATCGTGCCTTTGATGATTGGCAGTAATGCGGCAGCATTGGATCTGGCGATGGCCTTGCAGGAGCGTGGGTTTGCCGTCCGCGCCATTCGGTCTCCCAGTGTCCCTCCGGGAACCGAACGGCTGCGTCTCTCGCTTACGGCTCGGCTCACCATGAGCGACATCGACAGATTCATGGATAGCGTTCTGGCGGTCTCCGCTCTCGACATCTCCCATGGGTAAACGCTTCTTCATCACCGGAACAGATACGAACGTCGGCAAGTCCGTACTTGCAGCGCTATTGTGCGCTGCACTGTCGGGGAGATATTGGAAACCGATCCAGACCGGAGCCCGCGATGGGAGTGATCGGGAGCAAGTCAAATCGTGGGCCGGGCTGGATGATGATCAGGTCCTGCCGGAAGCGTACGTATTTGAGGACCCCGTCTCTCCGCATCTGGCCGCTCAGCGCGCCGGAAGAGAGATCGTGTTGAAGCAAATCGGGTTGCCGGCGGCCAGTTCCGGCATGCCGCTGATCGTGGAAGGTGCAGGCGGCGTCATGGTACCGATCAATTCCAGCCAGTTCATGACAGACCTGATGCGACATCTGGAGCTCCCGGCAATCCTGGCTGCTCGCAGCACGCTCGGAACGATTAACCACACACTACTCTCGGTTGAATGCCTGCGAAACGCCGGAATTCAGATACTCGGCGTAGTCCTGATAGGGCCAGAGAACGCCGACAATAAAGCTGCCATTGAGCGCTACGGAAGGATCCAGGTCATCGGCCAGCTTCCGGTGCTTGAAACCATCAACCGGGAGAGTCTGTGCGAGGCTTATGCCCGGCACTTTAACAGAGAAGCATTCCTATGAGCACGACCGTGGGCCTTAAGATATGGCATCCATTCACCCAAACGCACCTTGATCCCGAGCCATTGCAGGTCGTTCGCGCCCAGGGGACTCACCTTTACACGGCTGACGGCCACCAGATTATTGACGCCATTTCATCCTGGTGGGTCAACCTGCACGGACACTGTCATCCTAGGATTGCGAATGCTGTTGCTGCCCAAGCGGGGAAACTGGACCATGTTTTGCTTGCCGGCTTCTCCCACCCAAGCGTGGAACAGCTAACGCACAAACTACAGCGAATAGTGCCTTCCGCACTGGCGAACGTTTTCTACTCCGACGATGGCTCAACGGCCGTGGAAATCGCGTTGAAGTTGGCGGTGCAGTACTGGCAGAACAGGGGATGTCCCGGAAAGCGGGAAATCGTTGCTTTGGAGCATGCCTATCATGGCGACACGGTGGGAGCCATGTCGGTAAGCGCCGACTCAGGATTCACCAGCCCTTTTTCTCGCCTTCGCTTTCCTGTGCATCGTGTGCACTCAGCGTATTGCCTCCGTTGTCCTGTAGGCCAAAAACGGGCGAGTTGTGACATCGATTGTATCGAGTCCCTCAAAAATCTTTTGGAGCAAAGCAGTGACAAGCTTGCCGCATTAATTGTAGAGCCGCTGCTACAGGGCGCCGGCGGCATGATCACGCATCCAAGAGAATTCCTTGAGCGCATTCGGGCGCTGTGCTCAGAGCATAACGTGCTGCTCATCGCGGACGAGGTGCTTACTGGTTTTGGACGGTGCGGAAAAATGTTTGCCTGCAACATGGCTGGCGTTGTTCCCGATCTTATGTGCCTGTCCAAGGGCATCACGGGCGGGTTTCTTCCCCTGGGCGCCACGCTGTGCACGGACGCGATTCATCAAGAGTTCACTGGTGAGGGCCGCAGTTTTTTTCACGGACATTCTTATACCGGAAATCCATTGGCCTGCGCGGCCGCGGTGGCCAACCTTGAGATTTTCGAGACGGAAGATGTATTTGCGCGGATTGACGCAATTGCCGTTCAACACGCGGAGCGTCTGCCGCGGCTTGCCAACCATCCTCGGGTAGCTGAGGTTCGCCAGATCGGCAGCATAGCCGCCATCGAGTTGAAAGCCGACGACGCGGGATACTTTTCGACCCTCAAGCCGCGTCTATACGGGTTCTTCCTGGAGCGTGGTGTCCTGCTACGCCCCTTAGGTCATGTCATTTATATATTGCCACCGTACTGTATCAGTCGCGATGATATTCATTACGTGTATGAGGTGATCGAAGAGGCGCTGGAAAACGTCGGCTGAGAGGCGAGTTGGGGCAGCATCCGGGCCATTTTCCCCACAACATCCCACAACAATAGAAACCGGCTCGGATGCGCTGTCCACACACTATTAGGCCTCTGATCGCCGGAGGCCATGATTCTGGTCATTACGGGGTAAGTGCGATAGCTCGCAACGGACTGCCGGAGCCGTTCACGATTTTCAGCGGCGCCGCAATCACCACGGCCCCCACCGGGGGAAGCTGGTCGAGGTTGCAGAGTCCGGCCAAACCGAACTTGCCGCTGCCGTGCATGATGTAGTGATTGGGAAAAGGAGGATCGAAGGTAGCCGCCTGTCCCGCATCCGTGCCCACGGTTTCCACCCCTACTCCCAGAACATCTCGCTCTTTGGCCAGGAACTCCGAACATTCTTTGACAAAGCCAGGTGTATGCGGACCGTCTTTCTGCAGATTGATATACTGTTCCGGATCTGTACGTTCTGACCAGAGGGTACGCAGCAGAAACCAAGCGCCCGCGGGAATGCGCCCATGCTGCCGCTCCCATTGCTTCACGCGCTCCACGGTAAGCAGGAAATTGGGGTCTCTCTGAACATCGGCGCTCACGTCAACAACGCATGCCGGGCCGACAAATTTCCTGGGGTTGATCTTGTCAACGCTGTTTTCCGGCAGGTCCTTGCCGCTCACCCAGTGGATGGGTGCATCAAAATGTGTCCCGGTATGTTCACCTGTTTCAAAACCATTCCAATACCAGGCGGGTCCGCGATCATCGTACCGGGAGATTTCCCACAGTCGGAACTGCGGTGTGTTGGGCCATTGTGGCGGCAGAGGAAGCAATGGCGTTTGCGCACTCAGCGGTTGCGTCAGGTCAATGACGCGTAAAGCGCCGCTGTTCAATTGTGATACCAGTTCCGCCAGAACGTTAGCCATAATTCCCTGTACCTGCCGATCAGAAGGTCAACCGCAGCGCGAACTGGATCTGCCGAGGGTTATAAAGCGCCCGTGGAGTGCCGTAGTTCGGGTTGGGTGATCCGTCTTTGAAACTCTGCGTAGGCGAACACCCCTGGGCCGCACCATTGAATGTACAGAAGTCGGCTGCGCCATACACGGTATTGAAGAACCTTACATTGACGGTATTCAAGAGGTTAAACGCCTCCGCCATGGCCTCGATGTTAAGCCGTTCCGTTGCCTTGAACGTGCGGGCAATCCTCATATCGACGGACTGATAGGTATCTCCCTTGAAAGTGTTGCGCGGCTCGATGCCCACGCGGTCATTGTTGCCAAAGATGTCGCCATTGGCATCAAAGCCGGCAAACTTGGTGAAATAGTTCGGCGACTCAAGCGTCACGATCGTGCTGAGCTGGAAATTGTTGACGATAGCATTCTGTTTCGTCGGCCCTGCAAGTGTGGCGTTCAAGACAAAGCGCTGGCCAACGCTGTCAGAGGAGAGCGCCCGTTCCGCCTTGAAATTGGCGCTGTCCTGAGGAATGAGAACAAAGCTGGGGTTCGGTCCGTCATCAATTCCCTTCGACCACGTATAGCTCACGCCGGTGCTGAAATGGTGGCTCATGCGTTTGTTGAAATTGACCAGCAAACCATTCCAGGACGAGTTCCACCGCGAAGCGGCCTCAAAATATACCGCGTACAAAGTGGGGAAGCCCGGAGCGGCACTGCGCGCACCCGGAATTCCCGGCGCGGCAAAATAAGTGTTCTTGGTTCCGGTCTGTCCGGAGGAGTTATGCACCGTTACCTGGCCGCTGGGATCGGGCTGGTTTACGTTGAAGAAGCTTCCCAGATGGACGCCTTTTGAACGCAGGAAGCTGATGTCCAGTGCGGATTCTTTTGTCGGTTGAAATTCAAGCCCCAGGCTGGTCTGGACTCCATAGGGCGCTTTGTGGTCTTTATCAAAGCGCGCAATCACTGAATCGCCGAAAAAGCCGCAGCCGGCGACTGTTCCGCCTGGACAGAAGCCCAGCGGGGCGGCATCAGGGTAGGTTCCGGCCAGCATGCTGGATAGCGCAATCTGCGTAATGTTCGGCGCACTGGCAAAGGCAAACAGCCGTGTGGTTGCATTCAGAGCATTCTCATTGTTACGGCCAGGGAACGTTCCCGTGGTACCACCACAGGAAGGCGCTTGGCAGGCCAGCAGGGGCATGGGGATAATTCCATGGAAAATCCCGCCGCCGCCGCGCAGGACCACGTTGTACTTGCCGCCAAAGTGGTAGGCAAAGCCGGCACGCGGATCAAACTCCGCCTTCGGGCCGTTTAACACGTTTGCCGGAAAAGTTTCAAACTGGTAGCGAATTCCATAGTTCAAATTCAAATTGCTACTGGCTTGCCAGGTATGCTGGAGATAGAGGCCGCCATAATTATGCGGCGTCTCGCCTTGCGCCTGGTTCCGCACGGCACTGGAAATTCTTTGCCCCTGGAATACTGAGGGGTTAAAGGTGGGCTCGGTGAAGTTCGGCGCCCGGAACCGCTCAAAGAAGATTACTGAAGGCGCCCCGGCCTGCAGGCTGAATGGGCACTGAATCGTCAGTAGGCATCCGAAGTCGGCTTCAAAAGGATAAAACAGGGGGAACGATTCCAGTGTATTCACGTGGCTGAAGTCGCCACCAAAAGCAAATGTGTGCTTGCCGCTCTGCCAGGTTACGTTGTCAACAATCTCGGTGCGGCTCTCCTGGTAGAAATCAGGATTGCCACGGTTGACTCCCGCGGTGAAAGTGTTGAGCACCTCCAGGTGGGGCTGCGTGGTAACCGTGGGGAAGTCGAACGTCCGGTGGCCGTATTGCAGACGCAGTTCATTCACCAGGTGCGTGGAGAAAGTTGACGACAGGCTTCCTACCAGTGACTGGTCGCGAAGATTGTTGTCCTTGAAGCCCGAAGGCAAGTCAAACCCATCGTTGAGCGGTGAGACATTGGTCAGCCTGCCATCATTAAAGAAATAGCGCAGGAACACGTATTGGCGATCGGTAAACGAATGGTCCAGCTTGAGCAGAAAATTATCGTAATCACTCTTCCGGTTTACGTTCAGCTGCTCGGGAGCCAGGCCAAAATTCGTCTTGAACTGATTGATCAGGGCAAGGTTCCCGAGAATCACGGAGTTGTAATATGGGTTCTCGCTGCGGCGCTGGCCTTCATAATTGCCGAAAAAGAAAGTGCGGTTTTTCCTGATCGGGCCGCCCAGAGTGAAACCAAACTGGTTTTGCCGCAGCTTGTTCAGGCCCGGGGCCGCCAGCTCACTGCGGGCATCCACCGCGTCATTGCGCAGGTATTCATAGAGCGAGCCGTGCAGATCGTTGGTTCCGCTCTTGGTAATAATGTTGACGATACCGCCAACCGCGCGTCCGGCCTCCACGCTATAGGTGTTGTTGACCACGCGAAACTCGCGCACCGCGTCCGTGGAGGGCGTGGTCTTTTGCACGCCGGATGCCGTGGAGATATTATCCGCGCCATCGATAGCAATGAAATTGTAGTGAATGTTTTGTCCGGCAAAGGAAAGCTTGGTGACCGGCTCAATGATCACGTCCGTGCTGCCGGAGGTGGTGTCGCCAATTGTGACGCCAGGAGCCAGCAGGGCGAAATCAATGAACTGGCGGCCGTTCACCGGCAGGTTTTTGATCTGACTTTGTTCGATGACCGTATCAGTCGACGTGCGAGTCGGCTCGATCAATGCGGCCTCGGTGGTGACGGTGACCTGCTGCTCGACCTCACCCGGCGAGAGAGAGAAGTCCAGGGTCGCACTTTCACCAACGGTCAGCGGGATGGTGCGCGTCTGCGGCTGAAATGTTCCCGCCTTTACCTCGATCTTGTAATTGCCCACCGGCAGGGGGGCAATATTGTATTCGCCGTTGGCATCGGTCGCGGTGGACCGGGAAAGTCCGGTTTCGGTATTGGTGGCCGTAACGCTGGCCTTGGCCAACACGGCGCCTGAATTGTCAGACACCCGCCCTTGCAGTGACGCCGTTATGGTCTGGCTAAAGGCAGTCGAGCCCAGCAGCAAAGCCAGCGATAATTTTACGGCGATCTTGGCAAATTGAAGTTGCATTGGTTCTCTCCTTCGCGCGCGACCAAAAATATATTCCTCACGGAGTGGATTGGCAAGATATTTGACATCTAAAATGTTTAGACCTAGAATTTTTGCCAGTCCCCAGCGGAGGCCACGTGAGCCGAGCGCTGCGCTTGGTTCGTTTAATACTGCTATTGTAAGGAAGAACTGAACCAATTGAGGCGAAAATGGCCGAGCGGTTTTTTAAGAAGGAAGTCCAGAAGCTTTACCTCGGCGAAGGACAGGAATTTCGCGGCGAAGGTATTCTTGCAGTCACTAAAGCCCTGCTGCAATCCGGCGTCTCCTACGTTGCCGGCTATCAGGGCGCTCCCATTTCCCACTTAATGGACGTGCTCACCGATGCCAATGACATCCTGGTGGAACTGGGCGTCCACTTTGAGCACAGCGCTTCTGAAGCCACCGCGGCAGCCACCCTGGCTGCATCTGTTAACTACCCGTTGCGGGGTGCGGTAACTTTCAAGTCCACCGTAGGCACCAACGTGGCCTCGGACGCACTGGCCAATCTTGCCTCTGGCGGCGTTATCGGCGGCGCGCTGATCATCGTCGGCGAGGACTATGGCGAGGGCTCCAGTATCATGCAGGAGCGTTCCCACGCCTTCGCCATGAAGTCGCAGATCTGGCTGCTGGACCCGCGGCCCAATCTGCCCTCGATCGTGCAGGCTGTGGAGCAGGGCTTCGCTCTGTCAGAGGCCACCAACACTCCTGTGATGCTGGAGCTGCGCATTCGCGCGTGTCATGTGCACGGGCGCTTCATCGCAAAGAACAACGTCCGCCCTCACTTCACGCTGAAGGACGCCATGGAGAATCCCGTGCGTGACGCCAGCCGCGTCGTCCTGCCCCCGGGCAGCTTTCTCCATGAACACGAGAAAATTGAAAAACGCTGGCCGGCGGCACAGCAGTGGATTCGCGAAAACCGCTTGAACGAAGTATTCGCCAACGGGGCCCAGGACTTTGGCATCATCCTTCAAGGGGGGATGTACAACGCAGTTGTGCGCGCACTTGAGCTCCTGGACCTGGGCAATGCCTTTGGCGATAGCCAGGTTCCTCTCTATGTGCTGAACGTGACCTATCCCCTGATCGACGCCGAGGTAAAAGAGTTTTGTGCCGGCAAGCGCGCGGTGCTGGTAATGGAAGAGGGGCAGCCGGATTTCATCGAGCAGAACCTGCATGCGATTCTGCGCAAGGCGGAGCTGCCGACGGTGGTCCACGGCAAAGATATGCTGGCCATGGCCGGCGAATATACCGCTGCCGTTGTGACCAGGGGCATTCTGAAGTTTGTAGAGAGTTATGGGAATAACCTCTTAGAACCGCAAAAGCTGCCGACTGTCGTCAGGCCGCCGGCTACAAAGTCAGACACGCTGCCTATTTTGCAGAGTCAGGTCCAGCCCCGGCCTCCTTCGTTCTGTACAGGCTGTCCGGAGCGCCCCATCTTCACCGGATTGAAGCTGGCCGAACGCGAACTTGGCCCGCACCATGTCGCGTCTGATATTGGCTGTCACCTGTTTTCCATTCTGCCGCCCTTCAATATCGGCGCGCATACCATGGGCTACGGGCTGGGCTGGGCCAGCGCCGCGGCATTCAATACCCATGAAACTTCCAAACGCACCATCAGCTTCATGGGGGATGGCGGCTTTTGGCACAACGGCCTGACCAGCGGTGTTGGCAATGCCGTCTTCAACCAGAGTGACAGCGTCTTGGTGATCGTTGACAACAGCTACACCGCGGCCACAGGCGGGCAAGATATTCTGTCGTCCCAGGCGCGCAATCCCATTCGTACCACCAGGCTTTCGATCGCCGATGCAGTGCGTGGCGTCGGCGTCAAATGGATCAAAACCATCACCAGGACCTACGACGTGGCCGCGGTACGTGACATCTTCAAAGAGGCCTTAACCACAAAGGAAAAGGGCCCGAAGGTGATTGTGGCCCAGAGTGAATGCGCTTTGAACGAACAACGCCGCCTGAAGCCGCTGGTCAAGAAACGGATCGACGAGGGACAGCGCGTGGTGCGCGAGCGCTTTGGCGTGGACGCCGATACCTGCACGGGCGATCACTCCTGCATACGTCTCTCCGGCTGCCCATCGCTGACCATCGCGCCGAATCCCGATTTGTTGCGCCAGGACCCGGTGGCGACAGTTCTTGACAGCTGCATCGGCTGCGGCGTGTGCGGCGAAGTGGCGCATGCAGCCAGATTGTGTCCTTCATTTTTCCGTGCTGAGGTCATTTCCAACCCCAGCGCATGGGACCGGATGAAGGCGAGATTCAGAAACACTGTGATCCAACTGCTACAGCGCCGGATTGATCGACGCCTTGCACGCGTCACCACCTGACCAATAGCCATGCCGATCAGTCAGCTATCACAATCCGCTCCATCGGGCACCGGCGCCGCGGCTGCCCGGTCGATCAACATCGCCATCCTGGCCATGGGTGGCGAGGGCGGCGGCGTGCTGGCGGACTGGATTGTTGATTTGGCGGAAAATTCCGGCTATCTCGCGCAGACCACTTCCGTTCCGGGCGTCGCCCAGCGTACCGGGTCCACCATTTACTACGTCGAACTTTTTCCTGAAGACGCCGCGCGAGCCGCCGGAAAACAACCTGTATTGGCTCTGATGCCGGTGCCGGGCGAAGTGGACGTGGTCATTGCCTCGGAACTGATGGAAGCCGGACGGGCGATTACTCGTGGCCTGGTCACGCCGGATCGAACTACCTTGATTGCGTCTACCAACCGTGTGTATGCGATGACCGAAAAAATCGCCATGGGCGATGGCCGCGCCGATGCCGATGCTTTCCTCCAAGCCGGTGGTGATGCGGCCAGGGTTTTTATCCATCGCGATTTCGCCGCCCTGGCGGAACAGAATCGCAGCGTGATCAGCGCCACACTGTTCGGAGCGCTCGCGGCCGTGGAAACGTTGCCGTTTCGGCGGCAGCAGTTTGAAGCCGCAATCGAGCGCGGCGGCATCTCCGTCTCTTCCAGCCTGAAAGCCTTTGCCGCCGGTTTTGCCGCCGCAACCAGCCCTGAACCCGTGAAGTCAGAACCTATCGTCAGTGCAGTACCCAAGGCTGGACCTGGGCTTGCGGCACTCGCGGCGCGGATGACGGCCGGCTTTCCTCCGGCCAGCCACGCCATTCTGCTCGCCGGCCTGGCGCGCCTGGCGGACTACCAGGATATTGCTTACGCATCCACCTATCTCGACCGGCTGGAACCCATCAGATCTCTGGCCCAACAACCAGGCGGCCACGATGCGGCGCTGCTTACCGAAACCGCGCGCTATCTTGCGCTCTGGATGTCTTATGAAGACGCCATTCGCGTTGCCGATCTGAAGACGCGACGTGCCCGCTTTGAACGCGTCCATGCCGACGCGCGTGTTGCCGATGATCAATTGCTCTTGATCAATGAGTTTCTCCATCCTCGCGTGGAAGAATTTGCAGACATACTGCCCGTTGCGCTTGGCTCATGGCTGCTGAAGACCGGCTGGGCCGCGCGCCTGGTCAATCGCCTGACCGGCAAAGGCAAGATCCTGCAAACAACTTCTCTGTGGGGCTTTCTGCAGCTCTACTGGCTGGCAAGCTTGCGCCGCTGGCGGCCCAAGACACTGCGCTTTCAGCGGGAGCAGCAAAGAATATCGAATTGGCTGGAACAGGTGAAAGATGTGGCGCAGGTGGACTACGCTCTAGCACTCGAAGTGGCGGAGTGCCCCAGGCTCGTAAAAGGATACGGTGATACCTATCTTCTTGGCAGCCGCAATTTCGAAAGTCTGATGCGGGCCCTTCCCCGCCTGCGGCAACTGGACAACCCTGCCTCCCGCCTCAAGGACCTGCGCCATGCTGCGCTGGCCGACGACACCGGGAAAAAGCTTGAGGATGCGCTAGCCAAGCTGAACCTACCCCAGGGAGGCGCGCTGTGAAAATCGCTTGCCTGGGCGGCGGTCCCGCTGGACTTTATTTTTCGATCCTGCTCAAGAAAGCAAACCCGGCGTGGGACGTGACCGTCATCGAGCGCAACCGTCCCAATGACACGTTCGGCTGGGGCATTGTTTTCTCCGATAAGACCATGGACGGATTCAGGAGCGTGGACGAAGAAACCCACGCAGAAATCACACGCGCCTTCCGCCACTGGGACGATATTGACGTCTTCTTTAAAGGCAACAAGATCACCTCCGGCGGCCATGGCTTTTGCGGGATTGCCCGCATCAAGCTGCTGCAGATCCTGCAACAACGCGGGGCCGGCCTGGGAGTAAAACTCGTCTTCCAGACCGAGGTGGCCGATCCGGATGACTACGCTCCGCATTATGATCTGGTGATCGCGTCTGACGGCGCGTCTTCGATCACGCGCAGGAAGTACGAGCACATTTTCAAGCCCAACATTCAGGTCCGCCGGAACCGCTTTGTCTGGCTGGGCAGCCGCAGAAAGCTGGATGCGTTTACCTTCGATTTCAAAGAAACCGAATGGGGCTGGTTCAACCTGCATGCCTACCGATTTGATGACGAGTGGTCCACCTTCATTGTTGAGACGCCGGAAAAGAACTGGCTGGCAGCCGGAATCGACAAGATGGAGCAGGAAGAGTCGATCGCGCTGTGCGAAAGGCTCTTTGCCGAACGGCTGGACAGCAATCCTCTTGTCTCCAATGCCAAGCACCTGCGCGGTTCCACCATCTGGCTTAAGTTCAACCGTGTGCTGTGCGAAAAATGGTTTCACAAGAACATTGTGCTGATCGGCGACGCCGCGCACACCGCTCACTTCAGCATCGGCTCCGGCACCAAACTGGCCATGGAGGACGCCATAGCCCTGACGCGAGTGCTTTCCACCCATAACGGCAACGTGGAAGCCGCTCTGCAACGCTACCAGGAAGAACGGGAGATCGAGGCCCTGAAGTTGCAGAGCGCGGCGCGCAATCGCATGGAATGGTTTGAAGAGGTCGAGCGTTACGTGCATCAGGAACCGGAGCAGTTCGCGTATGGCCTGCTTACCGGCAGCCAGCGCGTGGGCCATGCCAACCTGAAACTGCGTGACTCCTGCTATGTAGAGCGAGTGGAGAAATGGTTCGCGGGGCGCAGCGGTGTAAACCATCCGTTGCCGCCCATGTTCACGCCAATTTCTGTGCGCAGCCTCACCCTGAAGAACCGCGTGATCTGCTCGCCCATGGCAACATACATGGCGCAGAACGGCCTCCCCAATGACTTCCATCTTGTGCATCTGGCGGCACGCGCCATGGGCGGCGCCGCTATGGTGGTCACGGAGATGACCTGTGTCTCGCCCGACGCGCGCATTACGCCGGGTTGTCCCGGCATGTGGAATGAAGAGCAGGCAAGTGCCTGGAAGCGCGTCGTGGATTTTGTCCATACGCACACGGACGCGAAGATCGGTTTTCAGCTTGGGCATGCCGGGCGCAAAGGTTCCACACGCATGGGATGGGACGCCATCGATCAGCCCCTCCAAACCGGCAATTGGCCTCTGATATCGGCCTCGCCTCTGCCCTATATTGAAAATCTCTCGCAAGTCCCCCAGGAAGCCACGCGGGCGGACATGTGCCGCATCAAGACGGATTTCGTCTCGTCGACGCGGCGCGCGGCCGTCACCGGCTTTGACTGGCTGGAATTCCATTGCGCTCACGGCTATCTGATGTCCAGCTTTATTTCGCCGCTCACCAACCAACGCACAGATGAATATGGCGGCACTCTTGAAAATCGCTGCCGCTACCCCTTGGAAGTTTTTTGCGCCATGCGCGCCGTCTGGCCTCAGGACCGGCCCATGAGCGTGCGCATCTCCGCCCATGACTGGGTGCCCGGTGGTCTCACGCCGGAAGACGCAGCGGAGGTCGCCCGCCGCTTCAAAGAAGTGGGGGCCGACGTGATCGATTGCTCCTCCGGGCAGGTGAGCAAGGCGGAGAAACCAGTCTACGGGCGCATGTTCCAGGTGCCATTTGCGGACAAGATCCGCAATGAAGTGGGCATTCCGACCATTGCAGTCGGCAATATTTTTGAAGGCGATCATGTGAATACCATCATCGCTGCGGGCAGGGCGGACCTATGTGCGATTGCACGGCCTCACCTGGCCGATCCCGCGTGGACGTTGCATGAGGCGGCCAAGCAGGGGTTTACCGAGATCACCTGGCCAAAACAGTATCTGAGCGGAAAAGAACAGCTGGAAAGGAACCTGGCACGCGCGCAACTGATGTTGCAGGTGTAATCACTCATGGAGCAGACTTCACAAGCACTGGCTGGCAAGCACGCCGCGGTAACGGGCGGCGCGCGTGGCATTGGTGCAGCGGTGACCCGGGCCCTGGCTGCCCACGGCGCGAAAGTTACCATGCTTGGCCGCAGCGCTGCTCCTCCATTGGAGCTGGCAAACAACCCGGATCTTCAATACGTCCAGGCCGATGTCTGCGAGCCAGACAACGTGACCCATGCCTTTGACTCGGCGTGCGCGGCTTTCGGTCCAATTCACATTCTGGTAAACAACGCCGGCCAGGGACAGTCAGCTCCTTTCCTGAAGACAGATCTTGTGCTCTGGCGCAGCATGATGCAGGTAAATCTCGATGGCACCTTTCACTGCATTCACGCGGTTTTACGCAGCATGCTTGATGCCGGCTGGGGACGGATTGTGAACATTGCCAGCACAGCCGGACTCACCGGTTACGGTTACGTTTCAGCGTATTGTGCAGCCAAGCATGGCGTCGTAGGTCTAACGCGGGCGCTGGCCCTTGAAGTGGCGACCAGGGGCGTCACGGTAAATGCCGTTTGCCCCGGTTACACGGAGACGGAAATGCTACAGCGGACCATCGACGGCATTGTGGCCAAAACCGGTCGCACAGCGGCGGAGGCGCGGGCGGAATTGAGTTCGAGGAACCCGCAAAAACGAATGATTCAACCGGAAGAGGTTGCCAATGCAGTTGCCTGGCTGTGCCTTCCGGGCAGCGAAGCGATCACCGGCCAGTCCATCGCGATTGCCGGTGGCGAAGTGATGTGAGGGAACGAATGGCAAGTACTTCAACACTACGCAAAAGCAATCATGGTTCGGGACAAGCCGATAACGTAGTCCTTGATCTGGAGACGCGCGCCCAGAAGGGCGATCACCAGGCCCTGCGTTTGTGGCTGCGTCTCCTGTCATGCACGGTGCGCATCGAGAACAAAATTCGCCTCCGCTTGCGGCGCGAGTTCGGAACAACTTTGCCGCGGTTTGATCTGATGGCCCAGTTGGAGCGCAACGCCGGCGGACTGCGCATGAACGAGCTTTCCAAGCGCCTGATGGTGTCGGGCGGCAACGTAACCGGAATCACTGATCAGCTGGAGCGTGAAGGTTTCGTGTCGCGAACGCCTTGTCCCGGCGACCGCCGCGCATTTACCGTCAAGCTGACCGATACGGGATTGAAGCGTTTTCGCGAAATGGCCGCGCGACATGAGCTCTGGATCATAGAGCTTCTGGCCGGACTGAGCAGGGACGAGAAGGAAACCATGATCAGTGAGCTATGGAAAGTGAAGGCGCACATCAACAGGACCGCTTCGCTGGCGGGTACGCCCAACCAACGCTTGCAACCCAGGAGGGGTCGATGAACGACGGAAACAAATCAGCCCGTCCGGCATTTGGCGGTGGTGTGCTGGCGGACTACTCCGCGCAGCATTTCAAATACAGGTTTAAAGACGGCGTGGCCTGCATCACGCTGGACCGGCCCGATCGCAAAAACCCGTTGACCTTCGCATCGTATGCGGAACTGCGCGACCTGTTCCGCGCCATGGCGCTGGCAACGGATGTGAAGGCTGTGGTATTGACCGGAGCTGGCGATAATTTCTGTTCGGGCGGCGATGTGCATGAGATCATCGGCCCGCTCACGGCGCTGGACATGCCCGGTTTGCTCGCCTTCACGCGTATGACCGGCGATCTGGTCAAGGCCATGCGAGCCTGCCCGCAGCCGATCATCGCAGCCATCGACGGCATTTGTGCCGGAGCAGGTGCGATCCTGGCCATGGCGTCCGACGTTCGCCTGGGCACGGCACGCAGCAAGACCGCCTTTCTCTTCACCCGTGTGGGCCTCGCCGGTTGTGACATGGGAGCGTGCGCCATACTGCCCAGGATCATCGGGCAGGGCCGCGCTGCCGAACTCTTATTCACCGGCCGCAGCATGGCCGGAGATGAAGCCGAACGCTGGGGCTTCCTCAATCGCCTGTGCGCGCCGGAAGCACTGCTGGCCGGCGCGATGGAACTGGCTGCCGAACTTGCATCGGGTCCCACCTTTGCCCATGGAATGACCAAGAAGATGCTGCACCAGGAATGGAACATGGGGCTGGACGAGGCCATCGAAGCAGAAGCGCAGGCGCAGGCCATTTGCATGGCGACCAACGATTTTGATCGCGCGTATCAGGCCTTTGTAGCCAAGCAAAAACCCGTATTCAAGGGAGATTAAGGATGACCAACAGCAGCCATCTTGACTGGCCTTTTCTGGAGCCACGCCACAAGGCGCTGGCTGCAGATCTGGACCGCTGGGCTGGCCGAGTCCTCGCTGGCGAGCCTCTTGAGGACCACTCTGTGCGCGCAGTGGATGACGCCTGCCGCAAAATTGTGCGCCAACTGGGAGAGGGCGGCTGGTTGAAGTACGCCATTGGCGGCGCCGAGTACGGAGCTTCCGCCGACACCATTGATACTCGTGCAGTCTGTCTGATCCGTGAGACCCTTGCCCGCCATTCCGGCCTCGCCGATTTTGCCTTTGCCATGCAGGGGCTGGGTTCGGGAGCAATTTCCCTCTTCGGAAACCATGAGCAGAAGCAACGCTATCTTCCTTGTGTGGCCAGCGGCTCCGCAATCGCAGCGTTCGCCATATCAGAGCCTGATGCTGGCTCGGATGTCGCGGCGCTCCAGTGCTCGGCCAGGAAAGACGGCGACTCCTACCTGATCACCGGGGAAAAGACCTGGATATCCAATGGCGGCATTGCTGACTTCTATCTCTTGTTTGCGCGCACCGGCGAAGAAGCCGGCGCCAAGGGCATCTCTGCTTTTATCGTGGACGCTGCCACGCCAGGCCTTGAGATCGCGGAGCGCATTGAAGTGATGTCTCCACATCCGCTTGCGCGGCTGGCGTTCAAAGACTGCAGGATTCCCGCGGGCCAGCGCCTGGGAGATCCAGGCCAGGGGTTCAAGATCGCTATGTCCACGCTCGACATCTTTCGATCCTCAGTTGCGGCCGCGGCCCTCGGCTTCGCACGGCATGCATTGCATGAAGCCTTGTCGCGTTCCACGTCCCGCACGATGTTCGGCCAGGTGCTGGCCGACTTCCAGTTGACGCAGGCCAAGCTGGCGAAGATGGCAACGGACATCGACTGCGCGGCGCTTCTGACCTATCGTGCGGCCTGGCTCAAAGACATGGGCCAGCCAGTGACCGTGGAAGCGGCCATGGCAAAGATGACCGCGACGGAGATTGCGCAGCAGGCCATTGATTCCGCCGTGCAGATTTTTGGCGCTCTGGGCGTGGTAAGCGAGCAGACGGTGGAGCGCCTCTATCGTGAGATCCGGCCGTTACGAATTTATGAAGGCGCCACTGAGGTACAGCAATTGATCATTGCACGTGGCATTATCAAAGCCCACAAGGCAAGTGAGGGCCAGCGTGGCTGACGCGCAGCATACAGCTATCCCGTCTTCCTCCCGCGCGACCCCATCGTTCAAGACCGAAGTATTGGTGCGCTTTGCCGATTGCGATCCGGCGGGAATCGTTTTCTATCCCCGGCTCCTGGAGATGTTCAACAATCTTGTGGAAGACTGGTGCAGCGCCGGCCTAAACTTTTCCTTTGACGATATCGTGATCAAGCGCGGCTGGGGCCTGCCGACGGTGCACCTTGAAGCCGACTTCATTGCTCCATGCCGCCTCGGTGAAGTCCTTACAGCGAACTTGTTTGTGCGCAGCGTCGGCACCAGCTCGATCAGTGCTGACATTGTGCTTTGCGGGCCGGACCAGACCGATCGCGTGCGCGGGAAGGTTGTGCTGGTATTGATGGACCGGCAAGCCATTCGGGCAATGCCATTGCCTAAGGCACTGCGCAGCAGGATCAAAGCTTTCGTCGTTTCCGGCTGAACTGATGTCCATCTGAGAGTACTCTTGGAGATTGGGAGCGAGATGAAATTTCTGCAACCACCGAATTGGCCGCGGCCCAAAGGTTACGCCAACGGCGTGGCCACCCGCGGCAGCCTGGTCTTCCTGAGTGGCATTGTCGGCTGGAATGCCCAGGGAGAATTTGCTGCGCTCGATTTTGCGTCGCAGGTTCGCCAGGCACTGCGGAACATCGTTGAGATCTTGAACCAGGCACAAGCCAAACCTGAGCACATTGCCCGCATGACCTGGTATGTGCTCGACAAGAACGAATACATGGCGGCAGCGAAGGAAATGGGCGTGGCCTACCGCGAGATCATCGGCCGGCACTATCCCGCCATGACCGTGGTGGAAGTGTCAGGGCTGATTGAGGCCAACGCGCGCGTGGAGATCGAGGTCACCGCAGTGGTGCCCGACTAGCAGCTCCAGTGTGGGGTGGGCTAGGCGGACGAGGACCGCTTCTGCCGTTCCTGCTCACGCAAACGCGAACGCTGCAGCTTCCCCGTGGACGTATGCGGCAACTCAGCCACGAACTCAATGGCTCGCGGATACTTATACGGCGCGATCTGTGACTTCACATAGTCCTGCAGTTCGCGCCGCAGCTGATCACTCGCAGTTATCTCTCCCTGGAGGACCACGAAGGCCTTCACGATCTCACCGCGCTCCTCGCTGGGCACGCCAATCACCGCGCACTCCGCCACGTTGGGATGGCCCATGAGCGCTGCTTCAATCTCGACGGCCGAAATCTTGTACCCGGCACTCACAATCAGGTCATCGGTCCGCCCTTCGTACCAGAAGTAGCCGTCGGCGTCCATGCGGTATAAGTCGCCAGTCATGTTCCATCCATCCTGCACATACTTGCGCTGGTGTTCAGGTGCTTGGAGATACCGGCAGCCCGTGGGTCCCCTAACAACCAGGCGTCCTACTGTATTCGCCGTAAGGGGACGGCCAGCTTCATCCACAACCCGGGCCTCGTACCCAGGCACCGGCTTCCCTGTTGCCCCGGGCCGTATGTCGTCGCCTGCGGCAGAAATGAAGATGTGCAGCATCTCCGTTGATCCAATACCGTCGATAATCCTGAGTCCTGTTTCCTTGTGCCACGCCTCGAACACCGCCAACGGGAGGCGTTCTCCCGCTGAGACACATTTCTTGAGCGACGCCAGGTTGAAGCGGGGCGCCAGTTCGAACATGCTGCGGTAGAGCGTGGGCGCTGTAAAACAGATTGTGCACCGGTGCCGCTCGATGGCCTGAAGCAGTCCTTCGGCGCTCACCTTCGGCAGCAGCAGCGTGCAGGCGCCCGCCCGCATGGGAAAGAGCAACAAGCCGCCCAGCCCAAAAGTAAAGGCCAGCGGCGGGCTGCCGCAGAAGATGTCTTGTGCTTGCGGCTTGAGTATGTGTTTCGAAAATGTGTCACAGACAGCCAGCAGGTCGCGATGGAAATGCATGGTCGCCTTGGGCTCACCTGTTGTGCCTGAACTGAAGGCGATCAGGGCAACGTCATCCTGCAACGTAGCGATATTAGTGAACTCAGCAGAATGGCCTGTGAGCAGCGCCGGAACGTCCGCGCCAGAGAGGTTGTCATAGAGGATGACTTTCTCCAGCACCGGGGCTGTTTGTTGCGCCTTGCTGAGCTCTGCCGAGTATTCGCGGGCGCAGAGCGCGTATTTGATTCTGGCCTTGAGCGCCATCGCCGCCAGTTCCTGAGTGCGGAGTTGCGGCATCGTGGTTACGGCGATACCTCCTGCTTTGAGGACGGCGAACCAGCATGCCGCCAGCATAGGAGTGTTGGTATCTCGCAACAGGACGCGCTCGCCCGGCACCAGTCCCTGGCTCACCAGGAGGTTGGCAAAACGGTTGGCAAACTCCAGCAGTCTTTGGTAACTCCATACGCCGCTATCAGTGAGCACGCAGGCGGTCGAACCAGAGCCGCTTTCGACGTTGCGATCAAGCAGCTCCACCGCCGCGTTCAGAACTGCGGGGTACTCGAGGCTCCCGGCACTATAGCCCTTCATCACCGGCCAGGATTCTTTGGGTGGCAAGTGTTCTCGGGCAAAGGTATCAACATGTGCGCTTGGCACGCTAAGCCCTGTGTCCTCATTCAACGCGGGACGTGCCGGCTTGGATGATGACTTCTGTCTAGTGTTTGACATTGCTCACGTCGGGCCATGGGTAACGGATTCAGGGCGTCATTCACCGGGGCCCGGCATGTCTCTCTTCGGCGCTATCCAGATAATTGACACCTAAAGTATTCAACTTTACACTCTAGTCTACGGTCCAGACAGGGCCCTGTTCGCCCGGGTTCCTCCGGCCGCGGTCAGCGGGCACAAAAGATTTTACCTTGCCCTAGGATATCCCACATGGCCACACCCGAACCGTTGATTGCCTCGACGCAATGGGACCGAACGGCGTTTCAATGGTTGAGCACGCGTCGACTTCTGACTCTTGCGGGTATTGGGATGATTCTCGCAGGAATGGTCTTTGGCGATATCTTTGCCGTGTTCGTGCTGCATCAGAATGCCGCGCGCGTGGGCGCCAGCTTGGCCGCGGCCGCTCATGCTGCCGAGGCGGGCGATACCGCTGCGGTTGCCGCGCATTTCAAAAGCACCGGCGAATTTCTTGAGAACCGGGGCACCAAGGTGGATACGCATGTTCACCTTACCACTTTCGGATACCTGGCGCTGTTGCTGGCACTGGCACAGCCCTGGGTGAAATTCTCTGAAGCCATCCGACGGCGTCTAGCATGGCTGCTGGTGTTCGGTGGAGTGCTGTTGCCGGTTGGCGTCTTTCTGATTCACTATGTCGGCCTGGCGTACAGCCCGCTCCGGGACATCGGCTGGGCCAGTATCTTTGCCGATCTGGGCGGCCTGCTGGTGCTGGTTGCGACGCTCAGCTATCTGGCTGGTATCGGTCAGTATTTTCGTGTGAAACAGCCGTCGCCGCCTGACCAATTTCTGCGCGAACGTAGCACGGCGTCACGGTGGCTGCTTGCGGGAGGCCTCGGTCTTGTTCTCGCCGGCTTCCTTCACGGTGCGTACTACGCGGGTGTTGATCTCTACCGCCATGAAGCTGAAGACTACACCATCCTCGCGCAGATGAGTTCAGGAGCCGCCGCACGGAATCCAGCACAAATCAATCAGGCCCTGGCCGCTTATGGACAGCTTCAGGGAGACAAAGCAGTCAAGATCGCAGCACACGCTCACATCATCGAGTTCGGACTGCTCGCAATGCTGCTGGCCTTCTTTCAGCCTTACGTGCAACTCCGCGATGTGTGGAAGCGCCGCTGGGCGGGAGTCTTGCTTTCCGGATCACTCTTGCTGCCGGTCTGCGTACTCATGGAGATGAAATATGGACTGCTCGCCGGGGGAGTTGCGGATTTCGGCGGGCTGTTGGTGATCCTGTCTTTGCTGGCCATGTGGATCGGTATTCTGCGCTACACCGGTAGCGTTGACGCCATGGCGAAGGAAGCGCAACCATGAACGCTAGACAACTCCTCTTATGCGGCGGCATCGCCCTGGCCATACTGGGGATGAGCTACGGTCTGTGGTACGCGGTATTCGCCGAGCACCAGGCGCTGGATGGGATCGGCCATTCGCTCGCTTCAGCCTTCCAGGCGGCGGCCGAAAGAAACCCGGCCACTGGAGACCAGGCTCTTGTTCAGTACCGCCAGGCAAAGTACGCCTATGACCGCCAGGTGGACGTTCACGGGCACTGGATCGGCTTGGCAATGCTGCTCATGGTTCTGGCGATAGGACTGGATCACGTCGGATTTTCTGAGAAATGGAAGTTGCTCCTGGCCTGGATTCTGTTGCTTGGCTCCGTACTCTTCCCTCTTGGCGTCTTGTTAGAGACCTGGAGTCATGGCCCCATCCCCAAGGCTGTTGCAATTCTGGGTTCCGCCATACTGACAGCTGCTCTGGCCGGGATGATCATAGGCTTCCTTCGCCGGCAGGACGCTTAGCCCCTTCCTTCCAACACTTGTTGAGTCACAACGATGTTGAAGCAACGGCCCGTCCCGAGCGACAACTCCCGGGCAATGAACTTGATATGATTGTTCTATGCGCTCGTGAAAGCTGCGACGTTGCGCTCGTTCGATGCCAGTCACGACTGTGATCGCGTCAACAGCCCGAGGAGCCGATGATCCTATGGTGAAAGATTTCCACAAGCCCATCCTTGAAGGCAAAGGCGCCACCGACTACGAACGATACCTTCGCACCGACGAGCTGCTTTCTCTGCAGACACCCGCAGAGGAGCTTTCGCACCCCGACGAGCTTACCTTTCAGGTGGTCCATCAGTCTTCAGAGTTACTGATGAAAGGAGCGAGTTGGGAACTGGAGCGGGCCCGTGTGGCACTGATTGCAGGAAATTATCAGAACTCGGCACGCCTCATGCGCCGCGCTAACGCCATGCTTGAGCACCCAATCGCGCTGCTGCACATTCTGGAGACAATCACGCCTTACGACTACCACATCATTCGGGCCGGTCTGGGACACGGCAGCGGATTGGATTCGCCGGGATTCCTCTCCCTGCTTCACATAGCACCCCGGATCGGCGATGCGTTTCAGGAACACCTGACGGACAAAGGCCTGACGGCGGACGACGTCTATCGTCGGCATGAAGAGTTCTTTGCTCTGCACGACGTGGCCGAACGTATGCTGGACTTCGATGAGCGCATGCAGTTATTCCGCTTTCATCACCTCAAGCTGGCGCAACGGATCATCGGCGGCGGCGTGATCGGGACCATGGGGACGCCCGTGGAGGTCCTGCAACAGCGTATGCAACATGTCGCGTATCGCGAGCTTTGGGATTTGCGGAACCAGATTACCGCTAACGCAAATACATCGAGCTAAAGAAAATCATAGGGCGGCGTGGCCAGCACCTGCGAGCGGTATTTATTCCGAACAAGCCACTGACGCAAATGCTCACTCACTTCACTTCAGTATGTTCGATGACAAGAACATAAACGTCCCAGCCTTCGCAGAATCACCAGAATTCCCAACGATTTTAGATGCTGTTATCAATGCAATCTAACCGAGCGGGTCTCCCAGCGGTATTAGTTTTCATGGATTTTTCATTGCGCCATCATGACGCAACTGCCTGCGGAAGATACCTTGATGACACGGGCACAGGCCGGACACGCGGCCGAGCTGAGGCTGGCAACCCGAAATGAACTTAGGAGAAGGTTTCTCGATGAAAGTGAAACAATTTGTGACGAAATTCCTGTATTCCATGATCGCTCTCATTCTCTTGAGCGCCGGTTCCGGGCGCGCTCTGGCGCAAGGTGCGCACTCACACACCTCGACAATGCAAAACAACGAACTGACTCCAAACCAGAAGAATCTAATCAAAATTGTCCGGGACTCGACCGAACGCTTTAAGGACGTGGCTGAAGCTGAAAGAGCTCATTATCACCTTCTATTCGGCTGCGTGAGCGGCCCCGATTCGGGAGCAATGGGGCTCCACTTCACGAACATGGATCTGCTGGACGAAATAAACAAGACCGGCGTATTGGACGCCACGCGCCCGCAGATCGTGATCTACGAGCCAACTTCAGACGGACGCCTGCGGCTGCTCGGCGCAGACTATCTGGTTTTTGCCGACGCATGGGATGCGAAGCATCCGGAGGGGCCGCCGCAGCTCATGGGCCAGTTTTTTCATTTGTTTGAAAAGCCCAACCGCTTTGGGCTCCCGGCGTTCTACACGTTGCATGTCTGGGCTTGGAAGGATAATCCCAACGGCGCGTTCGTGAACTGGCACCCCAATGTTTCCTGCGAGCAGTTTATCGGCAAAACCTCTGAGTGAGGCGGCAACTCAGACCCAAGGGAATGGCAGCCTCTTCAGATTTTGCTTCCGGGACCGAAGGGGCTGCTGTTTCGGCAAATGAAAGTGAGGTCAGTCCGATCCGAGACCGGGGCGCGCATGACGCGAGGGACGAAACGCACAGGAGGAGAGCAAATGCCTTTAATTCAGGTTAGTCTGGTCGAGGGCGTCTTTACACCCAAACAAAAACACGAAATGATTGTTAAGCTAACTGATGCCGTGGTTTCCATTGCAGGGGAAAATATGCGGCAGGTTATTTGGGTGGTCGTTGAAGAAGTCAGGAGTGGAGAGTGGGGCCTAGGCGGAGAACCCTTGACCACAGAAGCAATCAAAGCTGTGGCGTCAGGAAAAGGCTAGAACCTATCTCATAAATAGGTATCGCACTAAGTAATTGCGCGGAGTTGAATTTACAGGCACATCTGTAACTATGGAACTGACTGATGTGCAGTGGGAGATGCTGAAATCATTGGTCGAACCCAAAACGCCCGGCAA